>NZ_JBITEM010000023.1:0-118229 GCF_044455225.1 Nocardia sp. NPDC051321 | reverse complement strand
TGACGCTGCATGTTCGCACCCATCAGGGCGCGGTTGGCGTCGTCGTGCTCGAGGAACGGGATCATGGCCGTCGCGACCGACACCATCTGGCGCGGTGACACATCCATGTAGTCGACCTCGACCGGCGCGACGAACTCCACCTCGTCGCCGAAGCGCCGCGCGAGGACCTTGTGCTCCACCAGTCGTCCCTCGGCGTCGACCGGCGAGTTGGCCTGGGCGCGGATATACCGTTCCTCTTCATCGGCGGTCAGATAAACCACCTCATCGGTCACCTGACCGTCGACGACTGTGCGGTACGGCGTCTCGATGAAGCCGAACGGATTGACCCGGGCGAACACCGAAAGATAGCCGATGAGACCGATACTCGGGCCTTCCGGCGTTTCGATCGGACACATCCGCCCGTAGTGGCTGAAGTGGATATCGCGAACTTCGATGCTGGCCCGCTCCCTGGACAGGCCGCCCGGTCCGAGCGCCGACAGCCTGCGCTTGTGGGTGAGACCCGCCAGCGGGTTGTCCTGCATCATGAACTGCGACAGCTGCGACGTACCGAAGAACTCTTTGATCGACGCGCTGACCGGGCGGATATTGATCAGGGTCTGCGGCGTGATCGCCTCGATGTCCTGCGTCGTCATCCGCTCGCGAACCACCCGCTCCATGCGCGACAAGCCGATGCGGAGCTGGTTCTGGATCAGCTCGCCTACCGTGCGCACGCGACGGTTGCCGAAGTGGTCGATGTCGTCGACCCCGATCGGCACCTCGACGCCGCCCTCGGCGGTCATGGTCTTGTCGCCGGCGCGCAGACGCGCCAGGTACTCGATGATCGCGACGAGGTCTGCCTCGGTCAACGTGGCCGAGTCGATATCGAGACCCAGTTTCTTGTTGATCTTGTAGCGGCCGACGCGCGCCAGGTCGTAGCGCTTCTCCTTGAAGAACAAGTTCTCCAACAGGGTCTGCGCGGACTCCTTGGTCGGCGGCTCGCCCGGACGCAGCTTGCGGTAGATGTCCAGCAGCGCCTCGTCGGTGCCCGCCGTGTGGTCCTTTTCCAACGTCGACATCATGATCTCGGAGAACCCGAAACGCTCGACGATCTGTTCGGCGGTCCAGCCGAAGGCCTTGAGCAGCACGGTAACCGGCTGGCGACGCTTGCGGTCGATGCGGACACCAACGGAGTCGCGCTTATCGATGTCGAACTCCAGCCACGCACCACGGGCGGGGATAACCCGCGCACTGTGCAGGTCCTTCTCAGTGGTTTTGTCGACGGAGTGGTCGAAGTAGACACCCGGCGAACGAACCAACTGGGCGACGACGACGCGTTCGGTGCCGTTGACGATGAAGGACCCCTTGTCGGTCATCATCGGGAAATCTCCCATGAAGACCGTCTGGCTCTTGATCTCACCGGTGTTGTTGTTGATGAACTCCGCGGTGACGAACAACGGTGCCGCGTAGGTCATGTCCTTGTCTTTGCACTCGTCGATGGAGGCCTTGACCTCTTCGAACCGAGGGTCGGACAGCGACAGCGACATGGTGCCCGCGAAGTCTTCGATCGGGGAGAGCTCGGCGAGCACCTCTTCGAGGCCGCCCGCGGTGCTGTTCTCGCCACGCGCGGCGGCACGCGCCCGCCATTCCGGCGCGCCGATCAGCCATTCGAAGGAGTCGGTTTGGACGTCGAGCAAGCCCGGCACGTCCAAGGGTTCACGAATTCTGGCGAACGACACCCGTTTCGGGGCGCCGGGGATTGCGGCGATTACCTGGGCTGTAGTGGTGACTTTTTGGGACGAGACTGACACGGTGCGTCCTTCCGCGACCTCACACTGCTGATGAATTGCGGGTGGTCACCTACCTGAACCGACTCGCACACCGCAAGAAGCGATCACCACGTCAATTGACGGTGATACACATAAGTGGGTTGGTGTGGTCGGACAGGAGGCAGCCAGCGCAACGTCCCAAGTTACTCGCAGATTTGGCGCAGCACAATAGGCATTCGATATTTAGGCTCATGTGATAACCACTTCGAATGTTTCCTCTGTAGGAATATTAACTCCGGGAATGTGCCTGAGTCAAGGCTTTCGGCGAAATTGCCACTAATTCGGCCGGTGCAGGCATAGGGGAGCCATGGGTTATAGGTGTGCTTCGTCGAGGAAGTCCAGCACGAGCGGGCCCGCGACGGCGCGGAATTCGTCGAAGTAGGCGTGCCTGGCGCCGGGGATCAGCCGCATCCGTGCGTGCGGGATGCGTTCGGCGAGCAGGGCCTGGGACATGTACCGCACCCGTGACCGAGCCGAAGAGGTGTTCGATCTTCTCGGCGGCTGACCAGGACAGCCTCAGCCGTCGGTGAGGATGCCTGCGGCGGCGTCGAGCCCATCGGTCGTTCCGACGATCACCAGCAGATCGCCCGCGGCGAAGGTGAAGTCCGGGGCGGGTGACGGGATCACCGACCCGCCTCGCATGATCGCGACGATGGAAGCCCTTGTCCGGGTGCGCATCTCGGTCTCGCCGAGCGGGCGGCCGTCGTACGGGGAGCCGCCGAGGATGGCGAACTGCCGGGTATTGACGCCGTCGTACTCGCGATGCTCGGCACGCAGCTGTGCGACCAGCTGGGGTGCGCCGAGCAGGTTGGCCAATGCGGCCGCCTCCGACGCCGAGAGCGGAATCTGTTCGGTGGCTTCGGGATTGTCGGACTTGCTGACGATCAGATAGGTCGTGCCGTCCTTGTGATCGATGACGCCGATCCGGCGGCGAACGCCTTTGATCGGAAAGTCCTTGCGCACACCGATGCCCGGCAGGCGCGTCACTTCAACGTTCACTACATCAGCGTAACCGCGTCGTGTGTCGCAGGCGTGATGCTTGTGCGCGATCGCCCGCTGTCGGTCCGGGTAGACAGCCAGCGATCGCGCGGTGCCGCCGCTCGGATCAGTCAGCGGGCCCAGCGAGGTGGTAACGCACCGTGGGGCTCCACAGGAAGAATCCGTTCACGCCGGCATCGTTCGCGGCGTCGATCTGGGCCCTGACCTCACCGGGGCCGTAGTTGACGCCGAGGCTGAAGTCCTGCAACCAGGGGACGACCTTGGCGGCGGTGCCCTGCGTCTGGGCGCGGAAGTCGTGCAAGGAGCGGAAAATAATGTCATAGGGCTGCGAATTCGGGTTGGCGACACCGTATTCGCCGGCGTTCCAATGCGAGGGATACAGCATCGGCGCGAGGTAATCGACGTACTTGGCCATCAATGGAATGTCCTGGGCGATCTCTTCGGGGCGGGTGGCGGCCACGCCGAATACCGCGGCACTCTGCTCGGCGCCCGCGTCGCGGACGGGATCGCGGCTCTCATGCAGGAATTCGGCGATCGACACGGTCGGCGAGGTCGTCGAGCCGGGGAACTGCATCTGCGACAGCGCGCCGTCCGGGCGCCGGATGTAGTCGTACATGACACCGTCGAAGCCGATTTTGGCCGCCTCGACCGCGAGATCGATATTGTATCTGCGTATTTCGGGGCTCGCGAAATTGGTGAAGGCGATCGGGCCGTACCTGCTGGAATACGGTTGACCAGAAGGTGTTTGGATGACCCAGTCCTGATGGCCTGTCTGCCAAGCCCATTCAGCCATCGTCTTGTCCCGGAACGCGACGATCCGGCCGACCACCCGAATGCCCATGTCGTGCAACTGCCGCAATGCCGCAGGCGGGTCGTAGATCGGCGTGACGGCACCCGATTCGCGGGCAAGCGGCACCTGGGAGTCGTAGCCGACCATGCCGTCCTCGTCCTTGATATCGAGCTGCACCGTATTGATGCGCCCATCGCGCGCCATGTTCAGCACGTCCTCGCGGAGTTCGTCGTCGGCCCATCCGTAGGCGGTCACGTGCACCGCCTTGATCCGCGGCTGCTCGATGGCTGCCGTGATCGGCTGTGCGGCCTCGTTGCCCGCCCCGTCCACGGCGATCACCTGCGCGCCGGTTTGCGCGCGCGGCATCGTGATCTCGAACGATCCGTCGTCGGCTGGTGTCACCGACTGTGTGCCGATCGACACGCGCGCGGCGTCTTTCGCCTTGCCGCGCAAGGTAACCGGTTGGCGGTAAGAAGTCACGCCAGTGGGCTGCGTCAGCTCCAGGGCCGGTGCCTCGTTGTCCACGGTGAAGGTCTTCGACACGCCCGGGCCGGTGCGCAGGAAGCCGAGAAAGCTAGGCGGGATCTCGGCGGTGAACTTGTGCTCGCCATCGGACAGCGGCCCCGGCCGATAGGCGATGGTGCTGCCGTCGACCGTGCCGGTGACCGGCTGGCCGTCGAGTTCGAGCCGCACGGCGCCGGGGTCGTATGCACCCGCGTCTACGCGCAAAGTCATGGCGGACAAGGTCGTCGCACCGACCAGACTGTTCGGGAGACCGGTGACGGTCAATCCACGGGGTTCGGTGCGCACCCAGCTCAGGGTCACAGAAGCGACAAGAATTGATAAGACTGAGATAACCAGGACTGCCGTCAACCGCCGGTGTCCTGTAACGCCTAGTCTTTCTAGCAACGCGCACACCAACTTTCGTCTGAATATCGCTCAACTATCGCGGGTTCGGCCCGCGCCCGTCGCTACTTTGCCCGAGTTCCTTACGCTACGAAATGGTCGCAATCGCGTACTGTTTGCGCGTGGCGAAGAACGCGACTATCGGTGTTCGAGTTGTCCTGTCGGTGCTGGTGTGCACGGCCGCCGCGTCCTGCGCCGCAGACCATGACCCGGCCACCCTGCGGGCGATGGCGACCGCGCCACCGTCGAGTAGCCCCGCGCCCGATCCGGGGGCGATCGGTGCCAACGAACTCGGCGTCGTGCCTGTCCTCATGTACCACCAGCTGGCGTCTGCGCCGGACAGCGAATACGACCAGACGCCAGCGAAATTCCGCGCCGAACTCGATCGACTCCTCGCCGAGAACTACCGTCCGGTGACGACGTCGGCCTACATCTCCGGCGCCTTCGACCTGCCGGCGGGCACCCATCCGGTGGTGCTCACCTTCGACGACTCGACCCTCAGTCAGCTCACGGTCACCGATGACGGCAAGGTCGCGCCCGACACCGCCGTCGGCATCCTCGAACAGTTCCGGATCGAGCATCCGGAGTTCGCGCCCACCGCGACCTTCTACGTCAACAACCAGCCGTTCGGCGACAATCCGCGAGCCCTATCGTGGCTGGCCGCACACGGATACGAGATCGGCGCGCACACCGCGAGCCACGCGAACCTCGCGCAGTTGGACAGCACCGGCGTCCAACGCGAGCTGGCGGACAACGTCCGCGCCATCGTGTCGGCGGCGCCGGGCCAGGTGCGGACGATGGCGTTGCCGCTCGGCATTGCCCCGGCCGACCGCAGCCTGGCCACCGCAGGCAGTTGGGACGGCACGAATTACGCGTTCGAGTCGGTGCTGCTGGTCGGTGCCGAGCCGGCGCCTTCGCAATACGGCGAACTCGATCCCACGGCTGTTCCCCGAATCCGTTCGGGCAGAACGGCGGTCGACTTCGACTCCACCTACTGGCTCGACCGGCTCGCGGCAAACCCGGAGCAGCGCTACACCTCCGATGGCAACCCAAAGCAGATCTCCTTCCCTGCACGCTTATCCGGGACGTTGAACCCACGGTGGTCGGGTCAGGCGAAGTCGTACTGATGCGACCGCTCGATCAGGTTCTGCCGGACGCCGCGTTCACCGCGGCGAACTAGCGGCGAGTTGTTCGAGGACGGCGACCATCCGATCGATCTCCGCGCAGGTGTTGTAGAAGGCGAACGACGGACGCACCGTCGCCTCCAAGCCGAGGCGACGCAGAATCGGCTGGGCACAATGATGCCCGGCGCGAACCGCGATGCCCTTCTCGTTCAACGCCTTTCCGACCTCGATCGGTTCGTAGCCGGCCATGACGAAGGACAGCACACTCGCCTTGTCGGCGGCGGTGCCCACCAGTCGGATACCGCGTACCGCGGCGACCCGAGGTGTCGCGTACTCGAGCAGTTCGTGCTCGTAGCGCGCGATAGCGTCCATGCCGATGCGCTGGACGTATTCGATGGCGGCGCCGAGGCCGACCGCGTCGGCGATATTGCCGGTGCCCGCCTCGAAACGCCCGGGTGGCGGCTGGAACAACGAACGCTCCAGGGTGACATCGCTGATCATGTTGCCGCCGCCCTGCCAGGGCGGAACGTCTTGCAGTATCTCGGATTTCCCGTAGACGACGCCGATTCCGGTGGGCCCGAACAGCTTGTGGCCGGAGAACACGAAGAAGTCGGCGCCGATCGAGCGCACATCGATGGTGGTGTGCGGGACGGATTGCGCGCCGTCGACGAGGGTGACCGCCCCGGCCCGCTGCGCCTCGGCAACGATCTCGCGCACCGGCGTGATGGTGCCGAGGGCGTTCGAAACATGCGCCACCGAAACAAGTTTCGTTCGATCGGAGAGCAGCTTGGTGTATTCGCCCAGCATCAGTTCGCCGCTGTCGTCCACCGGAATGACCTTCAACTGCGCGCCGGTCTCGGCGGCAAGCATCTGCCAGGGGACGATGTTCGCGTGGTGCTCGAGGTGCGAGATAATGATCTCGTCGCCCTCGCGAATGTTCTTGCGGCCCCACGTTTGTGCGATCAGGTTGATGCCCTCGGTGGCGCCGCGGACGAAGATGATCTTCTCCGCCGACGACGCGCCGATGAACCTGGCCACGATGTCGCGGGCCTGCTCGTAGGCGTCGGTGGAGCGCGCCGCTAATTCGTGTGCGGCGCGGTGGATATTGGAGTTCTCGTGCTCGTAGAAATGGGCGATGCGGTCGATCACCGGACGTGGTTTCTGGGTCGTCGCGGCGTTGTCGAACCAGACCAGTGGGTGGCCGTTCACGCGTTCGCGCAGGATCGGGAAGTCGTTGCGCACCGCGTGCACGTCGAAGGGCGGGTGTGCGTCGGGGACGCGGTACGACGCGGCGGGGCCGGTCGACGCGGCATTGCCGGGCGAATCCAGGAAGTAGAAGCTCGGCGACGCAGACGACTGCTGCGGTGCGGCATCCGGAAAACGTTGCGGAGAAAGCACTCCGCGCAGCGACGGCAGCGTTGTGAGGAACGGGTCGTTGTGGATGCCAGCGGTGCCCACCGGCTGGTGTGCAGGTGGGCCCGCCGCATCGGCCATCGGCACGTCGCGTCCCCAGCCGGGCACCGATGGCGCCGGAGTGCTGCCGCCTGGTGGCGTAGTACCCGAAAAACCCTGCGTGCCGGATGGTGCCGGAGATGAGGTCGTACTGCCATCGGAAGGTACGGTGCCATTGACGCCAGGGACCGACGGTGTCGGCGTACTGCCGCCCGGAAGGGTGACACCCGAAACGCCCTGTGCGCCTGATGATGCCGCATCCGGCGTACGTCCACCAGGATGTGTCGCACCGGCAAACCCCGGCGCACCAGCCGCCGTCGCCGCAGGCACCGGTGACGGCACCGGCACATTCGGCGGCGACGTCGGCATATCCGGCTGCGCCACGCTCAGGCCTACCGGTGCGGCGGGCGGACCCGCCGACCCCGACGGCAGCGCCGAGAAGAACGCTCCGGCAAGGCGATTGAGCGTCGCCTCGTCCGGCAGCGGCCACTCGGCACCGCCGTCGTCGCCTGGGCGTGCGATGTCAGCTCCGGTAGGTCGGTGCGTAGTCATGGAACTTGCCCACCTCGGCTCCGTCGAGCACTGCCACCGCATCGTCGGTCAGAATCGCCAGCGAGCAGTACAGCGACACCAGATATGACGCGATCGCGCTGCGATCAATACCCATGAACTTCACCGAGAGGCCCGGTCCCTGTTCGCCGGCCAGACCCGGCTGATACAGCCCGACCACGCCCTGACGGGCTTCGCCGGTGCGGATCAGCACGAACTTGGTCTTCCCGCGTTCCACCGGAACCTTGTCCGACGGAATAATGGGAATCCCACGCCAGGTCAGGAACTGCGACCCGAACATGCTCACGGTCGGCGGCGGCACACCGCGCCGGGTGCATTCCCTGCCGAACGCCGCGATGCCCTGCGGGTGGGTGAGGAAGAAGCCCGGCTCTTTCCAGACCTTGGTGATCAGATTGTCGAGGTCGTCCGGCGTCGGTGGGCCGGCGATCGTCGAGAGCCGTTGCTTCTTCGCGGCATTCGCGATGAGACCGTAGTCCGGGCTGTTGATCAGCTCGCCCTCTTGGTGCTCCTTGATTGCCTCGATGGTCAACCGCAACTGTTGAGCAATCTGATCGTGCGGGCTCGAATACAGATCCGAGACGCGGGTGTGCACGTCGAGAATGGTGTGCACGGCCTTGAGCCGGTACTCGCGCGGGTCTGGCTCGTAGTCGATAAATGTCTCCGGCAGCGGAGACTCGTCGAAGTTGTCGCACTGAATATCGACGGTTTGTTCGTGCGTGACCCGGTTTCGCCGGTAGATACCGGCCTCGACGGGCACCCAGTTCAACAGATGAACCAACCACCGTGGGGTGATCGACTCCATCTGCGGAACGGTCTTCGTTGCATTGGCGAGGGTCCGGGCAGCGTCATCGCCCAGTGCCACCGGCCGTGGAACAGCTTTTGTCATCGAACCACCTTGGGATCGGCAAATCCACCGTTACCAGCTCGCCCATGCTAGCCCCTGGCTCCCGACTTGCCCGGATCGCCCCTATTGCCCGCCTTGCACCGCGTGCCGCGGCGGGTTATCGGTGGCGGATCCGGTTACCGAGTGGTGCGTTCTCCGCCATTGACCGCCAGCACCTGACCGGTGACCTGCCGAGCCGCCGGGGAGGCGAGGTAGTGCACGGCGGCGGCGATATCTTCGGGTACACCGGGGCGGCGGGTGTGGGTCGCCGCGATGAGCGATTCGCGGCGCTGGTCGGTCAACTTGTCGCGGAAGAACTCCGTGTCGGAGATGTAGCCGGGGGCAACGACATTCGCGGTGATGCCGCGCGGTCCGAGTTCTGCGGACAGTTGCGTGTTCCAGGAGGCGAGCCCGGCCTTGGCCGCGCCGTAGGCGCCCGCGCCCTTATCTGCGGCGATCGAGCCGATGTTCACCACCGCGCCGGCGGTGGCCAGTCGGTCGCGCACTGCCGTGGTCATCAATACCGCGCTGATCAAATTGGCGTCCAAGTTGGCCCGCCAGGCGTCGGCCAGGCCTTTCAGGTCGGTCGGCGCCGCCGAGTCGAAGTCGGTGTTACCGCCGGCGTTGTTGACCAGCACGTCGATCTCGCGGGGGAGTTGGTCGAGGAGTGCTTCGATTTGCGCCGGATCGGTGGCGTCACAGACTCGTGCCGTGACGCCGAGCTCCGCGGCTGTCGCGTGTAGCGGCTCGGCCCGACGGCCGGTGATCACCACCGAATCGCCCTCGGCCGCGAAAATGCGCGCGATCGCCCGGCCGATTCCGGTGGCTCCGCCGGTCACTACGATGTTGCGTCCCATGTCGGTCTCCCTCATCGAGTACATTTAGACCTAAACATAGACTTCGTTTAGGTCTAAACGCAACCTAGGAGTGGGATGGACGACAACGATCCGGTCGACGCTATCGCGCTGGCGTGGCTCCGCGAACGGCCGGGCACCCCGGTCGATGGCATCGGCGTCGTGACGCGGATATGGCATCTGGCCAAGGCCTTTGGCGACGATCGGCGCCGGGTGCTCGCCGCCGAGGGTGCCGACGCGGCCACCCTCGATCTGCTCAGCGTGCTGCGCCGCAGCGGTCCGCCATACCGGTTGACCACCCGCGAACTCAAAGAACGCACCATGCTTACCGCGGGAGCGATATCCCAGCGGGTCGCCCGCGCGGAAGCTGAGGGCCTGGTCACCAGGACGACCCTCGACGACGGTTCGCGTGGCGTGGTCGTCGCGCTCACTCCAGCCGGGCACGCGGTGGTTGAACGATTGGTCGACCAGGTGCTCGGCCGCGAGCTCGACCTGCTCTCCAGTCTGACCGCCGAGCAGCAGGCCAACCTGACCGACCTGCTCCGCATCCTGCATCAGGACCTGATGCCGCGCCTCGGCCTTGGCAAGATCATCCAGGTCGGTTCGGCGGATACCTGAGTGTTCGAAAGCGCCATCGTCAGTACCCAGGTGTTGTTCGCACACGATCCGTAGGTGACGGCGGCAGCCACGTAGACGAGAGTCGAATTGCGCTTGGCCTCAGACCAGTTCGCGCCGCAGGCGTAACCAGGGATGTCCATCTGGCAAGCAGCTGGTTGGGCAGGGTCGTGAAGAGCGAGACGGCCACACTCATTCGGTGCAGCACCCGGTGCGCGTCTTGGTTGCCGACGGCAGCCTCGGCGCTGGTGAGCCCGCATTGGGCCAAATCGCCGAGCGCGTTGGTGAATTCGGCGGTGTCAGGCTTGTTCGGGGTGGTCCAGCTTTGATACAGCGTGACAAGGCAGTCGTAGCCCGCCTTGCTGGTCTGAAACGCCGCGACCAGCGCGTCGCCGTCGGCGCCGAGCATGTCGAGGCCGGTAAGGATCGTTTCCAGTTGCAGCGCGGCGGGATCGACGTCGAGGTGTACCTGTGCCGACGCTGTTCCAGGCGGAAAGAGCAGCGTGCCTCTGCCTTTCGGAGTCAGCAAGCCGGGATTGGTGATCGAAGGAATCGTGCAGGGCAACCGCGAGCTGATCGGCGCCCGACAGGGGCTGGATATTGGTGAACTTCCCGGCCGGAGTGGCGGCAACCCGGTAGTACTGGGCGGAGTTCGAGGTGAAGTCGACGGCTATGCCGGCGCCGGTGTCGCGCAGGCACGCGGCGACCACGCCCGGCTTGCTGGGAACCAAGGTGAGTTTGTTCGTGCCGACGGTGATGTCGCTCTTGTCTTTACACGGCGAATCGAGACTGCCTGCCACCGTCTGCCAGGCTTGTCTGGCGGCCCGATCGAGGGCGGCCCCCACGTCGACGAGGTTGACCTGGAAGCTGCTGAGATGATCGGTGGTGGTGGTCAGCGCCTTCGACGCCGTGTCCCAATTCGGCAGCAGCAGATCGGGTTTCGACCTGTCGCCACCCTGCTCGACCGCGATCACCGGACGGACCGAATCGGTGAATTTGCTGTATAGGTCTGGGCTGTCCGACAGATCGAACTTCAGGGTGAGCGGGTTTGCCCGGCTGCGCGCCGTTACCGAGCCCGAACTCGACCGGTGGCGCCGCACCGACCTCGACGTCGGACGCCTTTGCGGAAGGAGGCGGCGCCGCCGACATCACCAGGTGCGTACCGACATCGGCGACATCGGTCGGCGCAGTGGCGGTGACACCGATCGAGCCGACTTTCCCGCTGACCGTCACACCGGAGGCGTTGACCGACCCTCTCGCCACCTGGGATGTAGGCGTAGCGGACACCGCCGAAGAACGCAGGTCAGGTCCGGCGCCGCAGCTCGAAGCAGCCAGCGCGACCGCCGCGAGCACCAGCACCGGTGCCGAAGGGGAGGACCACCATTCCTTGGCCATTGCGCATACCTCGATCGCGAACCGACGCGCCTCGATCACTGGCCATTTGCCCAGCTACCGCCGCATCTCGCCAAGGTCAGCGCAGGGCCAGCGCCAGGAAGAAGTCAACTCGGTCTTCGAGGCGGGACAAGTCGCGGGCGGTGAGTTCTTCGATGCGCTGGATACGGTAGCGCAGGGTGTTGACGTGGACGTGCAGAAGATCGGCGCACTTGGTCCAGGAGCCGGAGACCTCGAGGAAGGTTTCCAGAGTATGCACCAGGTCGGCACGATTGTCCTGGTCGTAGGTGGTGAGGGGATCGAGCAGGCGCAGGCGGAACATGCGGCGGACTTCGTCGGGGACCGAGGCGAGCAGGAGCATGTGGGTGGCGAGTTCGTCGTGGCCGACGACGCTGGCGGGTTGTAGTCGGCCCGCGGCCATCCGGCGGGCGTAGCGGGCTTCTTCGACGGCGCCGCGCAGGCCCTCGCCGTCGACCACACCGCTGACGCCGACCGATAGTCGACTTCCGCGCAGCCCGGGCTCCAAAGCGTTTACCGCACGGTTGATTTCGTCGATCACCGGAGTGTCCGGGCCCGCCGGAATCAGCGCGATAGCCTCGCCGTCCACCACGCCGGCGGCAGGCCTTCTGCCGAACAGGATTTCGCGCAGCAGCACGCGTAACTCACCGGGTCGCAAGGTGTCATCGGCGGCGGCCGCGACGGCAATGTAGGTCTCCGCGGGTCCGAGACCGGTGAGTTCCAGTCGTGAGATGATCTCGGTCGGTTTGGCGTCGGACACGATCAACTCGATGAGTTCCTGGGCGAGCCGCCCCTCTGCGCTCTGCCGGTCGTCCTGCCGCGCGCGTTCCAGCGAGACGACGGCCGCGAGCTCGCCGGCCAGCGCGCGCCGCTCCTCTGGCCATTCGGTGTAGTCGCCCTCGAAGACGAGGAACCAGTCCGCGGCCCGCGATGTCCGATGCTCATCCACCGCGAACAGGGAAAACCGGCTGTCCTCGTGCAGAAACGCGACCGGCAGCCGACGGGCACTGAGAAACGCGGTGGTCACCTCGACCGGTGGCGGCGTGCCGGGCCCGGCCACCGCCCGTCCGGTCGACGACACCACCCAACATCGCATGCCGAGGTCGCGTTCGATGAGCTCGAGTACCGAACCGAGTCCGGCACCCGAGACGAGCTGACGGTGCCGGTCCAGGATCGCCGTCAGATCCGCCGCACGCCCGGTCGACAGGTTGCGGGTGATCTGCTCGGTGACCTGGGCAAACGCGACATTCTCCGGGACCCGAAACAGCGGAATCCGGTGTTTGCGGCAGGCCTCGACCACGTCGGGCGGCGCACCCCCGTACCTGGCGTCACCGGCGGCCATTCCGGCCACCCCGGCCTGAGCCAGCGCTCGAACGAACACCTCGCTGTCGGCGGGATCATGCCGCCACTGCATGCCGGTGAGCACAAGCTCGCCTCCGGACAGGTAGCGACCAGGATCGAGCATGTCCGTGGTCACCACCCAGCGCACGAACCGGTCCAGCTCTTCCTCGCCGGTGACGAGCTCGAGCCCCAGGTCCGCCATGGTCAGCAGTGATCGAAGGCGCACGGTGCGAAGGCTAACAGTCGCACCCCTGGTGAACGCCCTTGGACATTCGCACAAAGAGTTGGGTGTGAACTGTCGCACAGTTCAGATTTCTCGTTTCTAGCTGCGGTGTTCCTCTGCGGGTGTACTTGCGGAACAGATTGGCGAACCCCGACAGGAGGTCAGATGGCAGGCGACATCGGATGGCTCAACGCATTGCCTCCGGACCAGGCCGAGCAGGAACTGCTGAGCTGCTGCGCGTCCAGGCAGTGGGCGCAGAAGGTGGCGGCCTCCCGGCCCTACCCCGATGCCGCGAGTGCCACCGCCGCGGCCGTTGCCGCGGTGTGCGAGCTGAGTTGGCCGGACGTGGCGGAGGCGCTGTCGGCGCATCCGCGCATCGGCGACCGGGCCAAGGCGGAGCTGTCCGAGCGGGAGGCGGCGTGGTCGCGCGGCGAACAGTCCGGTGCCGCGACCGCCGATGCCGCGGTGCGGGCCGAGCTTGCCGCGGGCAACCTGGCCTACGAGGAACGATTCGGCCACGTCTTCCTGATCCGCGCGACCGGTCGCAGCGCCGAGGAGATGCTCACCGAGCAGCGCAAGCGGCTGGCCAATACGGTGCTCGACGAACGCATCAAGGTACAGAGCGAACTCGCCGACATCACCCGCCTGCGCGTGCGAAAGCTGCTGGGGGACAGGTGAGTCTGTCCACTCACGTGTTGAACGCGGTCACCGGCCGCCCCGCCGCTGGGCTGCGGGTGCGGCTGTCGCGGGCCGACGGCACCGTGCTCGCCGAGCGACTCACCGACGACGACGGCCGCATCAAAGACCTGCCCGCACCCGAATCCGGCACGCACCGGCTGACTTTCGACACCGGCGAGATCAGCCCCTTCTACCCCTCGGTCGCCATCGACTTCACCGTCGCCGACCCGGCCGCGCACTACCACGTGCCGCTGCTGCTCAGTCCGTATTCCTACTCCACCTATCGAGGTAGCTGAACAATGTCGATCAAGCTCGGACCGAACCGATATGGCAAAGCGGAGACCCACGTCGTCAGCGTGACGAAAAACGGTGGCGTGCACGAGATCCGGGACCTCAATGTCGGCGTCGCCCTCTCCGGAGACATGGATGACGTGCACCTCACCGGCGACAACGGCGCGGTGCTGACCACCGACACGCAGAAGAACACCGTCTTCGCGTTCGCCAAGGAACACGGCATCACCTCACCCGAGGCGTTCGGTGTGCTGCTGGCTCGGCATTTCGTCGATTCGCAGCCGACCATCCATCACGCACGGGTCAGCGTCGAGGAATACGTCTGGGAGCGCATCGTGCTCGACGCGAGCACCGACCAGCACTCGTTCGTTCGCTCCGGCCAGGAGGTGCGCACCGCGCGAGTGCACTACGACGGCGAAAACGCTTGGGTTGTTGCGGGTTTGGCGGGCCTGGTGGTGCTGAACTCCACCGGTTCGGAGTTCCACGGCTACCTGAAGGACAAGTACACGACGCTGAAGGAAGCCTACGACCGCGTCCTCGCCACCGAGGTCAACGCGGAGTGGCGCTTCGTCGGCGAGCCGAGCGATTGGGACAAGACCTACCGCGAGGTCAAGCGCGCGCTGCTGGAGGCGTTCGCCGAAACCTACAGTTACTCGCTGCAGCAGACCCTGTACGCGATGGGCGAGCGCGTGCTCAACACCTGCCCGGAGGTCGGTGAGGTCCGGTTGTCGCTGCCCAACAAGCACCATTTCGTCGTCGACCTGTCCGCCTTCGGACTGGAGAACGACAACGAGGTGTTCTACGCCGCCGACCGCCCGTACGGCCTGATCGAAGGCACCGTGCTGCGCGAGAACGCGCCCGCAGCCGGGCCTGCGTGGGAGTGACGATGGATTTCCTACGACCCACCTCGTGGGCGGACGCCCTGGAAATCAAGGCAGCACGCCCGGACGCCACCCCCATTCAGGGCGGCACCGACATGATGGTCGAACTCAACTTCGACAAGGGCCGCCCGAGCGCCCTACTCGACCTGAACCCGTGCCGAGAGCTGTTCGACTACAAGGAGACCGACGGCAAGATCCGGATCGGCTCCGGCGTGCCGTACGTCCGGATCATCAACCGGCTCGGCGGGCAGCTGCCCGGTCTGGCCCAGGCCTCCCGCACAGTCGGCTCGCCGCAGATCCGCAACCGCGGCACCGTCGGCGGCAACCTCGGTGGTGCCTCCCCTGCCGGCGACGCGCATCCGGCGCTACTCGCGGGCAACGCGGTGGTCGAGGTCGCGTCGGCGGCCCGCGGCACCAGGATGATTCCGATCGACGACTTCTACATCTGGGTGCGCAAGAACGCGCTCGAGGCGGACGAGCTGATCAGCGCGGTCTGGTTGCCACCTGCCGAAGGGCCGCAGTACTTTTCGAAGGTCGGCACCCGTAACGCCATGGTGATCGCGGTGTGTTCGTTCGCCATCGCGCTCTACCCGAGCAGCGGGACGGCGCGCACGGGCATCGGCTCGTCCGGTCCGACGCCGCTGCGCGCTCAGCCCGCCGAGGAATTCCTGGCCACCCAGCTGCCGTGGCACGACCCGGCGCCGCTCACCGATCGGGTGCTGCGCGAGTTCGGCGCGCTAGTCTCGGCCGCCGCCAAGCCGATCGATGACGTCCGTGGCACCGCGGATTACCGCAAACACGCCCTCTCGGTGCTGGCGCGCCGCACCCTGGGCTGGGCATGGACGGACTACCTAGCAGAAAGGAAGGCAGCCTGATGCGGGTGACCTTCGACGTGAACGGCTCAACGGAGACCGTCGACGATGTGTGGGAGGGCGAGAGCCTGCTCTACATGCTGCGCGAGCGGATGGGGCTCCCCGGCTCCAAGAATGCCTGCGAACAGGGTGAATGTGGTTCCTGCACGGTCTATTTGAACGGCACGCCGGTGTGCTCCTGCCTGGTCGCGGCCGGCCAGGCCGAGGGATGCTCGGTACGGACCGTGGAAGGTCTGGCGCAGGGCACGAAGCTGGATCCGATGCAGCAGGCGTTCGTCGAAGCGGGCGCGGTCCAGTGTGGTTTCTGCACACCGGGTCTCATCGTGCAAGCGCATGACCTGATCGAGCACAACCCCGATCCCTCCGATGTGGAGATCCGCGAGGCCCTGGCCGGAAACCTCTGCCGCTGCACCGGATACGAGAAGATCCTCGACGCAGTGCGGCTGGCGGCGCAGCGGAAGGCGACGGCGCAATGACAAAGACGGTCATCGAAAACGCCTACATCGCACCGGTCGTCGGTCCGGAGATCGCCTCCGGCTATCTGGTGATCGCGAACGGCAGGATCGAATCCCTCGGCGCGGGACCGGCACCCATCGTGCCCGACGCGCAACGCATCGACGGCACCGGTTGCCTGGTCACCCCAGGCATGGTGAACACCCATCACCACCTTTACCAGTGGGCGAGCCAGGGCCTGTTCCAGGACTCGACGCTGTTCGAATGGCTGACCGGGCTCTATCGGCTCTGGGCTGGCATGGACGCCGACGTCGTATACGGCGCGGCCAGTGCGGGATTGGGTTGGTTGGCGCTGACCGGCTGCAGCACGAGCAGCGATCATCACTACGTCTTCCCGAAGGGTCGCGGCGACCTGTTCGACGCCGAGGTACGGGCCGCGCACGAGCTCGGCATCCGGTTCCACCCGTGCCGCGGTTCGATGGATCGCGGCCAGTCCGACGGTGGCCTGCCGCCGGACGAGGTGGTCGAGGATCGCGACGAGATCCTGCTGAACACCTCGGAAACCATCGACAAGTATCACGATCCGTCGTTCGACTCGATGCTGCGGGTCGCCGTCGCACCCTGCTCGCCGTTCTCGGTGAGCGAGGGCCTGATGACCGACGCCGCACTGCTGGCGCGCACCAAGAACGTCCGGCTGCACACCCATCTCGCCGAGACGCTCGACGAGGAAGAGCACTGCCGCGAGCAGATGGGTTGCACCCCGGTCGAATACATGGAGAAGCTCGGCTGGCTCGGCGAGGACGTCTGGTTCGCGCACGCCGTGCACCTGCACGACGCCGACATCCGCCGCTTCGCCGAAACCGGCACCGGCTCGGCGCACTGCCCGAGTTCCAACGCTCGCCTCGGTGCCGGAATCGCCCGCGTCTCCGAGCTTTTGCGGGCCGGTGCGCCGGTCGGTCTCGGTGTCGACGGCGCGGCGTCGAGCGAGTTGACGTCCATGGCGGGGGAGATGCGCCAGGCCATGTTGTTCCAACGGGCTGTGCACGGACCCACCGCACTCACCGCACGTCAGGCGTTGGAGATCGGAACTCTCGGCGGCGCACGCAATCTCGGTCGCCAGCAGGAAATCGGCAGCCTGGAGGTCGGCAAGCTCGCGGATATCGCGATGTGGCGGGTGGACGGATTCCGGGCGGCGGTGGAAGACCCGGTGTGCGCGCTGGTTTTCGGGCCGACGCCGCCACTGGCCAGGCTGCTTGTCGGCGGACGCACTGTTGTCGAGAACGACGAACTGCGCACGGTCGCGCACGACGCGGTCGGCCGGGCGGGCGCCGCGGCTCGCGTACGGCTCATGCGGGGACAGGCATGAGCGCGCCGCGCAGCTGTGCCAGCTCCCGCCGGCGAGAGGAGAAGTGATGACCACCGCACGCACCACGCGATTTCCGGGTGAGGTCGCCGCGCCGGGCAAGGGCGGCATCGGCGAAAGCCCGCTGCGCCCGGACGGCAACCTGAAGGTCAAGGGCGAGTTCGCCTACGCCTCCGACCTGTGGATGGACGGAATGCTGTGGGGCGCCACGCTGCGCAGCCCGCATCCGCGCGCCCGCATCGTCAGCATCGACATCAGCCAGGCGCTCGCGCTGCCCGGCGTGCACGCGGTGCTCACCCACGAGGACGTGCCGGGGCGCAACGTCTTCGGCCTCGACATGACCTGGGACCAGCCGGTACTGGCCATCGGCGAGGTCCGCCACCACGGCGAGCCGATCGCGCTTGTCGCCGCGGACCACCCTGAGATCGCACGCCGCGCGATCGAGGTGATCGCCATCGAATGGGAGGTGTTGACGCCCATCACCGATCCGCTCGCGGTGGTCGCCGACCCCGAAGCCAACAAGGTGCAGGAGCGTGGCGGCATCGCCAGGCATCAGCCCGTCCGGGTCGGCGATATCGCGGTCGGCCGTGCACTGTCCGATGTGGTGGTGACCGGCGACTACGAGGTCGGCATCCAGGACCAGGCGTTCCTCGGGCCTGAGGCGGGCCTGGTCGCGCCGGGCGAGGACGGCGGGCTCGACTTCTACGTCGCCACCCAGTGGATGCACAACGACCTGGAACAGATCGGACCCTGTCTCGGCCTGTCCGAAGACAAGATCCGGATGACCCTGGCCGGCGTCGGCGGCGCGTTCGGCGGCCGCGAGGACCTGTCGATGCAGATCCACGCGGGCATGCTCGCGCTGTACACCGGCAAGCCGATCAAGATGATCTACAACCGCGAGGAATCCTTCTTCGGGCACGTGCACCGGCATCCGGCGAAGATGCGCTACGAGTACGGCGTGACCCGGGCCGGGAAGATCGTCTTCGCCGAGGTGCGGATCGTGCTCGACGGCGGCGCCTACACTTCGGCCACGCTCAATGTCACCGGCAACGCGTCGTCACTCGCGGTGGGCCCGTACGAGATTCCGCACATCAAGATCGACGCGTACGGCGTGTACACCAACAACCCGCCCTGCGGTGCGATGCGCGGATTCGGCGCGGTGCAGGCC
Source organism: Nocardia sp. NPDC051321 (assembly GCF_044455225.1). NCBI lineage: Bacteria > Bacillati > Actinomycetota > Actinomycetes > Mycobacteriales > Nocardiaceae > Nocardia > Nocardia sp. NPDC051321. The sequence continues at coordinate 99,551 of NZ_JBITEM010000023.1, read as the reverse complement.
TGTTTCGCGCACGAGTCGATGATGGACAAGGTCGCCGAGGCGCTCGACCTCGACCCGGTCCAGGTCCGTCAGATCAACGCGGTCTCGCAGGGATCGAAGCTGGCCACCGGACAGATCGTGCACGCGCCGATGCCGATGGCCGAGATGCTCGGTCAGGCCCGCGAAATGCCGTTGCCCGCAGCGCTGGACGCCACCGATATCCGGAACCTGCCCGGCGGCGTCTCGCAAACCACGCACGGCGAGGGCGTCGTGCGCGGCATCGGCTATGGCGTCGGCATCAAGAACATCTGCTTCTCCGAAGGCTTCGACGACTACTCGACCGCCCGTGTGCGGCTGGAAGTCATCGGCGGCGAACCTGTTGCGCTGGTGCATACCGCCGCAGCCGAGGTCGGCCAGGGACTGGTCACCGTCGAGGCGCAGATCGCGCGCACCGAACTGGGCATCGAGCGGGTCACCATCCACCCGGCCGACAACCAGGTCGGCAGCGCCGGTTCCTCCTCGGCGTCCCGGCAGACCTACATGACCGGCGGTGCGGTGAAAGCCGCGTGCGAGGCGATACGGATGCGCGTCCTCGCCCTCGCCCAAGGACGTTTCGGCGCAACCCGCGGCCTCCAACTGGTCGGCGGCAAGGTGGTCTCGCACGACGGCGAGGTCTATGCCGCGATCGTCGACCTGCTCGGTGACGAAATCATCGAGGAAACAAGGGAATACCACCACAAGCCGACCACCGGAATGGATCCGGTGACCGGCCAGGGCAACAGCCACACCCAGCTCGCCCTGTGCGTGCACCGGGCCGTGGTGGATGTCGACACCGAACTCGGCCTGGTCAAGGTCGTCTCCCTGGACGCCGTCCAGGACGTAGGAAAGATCATGAACCGCTTGTCGCTGGAGGGCCAGATCCACGGCGGCTCCACCCAGGGGCTCGGCCTCGCGGTCATGGAGGAAATTCAAGTCCGCGACGGAAAGGTGCTCAACCCGTCCTTCACCGACTATCTGATCCCCACGATTCTCGATACGCCGCCACAGCGGCTGGAGATTCTCGAAAACGCCGACCCGCACGCCCCATACGGGCTGCGCGGCGCCGGAGAGCCACCCACGCTCTCCTCGACTCCCGCGATCGTCTCGGCCATTCGGGACGCATGCCGATCCGCAGGAGGAACCGTGCACATCAACCGAGTGCCGGTGCGTCCGGAAGACATCATCCGGAGCAGTTGATCAACAGGGGTTGTGCCTTGTGTTCCCACACATCTCCACGACACAGCACAGACCCCACAACAGCAGAACCGAACCACGCGACCCGGCCACAGTGGCCGGTTCGTAGGTCGGCCATGCCCCGAGGAGGGCACGCCATGACCCAAGTCCAGACCCACTCCTCCGTCCCGGAGCCGGTCACCGGAAGGTCCCCGCTCGACCGATACTTCCGGTTGAGTGCACGCAAGACCACCGTCTCCCGCGAAATACGAGGCGGTATCACCACTTTCGTAGCGATGGCCTACGTTATCCTGCTCGTCCCGCTGATCATCGGCGGGGTACAGGATATCGACGGCAACAGCCTGAGCATCGCACAACTCACCACCGCGACCGCGTTCTCGGCCGGGCTCAGCACCATTCTGATGGGTCTCGTCGGCAACGTTCCACTCGCCCTGGCCGCCGGCCTCGGTGTCGTTCCGGTAGTCGCCTTCCAGGCGGCTCCGCACATGACCTGGCCGCAGACCATGGGCCTGGTGGTGCTGATGGGCGTGATCATCGTGATCCTGGCCGCGACCGGCCTGCGAACGATGATCATCAACGCTATCCCACTGTCGCTCAAGAACGCCATCGGCGTCGGGATCGGCATGTTCATCGCGATGATCGGCCTGGTGTCCGCAGGGGTGGTCGGCCACGGTTCGCAGACCGGACCACCGGTCACGCTCGGCGTCGCCGGTCACCTTTCCGGTTGGCCCGTAGTAATTTTCGCCGTCGGACTGCTGCTCATGCTCGCGCTGTTCATCCGCAAGGTGCCCGGCGCCATCCTGATCAGCATCGCCATCGCGACGGTGCTCGCCATCGCGGTCAACTCGCTGGCGAAGATCGATCCGAAGACGTGGGGGCCGGTGGTTCCGGAGACGCCGAAGGGTTTCTTCGCCGCGCCGGACTTCGGGTTGCTGCTGAATGTCGACCTGATCGGCGGATTCGCCAGGGCGGGTGGGCTTGTCGCGGGCGTCGTGCTGTTCACCCTGGTGCTCACCGGCTTCTTCGACGCCATGGGCACCGTGTTCGGGGTATGTGACGAGGCAGGACTGCTCGACGAGCGTGGCACCATGCCCGGCCTCGGCAAGGTGCTGACCATCGACGGTGTCGCACAGGTGATCGGCGGCATCAGCGGCGGCGCGGGCAACACCGTGTACGTCGAATCCGCGACGGGCGTCGGTGAGGGCGCGCGTACCGGACTGGCCAGCGTGATGACCGGTGGATTGTTCTGTCTCGCAGTGCTGTTCACCCCGCTCGCCGCCGTAGTGCCGATCCAGGCGGCCGCACCGGCACTCGTGCTGGTCGGTGCGCTGATGATGACCCAGGCCCGCAAGATCGACTGGGCCGACCTGGAAGTCGCGGTTCCTGCCTTCCTGACGATCGTGTTGATGCCGTTCACCTACTCGATCACCAACGGCGTCGGCGCGGGCGTCATCGCCTTCGTGGTCATCAAGGCGGCGCGCGGCAAGTTCAGTGAAATCCACTGGCTGATGTGGGTTGTCGGCGTCGTATTCGCCGGCTACTTCGGCATCACGGCGATCGAACTACTGCTCGGCGGATAGAACGGCGGAGAAGAACAATGCGTGATCTCGCGGCAGAACTCCTGCAATGGCACACGGCGGGCAAGTCTTACGCCGTCGCCACCGTTATCGGCGTCAGCGGCAGCGCGCCGCGGCCACCGGGCGCCGCGCTGGCGGTGGACACCGAAGGCGTTGTCATCGGAAGTATTTCCGGCGGTTGCGTCGAGGGGGCGGTGTACGAGCTCTGTCGCGAGGCACTGCGTACCGGTCAGCCGGTACGCGAAACCTTCGGCTACAGCGACGACGATGCCTTCGTCGTCGGACTGACCTGCGGGGGCAAGATCGAGGTATTCATCCAGCCGATCACTCCCGCCGAGCACGACACGATCGAGGCGCTGCTCCGCTCGGCCGAGCCGGTGGCGCTCGTCCGAGACCTGAGCACCGGGGCCGCAATGACTTTGGGGCCGTGGTGGACGCTCGGGGCGACCTTCGATCCCGTCGTTGTGGCCGAAGCCAGGGCCATGCTCGAGGTGGCCGCCACCGGTGTGCGGGTGATCGGCTGCGGCGACCGCACGGTCACTATTTTTGTGGAATCGTACGTACCGCCGCCACGCATGATCGTGTTCGGCGCAATAGATTTCGCGGCGGCGGTGACGCGAATCGGCCGGTTTCTCGGCTATCACGTCACCGTCTGCGACGCCCGTCCGGTCTTCGCGACCAAGGTGCGATTCCCCGACGCCCACGAGATCGTCGTCGAGTGGCCTGACCGCTACCTGGACCGCACCGCAGTTGACCCGCGAACCGTGCTGTGCGTGCTGACCCACGATGCGAAGTTCGATATCCCCTTATTGGAGAAGGCATTACGTCTGCCGGTCGCCTATGTCGGCGCGATGGGCTCGCGCCGAACCCACGATGAGCGGATGGCCAGCCTGCGCGCCATTGGTCTCTCGGAATCCGAACTGGCGGTGCTGCGTTCGCCGATCGGGCTCGATCTCGGCGGGCGCACCGCCGAGGAAACCGCAGTCGCCATCGCCGCCGAGATCGTCGCGGTACGCCGCGGCGGCTCGACGCAGCCACTCACTTCCAGCGATGGGCCTATCCATCGGGACTTAGTTCCGACGTGGTGAAGGCATTCGGCTGGAGCATCATACAAATGTGCTTCGGAACAAACGATCAGCTTTGGGTTTATCTCATCTATCCAGATAATGCGTATGCCCTGCATACTTGGTGAAATTCGACACAAAAGGACCCGATAATGCCGTTGATTTTCCTGAACGGTTCCGCCATGCGCGGCGGGCCGCTCAACCATCTGTTGAACGGTGCGCCGTTCGCCGGTGAAGCGAAAACCGCTCCGCGCTATCGCTTCTTCTCGGTGGGCGACCGCTTTCCCGGCCTCGACCCGTCGCCGGACGGCGGCTACTCGATCACGGGCGAACTGTTCGACGTGTCACTCGATGTGCTCCGCGAACACCTGCTACCTGCGGAACCGCCGGAGCTGGAGCTCGGCGCGATCGAGCTGGACGACGGCAGGTCGGTCCTGTCGATGGTGCTGCGGCGACCGCCGACGTCGTACCCGGAGCTGATCGACATCACCCGCATCGGCAGCTGGAAGAAATATCGCGAAGGAGCTGTGTGAAGCATTACGCAGGGGAGTCCGGTCTCCCGAAATTCGACGTCAATTGCTCTATTCTTTTCACCGATCTGCCACTGCTGGAACGGCCGGCCGCCGCCAAGGCTGCCGGGTTCGACGCGGTCGAATTCTGGTGGCCTTTCGGCGACGACCCGACACCGGCAGATAAAGAGATCGATGCATTTGTTCGTGCGATCGATGATGCCGGTGTGCAGTTGGTCGGCCTGAATTTCGTCGATCTGATTCCGGTTGGGCGTGGCCTGGTTTCCGTCCCGGGCGAGATCGCCAGGTTTCGCGACAATATCGAGGTGGCCGTCGGGATCGCCGAACGCACCGGCTGCCGCGCGCTGAATGCTCTCTACGGCAACCGCATCGCCGGTGAAGACCCGGTGAAGCAGGACGAGCTCGCGTTGGAGAACCTCAGGTTGGCTGCCCGGGCTGCCGCTCGGATCGACGCCACCGTTCTGGTCGAAGCGCTGAATGCGCATGAATCGCCGCACTATCCGATCGTCAGCGCCGAGCATGCCGTGCGTGTCATCGAGCGGACCGGCGAGCCGAACGTGCGCTTCCTGTGCGACCTCTACCACCTGGCCCGCATGGACGAGAACCTGATCCAGGTGATCAAGACCTACGCCCAGCACATCGGCCACGTACAGATCGCCGACGATCCTGGTCGCGGCCGGCCTGGCACCGGCGAACTGGACTTCGCGACGCTCTTCGACACTCTCAGCGCCGCTGGCTACGACGGCTGGATCGGCCTCGAATACAAAGACCCCGAGCTTGATTGGAAGTGGATGCAGGCATGAGCAAGATCGGATTTATCGGCCTCGGGATCATGGGTAGTCCGATGGCGGGACATCTTGTGAAGGCCGGACACGAGGTGACCGGTTACGACATCGGCCCCAAGGGGCTGGAAAAGCTCAAGGAAGCAGGCGGTTCCGCCGCCGCCAGCGTCGCCGAGGCGGTCCGGGACAAAGACATCGTCATCACGATGCTGCCGCAGGACGAGCAGATCGAACAGGTCTTCCCCGACATTCTGCAGAACACAGTCCCTGGCACGCTGTACATCGACTTCTCCACGATCACCCCGAAGACTGCCAAGTGGACCGCTGAACAGGGCAAGAAGAACGACCTTCGGGTGCTGGACGCCCCGGTCAGCGGCGGGGAGAACGGCGCGATCAACGCGGCCCTGTCGATCATGGTCGGCGGCTCCGAGGCCGACTTCGCCGCCGCGACACCGATCTTCGAGACGGTCGGCAAGACCTTCGCGCTGGTCGGCGGCAGCGGTGCGGGCCAATGCGTCAAGGCCGCGAACCAGCTCGTCGTCGGAGGCACCTACGCACTGGTCGCCGAAGCGATCCTGCTGATGGAGAACCTGGGCGCGGACGCGGCCAAGGGACTCGACGTGCTGGCAGGTGGACTCGCGGGCAGCAAAATCCTGGAGCTCAAGCGCGAAACCATGCTGGCTCGCAACTTCGTGCCCGGCTTCCGGATCGACCTGCACCACAAGGACATGGGCATCATCCTGCAGGCGGCTCGCGAGGCCGAGGTGGCTATCCCTATGGGTGCGCTCACCGCGCAGCTCATTGCCGCGGCGCGGGCCATGGGCTACGGCTCGCTTGACCACTCCGGCCTGCTGCTGGTTGCCGAGGCGCTGTCGGGCCGGGGCGAGGCGTGAGGAGGCTCGCCGCGACGCAGTCGCTCGCGCACCACGGGGAATGCAGCTCTCGGCTGCCCGTCGGCTGGATTCTTAGCGACAAACCTGCCGACCGTGCGGTGCCGCACGCGATGCAATCTCGCAGCGTGCGCCAGAACAAGGAGCGTTGAACATGGCACGGATGCGTACTGTCGACGCGGCAGTGTTGATTCTCGAAAAGGAAGGCGCGACACAGGCGTTCGGTTTGCCTGGGGCGGCGATCAATCCGTTCTACAGTGCGATGCGCGCGCATGGTGGGATCAAGCATGTGCTGGCCCGCCATGTCGAGGCTGCCTCGCATATGGCTGAGGGTTATACCCGTGCCGTGGCAGGCAATATCGGTGTCTGTATCGGTACGTCGGGTCCTGCGGGCACTGACATGATCACCGGGTTGTATTCGGCCAGTGCGGATTCTATTCCGATTCTGTGTATCACTGGTCAGGCGCCGGTGGCGAAGTTGCACAAGGAGGATTTTCAGGCCGTCGATATTGCCTCGATCGCTGGGCCGGTGGCCAAGTGGGCGGTGACTGTGCTGGAGCCCGCGCAGGTGCCTGGCACGTTCCAGAAGGCGTTCCGGCTGATGCGGGAGGGCAGGCCTGGCCCGGTGCTGATCGATCTGCCGATCGATGTGCAGCTGGCCGAAATCGAGTTCGACATCGAGACATACGAGCCGCTGCAGGTGCACCGTCCCGCCGCGACCCGCGCTCAGGCCGAAAAGGCCATGGCGATGCTGAACGCGGCCGAGCGTCCACTGCTGGTCGCCGGTGGCGGAATCGTGAATGCCGACGCGGATGAGCTGCTCGTCGAATTCGCCGAGCTGACCGGTGTTCCGGTGGTGCCGACGCTGATGGGTTGGGGCACGATCCCCGACGACCACCAGCTGCACGCGGGCATGGTCGGCTTGCAGACCTCGCACCGCTACGGCAACGCGACGATGCTCGAATCCGATTTCGTCCTCGGTATCGGTAATAGGTGGGCCAATCGACACACCGGTGGCGTCGAGACCTACACCAAAGACCGCACTTTCGTGCACGTCGACATCGAGCCGACGCAGATCGGGCGTGTCTTCGCGCCGGACTTCGGTATTACCTCCGACGCGGGTGCCGCGTTGCGCGTGTTCATCGAGGTCGCCCGCGATCTCGCGGCGAAAGGTGAGTTGCGCGACCGATCAGATTGGGCCGGTCAGGTCCGTGCCCGAAAGCAGCTCGGCCAGCGCAAGACTCACTTCGACAATGTCCCGATCAAACCTCAGCGTGTATATGAGGAGATGAACAAAGCGTTCGGACCCGACAACCGCTACGTCAGCACCATCGGCCTCTCCCAGATCCAGGCGTCGCAACTGCTGAACGTCTACAAGCCGCGCCACTGGATCAACGCGGGCCAGGCCGGACCACTCGGCTGGACCCTGCCTGCCGCCTTGGGCGTGGCAACAGCCGTCCCTGACGCGACGATCGTCGCACTGTCCGGCGACTACGACTTCCAGTTCCTCATCGAAGAATTGGCCGTCGGCGCACAGTTCAACATCCCCTACATCCACGTCCTCGTGAACAACTCCTACTTGGGCCTGATCCGTCAGGCGCAACGGAACTTCTCGATGGACTACTACGTCCAGCTCGACTTCGACAACATCAACAGCCCCGAGGTCGGCGGCTACGGCGTGGACCACGTCAAGGTCGCGGAAGGGCTGGGCTGCAAGGCGATCCGCGTCTTTGAACCCGAACACATCGGCCAGGCACTGGAAGACGCCAAGAAGCTGATGGCCGAGCACCGGGTGCCGGTGGTCGTCGAGTGCATCCTCGAACGCGTCACCAACGTATCGATGGGCTTGGAGATCGACAATATTGTCGAATTCGAGGAGCTGGCGCTGTCCGCCGCGGACGCGCCCACCGCCACCGTCGCCATCGAACCGGAGCCGGAACCGGTCGGAGGCGGCAGGTGAGCGGGCCGGACGCTCCGCTCTCGAGAAATGTGCGCGGCGGGTGGCGCGATGGACATTGTGTCGTCGCCCCCGACAAGTTCAAGGGGTCGCTGACCGCGCCTCAGGTCGCCGCGCACATCGCCACCGGACTCCGCCGGGTGCGCCCGGACATCCCCGTCGTCACCATGCCGGTGGCCGACGGGGGCGACGGCACGGTCGACGCCGTCGTGGAGTCGGGCTTCGTCCGCTTCCAGACGAGCGTCGCCGGTCCACTGGGGTTACCGGTGGCTGCCTCGTTCGCGATGAGGGGCGAGGCGGCGGTGATCGAGCTGGCGGAAGCGTCCGGCCTGCGTCGGCTGCCGGTGCGGCCGACTTTCCAAACCGCCATGACGGCAACCAGTTACGGCACCGGCGAGTTGATCCGGGCGGCCGCGCAACGCGGCGCCCGCAGCGTGGTGCTCGGCCTGGGCGGCAGCGCGTGCACGGACGGGGGAGTGGGCATGATGTCGGCGCTCGGTGTCCGGTTTCTCGACGAGCACGGTCTCGAGCTGCCACGCGGCGGTGCGGCGCTGACCAGGTTGGCCCGCATCGATGCCAGCGACATGCTGCAGGTGCCGGTGATCGTGGCCTCCGACGTGGACAACCCGCTGCTCGGACCGCGCGGCGCTGCACAGGTTTACGGCCCGCAGAAGGGTGCGCGGTCCGGTGACATCGACGAATTGGAATGGGGCCTGGCACGTTTGGCTTCGATAGTCGAACGCGATCTCGGTGCCGACGTTGCGGACCGCCCCGGCGCCGGTGCCGCGGGCGGGGTCGGTTACGCAGCGCTCGCTTTCCTGGGCGCGACGGTGCGGCCTGGGATCGAGATCATCTTGGAACTGATGTCCTTCGCCGAGCAGATCGATGGGGCGCGGCTGGTGATCACCGGCGAGGGCTCGCTCGACCCGCAAACCCTGCACGGTAAGGCGCCGGTCGGGGTCGCCCGGGCCGCGGCGAGCGCCGCCGTGCCGGTCGTCGCGGTGGCCGGGCAGCGTTCGCTCACCGACGAGCAGTTGCGTCGTGCCCACATCGAGCAGGCGTATGCGTTGACCGACCTCGAACCCGACCCCGAGGTCTGTATGGCGGAAGCAGGACCCCTGTTGGAACGGCTTGCCGGTGAGATCGCCGGCGCCTGGCTGGGAGCGAGCGCTCATGCATGATCTGGTAATCCGGTCTCGGCGGGTCGCCCTGCCGGAGGGAATCCGTGCGGCCTCGATTGCCGTGCAGGACGGCAGGATCGCCGCGCTGGCGGAGTACGACGCCGTGCTCTCCGCGGCGGCAACCACCGATCTGGCCGACCTCGTCGTGCTGCCCGGGCTGGTGGATTCGCACGTACACGTCAACGAGCCTGGACGCACCGAGTGGGAGGGTTTCGCCACGGCAACCAAGGCCGCTGCGGCGGGCGGGGTGACGACGATCGTCGATATGCCGCTCAACTCGCTGCCACCGACGGTCACCGTGCCGTATCTGGAGACGAAGCAGTCGGTGGCGGACGGGCAGTGCCACGTCGATGTCGCCTTCTGGGGTGGCGCGATTCCCGGCAACCTGGCGTCGCTGCGGCCGCTACACGAGGCGGGCGTGGTCGGCTTCAAATGCTTCCTGTCACCGTCCGGAGTGGATGAATTCCCGCCGCTCGGGCTCGGTGAGGTGGAGCAGGTGATGCGCGAGCTCGCGGATTTCGATGGACTTCTCGTCGTGCACGCAGAAGATCCGGTGCGTCTGCACGATCCGGTAGACGGGTCGTATCGAGCGTTCCTGGATTCGCGTCCGGGGGAGTCGGAAAGGGCTGCGGTGCAGGAGGTTATCGCGCTCGCCGAAGTGACCGGCGTGCGCGCGCATATCCTGCACGTCTCGGCGGCTGCCTGCCTGGAACCGCTCGCCGCGGCGCAGGCGCGTGGTGTGCGGATCACCGCGGAGACCTGCCCGCACTATCTGACTCTCTCGGCTGCCGAGGCGTCGTCCACCGCGTTCAAATGCTGCCCGCCGATCCGTGACGCGGGCAACCAAGACGCGATGTGGCAGGGACTTGCCGATGGGGTGTTGTCATGTGTGGTCTCCGATCATTCGCCGTGTACACCCGACTTGAAAGAGGGCGACTTCGCGACGGCATGGGGCGGCATCTCGTCCCTGCAGATCGGTTTGCCCGCGGTGTGGACAGCGGCAGCCGAGCGCGGCTTCCGGCTGACCGACGTCGTCCGGTGGATGGCCGCCGCGCCCGCCGAGCTGGCCGGTCTGTCGCACAAGGGCCGGATCGCCGTCGGGTGCGACGCCGACCTGGTCGCCTTCGACCCGTGGGCGCCGATCACCGTCGATCCCGGCGCGTTGGCGCACAAGAACCCGATCACCCCCTACGGCGGCCGCGAACTGCGTGGCCTCGTCCATGCCACCTGGCTCCGCGGGCGTGTCGTCGGTAACGGCCACCCGCCCGCAGGCAGCCTTATTTCCTTGCATCACAACCGGATAGGGAACAATGTCTGACTTCACCAACCTGCCCGACTTGGCACTGCGTACTAATCGCGCCGGCGTGATCGCCGCCAGCGACGAGTCGTTCGAGGAACGCGAAAACCTCGTCAACCCTTGGCAACCTCGCTTCGCCGAGCACACCTTCGGCCCCAAGGGGCAGGAGTACGACGGCTGGGAGACCCGCCGCCATCGCGGCCCCGGTCACGACTGGGCCATCATCCGGCTCGGCATGCCCGGCGTGATCCGCGGAGTCGTCATCGATACCGCCTGGTTCAAGGGCAACTACCCACCCTTCACTTCGATCGAAGCGTGCCGTGCTGGCGGCTATCCGTCACCGTCGGAACTGGATTCGGCCGAATGGGTGGAGATCGTGCCGCGCAGTGCCCTTGGCGGCGACGCGAAACACGAACTGCCGGTCTCCGACGACCGAATCTTCACCCACGTCCGCCTGAACATCTACCCGGACGGCGGTGTCGCCCGTTTGCGCGTGCACGGCGAGGTGATACCGGACCCGACCTTACTCACCGGCCTCACCGTCGATCTCGCCGCGCTCGAAAACGGGGCCCGGACCGTGGCCTGCTCCAACATGTTCTACTCGGCCCCCGACAACATGCTCTCGCCAGGCTTAGCTCGCAACCAGGCCGACGGCTGGGAGACCGCTCGCCGCCGCGACAGCGGAAACGACTGGGCTGTCATCGAACTCGCCGCACAGGGCATCCCTGCCCTGATCGAGCTCGACACCACCAACCTGCTGTTCAACGCGCCCGGTGAAACCCGCATCCTCGGTATCGACCATCAAGGGCCGGAACCTCTTCCGCCCGCCGACGACCCCGCCTGGTTCGAACTCCTGCCCAGAACAGCGCTCCAACCGGACACCCCGCACCGCTTCCGCCTGGCACCGGCCGGTCGCGCCACCACTCACGTCCGCGTCGACATCTACCCGGACGGCGGTATCGCCCGCCTGCGAATCCTCGGCGCGCTCACTACGGAGGCCGAACAGGAGTTGAACTCGCGCTGGACGTCGAACAACGGGTGAACGGCCGCTGATCCGGCGCGAGCCTGCGTTTCGTTGGACCCGAAGCGTGTTTCAACGGCTGGTCGCCAGGCTCGTGTTCGAGCGTTTGGTCGAGGAGTTCGCGAGGGTGGTGGCGATGGTTGACGCGCGGGGTCGCGGTCGGATCGATGTGCGGTGGTGCGATCCATCCGGTGCGGCCCGGATACGGCGAGTCCGGGCCGAGGGTAGTGGTTTTCCAACCGCCGGGACCGTCGTGGACCATGGCGTGGCAGCGATCGCAGGCGAGGGTTTCGTTGTCGATGTCGGTAGGTCCGCCGCTATTCCACTCGGTCACATGGTGGGTGGCGCACATACTCGCTGGCGCGTCGCAACCCGGACGCGTGCAGCCGCGCAGGGTGGCGATGAGCGCCAACCTTTGTGCGCCGGAAGCCAACCGTTTGGCACGCCCCAAATGCAGTGGTAGACCGTCGTGGTCGAATACCGCGAGGAACGGCTGGGCTTGCTCGGCCAATCTCAACGCTTCGGCCATGGGGACAGTGCCGCCGGAGGCGGTAGTCGCGACCCCGGCGGCCTTCTCGACATCGGCGACGCTCATGGTCAGGATCGTCGAAACCGGCAGTCCTCGGTGCGACCCCAATTTTTCTGGAACGACGCAGTGCTCCAGCAACGCCTGCATCGCATCATGGGTGCGCTGGGCGGCACTGCGCACATCCCGCACCGCGGCGGCGGCCAGTTCGTCGGGGTCGACGTATTCACCGTCCCCACGGGGGCTTTCGGCATCGTCGGGGTTGTTCATGCCAGGTCGGCCCAGCTTTGCGACGACGGGATCCAGGAGTGCGCGCAGAGTAGGGGTGATGTCCCCGGTGATGGGCGACATCCCATCCGCACGTTGCCGCCCGATGCGAATACCGCGCATGCGGGCGCGGTCGGTGTCGTCCGACAGTGTGCCGTTGGGGTCGAGGTGGGCCAGGATCGCTTCCCCAACTTTGGGTATGTCGTCGGGGGAGCCGGTTCGCGCGAAATCGGCCAGGACCTGTTCGGCGGCTTCGTATTCCGGGTTCGTTATTCCACCGGGAATGCGGTTCATCACCGTGGCCACCCGACGTGCGTGCTCGGATGAGATCTCCCCTTCCGCCTGTCCCGCCGCGGTGTTCGCCAATTCGGGTGGGCGAGTGCCACCGGTGAGATCGCGGCGCATACCGAGTACCCGGGTGGCTGCGACCCGGCTCGCCGCGTCGGCGTGGGACAGGCGCAAGGTTTGCATCAGCAGCTTCTTGACCGTGCCCGCACCGGTGCGCGACGGCAGTCCGCGCTCCGATGCCTCGCTGATCAGCCGGTGGCCGACCGCGGCGAGGATGCGAGTGGCTTTTTCCACATCACGCATCAACTCGAGCAGCCGATCATCGGACAGTGGCATCAAGTCGGTGTCGAGCAGGTCATCGGCAGCCGTGAGCAGCGGGTCGGCGACCCGCTCCGATGGCACCTCGCAGCTCGAACTCATGTTCTAGACCCTAGCGAGATCGACCCCGAAAATCTAGAAGAAACAGCATCTGAACTGCACGTTTTCACAAAAGGCGTGTGAACTGTGTCCACCCCAACGCGGTCACCGCTACTCGTCATTGACCGTCTTCCGCATGCTCCTCTACTGTCCGACCATGTTGATCAGCATCGCCCGAAGCACCGGCGACCGCGCCGTGGCCGGGTACGACCGAACCCGACGATGACCGTCTACGACACGACGGGTCAAACGTATTCGCAGACCCGACAGCCAGATCCGCGCATCGCAGACCAGATCGACGCCGCGCTGCACGGCATGCGTACCGTGGTAAATATCGGCGCGGGCACCGGTTCCTACGAGCCGGGCAATACGGTGCTCGCGATCGAGCCCAGCCAGGTAATGATCGCCCAGCGCCCGGCAGGCGCGGCATCCGCAATTCGCGCGACCGCCGAAAACCTGCCGCTGCGCACCGCCTCGGTGGACGCGGCGCTCGCCGTCCTGACCATCCATCACTGGCCCGATCTCGAGCGTGGCATCGCCGAGATGGTGCGAGTCGCCCGCCGCCGCATCGCGATTCTCACCTGGGATCACACGGTATTCCGGCAGTTCTGGCTGGTTCGCGACTATCTACCGGCAGCGGCGGAGACGGACGCGAAACTAGCCGTCGCGCTGTCCGAACTCACGGCATTGCTGAAAAATCCAGAGATACAGCCGATCCCAGTCCCGCACGATTGCGTGGACGGCTTCGGCGGTGCCTATTGGCGCAGGCCCGAAGCCTACCTCGGGAAGACAGTCCAAGCGGGCATGTCCATGCTGGCCCTCACCCCGAAACCGCTACTGCAAGAAGGATTATCGCGGTTGCGGCAGGATCTGGAGACCGGCGATTGGCACACCCGCTACACCGACCTTCTCGATCAGTCGCACCTGGACCTCGGATACCGGCTCATCACAGCAGACCTGCCGACCTGACTGGATGAAACGACCTGACGGCCGATCCGTACGAGCAAGTCGGCCGTCAGTGCCGGATCGCGGGCCGTATCCCGATCGGTGTAGTCGGTAAGCGCATAAATATCGGTGAAACCTGTTGAACCCCAACGATTGCGAGGAATCTCGTTGCGCCCCATGACGGCGATGACGGGAACGAGTGCAGCGCGCCGGGCGACGACAACGGGCAGCTTGCCATGCGCGCTCTGCGCATCGAGTCTGCCCTCACCGGTGATCACCAGATCCGCAGTCGCACAATGACGATCGAAGTCGAGCAGGTCGAGGAAGAACTCAGCCCCGGATGTCATCCGTGCGCCGAGCAGCATGGCGGCGAAGCCGAGCCCACCAGCGCTGCCCGCACCGGGCGTAGCGGCAAGGACTCCGGCATTAGGAAACCCGTTGCGGGACAACATCTCCACCAGGTGGCGGAGCCCTCGATCAAGTAACCGTACTTCTGCCGCATCGGCCCCCTTCTGCGGCCCGTACACGGCAGCAGCCCCTTCCGGCCCGACCAACGGGTTGGTGACATCGGAGGCAACGACGAGATCGACCGGCGGCAACCGCACAGCCGCTGCGGCCTCGATCGAAGCGATCTCCAGCAACGCCCGCCCACTCGGCGCCAAGACCCGCCCGGCGCCATCGACGAACCGAAACCCGAACGCGGCCAGCAGCCCCATACCGCCATCGGTACTCGCGCTGCCACCGAGTGCCAGCACCACGCGGCGCGGCGACCGTAACAGCGCTTGCCGAACAGCCTGTCCCAGACCCAGACTCGACGCATCGAGCGGCCGCAGTCGACCTCCAGGCAAGGTCGCCAACCCACAGGTGTCAGCGACCTCGACGATAATGGTGTCGCCGCGCACCGCCATCCGCCCGCGCCATGGCGTCCCGATGGCGCCCGCGACGGTGCACCAACGACCGGTGAACCCGGCAGCAACGGCCGCTTCAACACTGCCGTCACCACCATCGGCAAGTGGAAGTTGCGTACTGTCGACACCAGACCCGGCAAGCCCCTGCGCAAGCCACCCCGCGACCTCGGCCGCCGTCAGGCTCCCCTTGAACTTGTCGGGCGCGATCAAGACCCTCATCCTTCGAGCACCCGGATCAGCGCCGCCGCCGAGATAACCGTCGTCACCCCGCCGATCCGAGTCGAAATCTGCGCGAACGGCATAAGATTCATCCGATTCGATGCCGAAAGTATTGCCACATCACCGGTTCCACCGAGCCCGCTGTGACACACCGTCACCAATGCCGCGTCGACCGGATACATCCCGATCGCGCGCCCCACCCAGAATCCGGTGGCGGCCATAGCGATAACGACGGCGATACAAGCCGCCACGTATCCCACCGACATCACCCCCATGATGTTCTTCAACGGCAGATACAGCATGCCGAGCCCGATCATGGTCGGATAGATGAAGTACCGGGCGATGACCGTGTAGATGCCGCGCACACTGTCCTCGACGTCGGCGGGAAAGACGCCGAACAACTTGCAGATCACCGACATGATGATCACCAGCACCGGCGCGGGCAGATGCACGACCCGTTCGAGCAGCGTAGCCAGCACGAACAAGCCACAGATGATCAGAATACCGAGCGCGTGGTTCCGCCCGGGCGTGGTGATGTCGGGCAGGGGAGTGGCCGAAGCGGTGTCCGGTGCCGCCACCTTCACCAAATGACCCCCGCCGTCGAGCTGCGGCCTGCGGTCCCCCAGCCTCCGCAACAGTCCCGCGAGGATGACCGCCACGATATTCCCGATGATCGCCGCCGGAATCAGCTCCGCGACATAACTTCCCGATTCTCCACCCAACGCCGACGCATACGCCGAGGACAGCGGTATGACCCCCTCGCCGATGCCGCCCCCGATGATCGGCACCACGATATAGAACAACGCCCGATGGAACCCGTACCCGAATGCCATCGCGACACCGATCCCCACCGCCACCGCGGCGGCCGTCCCGACCACCAGCGGCGGAAAGATCCGAATCAGCCCGCCCACCATCACCTTCTGGCTCATCCCGAGGATGCTGCCGACTACCAGCGTGCTGATGACGAAGTAGAGAAAGTTCGCCTCCTTCATCAACGCGTTCACCGCGGCCAACGTATTCGTGTTGAACACACCGAAGTACACCAGCACCGACGGCACCATCAGGCAGATCAGCGCGCCGCCACCGATCTTCGAGATGACCGGCAGCCGATTGCCCAACGGCCCGAGCAGCATTCCGAGACCCACGATCACGGCGAGCCCGCCGATCATGTTCTTCGGTATCGAGTCGAAGACGCCTGCGGCGAGCACCCCCGCGGTGAGGATGATCGGCACGATCAAGGGGATACCGTCGAGCGTCGGCAGTGTGAACGACCGCGCGGTCTTCGCCTGCAGACTCATGATCGGGCCATCGATGTCGCGGACTCGAGCTGCGCCCGCACCTGTCCGCCAACGGTTTCCGTCGTCTCGGCCCCGCCCATGTCCGGCGTGAGCGCCGACTGTCCCTGGGCCAGCACCGTTTCGATGGCCGCCATGACAGCATCGGCGCCAGCCTGTTCGCCGAGGTGCTCGAGCATCATGGCTCCGCTCCAGATCTGACCGATCGGATTGGCGATCCCGTTCCCGGCGATATCGGGGGCGGACCCGTGCACCGGCTCGAAAAGACTCGGAAAAAGCCGTTCCGGGTTGATGTTTCCACTCGGCGCGATCCCGATGGTTCCGGTGCACGCGGGCCCGAGATCGGAAAGGATGTCGCCGAACAAATTACTCGCGACAACCACATCGAACCAGTCCGGATGCAGCACGAAATTGGCCGTCAGAATGTCGATGTGATATTTGTCCACCTCGATAGCTGGATAGTCCTTCGCCATCGCCGCGACCCGTTCGTCCCAATAGGGCATCGTGATGGAAATACCATTGCTCTTGGTCGCCGACGTGAGATGCCGCTTCGGCCGCCGCTGCGCGAGTTCGAAGGCGTACTTCAGGATTCGGTCCACGCCGGTCCTGGTCATCACCGTCTCCTGGAGCACCGTCTCCCGTTCGGTGCCCTCGAAGATTTTGCCGCCGATACTCGAATACTCGCCCTCGGTGTTCTCCCTGACCACATAGAAGTCGACCTCACCAGGCTGTCTACCGGCGAGCGGGCTGTTGATGCCGCGCAGCAGCCGGACCGGCCGCAGGCTGACGTACTGATCGAAGTGCCGCCGGAACTGCAGCAGACTGCCCCACAGGGAAACATGGTCCGGCACCACCTCTGGCCAGCCGACCGCGCCGAAGTAGATGGCGTCGAATCCGGCCAGTTCGTCGAACCACCGGTCCGGCAGCATTTGCCCGGTCGCGGTGTAATACTCCGCGCTCGCGAAGTCGAACTCCGTGAAATCGAGGGTGAAGTCGAATGCCGCCGCGGCGGCCGCCAGCACGCGAACTCCCTGCGGCACGACTTCTTTGCCGATACCGTCCCCTGGAATGACGGCAATACGGTGCGTTGAACCCATCGTCGCGTTCTCCGATCTCCTCGATAGCGGCCCCGGAATCCGTTGTTGTGGGGCCGATCACAACGGTAGGCTCGGATATTCTGCGGCAAAAGCACGCAACGGGAAAGAGACTCTTTCCTGGATGGAAAAGACGAGGAGGTCGCCGTGTCCGGTGCAGCCACCGACGATGTCACGTTTTTCGACATCGTCGCCCGTTCGCGGAGCCTGACCGAGGCGGCGCGCGAATTCGGCGTCTCGGTGTCCTCGGTCAGTAAGCGGCTCGCGCAGATGGAGGCCAGGCTCGGCGTGCTACTCGTGCAACGCAGTACGCGCAGGCTGACGTTGACACCGGAGGGGGAGCGCTACGCGGCGGGTGCCGCGGTCATCGCCGCGCAGCTCGAAGAACTGGAGGATTCGGTCGCCGAGCAACGTCACGAACTGCGCGGCCGAGTCCACGTCCGGTCGACCATCGGCCTCGGCCGGGCCCACATCGCGCCGCTGGTCGCCGATTTCGTCGAGCGGAACCCACGGGTGCAGGTGGATCTGGAACTCTCGTCGCTGCCTCTGAATATCGCGGGAACCGGCTTCGACATCGACATCAGGGTTGGCGCACTGCAGGATTCGCGACTGACCGCGACCCGTCTATGGGTCAACCGCCGGGTGCTGTGCGCGTCACCGGAGTACCTGCGGCGCAACGGAACACCCGCGAATCTCAAGGAACTCGAACAGCACGACTGCATCATCTTGCGCGAGAACGAGTCCGACTACGCGCTATGGCGGTTCGACAGCGGCGGCAAGGAGGTCTCGATCCGCGTGGCGGGCAACCTGATCAGCAACGACGGCGACGTCATCACCCAATGGTGCCTAGCCGGAAGAGGTCTGGTGATGCGGTCGCTCTGGCACGTCGAGCCGCTGCTGCGCGACGGCTCACTCATCCAGGTACTGCCCGACATCCCGACGCCAAGCGCCGACATTTCCGCGGTCTACGCCGCGGCCGCCCCGCTACCGCGCCGAACCCGCGCCGTCATCGACCACCTGAAGGCCGGGCTCGGCCGCCGAATTACCGCCGCTGCGCGGTAACGCCTGCGGTACAGCCTGATTCAGGCGTACAGCGCGACGAACTTGTCCAGTGAACGCTCGATGTCGCCCTTCACCGCCCGCGCGACACCGGCGCCGATCGGCCCGAACAGCGGCCTGCCACCGAGCTCGATGTCGACCGTCACCTCCGAGCCGGTGCCCTTCGGCGCCACCAGCAATTCGAGACCGAGCTTGGTGCCGCCCTTGCCCGCACCGGTCAGCAACAGCCGCCGCGGCGGTTCGGCGGCCTTCACCGTCCATGTCACCCGGTTCCGCAACCCCTTCACCGAGGCGACGCCCACCAACTGGGTGCCGACCGTCAGCTCCGCGGGCACCTCACTGCGCCAGGCCTCGTGCATCGTCAGCCACTTGTCCAGGTCGGCCAGATTGGACGTGTGCGACCATGCCTCTTCGGGCGAGATCGGCACATCGACGGAGACCTTCAGCTTTGCCATGGCCGCATAGTATCCGGTACCCGCGGTTCGCTGTAGTTGGTGTCCGAATGTGCGGCTCCGTCCTTCAGCTCGGCTACATGATCGGCGCCGACCCCGCCGACCAGATATGTCTCGGCGACATCTGAGCAATCTTCATCCGGTAGGCCTCGCGACCGCTCCCAATGACTCCACCCGAGAACAAACTGGACGTTCCAGCAAACTTCTGGTCGCGATATCGCTGAATACCCTGTTCTCCCACCCGCTTCGGATAGGCGCGGTTGACACCATGTGCGTGATACGCGGCACCGCCGATAGATCGGATGATGTGTCCTCTATCGCGACACCGGAAACGCCCCTGGTCACCGCGTGGCAAGCGATCGTGATCACCAGTGGCGCAGCATTATTGCGCATCGGGCGGCACCCGTCATCTGTTGTCTGCAAACGCAATCATGTGAGTGGATCTGAAGAGAACTGGTTGCATAGCTGCTAATGTCGCAACGTCGGGTTCTGGTAACTGTTCGGACACAATCTGTTGTTCGGCGGGTAGCCGGTCCTCCGACGTGGACCAGATCCGACCAGGGTGTGCTGGTCGGCGTCGCGAGGAAGGCGAGACGAAGCACATGACGGAGAGTCGATTCCTCGGCGCCAATCGACGACGAAAGAACTGATGAATCAAGATATCGCCGTGGTGCTTTCATGGATCCTCGCCGCTGCTCTCGTGGTAGTGGCAGCGGTCGCGTTGTACGCAGTGCAATACGCGCGACAGCAGCGAGCCAGGGCCGAAGCACTCAGTAGAGAGCAACGAGCCGCGGAGGAAGCCGTCGAGCGCTTCGCGACAACCACGATGCCTGCGGTAGCCGAGGCGATCAGACGCTTCGACAGCCAGGCTCCCACCGTCGAAGTGCCGCCGGGCCTGGAGAATTCGCGCACCGCTCAGGTGTTGCGATGGATCGCCGAGCGCTACGCCGACGACCTGAGCCTGCTGCGGTCCGAGACCAGGGACCAGACCAACCATGAGGCGCAGCAGGCGATGCAGGCCGCCGAGGAAAAGGTGCGCACCGAGGTGTCCGCCGCGTCCAGGCAGGCGACCAGCGCGGCCGTGCGTTCTTTCGGCACCTCGGTGGTCAGTCTCGGCGCCGACGTCAGCCAGGTGGTCAGCTCCGCGTTGCGCGAGCACCGCAAGGACGAGGTGTACGAAACCCTCACCCGCATCGATCACACCGTGCAGCAGATGATCCGGCAGGCGCAGTCCTACGTGATCGTCTGCGGCGGTCTGCCCGGTCGGCGCTGGCCGGCCCAGGCGCTCACCGACGTCGTCGGTGGCGCGGTCGGCCGCGTCCGCGATTACCTGCGGGTGCGCCCCGGCCAGCTGGACCGGGTGGTCATCAGCCGGGCCGTCGAGCCGCTGGTGCACACCTTGGCGACCCTGCTCGATAACGCGTTGCGCTATTCTCCGCCAACGTCTTTCGTGGATGTCAGCTTCCAGGAGGGACACCACGGCGTCACCGTGATCATCGACGACGCGGGCGTCCGGATGAACGCCGAGCAGATGGAGGAGGCCAGGCAGGTGCTCGCGCACGAGCGCTCGGTCGACATCCACCAGCTCGGCCCCGCGCCCAAGGTCGGCTTCCCCGGCATCGCCGCGCTGGCCCGTCGCTACGGCTTCACCGTCTACATCGACGGCCCGAACGTCTACGGCGGCATGCGCGCGATGGTCTACATCCCCGAGGCCCTGCTGATGACCCCGCAGCCCGAGCATCAGGAGGTGGTGCCCGCGCGCGAGGTCGAGATACCCGCCGAACCCGTTCCTGCGGCGGCCACCACCGCTGCGTCGCACCGGGCACCGGAGATCGAAGAGCCTAGTGAGAGTGAGCCGTTCGCCGTGCACGAGATCACCAACGGCGGCTTACCCAAGCGACGCCGCAGGACGGTCGCGCTGGCCCCGGTCGGGCCGCGCACCGAACCCGGCCTCGCCAGGCCCGACGTGGCCGCGGCGTGGCACACCGGTTCCCAGAGCGGCCGCGCCGCAGCCACCGATCAGTCCGATAACTCCGATCACACGGAAGGGATCACACCCTGATGGTTACACCGGTGACCGACAGCAGCAACAAGCTGGGCTGGCTACTCGAAGACCTCAGCGTCCCGGGCGTCAGATTCTCGGTCCTCCTGTCCGAAGACGGCTTACGGATCGCGCACTCGGCGGGTATCGAGCGCGACCAGGCGGAGCGTTTCTCCGCCGCCGCGTCCGGTCTGCGCTCGCTTGGCAAGGCGCTCGGGGAGTTCTGCGGCGACGGCGACAACGGTGTTCGGCAGAACATGACCGAGTACGACCAGGGCATGATCCTGATCACCGCCGCGGGCGACGGCGCGCTGCTCGGCGTCGCGACCACCCCCGAGATCGACGTCGCACTCATCGCGCACCGGATGAACGAACTCGCCGGCCGGGTCGGGCACGAACTGGGGAGCCAGCCGCGCAGGCGTGTTGATGGTGGCGAATTGCCATGACTTCACGGGCCCGGCGTGATCCCGATTTGGTTCGGGCATATGTGCGCACCGGGGGACGCACCCGTCCCACTCGCGAGTTGGACCTGGTCACATTGGTCCGTGCCGCAAAGGACCCGTCGCCGGGTGCCGCGCCCGACGCACGCCGGGTCATCAATCTCTGTAGCCGCCGTGGCACGTTGTCGATCGCCGAGATCGCCGCGTACCTCGATCTGCCACCGTCCGTTGTCAAGATCGTCGCGGCCGATCTGATGGACAACGGTCACCTGGTTACGCCTACCCCGGCCGAAAACCTGCCGGAGATCGCTCTGCTCGAGGAGGTACTTAATGGGCTCCGTGCTCTCGCCGTCTGATCGTCCAGTCGACTATGTGCCGGAGACCGTTACCCGTTCCGTAAAGCTGTTGGTGGCAGGCAATTTCGGTGTCGGAAAGACCACCTTCGTGAGCAGCGTGTCGGAGATCAAGCCGCTGCGCACCGAGGAGACGATCACCGAGGCCAGCGTCGGCGTCGACGACATGGCGGGCTTGCCAGGTAAATCCCAGACGACCGTGGCGATGGACTTCGGCCGCATCACGCTCAACCCACAGCTGGCGCTGTACCTGTTCGGTACGCCGGGCCAGCAGCGGTTCGTCCCGCTGTGGGAGGAGCTGGCCCGCGGCGCGCTCGGCGCGCTGGTGCTGGTCGACACCCGGCGCATCGAGAAGTCCGACGAGGTGCTCTCGGTGCTCGAGGAGCGCGGTGTGCCGTATTCGGTGGCGGTCAACCAATTCGAAGGCTTCAAGAACTTTCCGTTAGGCGAGGTCCGCGACGCGTTGGATCTAGCGCCCGACACACCGCTCACTTCCTTAGACGCGCGTGACCGGGGCACGTGCTTGCGATCCCTGATCACGCTTGTTGAATTCCTGTTCCATCGTCAGGAGTCACGACTTTGACCACGCCCCCGCGTTCCTGCCCGGTTCAGCACGGATCACCGATCGACACCGACGGCCCTCGGGTGTCGCTGTATTCGGAGGAATTCGCCGCCGACCCACACCTCGCCTACCGCGAGATGCGCCGCCAATACGGATCCCTGGTACCGGTGAATCTCGCGCCGGACGTGCCTGCCACGCTGGTGATCGGATATCACACCGCGCTGCGCATCCTCAACGACCCGGAGCATTTCCCGGCCGACCCGCGCACCTGGCAGAAGGGTGTGCCCGGCGAGTGCCCGATCCTGCCGATGCTGGAGTGGCGGCCGAACGCGCTGCGCAGCGCGGGGCTCGACCACGGCAAGTACCGGCAGTCCAACGTGGCCGCCATCGCCGAGGTCGATCTGCACAGCTTGCACGCCACCGTCGAGCGGGTCGCCATCCCGCTGATCAACGCGTTCTGCCAGGACGGCGCCGCGGACCTGATCAGCCAGTACGCCTTTCCGCTCACCTTCGCGGTGCTCAACGCCACCCTCGGCTGTTCGCCGGAGATCGGCCAGCAGGTCGCGACCGGCATGGCCGCGATCTTCGAGGGCGTGAACGCCGACAAGGGCAACGCGATGCTCACCGACGCGCTGTTCGATCTGGTGAACTCCAAACGCAAAGAGCCAGGCGACGACATCACCTCGCGGCTGCTCGCCCATCCCGCCAAGCTCGACGATGTGGAGATGATTCACCAGCTCGTCACGCTGTACGGCGCGGGCATCGAGCCGCAGCAGAACCTGATCGTCAATACGCTGCTGCTGATGCTCACCGACGACCGATTCGCCGGAAACGTTCTGGGCGGTAGTCTTTCGACCCGCGACGCGCTCGACGAGGTGCTGTTCACCGACCCGCCGATGGCGAACTATTGCGTGTCGTATCCGAGGCAGCCGATACTGATCGATGGGGTGTGGCTGCCCGCGCACCAGCCGGTCGTGATCAGCATGTCCGGCTGCAACAACGACCCGTCCATCAGTGTCGGCGAGTACGTGGACAATCGCTCACATCTGGCGTGGAGCGTCGGGCCGCACGCCTGCCCCGCCAGGTCGATGGCCTACCTGATCGTGCAGGACGCCATCGATCAGCTTCTCGATGCGTTGCCCGAGTTGGGTCTTGCCGTGGCCGCAGGTGAATTGTCTTGGCGGCCAGGTCCTTTCCATCGAGCACTGGTCTCCCTCCCGGTAGTCTTCCCTAAGTCACCACCGTTGAACGTGTTTTAAGGAGACCCCGATGGACACTGAGCCACTAGTCCTAGACCCAACGGGCACCGACATTCAAGGAGAATCCGCCCGCCTGCGGGAGCGTGGCCCGGCCACCTTGGTGGAGCTGCCCGGCGGCGTGCGCGCGTGGTCGATTACCGACGCCGATCTGCTCAAGCGACTGCTCGTCGATCCGAAAGTGTCCAAGGATGCCAGGCAGCACTGGCCCGCCTTCGCCAAAGGTGAAGTGCCGCAGGACTGGCCGCTGTTCCTCTGGGTGGCGGTGAACAACATGTTCACCGCGTACGGCGCCGATCACCGGCGACTACGTAAGCTCGTCGCTCCGGCGTTCACCCATCGTCGCACCGAGGCGATGCGGCCGCGAATCGACCGGATCGTCGAGCGGCTCATCGCCGAGCTCGCGGCCCTGCCCAAGGGCGAAGTGGTAGATCTGCGTGAGGGTTTCGCGTATCCGGTGCCGATCGAGGTCATCTCCGAGCTGATGGGCGTGCCGGAATCGTTGAATCCCGGCCTGCGCAAGTGTGTCGACGGCATCTTCGACACCGCGCTCAGCCCGGAGGAGTCGCAGGCCAACTACATGGAGATGTACCGCATTCTCGCGGAGTTGGTGGCCTACCGGCGCGAAAACCCCAGTGACGACATGACCAGCCTGTTGATTTCACACCGCAGTGAGGACGACGGCTCCAAGCTCACCGAGCAGGAGCTCATCGACACGCTGCTGCTCGTCATCAGCGCGGGCCACGAGACCACGGTCAACCTGCTCGATCAGGCGATCTACGCGTTGATCACCCGGCCGGAGCAGCGCGCGCAGGTGCTCGAGGGCAAGGTCGGCTGGTCGGATCTGATCGAGGAGGCGCTGCGCTTCGAGGCGCCGGTCGCGCATCTGCCGCTGCGGTTCGCGGTCGACGACATCGAGATCGAGGGCGTGCGGATCGCCAAGGGCGAGCCGATTCTGCCCGCCTACGCCGCGGCCAACCGAGACCCGAAGGTGCACGGCGACACCGCCGACGATTTCGACGTGACCCGAGTTACCAAGGACCACTTGGCCTTCGGCCACGGTGTGCACCATTGCCTCGGTGCCCCGCTGGCCAGGCTGGAGGCGGCGCTCGCGCTGCCCGCCATCTTCGCGCGTTTCCCGAACATGCGTTTGGCGGCGGATCCGTCGGAGCTGGGCACCGTCGTCAGCTTCATCTCCAACGGCCACGGCAAGCTTCCAGTGATCCTGGAACCTGCTGAGTAGTAACATCATTCGAGCATGGGGTGCCGCAATCGCGTGGCACCCCTTTCGCATGTCTATGCCTTACGTGCCAATCCGGTGACGATAAGCTGCTCCCAAATGGTCAGCGCGCGAACGGGTTCCGTCTCGTCGGCCGCCGTCAGATCCGGCCGCCAGCTCGCGCAGGGCGTGATGCCCGGTTCGAGGATCTCCAGGTCACCGAACAGCGCCTCGATCTCCTTGTCGGTGCGCCACCGGCCACGTCCGAACGTCGACTGGAGTTTCTCCTCGGCGACGGCCGTCTCCCGGTTCTGGCCTGAGCGAAAATGCGAGATGTACACCATGCTCCCGGCCGACAGCTGCTCGGACCAGTAACGCACCACCGCGGCCGGGTCCTCGTCGTCGTTGAGGTGGTGCAGGATGCCGCTGAAGATGACGGCGGCCGGCTGGTCGAAATCGATCATCTCGACGACCTCGCGGTGCTCCCGAATCGTGCGCGGGTCACGCAGATCAGCCTGGAAGACAGTCGTATTGGTGTCGGTGGCCAGCAGCGCGCGGCCGTGCGCGAGCACGAGGGGATCGTTGTCGATGTAGACCACCTTGGCCTCGGGCGCGTGGCGGCGCGCGACCTGATGCACGTTGTCGGCGGTCGGCAGGCCGCTGCCGAGGTCGACGAACTGCCGCACGCCGTCGCGGGCCAGGTCGCGGACGGCGCGGATCAGCGCCTGCCGGTTGCTGGTGGCGATCGCGACCGAGCCGGGCAGATTGTCCTTGAAGTGGTCACCGATCGCCCGGTCGACGGCGAAGTTGTCCTTGCCGCCGAGCAGGTAGTCGTATACCCGGGCGATGCTCGGCTTGGATTGGTCGATCACGGGTGTCAGGTCGCTCATCTGTTCCATCGTAGGAGGCCCAGCGAGGGCGGGGTGCCGACGCCAGCGGCGATTCCCATTTGACCACAACACATTTCAGTGTGATGTTTGGCCGCTGTCGCCGCGGGTAGGCGACCAGGATGCCGATCGAAGGAGACTTCTCATGACATCTGTCGGGCGCCTGCGCAGCGTGGTGCTGGATTGTCCGGAGCCGCGCAAGCTCGCCGAGTTCTATATCGGCCTGCTCGGCCTCGAATTGACCGAGAACGAGGACGACAGCTGGGTTGTCACCGTAGATGGCGAAGGCAGGCGCATCGTCTTCCAGACCGCGCCGCAATATAAGCCGCCGCGTTTCCCGGATCCCGAAGCGTCCCAGCAGATCCACTTCGATGTGCTGGTCGATGACATCGACGAGGCCGAGCCCAAGGCGCTCGCACTCGGCGCAAAACTGGTGCAGCCCAACGATAGCGATCAGTTCCGGGTCTATGCCGATCCGGTGGGGCACATCTTCTGCCTCATGTGGTTGTAGCCGCGCGGCACCCTGCCAAGGTGGCCGCCGTCAACTCTGTCACGACATCGCCGACCTCGCGCCGGGCGCGAAAAGCGTTGAGCTGTCGCATAGCTCCATTGCCGCGAGCGAGCACGGCCGCGAGGGAGTCGGTGACCAGCTGCTGGTCACCGAGCTCTTCGAGCGCCGGACCGACGTAGCCGATCAGTTCGGCGAGCAGGTCGATCACCGGCATGATGCGTCCGTGTACCGGGTCGACGGCGTCGCCGTCGAGTCCGGTGCGTGCCGCCTTCCAGTACGCCGCCCGCAAGATCTCGTCGCTGACCGGCGGCGCGGAGATGTTGCGCGCCAACGAGTGCTGGGCGGTCATCACCGTCGCGCGCACCAGCGTCGCGAGCAGCACCGTCTCCTCCACCGTCGCGGGCACATCGCTGACGCGGATCTCCACCGTCGGAAAGCTCGGCGACGGACGGACATCCCAGTAGACCATCTTCTTGTCCAGGATGCTGCCGCTGGACAGCATCATCGCGACCATCGCGTCGTACTCGGCGGCCGACCCGAAATACGGTGGTGGACCGGCACTCGGCCAGCGCCGCCACAGAATGCTGCGCCAACTGGCGAAGCCGGTGTCGAGGTCGCGATAGATCGCCGAGTTCGCGGTGAGCGCCAGGAACAGCGGCAGCCACGGGCGCAAGAAATTGCTGACCTGCAAGGCGGTTTCTCGATCGGGCACCGCCACGTGCACGTGACAGCCGCACAGTCCCTGCTCCAGCGCGAGCATGCCGAACGCGCTGGCGATGCGCTGATAGCGGGGTGTGGCGGTGACCGGAAACTTGTCCGGCACGGTGGGTGGGATCGCCACCGCTAGCAGCTGGGCGCCGTTCTTCTCCGCGCAGGCGGCGATGCCGCAGCGCAGATCGCGCAATTCCGTCGCCAGCTCGGTGGAATCGGTGTGCACGCGGGTGCTGGTTTCCACCTGGCAGCGGGTGAGTTCGAGTTGGAGATCGATACCGAGTTCGGCCGCGGTCCGGGCGACCTCGACGTTTTTCGCGACAGGCAAACCGGTGTCGGGTTCGACGAGGAGAAATTCCTCCTCGACGCCGACAGTCGCAGTGTCTGCGTCCATGCAGGTAGATTACCCATCCTTTAAGGCCGTACGCGTGGTTTGGCTGTCATACGCGCTGGGCGGGAGCACCGCGAGACCGAACGATTCCGCGGTGCCCCGCGCGCTAGGCCATGCTTGGACCGCCGGGTCAAATGCCGATTAGATCTAGCACTGAACGAACCCAGTGGCTAACCATGCCGATGATCATCGGACTCTCCTTTCACCACTTCAGGGAACTGCGTCGTAAGCACCAGATTGCCGCAGTACGGCGGACCCCAAACGGCGATCGCCCGGACGTCCACCGGACATCTCGTTCACCGCACTGTCAGCTTGCGCCAGCGTTGCGGTGCGTCGCCGTAGCGGCGTTGGAAGGCTCGGCTGAACGCGGCATTGGAGGTGTAGCCGGTGTCGGCGGCGATCCGGGACACCGGGTCGGTGGTCGAGCGCAACAGCTCGGCGGCGTGGTCGAGGCGGCGCTCGGTGACGTAGGCCGCCGGGGCCCGGCCGAGCAGGCGGGTAAAGCGTTCGGCGAACGCGGACCGGGACATCCTGGCGTCCCTGGCCAGCGTGGTCACGGTCCACGGTTTGGTCGGATCCCGGTGGATTGCGGCCAGCACCGGCCCGAGTGCGGGATCCATCGCCGCCGTGAGCCAGCCCGGCTCGGCGTCGTGTCCCGCGAACCAGGCCCGCAGGGTGTGGATGAACAACAGGTCGAGCACCCGCGAAATCATCGCAGCGGCACCGGGATTCGGGCTGGTCACCTCGATGAGTAGCACCGGCAGGATGGCCGCGAGCCACGGCCGGTGGCTCGGGTCCGCCGGAATGTGGATCGCCCGGGGCAGCACCGAAAGCAGCGGTGCCGCGATGGCCTCCTGCACCGCGAACGTGCCGGTGACCCAGCGCGGCGCCTCGGTGTCGAGGCGGAAGGTGTCCGAATCCCGCAGCGGCCGCGCAGCCGCTCCGGCGCCGGCGCTGAGTGAGTGCGCGTCGCCGCAGCCGAGCAACACCAGGTCGCCGGGCCCGAGCAGGATCGGCGGATCGTCACCGACGCGCAGCCGGATGCTGCCGCGTTCGACGACGTGCAGCAGCCGGATGCCGTCCGGAATGGTCACCTCGAACGGAGCGGGCGGGGCGAACCGGGCCACGGTGTCCCCGTGCAGCCGGACGGCCTCCAGGATTTCCGAGAACGCGTCGAGGTCCTCGGTCTGGCTGAACACGATCGATACTCCTGGAGTTTCGGCAAACTATCTCGGCTTCTGAAGCATAGCTATTGCCTGATTGTCCAGATAACTTGGAGCTTGCTCGCCGCGAGAGTCCTGCTGCTCCATCGTTGAAAGGTCAAAAATCATGCGTAACAACACTTCTCGCGACAACGCGGGCCGTACCCGGGCGGCACGTCGCGGCCTGCGCACGGCCGCGCTGACCGTCGCAGCGGTCACGCTTGGCATGACCGTCTCGGCCTGCACCGCGTCCGCTGACGACGAGACGCCCGCGCCTAGCGGCGACAAGCCCGCCGTGCTGCTGGTGCACGGTGCCTTCGCCGACGGGTCGAGCTGGAGCAAAGTGGCCGCGCAACTACAGCGCGACGGCTATCAGGTGACGACGGCGGCGGTGCCGCTGCGCGGGCTCACCTACGACGCCGCCTACATCCGCAGCGTGCTGGACGGGCTGCCGGGCAAGACGATTCTGGTCGGCCACTCCTACGGCGGTGCCGTGATCACCAATGCCGCGACCGGGTCACCCAAGGCGGCGGGACTGGTCTATGTGGCCGCATTTTCTCCGGACGAGGGTGAGCCGGTCGGCGCGCTGGACGCGAAGTTCGGCGGACCGGCCACCAAAATCGGTGTCCCGCACGAGTTCCCACTGCCCGGCGGCGGATCCGGTCAAGAACTGACCATCGCGCCCGACAAGTTCCACGACAACTTCGCGCAGGACCTGCCGGAGAGCGAGACGACCGTGCTCGCCGCCGCGCAGCGCCCGATCGCGGTGGCCTCGTTCACGGAACCGAGCGGTGCGCCTGCCTGGAAGTCGCTGCCGAGCTGGGCCCTGGTCGCCAAGGACGACCACATGATCCCCGCCGATGGACAGCGGGAGATGGCCAAGCGGATGAACGCCACCACCGTCGAAGAGGCGGGCAGCCACGCGGTCGCGCTATCGCAGCCGAAGGCGGTCACCGCGCTCATCGAGAAGGCCGCGGTCAGCGTGCAAGGCTGAGCGAGTATCCGCCGAGCGTCAATACAACAGCGTTTCTCAGGGGAAGCCAGTCGCTTTTCTCAGGCAGCGGCTCAACACTGTGTTGGCGTGAGTCATCTGGAATTGCCGTTTCTCGTGCTGTTCGGCACGATCCTCGCCCAGCCGATCGGGCGGCGGCTCGGCGTGGCCCCGGCCGTCTTGATGACGGTGTTCGGCTGCGTGCTCGCATTGATCCCGGCGGTGCCGGATGTGCGGGTAGCGCCGGATCTTATTCTGCCGCTGCTGCTTCCGCCGCTGCTGTACGCGGCGGCGCGGCGCACCTCGTGGCGGACGTTCGCGCAGAACTGGAGCGCGATCGCGCTGCAGGCGGTCGGGTTGGTCGTCGCCACCGCGGCGGTGGTCGCGGTGGCGGTGCACGTGTGGGAGCCCTCGGTGCCGTTGGCCGTCGCGTTCGTGCTCGGCGCGCTGGTCGCGCCGCCGGACCCGGTGGCCGTCGGCGCGCTGGCCGGTCGGCTCGGACTGCCGCGCAGGCTGGTCGCGGTGCTGGAGGGGGAGGGGCTGTTCAACGACGTCACCGCGATCGTGCTGTACGGGATCGCGGTGCAGGCGGTGGTCACCGGCCAGTTCTCCGCGTGGTCGGCGGCGCTGGATTTCGTGATGTCCGCGGTGGTCGGCGTCGCGGTCGGCCTGGTGTTCGGCTGGGGCGGCAGCTGGCTGATGCGTCGGCTCGACGAGGCCGCCTGGCAGGTGGCGTTGGGGCTCGCGCTGCCGTTCGCGGCCTACCGGCTCGCCGATGCCTGGGGCGGGTCGGCGGTGCTCGCGGTGCTGGTGTGCGCGCTGTATCTGACCGACGCCGCCACCGATTTCGGCGACAGCGACTATCGGCTGATCGGCGACTCGTTCTGGTCGATCATCGAAATGCTCGTCACCGGAATCGCTTTCGGTCTGATCGGGCTGGAACTGGCCACCGTATTGCGTGACGTCGGACCGGATTGGCCGCGTTTCCTCGGTGTCTCCGGCGCGGTGATCGCCGCGGTCGTCGGCGTCCGGCTGGTCTGGTTGATGGCGACCTGGGCGCTGTTCGGTCGGTGGTGGCGGCGTCGCGAAGCCGACGAGCCCTACACCTGGCGCGAGACCATGGTGACCTGGTGGGCGGGGCAGCGCGGCGTGGCCACGGTCGCGCTGGCCCTGGCCGTGCCGCTGACCACCGAGTCGGGTGCCGAGTTCCCGTGGCGCAGCGGAATCCTGTTCACCGCCTTCGCTTTGGTGCTGTTCACCCTGCTGATCCAGGGGCCGACGCTGTCACTCGTGGTACGCGCCACCGGGGTTCGCGTCGACACCGAAGCGGAGCGGAATATGGAGCGGCAGTTATGGACTCGTATTCTGCGCGCGGAACTGAACCGTCTGCAGCAGGTGGCCAACACCGAGAACCTGCCCGACGAGGTCTATGACCGATTGCATGTCGGCATCGAAAGGCGGCTCGCCAGAGCCAATCCCGAGGCCGCCGACGATGCCAAGGCGGCGGCGGAGCGGAGCTTCCGGCTCAACCGCAAGCTCGCCAGGATCAATCAGGAAATACTGACGGCCGGGCGCACCGAAGCGATGTCCGCCCGGCGAGAGCCCGGCGTGCCACCGGATCTGGTCGATCGAGTGATGCGCCGCCTCGACCTGCGCTCGCCTTAGCGGGGCAGTTTGCTCGGCCGGTACCGCACGTTGACGACCGTCGGCAGCTCGTCCGAGCCGATTTCGCGCAGGCGGACCGGCTCGCCACCGGGGTTGTCGTACAACCGGATACCGTCGCCGAGCAAGACCGGCGTGATGTGCAAGTCGATCTCGTCGATCAGTCCTAGCTCGAGCAGTTGGCGGCCGATCGTCGGCGAGAACACCTCGAGGTTCTTGCCGCCCGCCGCAGTCAGCGCGATCCGCACCGCTTCGGCGACGCCGCAGTTCAGGAACGTGACTCGGTCGTCGGGTCGCGCGTCCTCAGGGTGGTGGGTGAGCACGAAGATCGGCCCGTGCCAGGCACCGCCGTACGGGCGGTCCTCACCTGCCTTGTCCCAGCCCTTTCTGCCGCCGAGTACGGCGCCGGTGGTCTCGACATATTCGCCGACCAGTCCCGGGCGGAACGCGAACCCGGTCATCCAGTCGTGCCCGTTGTCCGGCCCCGCGACGAAGCCGTCCAGCGACATCGTGAAGTGCCAGAGCACCTTTGCGTCGGCGGTCTGCGGTTCGGTGTCCTGCATCGTCTTCTCCCGCCATCCGATTGCGTTCTGCAATCGGTAGATTCACCGTAAAGCATCTGGTTGCGTTTCGCAATCAGATGGCCGATCGGCAGTACTGGGCCTACTTCGCATCCTCACAGCAAACAGCCCGGCGAAGCTCCCGAATCCTCGTCAGGTCTGCTGCTACCGTCCGAAACCGTGACTACGGACCGCGGGGAAGCAGCTCGTTCGGACCGCCGCCTCGGGCTGCGCATGTGGCTCTTGCCGGTGGCCCTCCTGGCCGTGTTCATGGCCCTGCTCGGCACCATGTACCTCGACTATGTGGTCGATCCGGAAGAGAACATGCACGATTTCCCGATCGCACTGGTCAATCAGGACGTCGGCGACACCATCGGCGCGCAAGGGCAGGAGCGGCAGGTCAAGTTCGGCGACGAGGTGACCGAGGGCCTGAAGAAGGCGGTGCCCGCGGACAAGATCGACCTTCAGGTGCTCTCCGTGAACGAGGCCTCGCAGCGGATGCAGGACAACAAGGTCTACGGAACCATCCTGATCCCAAGCGACTTCAGCAAACGACTGGGCATCCTCGGCGTCGGCAGTGTGATCCCCGGTGACATCCAGCGCCCGATCATCACGTTGCAGACCAATCCGCGCAGCGGTGCCTTCGTCACCGAGATCGTCACCCAGATCGGCAGTCAGGCGCTGGACCAGGTGAACAAGCAGGTCGGCGCGCAGCTCACCGAACAGGTCAAGGCGCAGCTCACGCCACCACCCGGCGGGTCGCCCGCCGCCGAACTGAGCGGCGCCAGCCGCGTGGCCCTCGCCGCGCCGCTGCAGATCGTCACCGAACCATTCCATCCGCTGCCCAGCGGTACCGGCCAAGGTCTCACGGCCTTCTTCTACGCGCTGCTGCTCCTGCTTGCCGGTCTGGTCGGCTCGATGACCATCCACACGATGATCGACGCGCAACTCGGCTTCGTGCCCACCGAGTACGGGCCGTGGTTCGTGCACTTCCCGCCGACGCCCATCTCGCGGTTCCACACCCTGCTGATCAAGTGGGGCGTGATGGTGGTGACCGCGAATGTCGTTGCGGGCGTGTTTCTTATCGTCGGAAACGCGCTCGGCATGCCGATCGATCACCCGCTCGGGCTGTTCCTCTACAGCGCGCTCGCCATCATCGCCGTCGGCATCACGGGATTGTCGATCCTCGCGGCGGTCGGTTCGGCGGGCCTGCTGCTCAACTTGATCTTGTTCATCATTCTCGGCCTGCCATCCTCGGGCGGTACCGTGCCGATCGAGGCGACGCCGAAATACTTCGGCTGGCTCGCGTCTTTCGAGCCGATGCACCAGGTGTTCCTCGGCGTCCGCTCGATCCTCTACTTCGACGCCAGCGGGCCGGCGGGCCTCAGCCGCGGCGTCTGGATGGCGGCGCTCGGCCTGGCCGTCGGCCTGATCCTCGGCACCGTGATCACCCGGTTCTACGACTACAAAGGCTTGCGCCGCAGCGGAACCGGACGGCCCGCACCCGCATAGCGCGGCGCCGGCCTCGTCCGTTCCTGCCGCAGTCGCGACGCCTCCTGCGTACCCTGAGTCGGCGAGTTGCCCGGCGGCCTTGGCGCCAGCCGATTCCCTTCGACCAGAGAGCGTTTCGTGACTACTGCTCAGTTTCCTTTTCCGGTCCGCGATGTCGAGCGCAAGGTGCTCGATCGAGTCGCCGAGTTGGCGGAGGGATTTCGGGCCGTTGCGGCCGAATACGACGAGCGGGCCGAGATCGCGGTCGGGCATCTGACGGCGCTACACGACGCGGACCTCGATCGGGCGGTGTTACCCGAACGAGTGGGCGGGCTCGGCCTGAGCTACGCGGCATTCGGGCACGTGGTGTGCGTACTCGCCAAGGCGGACCCGTCGACCGCGACGATCTGGACCATGCACGCGGGTGCCGGTGTCGCGCTAGCGGAACTCACCGGCGAAACGCTCGGTTCGTTCTTCGCCGACGAGTTCCTCGCGGGCAAGCGATTCGCCAACGCGCTGTCCGAACCGGCCAGCGGCAACCGCTTTCTCAATCCGCAGCAGGACGCCGTTCCGGCCGCGGGCGGCTGGTCGCTCACCGGGGCGAAGCGCTTCGTCTCCGGCTGCGAGATCGCCGAGTACCTGCTGGTGAACGCGCGGGTCGACAATGCGCCCGCCTTCTTCGGCGTGGTGCCCGACGAGACGGTCTCGACCATCCCGATCTGGGACACCCTCGGTCTGCGGGCAACGCGCAGCCAGCTGCTGTCCTTCGACAACACCGTGCTGCGCGCCGAATATCGCGGTCGCGCACCGGGCTTCGGTGACTTCGCGGTGATTCCCGCCGGCCTGCCCGCGATCTCCCTCGGTATCGCCGACGCCGCGTTGGACGCGCTGGTCGAGCACGCGCGGTCGCGGGTGATCCTCGGCAAGCCGCTGTCGTATCAGCAGTGGGTGCAGTACGAGGTCGCCGACGTGCAGACCAGGCTGGCGGCCGCGCACGCGTTGTACGAGCGCGCGCTGTGGGAGGCCGACAACGGGCTGCCGAGCTTCTTCCCCAACCTGTCGCGGGCCAAGTATCTGGCGAACAAGGTCGCCGTAGCGGTCGCGCAATTGGGTGTGCGGGTCGGTGGCGCCTCGGGTTACCTCAAACAGTCACCCATCCAACGCCATCTACGCGACGCTGAAGCAGGCCAGTTGATGGCGTACTCGACCGAGGTGATCGCGGGCGAGATCGGCAGGCTGGTGCTCGGCGTGCCGGAAGACGAGTAGTTCTTATCGCTACTTTCCGGGGGTGCTCATATCGAAGCCAGCACAACGGAATTGTCTGTAAGCAACGTTCCATTACCGCAAGTGAGTTCTCCCACAATCGAATTGGGTTTCAAGAGTTGTTCCGCGATAACGGAGGTGTGCCGCCCGTCGATGTGGATATCATCGTCGGGGCCGCACGTATTCGGCTGCGGCAGGGAACAATTGGGGAGTGCGGACAATATGAGCAAGACGTGGGGCCGTGGGGTTCTTTTCGGCATGGGCGGGGTCATGGCGCTGCTGGTGGGAGCAGCGGTCGTCGCACCAGCGACGACCGCGGCACCGATCAGGACTGATGATCAGGGACAGGTTTTACCTCCGACGCTGACCGCGACAGCTAACCCGGACAGAGGCGATGGACTTGGCCGGACCATAGATGTGACGGTCGTCAACCCCAACGCGGAGTTCTCGAATATCAATTGCTGGGCGTTCATCGACGACACATTTCCGGTCGCCGGGGACCATAACCCCCTCATCACCTATAGCGACGGCGGTGATCGTGCCTTTCCCGGGCAGACACAGCACGCCACCCTTGCGCGCCTCCGGTCAGGCGAGCGGGTCATAACAGCTAGCTGTCACACAGGTGAAATGCGTCAGAACAAGTATCTGGAAGCGAAAGCTACCCCCATCACCGTGACCGTCGGCGGGTAGCCGACAACGCGACCTCGGCCCCTCATGCTATTTGCCAGGGCAGAGTCGCCTCGGTGTGCTGTCAGTCGCGAGCTTCGCGTCGACGCAGCCTGCCGGTAGGTCGCCGTAGGTCTGGGTGCCGAAGTTGGCTGTGACGGTCAGCTCGCCGTCGCCGAAGGTGGTGCGCTGCACTAGGTGGTCTTCGGTGAGCCACTGGAAGCCGGTCATCTGGGCGGTGCCTGCCGCTTCGTGCAATGGCGCGAAATACTTTTGCAGGAGGGCGATTTCAGGGCCGTGCGTGGCGAGCTGCTCTTGGTCCAGCACCAGGTTCAGTGGGGTGTTGTTCAGGATCGCGGTCAGTGCGCGCATCGTTTGTTGTTGCGGCAGTTTGTAGTACGGGAGTTCCCAGCGGTCCAGATTGATCACCGAGTCGTGCAGGACGGTCTCGTACAGCGGGACACGGTAAGCCGGGTCGAACATGGCCTTGGCTGCGGCGGCGGGTAGTTCGGCGGGCTGGAAGAAGGTACGGGGCGCGCGTGCTGGGGACCAGCCGCCCCAGGTTTCCTTGTCGCGTTCGGCCTTCCACAGCAAATCCGACACCGGAGTCTGAGAGCCGTGGCTGTAAGCGAGCACCGTGCTCGCCCATGCGCCTGCGGACTCGGATCCGAGCGCCTGCTTGCCCGACAGCTTGCGCATGCGTGCCAGGCGATTGCCGCGGTCCTGCTGCTGGTTCATCGGGTGGTCAGGGCTGTAGTCGTCGAAGAGCTCGCCTGCGGCGTCTACGTCGAGAAAGTACGTGTTCGCGCCGTTGGCGGTGATGTTCGCGTACCGGTCGTCGAGCACGCGCGGATCTTGCGCCAGCGCTTGGGAACTGAGGTAGCAGCCGCGATCCCCGAAGCCGGTTTCCGGTTTACCGTCCGCGTCGTGCACGCAGCCGTTCGGCCATAGCTGGCCGGGCCAGCGGGAGCTCGGGTTGTCGGCGGTGGCGGGGTCTTGTGCGTTGGCGTACGAATCGTAGGGTCCGGCAAGGTATCCGGCCCGTTTGGCGGCGTCGATCGCGTCGCGGGTCATCGGGTCGTCACCGGCGTCGTAGCCGAGCCACATTCGGCTCAGACCCAGATCCTGCATTTTGCGGATGGCCTCCGATGTGCGGCCGTCGCCCCAGAGGTAAGCGTGAAATGCGCCGAGTAACTGGGAGATCGGCGGGTTCGTGCGGATTTTGTCGGCCAGTGAACGGAACTGGCCGTGTTGCATCAGCCAGGCGCGGTAGTCCTTGGCGGCGGCGACGGGTGACGCGTCGGTGATGGCGAAAGTGACTGTGTAGTCCCGGGTGTCGGCTCGCGCCGCGAATTCGTGTGCGGCGGTTGCGCGCAGCTTTCCATCGGTGGAGGTGACTGTCAGTGTGGTGCCGATGTCGCTCGGGGCGAGGTAGCTCACACCGCGTTCACCGAGGCGGTAGCCCCAGAACGGCATGGTGAGACCGGAGGTGAGGTCGAGCGGATTGTCGATCAGCGTGGCGCCGGGGGAGCTCCAGAAGGCGTCGCCGACGGGTAGGGACAGTCCCTCGCCGCGAGGAAGTTGCAGGGCTGTCGTGGTCGGATCGGTGCCGGTGACCGGCCAGGCGAGGCGCTCGTCGCGGTCGCTGTGCACGGTGACGCGGAGGCGGCCGTCGGCCGAGTCCGCTGACACGGTCAGTCCCTTGTCGGGGTAGGTCCACGTCGCTAGCTCGCCGGTGATCCGAACCGGGCCTGCCGCGCCGAGGCCGCCCACCGCGCCATCGGAGATCGCGATGCGCGCACCGTCGCCGGTGACGCCGATGATCGACAGCGATGTCGTGTCCACGTCCGCCTGGCCGCCCGCGATCGGCACCAGCACGTGATTGCCGCGCTGCTCTGGTCGTGCGCTTCCATCGTCGCTGTCACAGGCGGTCAGGCCCGCGATCAGTAACACGGTGGTGAGGGTGGCCCCGATGCTCCGACGTCTCATGCCAGGCACGGTTCCGCAGCCGGATGAGAGTTCGATGAGACGACGCCGGGTCCCCGGCCTGCGCCGATCCGATCCGTAGTATCCGAACAATGCGCGTTTTGGTGGTGGATGACGAAGACGCGGTCCGCGAGGCTCTGGTGCGCGCGATGGACAGCGAGGGCTACGAGACCCGCGCGGCAGGCGACGGCGCCGCCGCGCTCGCCGAGATCGAACGGTGGCAGCCGGAGGTGGTGCTGCTGGATGTGCTGATGCCGTTCATGGATGGGCTGACGGCGTGCCGCCGGTTGCGGGCTCGCGGGGACCGCACGCCGATCCTGATGCTCACCGCCCGCGACGCGGTCGCCGACCGGGTCGACGGACTCGACGCTGGCGCCGACGACTACCTGGTCAAACCGTTCGACCTGGATGAGCTGCTCGCCAGGGTTCGCGCTCTGGTCCGGCGCACCTATCCCGACGACGGTGCCGTCCTGTCCTGCGCGGATCTCGTCATGGACACCACCGCGCACGAGGTCCGCCGCGGCACCCGCCTCGTCGAACTCAGCCGCACCGAGTTCGCGCTGCTCGAGGTGCTGCTGCGCAACGAGGGCCAGGCGCTGCCGCGCGAGACACTCATCGAACGCGTCTGGGGGGCAGGACTCGGCTCGACGTCGAACTCGCTCGAGGTCTACATCCGGTACCTGCGCCGCAAGCTCGAAGCCGACGCCGAACCCCGGCTGATCCACACCCTGCGCGGCATCGGCTACCGACTGGCCCCGCCGTGAGGCTGCCTGGTTCGCTGCGCGCCCGCATCGCGCTGTTCTGCGTCGCCGCCATCGCAGTCGCGCTGGCGGGCATGGGCTTGGCCGCCTATGCCGTGGTCGCCCACGAACTCGACAGCTCCCTCGACCTCGGCCTGCGCCGGGAGGCCACCCGTATCAGCCGCACGATCGCCACGGACGCCGACGTCGCCACCGCCTCCGGACCGTGCCGGTATCTGACCGCTCCGAGCTGCGTCCAGGTCGTCGCCGCCGACGGGCACATCGAATCCGAGCACGACCCGAACCAGCCGTTACCCGTCGACTCGGCCACCACGGCAGTCGCGGCAGGCACCCGACCGGCCTACTTCAGCGACATCAGCCTCGACGGCTACCGACTCCGAATGTACACCGCGCCACTACATTCCGGCTCCGCGGTGCAAATAGCCCAACGCTCCGACCCCGTCGAAACCAGCCTGCGCCGCGTCGCCTACGCGCTCCTCGCCGCGGCCGCGATCGGTACCCTGCTCGCCATCGCGGCGGGGCTCCTCGTCGCCCGCCGAGCCGTCGCCCCGGTCACTATCTTGACCACCGCCGCCGAACGCATCGCAGGCACCCGCGACCCCCGCCACCACATCACCGTCACCGGCCCCGACGAACTCCAAAGCCTGGCAAGCAGTTTCAACACCATGCTCGACGAACTAGACCAGGCCTTGACCGCCGAACGCGACTCCCGCGCGGCCCAGCACCGCCTGATCGCCGACGCCTCCCACGAACTCCGCACTCCACTTACCGCCCTGCGCACCAACATCGACCTACTCGGCCGAGCCTCCCGCCTCAGCAGCACGCAACTGGACGAAACAGCGTCCGCCTTACGAACTCAGTCCGACGAGCTCTCCGGCCTGGTCACCGACCTCATCGACCTCGCACGCGCCGACGACCCGTCCGCAGCCTCCGAACCTTTCGAAGACCTACGCTTGGACCTGCTCGTCGCCGACTGCCTTCGTGCAGCCGAACGTCATTGGCCCACTGTGACATTCGAATCCGATCTGCAACCGACCACCATCCTGGGCGCCCCCGCCCGCCTGACCCGCGCCATCACCAACCTCCTCGACAACGCCGCCAATTTCAGCCCACCCCAAGCCACCATCCACGTCGCCCTCCACCACCACGACCTGACCGTCCGCGACCACGGCCCCGGCATCCCACCCCCTGATCTCCCGCACATCTTCGACCGCTTCTACCGCTGCACCGCCGCACGCACCAAACCCGGCCACGGCCTAGGCTTGGCCATCGTCAAACAGGTAGCCGACCTGCACGGCGCCACCCCCACCGCCGAGCCAGCCCCGAACGGCGGCACCGTATTCCACCTGACCTTCCCGCCGCCAACACCTGACCCCCGATCTCAATGAGCACCGAAACTGCTTCGACTCCAACAGGCAATTGCGAGACCATGGCGCAATGCATGATGGATGGCCCGATCGCCTGATAGTGCGTCCCCTGACCCGCGGCGACGCTCGTCAGGTGGCCAGCTGGCAGTACGACGGCCCGTGGCACATCTATAACCTCACTGCGAGCGATGGCCTCCCCGCTGCCGCGGATGGCTACTCGGCCGTGGCAGACAGCGCGACGGACCGAATAGTCGGATTCTTCTGCACCGGACCAGAAGCACGGGTCCCCGGCCTCGACGAGGACCCCGACGTGCTCGATCTCGGTGTCGGCATGGATCCGAGATGGGTCGGCAAAGGCCACGGCATGGCCTTCGGCGGCACCGTACTCGGCCATCTCCGCCGAGACCACCCGGCGACCCCGGTTCGCGCGGCGATCCAAGCGTGGAACCTTCGGAGCCGGCAATTGGTCCGTCGGCTCGGATTCGTTGAGCGCGAACAACATCAGTGCGTCCAGGACGGCCGATCTGTCACCTACGTCGTCGCGATCTTGTCCACCACGGCTCGGTGAACGGGTTCTCGCATGCGCCGCGTCGCCAACGCGTGGCGATCCCCAGATTTGCCGCTGGCGTGCTGCGCTCGGAAGGGGAAATATAGGCGTGCAAACCGCCTGCGGGGCGGCGCAGCGAAGTCGGTCGCCTCCGCCATGTTCGGCCACGAGATGGGAGCCGACTGTGCACGACCTCACCGACACCACTGCGGCGCGGCAGGGCACGTCCGCCGACGAACTCGCCGAGACCTACACCTGGGAGGTCGTTCATGACGGCGCGACCGTCGAGTCCGGCGAGACGCGGCTCGGCGAGGCGCATCCGCTGACCGGCAGCACCGCGGGTCAGCATTACGAGATCGCGTGCGGGGTGTTCGAGCAGGCGTGTGACAGTGCGGTGGAGGAGCACCGCTATGAGGTGATGATGGCGCGGGTGGAGGAGCGAGCCGAACCCCACCCGGTCACCGTCGTCACTGTGAATCTTCGCTACGGCGACGGGAGCATCGCGGTATCGATGACCGCGCATCCGCGGCACCGTCCGATCACCGACACGGACATGGCCGAGTACCGCGACTACCTAGAGTGGGCCGAAGAAGATCACCGTCGTTTTCTCGAGCAGAAGGCGCTGAACGACGAAACCTTCGAACTCCCATGGGAATCCACCGAGGACGACTGGACCCCGGACGAGACGATCGACCAATCCGATCCACGCCTTGCCCGCATCGCGGAACTGGAAGCCGAGGCCGCCGACATCCGTTCGGAGGTCTTCGACCCCGACCACTGCCGTGAACTCCAGTTCCGCGCCGAGCAAAAGCTCCGCGAGGCAACGACCGCCGCGGCGGCGGCCGCGGGCGACGACACAGCGCTGGCCGCGGCCGAACGAGAACTGGCCCACCGCGTCGAACGCGTCACCCGGTGGACCACTCTCCTCGCCGAAACCACCGCCGCATACCTGCAGGCCGCCGCATTGGACGCCGAAGCCGCGCGCGTGCGCCGCGCACTTCAGGCCGACACGCAACCGGCCGAAGGCGGCTAGGCAGCCGTCATAGCGCCAGCAGTGCGCGATGGCCGATGCGCGGATCGGCCAATGGGCGCAACGCTATTCGCATCAACGCGAGCGCGTTGTCGTCGCCGGCTATGCGGTTCGCTTTGAGGCAACCGCAGGCCAGGCATTGGTGCACGAGCTGCCATTCGCCGTTGTCCCGGGTGGACATACTCACCGCCGCCATCCGCCCTCGGCACTGCTCGGCTCGGTCGCCGGGGACGCGCCGGTCCACGTGGCGACTGGTCAAGCAGTGCGGGCAGTGGTTGCGGTGGGCGGTACCCGGCGCGGTGACCGATACGTCCATCCGGCATCCGACGCAGCGGAACGCGTCGCCGGATTCGCCTGCGCGGCCGTGCAATACGTCCTTGGCGCGTTGCGGGCGGCGGCCCGCGGGTTTCCTGCGTGGCATGTCGCACCCCCTACAGATCGCCGAAGACTTCGAGCGGGAACGGTGGCTCGGCGAGCGGGCGAACGGCCATCCGCATCAGGATGAGCTGGTTGTCGTCACCGCACACGGGGTGCAGCGCCAGCTCGTGACAGCGGGTGCAGCGATGCACCACGGCCCATTCGCCGGTGCGCAGCACAGCGATCGACAGCGGCGCCATTCTGGCGCGGCAGTCGGAGGTGCCACCGTCGACGTGGTCGTGGGTGTGCTGTGAGTTCAGGCAACTCGGGCAGTGGTTGCGCCTGCTGTTGTCCGGCGCGAGCGTGGCCACGACGAGACCGCAGCGGACGCAGGTGAAAGTGTCGGTGCGCAGTGCTGCGCTCGGACCGTGAGAGGTGTTGTCTGACACCCGGATCACTCCTTTGCTGAGGGCTGAATAGCGGTAACAGCAGGAGCAGGCCGAGCGCGCCTCGAAGCTTAGGTAGCGGCTGTGGGCTGTGCGGGCGCGGACGAACCGATGCGGCTCGATTCCACGCGATGAGGCGCGCTCGGCGCGGTCCGGGTCATAGACACTCTTTCCTTCTCTCGGGCGCTCTACCAGCGCGGCAGCAACCGTAGCAACGGCGGCTCGCGGGCCGCCACTGATTTTGGCGGGGGAGATCAGGTCCGATAGTTCCGGACCACCAGCACCAGGCTGCCCGCCGCCGCGAGGGTGGCGACCGCGAACATCGCGGGGTAGCCGAAGCCCCATTGCTGATTCAGGAAGGACAGCAGGGCGGGCACGCCGAAGCCGAGGTAGCTCACCGAGTAGAACACCGCGGTCAGCCCGGCCAGATCGGCTGGGCGCGCGATCCGTTCGATTTCTTGCAGACCGGCGACTAATCCGATGCCGTATCCCGCGCCGAGCACAACCGCCGCCGCCAGCGTTGCCCAGAGCGTCAGCGCGCCGGAAGCCCAAGCCGCCGTGACCATTCCGCAGGTGACGAAGCCCAGCGAGGCGACGGCCGCGCGTGCGGTGCCCGCCTTGTCGATCCGCCGCGCCACCGACTGGATCGCGAAACCGCAACTCAGCGTGATGACTCCGACGAGCGCCGAGAACGCGATCGGCGCGCCATGAATGTGCGGCGCCATCAGCGCGGGCATGATCGCGTACGCGGTGCCCGCGGAGGTGAACAACCACAGCGCGACCGGCAGTGCCACGCAACGGAATCGGCGGTGCGCGGCGGCGGGCACCTTCAGATCGTCGATCAGTCGGCCTGGATTCTCCTGGGGGAGTACCGTTTCCGCCGCTCGCGCCACCCAGAATGCGGCGACCAGGCACAGCGTCACATTGATCAGATAGGCGAGGGTGTTCGGCCACGGCGCCCACTGCGCAAGCACCCCTGCGGATCCCGCGCCGACCGCGAAACCGCCGGTGAGACTCATTGCCGACCGCCGCGCCCCGGTGCCGCCGGGCAGCGCGGGCCCGAACGGTGGCTGCGCGAGCTCCTTCAACCAACTGCTACCCACCGCCATCGCCAGCCCGAGCGCGACCCCGCACAGCACCCGTCCGGCGGACAGCACCGGCACCGACGCGGACCCGAACGCCAGCAGCAGCGAGCCCGCCGCACTGATCAGCGGTGCGGGCCGCAGCAACGCGCGACGCCCGAACCGATCCGACAGCGGCCCGCCGATCAACAGCGCGGGCACGATGCCGAGGACGTAGTAGAACAGCAGCAGATCCACCGTGGTGGCGGGCAGCCCGTGGTTCTTGTACATCACCAGCAGCGGGGTGAATTCGTTTCCGCCCCAGGCGATCGCGAACATCGTCGCCGCGACACCCCACCATGCCTTCGCCCTGATCTCGGTGGGCGCGGACCGGACCGCGGTGGTCGGCGTCGCCATCACAGTCCTCGTAGTTCTAGTTGGTGCACGCCGGAGAGGTGCTCGGCCAACGCGGTGGCGAAGCGTTCGACCTCGCCTGCCTCGATCAGCCCGGCCAGGTGGGCGTGCTGTTCGATGATCCGGTCGATGTCGATCGGACCGCGGCGTAGCGCCACGCTGTTCATCCGCCGTTGCCGCTCACGCAGCGAGTCGTAGAAGCTCGCCAGCAGCGGATTGCCCGCCGCGATTACATAGCAGCGATGAAAGTCGGTATCTACCAGAGCGAACTGGTCGAGGTCCCCGGCCGCGGCCAGCTCGCGCTGCCGGTCGAGCGACGATCGGAACAGCGACGTCAGCGCCGTGCGGTCGGTCGAGGCCAGCGCGCGCACCGCGGCCGCCTCGACGACGTAGCGGGCGTACGCGACATGCTCGGCCTCATCGGGCGGAATCGGCACCACCAGCGCACCGCGCTTCGGATAGAGCTTCATCCACCCTTCGGTCTCCAGCCGCAGGAACGCCTCGCGCACCGGCGTCCGCGACGTGCCGAGGTCGGCGGCGATCTCGCCCTCGCTGATCAGCTCGCCGCCGGCCAAGGTGCCGGTGAGGATGCGTTCCTTGACCTCGCGATAGGCCTGCTCAGCTGATGAATACGTCTTAGACACAAGTTGT
This sequence comes from Nocardia sp. NPDC051321, assembly GCF_044455225.1. Lineage (NCBI taxonomy): Bacteria > Bacillati > Actinomycetota > Actinomycetes > Mycobacteriales > Nocardiaceae > Nocardia > Nocardia sp. NPDC051321. Next base: position 55,744 of record NZ_JBITEM010000023.1, on the reverse strand, counting down.
ATCTTAGGTGCGATCGGCAGCTAACCGACTGTGAGGTTTGTTACCGGCGGCGCTGCTGGCCGAACATCTTGCGAGTGAGGCCGCTCACGTTGGCTACAATATGAGGATTCGTCGATAGATCCGGCTGAAATAAGAATTATCTTCATAGATATAGACCTACACACGCATGATATTCATACTTTTAGCAACAACGGTCCATATTATGCGGATCGACTATCGACATCCATGAACATCCAGACATTCAGGAGCGCAGGTGAAGATCGGGGTCCCCCGCGAGGTCAAGAACCACGAGTACCGGGTCGCCATTACCCCGGCCGGTGTACACGAGCTCGTGTCACGCGGGCACGAGGTGTACATCGAGTCCGGTGCCGGTCGCGGCTCGGCGTTCGAGGACGAGGCATACACCGTCGCCGGCGCGCGGGTGCTCGGCACCGCCGACGAGGTCTGGGGCACCGCCGAACTGGTGCTCAAGGTGAAAGAGCCGGTCGTCGAAGAGTATTCACGCATGCGCGAAGGTCAGGTGCTGTTCACCTACCTGCACCTCGCCGCATCCAAGGAATGCACGGACGCGCTGCTGAGCTCCGGCATCACCTCGATCGCCTACGAGACGGTCACCGGCCGCGACGGCTCGCTGCCGCTGCTCGCGCCGATGAGCGAGGTCGCGGGCCGCCTGGCCCCGCAGGCGGGCGCCTACCACCTGATGCGCAACGGCGGCGGCCGTGGCGTGCTGATGGGTGGCGTGCCCGGCACCCCGCCCGCCAACGTGGTCGTGATCGGCGCGGGCGTCGCGGGCGGCAACTCGATCGCCATCGCGCACGGCATGCGCGCCGAGGTGACCGTGCTCGACCTGAACATCGCCCGCCTGCGCGAGATCGACGCGCAGTACAAGGGGCAGGTGCGCACCATCATGTCCAATCGCCTCGAGGTCGAAAAGGCCGTGCGCGAAGCCGATCTGGTGATCGGCGCGGTGCTGGTGCCCGGCGCGAAGGCGCCCACGCTGGTCTCCAATGACCTTGTCGCGCAGATGAAGCCGGGCTCGGTGCTGGTCGACATCGCCATCGACCAGGGCGGCTGCTTCGCCGATTCGCACCCGACCACGCACGCCGACCCGACCTACCGGGTGCACGAGTCGGTGTTCTACTGCGTCGCCAACATGCCCGGCGCGGTGCCTTACACCTCGACTGTCGCGCTCACCAATGCCACGCTGCCGTACGTGGTGTCGCTGGCCGGGCACGGCTGGCGCGAGGCCGTGGCGATGGACAAGGGCCTGGCGAGCGGTCTCAGTACGCATGGTGGTGTGCTGCTGTCCGCTTCCGTCGCGGCCGCGCACGGGTATGTGGCCGAAAGCCTGGCCGCGTAACCTGTTTCGCAAAGGCGGCCGACCCACTGGGTCGGCCGCTTTTGGTTATGCGGTGGGATTCGTCCTCGGCCGCATGTGCTCGAAGATGAGAATCGTCTCGGTTGAGGCGACCGCCGGATGTTCGCTCAAGTTGTTGAGCACGAACCGGCGCAGCTCGTCGGTGTGCGAGGTGGCGACGTGGATCAGGTAGTCGTCGGCGCCCGCGATGAAGTACACGTTGAGCACCTCCTCGAACTCCGACATCTGCTCGCCGAATTCGGCGAGGTGCTGGCGTGCGCTGGCGCGCAACCGCACCGCGATCATGGCCTGCAGGCTCCGGCCGAGCGCGGCCGGATCGATATCGGCGTGGAACCCGCGGATGACGCCGCGTTCCACCAGCGCGCGCACCCGCCCGAGGCAGGTGGACGGCGCGATCCCCGCCGCTGCGGCCAGCGCGTTGTTCGTCATCCGGCCGTCCCGCGCGAGCTGGTCGAGCAGGATCCGGTCGATATCATCGATCGGCACCCCGGCCGGCGGGTGGATCGGCGGCACGGGTGGGGTCGAGCCGCCGGGTGAATCGCTCTTACGCATACCTCGACCGTACAGAATCTTGTTCGTAAATCCGCCTTATTTATGAATGATATTCACAGAACTGGGATCTCGTTGCTGTTATGCACGCCAAGAGGTCGCGCGCACCCCATTGCTGAGGTCTTTACCTGTCAGCACGCGCAATCGCCACGGTCGCAGTCGCAGCACGCTGACGCTCGGCGACTCCGGCCCGGTCCAGCCGGGAATGCCGATGCCTGCGGGGTCGTAGCCGAGCGGTAGCGGTGTGCTCCGGAACAACTCCCACACGGTGGTCTTCGTTTCGAGATCGTCGACCCATTCGGCCGCGCACTCCGCCAGACAGGTGTCATGCGTCGGTGCCCAGTAGTTGCATGCCACGTATGGGCTGTGCGTCAGCTGCGCCAGCTTGGGCGGGGTCTTACCGGTGATGATCCATCCGATCAGCTCCTGCCCGTCCCACTGCCAGATCGGGTGCAGGATGCGGCTGCGCGGCCGTCCCGCCGGATCGGTCGTCGACACGGTGGACCAGACAATGCCGTGCGCCAGCTCCACGAAACGTGGTGCGATATCGCCCAATTCGGTCACATCGGCCACTGTAGCCTCGCGCCCGGTCTCAGACCACCGGCCGGGCATGCGGCCGAGCCTGTTCCAACTGCGCCGCGACGGTGAGGATGGTCGTTTCGCCGTTGCTCGGGCCGATCAGCTGCACCGCGAGCGGCAGCCCGTCCGTGCCGATCCCCGCGGGCAGCGAGGCCGCCGGGTGGCCGGTCACGTTCCACAGCGTCGTGTAGGCCACCAGCGGAATGGACCGGAGCTGGGCGCGCACGGTGCTCGCGCCGTCGAGCGCGCCGATGCGTGGCGGCCGGCCCGCGAGGGTGGGAGTGAGCAGCAGGTCGCAGTCGGCGAAGACCCGATCGACCTTGCGCGCCAAGGCTTCTCCCTGTCGGATCGCCCATTCGACAACAGGGCGCCGGGCCCAGGTGCCCATCGCGATGGTCTGGCGGGTGCGGCGTTCGAGGCGTTCCGGATGCTCGACATGCTCGGCTTCGTCCCGCACGCCGCCGAAGAACTGAGGGAAGAAGGCATGCAGCGTTTCCGTGTAGTGCGGGTCCACCTCGAACACCGAATGTCCCAGGTTGGCAAGCAGTTTCGCGGTGTCGTGCACCGCACGCACGTGCTCTGGATCCGGCTTCGCCAGCGCGTTAGGCGATTTCGTGCTGTAGCCGATCCGCAGGCCGGTGGTGGGCTGCCGTGCGGCCTGCTCGAACGACATCACCGGCTCGGGCGCGGTGAACCGGTCGTCGGGGGTGTTGCCGCGGATCACGTCGTACACGATCGCCGAGTCAAGGACGCCGCGGGTCAACGGCCCGGTCACCCCGAGTGACCACCAGAGATGCTCGAACGGCGCGACCGGCACCCGTCCGCGCTGTGGTTTGAGGCCGAACAGCCCACAGCAGGCCGACGGAATCCGGATCGAGCCGCCGCCGTCGCTACCGATCGCGACCGGGACCAGGCCCGCCGCGACCGCCGCGGCCGAGCCACCGCTGGAGCCGCCGGTTGTCCGGTTCCGATCCCAGGGATTGCGGGTCACCCCGTAGGTGCTCGACTCGGTGAACGGCCACTGCCCGAATTCCGGCATCGTTGTCTTGCCGACGATCACCGCGCCCGCGGCGCGCAATCGGCGTACGACCTCGGAGTCTGCCTTGGCGGGCGTCGAGTTGGCCCGGGTGCCGAAGGTGGTCACCAGACCTTCGACGTCGATCTCGTCCTTGATCGCGATCGGGATGCCGTGCAGCGGTCCGGCGGCGCCCGCGGCGCGCGCTCGGTCGCTCTCGATCGCCTCGGCCCGGGCCTGTTCATGGCGCACCCGGGTGAACGCGTTCAGATCCGCGGCCGCGTCGATGCCGTTCAGCGTGGCGGTGACCAATTCCTGCGAGGACAGGGCTCCCTGCTCCAGCAGCTCTCGCTGCTCGAGCACGCCCGCCGATACGACGTCCTGGAGATCCATCTACCGCTCCTCTCGGCCACACAGCGCTGCGTGACCAGCACGACGGAACCGTCGGGCCGAAGACCCGACAGTAGATAGCCGTATGACCATTTCGCAATCAATACGGATGCGGATCACAAGGAGTTCAGTATTTCGGTGAACTGGGTGGGCGGTAGTCGGGATCGGCGGCGCGCATGGCCGCGACGTCGTCGCGATTACGCATGGCGGGCATGGATTGCCAGCGCTCGTGCAGCCTGGCCACCGCGTCCCGGTCGAGCTCGACGCCGAGGCCGGGGGAGTCGGTGACCTCGACGGCACCGTCGGTGAAGGTGAACGGTGCGGTGATGACGTCTTCGGCCTGCCACGGGTAGTGCGTGTCGCAGGCGTAGTCGAGATGCGCGACGGTGGCGGCGACCTGAGTCATCGCCGCGAGGCTGATGCCGAGGTGGGTGTTGGAGTGCATGGAGATGCCCTTGCCGTAGGCGTGGCAGATGGCGGCCAGGTCGCGGGTGGCGTGCAGGCCGCCCCAGAAGTGGTGGTCGGACAGCACGACCTGGACCGCGTTCGCGTCGAAGGCGGGACGGATTTCATCGAGGGTGGTGACGATCATGTTGGTAGCCAGGGGCATTCCGGTGCGGCGGTGGAGTTCGGCCATGTCGGCGACGCGAGCGGTGGGGTCTTCGAGGTATTCGACTATGCCGGTGAGCTGTTCGGCGACGGTCGTCGCGGTCGCCGGCGACCAGCCGCCGTTGGGGTCGAGGCGCAGTGGATGCTCGGGGAATGCCTTGGCCAGCGCGGTGATAGCCGCGACCTCCTCTTCGGGCGGGAACACGCCGCCCTTCAGCTTGAATGAGCGGAATCCGCCATGGGCGCTGAACTTTTCGGCCAGCCGGACGACGCCGTCCGGGTCGAGCACCTCGCCCCACTCGTCGGTCGGGGTGTTCGGCGTGGGGTGTTCGGCCCACTTGTAGAACAGATAACCGGAGTAGTCGACGCGGTCGCGCACCTTGCCCCCGAGCAGGGCATGCACGGGCAGGCCGAGCTCGCGGCCGTGCGCGTCGAGCGCCGCGGTCTCGAAGGCCGAGATCACGCTGAGGCGGACCTTGTCCGTGGTCAGCGTGCCGCGCAGACCGCCGGCGATCGGATTGTCATCGAGCAGGCGGGTGTCGCCCGCGCCGAGCAGGCGGATCGCATTGCTGGCGGCGACCGGCATGCCGATCAGGTGCCGCGCTAGTTCCGTTGCGCGGGAAAGGTATTGGTGGTCGCCGTAGGTTTCGCCGAGACCGGCAGTGCCGCTGTCGGTTTCGATCTCGACGATCAGTCGTGGCGTGTACGGCTGGTGCACGCCACCGACATTGAGCAGGGGCGCGTCGGCGATGAGGATAGGGGTGAGGCGGACGTCGGTGATGACAGGGGACATGGTCAGTCACGCTTTCCGTCGATGCGGCGCGGTAGGCGCCAGGGGTTGTCCTCGCGGAGAGCGGGCGGGAGCAGGCTGTCGGGGAAACCCTGCCAGGCGACGGGCCGCAGGAACCGGTCGATCGCGGCGGTGCCGACCGAGGTCGTGGTCGGCGCGGTGGTGGCCGGATAGGGGCCGCCGTGTTGCTGGGCCCAGGTGACCGTGACGCCGGTCGGCCAGTCGTTCCAGATCAACCGTCCGGCCAGCGCGGTGAGTGCGGGCAGCAGCGGGCGGACGTCGTCGATCTCGCTGTCCTCCGCGAAAACCGTTGCGGTAAGGCCAGGTTCGAGCTCGCCGAGCAGCGTTTGCAGCTCAGTGGAATTCGCGTACTCGACAATCAGCGCGGCGGGCCCGAAGCATTCCTGTCGGAGCAGTTCGTCTCCGGCAAGGAAGTCGGCGGCGGATACCTGCAACAGCGTCGGTGCGAGCAGGTCGGCGTCGATGTCGGGCCAGGAAAGCGCGGTGACAGCGGGATGTTCGCGCAGGTCCGTGACTCGGGCACGGAAGCCGTCGGCGATACGGTCGTTGAGTAGGCGTTGTCCGGGTGCGTCCCGTACGGCTGTGCGCAGGGCGTCGGTGAGACCATGACCCGTCGGCAGCAGCAGCAGGCCGGGTTTGGTGCAGAACTGTCCGGCACCGAGGGTGAACGAGCCGAGGAAGCCCGCCACGATCTGGCGGCTGCGCGCGCGAACGGCCGCGGGCAGCACCACCACCGGATTGACGCTGCCCAGTTCGCCGTAGAACGGGATCGGCCGGGGACGTGCGGTCGCGATATCGAACAGTGCCCGCCCGCCCGGCACCGAACCGGTGAAGGCCGCCGCGGCGATGGCGGGGTGGCGCAACGCGGCGGTGCCTGCGTCGATGCCGTGAATGACTTCGAAGATTCCGGCGGGTGCGCCGGCCTCGACCAGTGCCTCGCGGACGATCACTCCGGTGCGTGCGGACAATCGCGGATGCCCCGGGTGCGCCTTGAGGACGACCGGGCAGCCCGCGGCCAGCGCGGCGGCGGTGTCGCCGCCCGCGACGCTGAACGCGAACGGGAAGTTGCTCGCGGCGAACACCAGCGTCGGGCCGATCGGGACCACGCTGCGGCGGATATCGGGGCGCGGGCCCATCGGCCACTGTGGGTCGGCGTGGTCGACGGTGGCACGCAGGAACTCGCCGTCGGCCAGCACCTCGGCGAACAAGCGCAGCTGAAAGGTGGTGCGTGCCAATTCACCACGCAGGCGCGGATGCTCCGGGAGATGTGTCTCCTCGGCGGCGAGCGGGACGAGGTCGTCGGCGGCGGTATCCATTGCGTCGGCGGCGTGCGTGAGCCATCGGGCGCGCTCAGCCGGCGTCGATTCGGCGAGCGACGAGACGGCTTCCGCTGCCGCGTCGATGATTCGGGATAGGTCGTTCGGGTCGGTATCCATGATTCCTCCGAAAGGTCAGGCGTGGACCGAATATTCGGCGACGGTCCAGGCGCGGGCTTGGTCGCTGACGGTCACGCCGAGGCCGGGCCGCGCCGACAGGTGCATGCGTCCGTCGGCGATCTCCAGGCGTTCATCGAACAGCGGGTCGAACCATTCGAAGTGCTCGACCCAGGGCTCCCGTGCGTAGGCCGCCGCGAGATGGACGTGCACCTCCATCACGAAATGCGGGGCCAGTTGCAGGTTTTCGCTGTCGGCCAAGGCCAGCACTCGCAGGAACGGGGTGATGCCGCCGATCCGTGGCGCGTCGGGCTGCACGATGCCCGCTCCGCCCGCGCGGATGAGCTGGGCGTGCTCGGCCGCGCTGGTCAGCATCTCGCCCGTCGCGATCGGGGTGTCGAAGGTCGACGCGAGCCGGGCGTGGCCGTCGAAATCGTAGGCGTCCAAGGGTTCTTCGATCCACGCCAGCCCGAATGGCTCGAACGCCCGGCACATGCGGCGTGCGGTCCCCCGATCCCACTGCTGATTGGCGTCGACCATCAAGGGCACCCGGTCGCCGAGCTTTTCCCGCACCGCGGTGACCCGGGCCAGGTCGACGGCGCTGTCCGGATGTCCCACTTTGAGTTTGATGCCGCCGATCCCGGCCGCCAGCGCTTCCGTCGCACGATCGAGCACCGCCTCGGTCGGCGCGTGCAGGAATCCGCCGGAGGTGTTGTAGCAGCGCACCGAATCGCGGTGCGTGCCGAGCAGTTTGGCCAACGGTAGCCCCGCCCGTTTGGCCTTCAGATCCCACAGCGCGACATCGAACGCCGCGATCGCCTGCACCGCGAGCCCGCTGCGGCCGACCGACGCACCCGCCCACATCAGCTTGTCCCAGATCTTGGCGATGTCACTGGGATCCTCGCCGAGCAGCACGGGGCAGAGCTCCCGCGCGTGCGCGAATTGCCCAGGCCCGCCTGCTCGTTTCGAGTAACTGAGGCCGAGGCCGACCAACCCGGACGCGGTGGTGATCTCGGCGAACAGCACCGCCACCTCGGTCATCGGCCGCTGCCTGCCGGTCAGCACCTTGGCGTCGCTGATTCCGGTCGGCAGCGGCAGCGCGACCGAGGAGATCGAGACGGCGGTAATGGTGTCCAGCGTTGCAGAGCCGGTCATGCCGCGTCGGTTCCGGCGACGGTCCGGATCAGCGCGCCGAGTTCGCCGCGTTCGTCGTCGGTGAGGTTGGTCAGCGGCGGCCGCACCGGCCCGGCGGGACGGCCGATCGCGGTCAGCCCCGCCTTGATGATGGATACCGCGTAACCGGGCCGCCGGTCGCGGATATCGAGGTAGGGGATCACGAACTCGCGCAGGTGCCGGTAGACGGTGTCCCGATCCCGCGCCCGCACGGCGCGGTAGAACGCAAGCGCGAATTCCGGCATGAAGTTGAAGATCGCGGAAGAGTAAGTGGTGACGCCCATTTCGGTGTAGGGGAGGGCAAAGGTCTCGGCTGTCGGCAGGCCGCCGATGTAGGTGAGCCGGTCGCCGAGCCGAGCGTAGATCCGGGTCATCGTCTCGATATTGCCGACACCGTCCTTGAAGCCGACCAGGTTCGGGCACCGTTCGGCCATCCGCGCCAACGTCACGTCGTTGCAGGTGGCGTTGGCGCGGCTGTAGAAGATGACGCCGAGCGAGGTGGCCGCGCAGATCGTGGCGACGTGCTCGATCAGACCCTCAGGACCGGCCTCGGTCAGATACGGCGGCAGCAGCAGAATGCCTTCCGCCCCAGCGACTTCCGCCGCGCGGGCCTGTTCGACGGCGGCCGCGGTACCCGCGGTGGCGGGCGCGATGACCGGTATCCGGCCGCCGGTCTCGGAGACGGCGGCCCGCACCACCTGATCGATCTCTGACGGTGTCAGCGAGAAACCCTCGCCGGTGCCGCCCGCGGCGAACAGCCCGGCGACGTCGTACTGCGCGAGCCAGGCAATGTGTTTGCGATACGCGGCCTCGTCGAACGCGAGGTCCGCGTCGAAATGCGTAACCGGGAACGACAACAGTCCCTGGCCCAGCACGGGCCCTAGTTCTTCAGCGGAGAGATGCGACATTCTGTTCCTTTCAATGAGCAGGCGGTAGCGAGTCGAGCAGCCGCACCACCCGGGGCAGTGCCGGGTTCGCGCAGGTACGCCGCCACACCGCGTACAGGACAACCGGATCGTCGACGCCGTCCAGCGGCCGGAACCGCACGCCGTCGGGGTGCAGATGACTGGCCGTCTCCGGCACCAGCGCCAGGCCACGGCCCGCGGCGACCAGCGCCAGCATGGTGTGCACCTGGGTCAGCTCGTGCGTCGACGTATAGGGCACGGCCGCAAGGATTCCCGCGACCAGATCGGCGAAATACCGGGCCGGGCCCGGCGCGTACACCAGCAGCGTCTCACCGCCGAGCTCCTCGACCACGATCGGGCCGTCGGCGGCGAGTGGATGCGCGTCGGGCAGTGCGAGCATGAGCCGTTCGGAATGGACTAGCTCGCAATCGAATTCGGTACGGTCGAACGGCGGCCGGGCCAGCGCCAAGTCCAGCTTCCCGCTGCGCAGGTTCTCGAACTGATCCGAGCTCACCATCTCGCGCAGCACCACCTCGACGCCGGGCAGTCCCTGCTCGATGTGGTTGAGGAACCGGCCGAGGAAGCCGAACCCGGAGGCCGCCGTGAAGCCGATCCGCACCGTTCCCGCGCCGCCCGCCGCGACCAGCCGCGCGGTGCCCGGCGCGCCCTCGGCCAGGGCGAGCAGCCTGCGGGCCTCGATCAAGAACACCTCGCCCGCCGGGGTCAGCTGCGCCTGCCGCTGGCTGCGGTCGAACAGCTCCACCCCGATATCGCGTTCCAGCTTCTGGATCTGCCTGCTCAGCGGCGGCTGGGTCATCCGAAGCCGCTGCGCCGCGCGGCGGAAGCTGCCCTCGTCGGCGACCATCACGAACCCGCGCACCTGCTCCAGTGAGACCATGGCTGCCAGCCTGCCCGCCTCGGGCCGATGATGCGGGTGATCGCGCAGCCACGGGCGCGCGTCGTCGAGGTGGCGGGTCATGCGACGGGCAGATCGATGATCTCGACCCAGTTGGGGTTGCGGCCGACCGGGACGCGCTGCAGTGCCGTGAGCGCGCCGGTGTCGTGGTCGATGGCGTAGCTGGTGATCGCGTTGGACTTCTGGCCAGCGGCGATCAGGAAGCGGCCGTGCGGATCGATGGCGAAACCGCGCGGCTGGGCCTCGGTCGGGGTGTGCCCGAGCAGTTCCAGCGCGCCTGGCATGGCGCCGACACGGAAGCCGACGAGGGTGTCCGAAGTTCGTTCGGACACATAGACGTAGCGGCCGTCGGGCGTGACGTGCACGTCCGAGGTCCATGGGCTGCCGGAAAAGCCCTCTGGCAGAACAGATATAGAGGACATCGGGGTGAGTGTGCCGGTCGGCGGATCGAACAGATAGCTGCCGATCGTGCCGTCGAGCTCGTTGGTCGCGAAAGCGACGCGGCCGCTCGGGTGAAACACGAGATGCCGCGGCCCCGCACCCAGTTCGGTCCCTACCGCCGCTGGGCGATGGGGTGTCAGCCTGCCGGACGTCGCGTCGAACCGATACTGCAGGATGTGGTCACCGCCGAGGACCGCCACGAACACATGGTGATTCGACGGATCGGCGACGATCGAATGCGCGTGCGGCGCGGTGCCGATGACCTCGTCCGGTTGCGCCCCGACCGTGCCATTCCCGGAGATCGGATTGACCGCGATCTTGTCGCCGCTGTAGGAGGCGCTGAACAGGAACCGTCCGGCCCGGTCGGTGGCGAGGTAAGCCATGTTGTCCGGTAGCGGAGTGCTCGACAGGATCATCGGCCGGCCCGATGTCGGGTCGATGGCAAAAGCATTGACGGAGAATGGTTCCGAGCGCAGTCCGGCGTAGAGGAACCGGCGGTCCGGGCTCACCGCCAACGGCATCACCGTTCCGTCCACCGGGACCGACCCCACCGGCGTCAGCGCGCCGGTGGGATCGAGCAGCAGCACCGAGATCTCGCGACTGTCGGCGTTCGACACGTACACGAGGCGGCGCGTCTGCGCAGTGGGCATCACGCCTGCTCCGTGGCGCGCCCGCCGACCCTGGCCCGCAGATCGAGCTCGATCTGCTCCAGGCTGCGCCCGTTGGTCTCCGGCACGAAACGCTGCACCAGCATGAACAACACCACGCTCACGGCACCGAAGCACCAGGCCGACTTGGCAAGGCCGAGATGATCGTTCATCACCGGGAACAGGAAGGTGATGGCGAACGTCGAGCTCCACAGCACCACGCTGCCAACGCCCATGCCGACGCCACGCGCGCGCAGCGGGAAGACCTCCGCCATCATCACCCAGACCACCGCGCCCCAGCCGAGTTCATAACCCGCCAGGTAGACGTTGAGCAGGATCAGTGTGGTCAACCCGGTGACGGTGTGATTGTCCACGGTGAGCACGATGATGCCGAGCAGGAACAGCGACAGTGCCATACAGACGTTGCCGAGCAGCAGCAGCGGTTTGCGACCCCACCGGTCGACCACGAAGATCACCCACGCGGTGAACGCCACCTTGACCACGCCGAGCACGATGGCCGCCAGCAGCGAGGTCGAGTTGCCGAAGCCGAGATCGGTGAACATCGTTGGCGCGTACAGGTTTACCGCGTTCACGCCGGAGAACTGCTGGCCGACGGCCAGAATCAGCGCGACCACAAGCGCGGGCCTGGCCCATGGCGCCCACAGGTCGCGCAGGCGGCCCTTCTGCTGCACGTCCAACTGGTTGACCGTGCGGATGCTGTTGAGCTCGGCGTCGATCTCGTTCGACCGATGGGTGCCCGCCAGCACGGCGCGCGCCTCGTCCTCGCGGCCCGCCTTCACCAGCCAGCGCGGGGTTTCCGGCAGCACCGTCAGGCCGAGGAACAGCACCACCGCAGGAATCGCGGCGACGCCGAACATCAAGCGCCAGTTGCCCGATCCGGACAACGCCCAGTCGACGATGTAGGCGATCAGGATGCCGGACACGATCATCAACTGGTTCAACGTCGACAACGCGCCGCGCGCCCTGGTCGGTGCCAGCTCCGACAAATAGGTGGGCACCGTCGCGGAGGAACAACCGACGGCGATCCCGGTGATGAACCGGGCGATCACCAGCATCGTCACATTCGGTGCCGCCGCGCAGCCGAGCGCGCCGATGCCGAAGACCACCGCGGCGATCATGATGGTGCGCCGCCTGCCGAGCCGGTCGGTGATCCGGCCCGCGATGGCCGCGCCGATGATCGCGCCCGCGGCCAGGCAGCCGCCGATCACGCCCTTGGTCACCGAGGTCAGCTCCCAGGCGTCCTTGATGAACAACAGCACACCGGAGATGACACCGAGGTCGTAGCCGAACAGGATGCCGCCGAGCGCGCCGAAGAAATAGAGGAAATGAACATTGGTGCCGAGGGCCGATTTTCGTGCCTGCACCGTGGATTTGTATTGCATTGTGCTGCGCTTCTTTCGCGGTCGAGCAAGTGCCCTCAGCGTCACACGCTGAGCGGGCTGTATTGACGGAAAGCGTGATGCGAACTCGGTATCGCGTTATGCGTTTCGAGTACCGGTGCTACCGACGAATTCAGAGCGGATTCGGTGTGCCGAGCGGTGTTTCGAGGAATGCCCCGCCGATGCAGGCAGGCCCGGCGCCGTCGGGGATCTCCGCCGCGAATTTCTCGGCGTCGTCCATGCTGTGATAGCCGAGCTCCTCGGCCTCCCGTAGCGACACGACCGCGCGGGTATTGTTCGACACACCCCAAATCACCCGGAAGCCAGGGCTTTCCGCGCTCAGGCACGCCTCGAACAATCGTGCCCCGTCGTCGGGTGACAGCCACATCGACAGTCCGCGAACATCGTTCGGCCGCTCGAAACATGACCCGATCCGAATGCAGATGACGTCCATGCCGAATCGTGAGTGATAAAGGCTGCCCAGCGATTCGATCGCGGCTTTGCTGAACCCGTAATAGGTGTCCGGCCGCGACGGCGCCTCTCCGGCAATGCCATCCGGGCCCGCCTCGCCGACCGCGCGGTATCCCACCGCATGGTTGCTCGACGCCAGTACGACCCGCGAGATCCCCGCCTGTCGCGCGGCCTCCAGAACCGTATGCGTCCCATCGATATTCGCCGCGAGCACGCGCTCCCAGCTGTCCTCGCGACTGATCCCGCCGAGATGGATGATCGCATCCACATCCCGGCACGCGGCCGCCATCGTGTCGGCGTCGGTGAGCGATCCGGTGACGATCTCGACCCGCTCATCCGTGGCGGCGGCGGGGAGTTCGGTCAGATCCAGCAGGCGCAGCACGCGGTCGGGGCGACGTAGTCGCGGCCGCATGAGGGTGCCGATCCCGCCGCCCGCGCCGGTGATCAGAATCCGGTGATAGCTCATGTCGCCTCGGCTCCGCTCCGCCGACAACCGAATAGGTCTGGGGATAGCCAACTTTCGTACATCATTGTCCTCCTGGGTGCACTGGCGAATGTGGGGTGGATCACTCACCGTGCGACTGTCAGAAGGCTAAGGCGCTGGACTGATGCCTGTCCAACACTCTTTCGATATCGACTGATGCCAGTCGAGTATCAGCTCCTGCTCGGAAACAAGGCTGGGTGGGCGGCCATCGGCCAACCCACCCAACCGGCCCGAGAGACTGGCGTCAGTGCCCCTCGGAATTCCTCAGACGACCTTGGCGGTATCCGCCGAACCCGTGCGCTCCAGCTTGGAATGCGTGCGCGAGTAGGTGAAGTACACAACCAACCCGACCACCAGCCACACCAGGAACCGCACCCAGGTCTGCCACGGCAGCGACCAGATCAGGTACAGCGAGAACCCGATACCGATCAGCGGCACCACCGGCATGAACGGCAGCTTGAACTCGCGCGGCTCATCGGGCCTGGTGCGCCGCAACACGATCACGGCCACCGACACCACGATGAAGGCCATCAGGATGCCGATATTGGTCAGCTCGGCGACCACGGTGATATCCAGCAGACCCGCCATCACGGCGGCGCCGATGCCGACGATCCAGGTCACCCTGGTCGGCACCTTGCGCACCGGATGCGTCTTGGCGAACCACTCCGGCAGCAGCCCGTCGCGGCTCATCGCGTACCAGACGCGCGTCACGCCGAGCATGAAGGTGAGCACCACGGTGACGATGCCGACGATCGCGCCGATCGCGATGATGTTCGCGATACCCGGCATGCCGACGGATTCGAACGCCGTGGAGAAGCCACTGGTCGGGCTGATCTCGGTGTACTTCTGCATGCCGGTCAACACCAGCGTGGCCAGCACGTACAGCACCATCGCGATGGCCAGCGAGTAGAGAATGGCCTTCGGCAGATGCTTTTTGCCGTCCGTCGATTCCTCGGCGGCCGTGCTCATCGCGTCGTAGCCGAACACCGCGAAGAACACGGTGGCCGCGCCGGTCCACACCGCACCGGAGCCGAACGGGAAGTACGGCGTGTAGTTCGAGCTGTCGATGTGGAACACGCCGAGCACCACGATCAGCACCACCAGGGCCACCTTGATGCCCACCGCGATGGTCTCGAACCGGCCGACGCTCTTGATGCCGCGCGAGAGCAGCCACGCCGTGCCGAGACAGAACAGCATCGCGAAAACGTCCACCACGTGGCCGTTTCCGGTGCCGTGCGCGCCCATCATCCAGTCCGGCAGCGTGATGTCCACCTGACCGAGCAGGAAGCGGAAGTAGCCGGACACGCCGATCGCGACCACCGCCGCCACCGCGATGTACTCCAGCAGCAGATCCCAGCCGATGAACCAGCCCGCGATCTCACCGAGCGAGACATACCCGTAGGTGTAAGCCGAGCCGGCCTTCGGCACCATCCCGGCGAACTCGGCGTAGCAGAGCGCCGCCGCCGCGCTGGCGACACCGGCGATCAGGAACGAAATGAGCACCGAGGGACCGGTGACGGAGTGCGCGACCGCGCCGGCGAGGGTGAAGATGCCCGCGCCGATGATGCCACCGACGCCGATCGCCGTGAGCTGCCACAGGCCGAGCGACCGGGCCAGCTGTTCATCGGCAGGGCCCTCGTCGTCGACCTGCCCCATGGGTTTGCGGCGCAGCATTTGGCCGCGCAACTCCGCGATGGACATGTTGTTCCTTTCGTCCTCCGCGCCACGCGACAATGCGTAACGCAGATCACACTTCGAGCTGTGGTTACTAAATACGACCACAGCGCGACTGTGATCGGCGAGTTGGCCAAATATTGTTCAGCCTGGTTGGCCAACCGGACGGGCGGCCGCGCGCCTCAGCGCTCGACCGCCCCGCCCGTCACCGCTGACTGCCGGGTTTCAACGAGCGCAGGAAGAACGCGACGTTGGCCGGACGCTCCGCCAGCCTGCGCATGAAGTAGCCGTACCACTGGTCGCCGTAGGGCACGTAGACCCGCAGGTGATTGCGCTCTTCGACCAGCCTGCGCTGTTCGGCGTCGCGGATGCCGTACAGCATCTGGAACTCGAACTCGTCGGGCTTGCGGTGCGTGGTCTCGACACACCGCTGCGCCTCCGTGATCAGCGCCGGATCGTGCGTCGCGACCATCGGGTAGCCGTCGCCGAGCATCAGGACGCGCAGGCACCGCAGGTAGGACGCGTCCACCTCGGCGCGACCCTGGAACGCGACCGAGGCCGGTTCCTTATAGGCGCCCTTGCACAACCGGATGCGTGACCCGTAGCCCGACATGTCCCGGCAGTCGCCCTCGGTGCGCCGCAGGTACGCCTGCAACACGGTGCCGAGGCTGGGGAAGTCGGCGCGCAGTTCGCGCACGATCGCCAGGGTCGAATCGGTCGTCGTGTGGTCCTCGGCGTCGATGTTCACCCAGACGCCCGCTTCCGCCGCCGCCGCGCAGATCCGGTGCGCGTGCTCGAGCGCGATCGCGTGCCCGTCCTTGGGCAGTGACTGGCCAAGCGCCGACAGCTTGAGCGAAACCTCCAGTGGGCGCACCGCTTCCGTCGTCGCCTCGACATTCAGCTGGCTCAACGCGGACAGCATGTGCAGGTAGTGCGTGACGGTGGTACGGGCCTGCTCGATCTCGGTGGTGTCCTCGCCGAGGTAGTCGATGGTGACATACCGGCCGGAGCCGAGCAGCGCCTCGACCGCGGCCACCGCCTGGTCCGCGGAGTCACCGGCGACGAACCGGTCGACCAGCTTCTTGGTCGTCGGCATCTTGGTGATGGTGCGTTCCATCCGCGGCGAGCGGGACGCGGCCAGCATGGCGGGACGCAGCAGAGCGGAGAAGGCCATCACGGCTCCTGGTGCGGGTAGCGGTGATCGGTCGCCGGGACGAACGTCTCCTTGATGGTGCGGGCGGAGGTCCAGCGCAGCAGGTTCTGTGGCGAGCCTGCCTTGTCGTTGGTGCCGGAGGCGCGCGACCCGCCGAACGGCTGCTGGCCGACGACCGCGCCGGTGGGCTTGTCGTTGATGTAGAAGTTGCCCGCGGCGAAGCGAAGGCCCTCGGTGGCCGCGGCGATCGCGGCGCGGTCGTCGGCGATGATCGCGCCGGTCAGCGCGTACGGCGAGCCCTTGTCGACCAGCTCGAGGGTCTGTTCGAAGGAGCCGCGGGCCGAGTCGTCGTAGACGTGCACGGACAGGATCGGGCCGAAGTACTCGGTGCTGAACGCCTCATCGGTGGGGTCCTCGCCGAGCAGCACGGTCGGGTCGACGAAGTAGCCGACCGAGTCGTCGGCGTGCCCGCCCGCGGCGATCGACAGGCCCGGCGTGGCCTTCGCACGGGCAATAGCCTCGGCGTTCTTGTCGAAGGCGCGCTTGTCGATCAGCGCGCCACCGTAGTTGCTGAAGTCGGTGACGTCGCCGTAGCTCAGCGTGGCGACCTTGTCGACGAACTCCCGACCCATCTTGGCCCACACCGACTTCGCGATGAACGCGCGCGAGGCGGCCGAGCACTTCTGGCCCTGGTAGTCGAACGCGCCACGGATCAGCGCGGTGGTCAGCACCTCGGGATCGGCCGAGCTGTGCGCGACGACGAAGTCCTTGCCGCCGGTCTCGCCGACCAGTCGCGGGTAGGAGTTGTAGTCGCTGATGTTCGCCGCCACCGAGCGCCACAGGTGCTGGAACGTCGCGGTGGAGCCGGTGAAGTGGATGCCCGCCAGGCGGCGGTCCGCCAGCGCGACCTCGGAGACCTTAGGGCCGGCACCGTTCACCAGGTTGATGACACCGGGCGGCAGGCCGGCCGCTTCGAGCAGTTTCATCGTCCAGTAAGCCGCGACCGACTGGGTCGTCGCCGGCTTCCACACCACGGTGTTGCCCATCAGTGCGGGCGCGGTCGGCAGGTTGCCCGCGATGGCGGTGAAGTTGAACGGGGTGATCGCGTAGACGAAGCCGTCCAGCGGCCGGTATTCGACCTTGTTCCACACGCCGGGGGAGGAGATCGGCTGGTCGGCCAGTATCTGCCGCGCGAAGTGCACGTTGAACCGCCAGAAGTCGACCAGCTCGCACGGGCTGTCGATCTCGGCCTGGTACGCGGTCTTCGACTGGCCGAGCATGGTTGCGGCGGCGATGGTCTCGCGCCACGGGCCGGCCAGCAGGTCGGCGGCGCGCAGGAACACCGCGGCCCGATCCTCGAACGACAGCGCCCGCCAGGCGGGTGCCGCGGCGGTGGCCGCGGTGATCGCGTTCTGCACATCGCTCGGCTCGGCGGAGGTGAGTGTGCCGAGCACGGCGGCATGCCGGTGCGGCTGCACGACCTCGATCGTCTCGCCCGAACCGCGGCGGTGCTCGCCACCGATAACGTGGTGCACGTCGGTCGGGGTCGCGCCGAGCTCGGCCAGTTTGGCCTGCAACCGTGTACGTTCCGCACTACCGGGGGCGAACGTGCCGACCGGCTCGTTGACCGGCCGCGGGGTGGACACGATGGCGTCCATAGTTCCTCCTGCTGGATGGGGCAAGCGCTCTGTACTGAGGACAGCCGAAGTCAACACCGGAAAAGTGCGCGGGAAATGGGCTAAAAGGACAAAGATGGGATGAGTGTGTTGTCGAGTTGGCCGAAAGGCGTAGTCGTGGCTGTTGATAGTGGGCTTGTTGCCGCGGACATAGACCTGTTCGGTTTGGCGCAGATCGTTGCGCAGAACGCGGGTGGCATGGTGTCGATCGAGGACCCTCAGTCGCATGTGCTGGCCTATTCCGCGTCGGACGAGGCGGCGGACCAGATGCGAGTGATGTCGATCCTGGGCAGGGAGGGGCCGCGCGAGTACCTGGCGGTGCTGCGCAAGTGGGGAGTGTTCGATCGGCTGCGCCGCACCGACGAGGTCATCGATGTGCCGGAGCACAAAGACCTGAACATCAAGCGCAGGCTCGCGGTGAGCGTCCGGCATCCCGCCGACGGTGCCGCGCGGGCGCCGCGGGTGCTCGGCACGATCTGGTTGCAGCAGGGGGATCGGCCGTTCAAGCCCGACGCCGCCGAGATCCTGCGCGGCGCCTCGGCCATTGCGGCCCGGCTCATCTCGCGCAGTCTCGACGCGCCGTCCACCGAGGCGTTGCTGGTGCAGCGGCTGTTCGGTGCTGGTGGTTCCGTCGATGTCGCGTCGGTGGCCGCGGCGCTGAACCTGCCGCTGACCGGTCCGGCCGCCGTGGTCGGCTTCGCGCTCACCGCCACCGAAACCGCCCCTGCCACCGAGCCTTCCGCCTTGGGGAACATGCTTCGGTTGCGCGCCAGCTCATTTCGCAACGACTCGGTGACCGCCACTCTTGGCGACCGCGTTTATGTTCTGCTGCCGAGCTATAAGGCCGCGCACGCCGTGACCGCTTGGACGCGCCAACTGGTCGAGCAGCTCGAATCCAAACGCGCGCTGGCACTTCGAGCGGCCATTGCCTGCCCGGTGCCCGATCTGAGCAGTGTCGCCGACGCGCGGCGCGAGGTCGATCGAGTCCTCGACAGCACCGTCGCCACCTACCCCCGTGGGCGCGTCACCACCCTCGCCGACTCGCGCACCGCGGTGCTGCTCGGTGAAATCCTCGACCTCGTCGGCAACCGCCCCGAACTGCACGATCCTCGGCTGCGCGCACTCTCCGACTACGACCGCAAGCATTCCGCGAGCCTGCGCGAGAGCGTCGACATCTACCTGCGCGAACACGGCGACGTCCGCAACGCCGCCACCGCCCTCCAGGTTCACCCGAATACGTTGCGCTACCGCATCCGCCGGGTCGAAGAGATCCTCCGGATAGACCTCACCGACCCCGGCGACCGCCTGCTCCTGGAAATCCAGCTCGCCCTGCACCGCCGCGCGCACGGTCGCGAGGGCGGACCCACCCCCGACTGACCGCCGCACGCCTCCTGATCTCCCGCACCGAGAATCGCATGCGATTTCAGGTGCGGAGAATCAGAAATGGTGCGTCTGTCAGCACTTCCCCGTGGCGGCGTCGCGAATTCCGGCGATGGTGGACTGCCGGTCCACCTCGCTGAGGGCGGACCATTGAGCCGACTGCGGCAACATCGAAATGGTCTCGTCCGCGGTCTTGTTCGCGGAGTCCTGACTGACGTCCTTCAACTTACTCAACACCGGCAGATAGTTCTGACACGACTTCCCCCGCACCTCCGCGTTCAACGGCGGGCCGGCCGGTGCGTCCGAACCGCCCGACGAACTACAGCCGGAAAGCGCCAACGCAACCCCAATAGCCAGCAAGGCAATGCTTTTCATGGTGATCTCCTCATCAGAATGGGGAGACCCTACCCGGCCCCACCACCCTCGTCCACGCAACTCAGGGCGCCGAGCAGGGCGTGGAGTGCGTGCCGGATTGCGGCGGTGGCGGCGGGTTGGGACAACCCGCGTCGTTCCGTGAGGTGGTGGCGCATCGGCCAGGCGACGGTGGCATCGATGAGGTCGAGTAGGTGATCGTCGGCGCGGGACAGTTCGGGAGCGAATGTTTGCGCCAGGGCTTCGCGAATGCGGCTGTCTGTCAGTCGCATTCGTTGGTCGATGGCCGGGATGCGCTGGGACTCGAGCAGTCCGAGGAGGCGTGGATTGCGCTGGAGGGCGAAGATCGACGCGCCCTGCCGGACTGCCGCGTCGATGCGCTCGTCGAGGGGGAGTTCAGGGGGCGGACGTTGGATGCGGGCCTCGACGTCGGCGGACTGCTGATCTACGGCGGCTATCCGCAGGTCGTCTCGGCCGGGGAAGTGGACGAAGATGCTGCGTTCCGAGACACCCGCTCGGGCGGCGATGTTCTTGGTGGTGGGGTCCATGTCGCCGTCTTTGAGCAGGGACAGCAGGGCGTCGACGATGGCGCGGCGGGTTCGTTCCGGATTGCGTCGCCGTCGGGGGCGGGTCACCTCACTCATAAGGTTCATCCCATCACATCGTGGCACTATTGCAGTCTGACTGCAATAGTGGGTAGGGTCGGTGGCGGCCCGCAGCTGGTGATCCGCTCGGGAGAGTTGACTCGAGAGTGGGAGCGCGGCGTGACTGGTGAGCAGGACAACGGCTCGGTTGGGCGAGTTTCGCGGCGTGGCGTGTTCGGGGTCGGGGCTGCGGCGCTGGCGGTGGCGGGAGTCGGGGTCGGGTTGAGCGGGTGCGGGGAATCGGTGGAGTTGAATCCGTCGGCGACGCCGGTCGAGCCGAGTGGGCACATCGCCGAGGCGAACAAGGGGATCGCGATGCCGTTCGCCGATGTCACCGATTTCGCGGACGCTGATCGTGGGTGGATCGCATCGCTCGAGCCGGGAATCGTCCAAGACTCCACGGGGAAAGTGGTGTGGGACAACGACTCCTATGGTTTTTTGCGGGAACCCTGTCCGCTGTCGGTGAATCCGAGTTTGTGGCGGCAGTCGCAGCTGACGGCCAAACAGGGGCTGTATGAGATCGCGCCGGGGTTCTATCAGGTCCGTGGGCTGGACTTGTCGAATATGACACTGGTCGAAGGCGATACCGGTGTCATCGTCATCGATCCGCTGGTATCGACGGAGACCGCCGCCGCGGGGCTGGCGCTGTATCGCAAGCATCGCGGCGATCGACCGGTGACCGGACTGATCTACAGCCATGCCCATGTCGACCACTTCGGTGGCACCCTCGGCGTCACGACGAAGGAGCAGGTGGCGGCGGGGCACTGCCCGGTGCTGGCGCCGTCCGGATTTCTCGAACACGCTGTGTCGGAAAACATTTACGCGGGGACGGCGATGGCGCGCCGCGCCGCGTACATGTATGGGGCCGCGCTGCCGCGCGGGCCGAAGGGGCAGATCGGGGCGGGCCTGGGGCAGACCACCTCGGTCGGCACGATCACCCTGCTCGAGCCGACGCGCGATATCACCCGCACGGGGCAAGAAGAAACGATCGACGGGGTGCGGATGGTGTTCCAGCTGACGCCGGGCACCGAGGCGCCGTCGGAGATGAACTTCTATTTCCCGGACCGCCGGATCCTGTGCATGGCCGAGAACGCCACGCACACCATGCACAACCTGCTGACCTTGCGCGGTGCGCTGGTGCGCGACCCGCACGTGTGGTCCAAATACCTGACCGAGTCGATCAACCTGTACGCCCGGAACGCGGATCTGGTGTTCTCCTCGCATCATTGGCCGATCTGGGGCACCGGCAAGGTCGTCGAATACCTGTCGGTGCAGCGAGATCTATACGCCTACTTGAACGACCAGACGTTGCGCCTGCTCAACCAGGGGTACGTCGGTAGCGAGATCGCCGAGATGATCCAGCTGCCGCCCGCGATCACCAAATCCTGGTCCACGCACGGGTATTACGGCTCGGTGAGCCACAATGTCAAAGCCATCTACCAGCGCTACATGGGTTGGTTCGACGGCAATCCCGCCCACCTGTGGGAACATCCGCCGGTCGAATCCGCCAAGCGGCACGTCGAGGCGATGGGTGGCGCGAGCGATGTGCTGAACAAGGCGCAAAAAGCCTATGACGCAGGCGATTATCGCTGGGCGACCCAGTTGGCGAACTATGTGATCTTCGCGGACCCGCAGAACAACACCGCGAAACGCCTGCAGGCTGGCATCTTCGAACAACTCGCCTACGGTGCCGAAAACGCCACGTGGCGCAATTTCTACCTCAGCGGTGCCACCGAACTACGCAACGGTCCCTTCGGTACACCGACCTCGGCCTCCGCTGCCGGTCTGCTCGCCGCCCTCACCGTCGATCAAGCCTTCGACGCTATGTCCTTGCGTATCAACGGTCCCCAAGCATGGGACACCACCATCACCTCCGACTGGCGCTTCCGCGACGACAACGACCGCCTGCACCGCGCCGAACTCCGCAACGGCGTGCTCATCCACTACGACCGCAGCCAGCACGACAATCTGCCCGCCGCCGACGCGACGATCACCCTGACCAGGGCAGCATTGGCTCGAACGCTGTTGGCCGGTCAAGACTTTCAAGCCGCCGTGCTGAAGGGCGACATCGCCATCGAGGGCGACATCACGGCACTGAAGAAGCTGAAGGACCTGTTCGACAAGCCGGATCCGAACTTCGCCATCGTCACCCCGTGACGGGCCTGCTCCCCAATCGACTGGGGAGCGCTGGGGGCCGTTCATCGTGCCATGCTTCACACGATGTTCGGAATTCAGGCAGTGCTCGGAGAGTGGTGGCAGGCGGCTCGGACTACGCGGAAATCTGGCCCGATTACTGGATCGTTGGTAGTGGTTGCCGGGTTGCTGATTTCGGGGTCGGCGGCTCAGACCGTAGCGCATCCGAACTCTCCTGAGGACAAGTCGGCGCTGTCGATCAGCTTGCCGGATCCGACGAGCGACCAAACGGCTGATCTTGTTCCGGCGGTGCCGAATACGGCAGACGGCACCCCGCCGGAGGACCCCGGAACGAATGTGCCCGGTGCGGATACGACGCCGATCGAGCCGTTGGATCCTGTGCCGCCGACCGAGCCGCTGGATCCCGCCCCTTCGTCGGAATCGCCGGACACCGCGGCCATTACCGAACCGTTGGACTCTACGCCTGCTACTGACCCGCCGATCACCACCGATCCGCCGATCACGACAGACCCGCCGATCACGACCACAACGGATCTGCCGACACCCACCAACACGACGGACCCGCCGACATCCACATACACGACACCGCCACCGAAGATCGAACTATCCATCGAGGTCACCATCGACATCGGGGGCCGAACGCCGATCCCGTGCTCGATCGTCTGTCCATCGCCATCGCCATCGCCATCGCCATCGCCATCGCCGATCTCGGACCCGTGCGGCACCACACCGGTAACGACCACCAGTCAGCGCCCGACCGTATCGGTGTCGCCGACGACCAGCCCGACCCGAACATCCACCCCGACAACGGTTTCCACGTCGAAGCAACCACCCGCCACCACCCGAGCGACGACATCGCCACCGCGCCCGTCCGTTTCGTGCCGACCGACAACGGTCCAGCCCTACAACCAGCGCTCGACAACATCACCCCCGACCACAGCCTCGACCCCGACCCGCACACCCACCACTCCCACCCGACCAACCCAAACCACGTCAGCGCGCCCAACCCCGACCCGCTGAACACTTGCCCAAGAAAAGAAGAGAGCGCCGAAACCGACCACCCGCCGCGGATTCCCGGCGCGACGGGCAGTGCGCGCCAGGGGCGAGGAACGGGGGTGCAGACCATGTCTGCGGTCTATCAGGGGTTTGACCAGCCGGTCTCGGCTGAGGACAACTCTCGCCGCACCCACCAACGGTCCACTAACGACGAACCAACGGTCGCGTCTCAGCTCGGCGAATCCGGCACCAGCATGAAGGTCAGCTCGTAGTCGCCGATCCGGATTACCGCCCCGTCGATCAGCACGCCGGTATCGACAATGCGCATCCCGTCGACGAAAACCCCGTTCGAGGACAGCAGATCCTTGATCAGATAGGTGAGGCCGTTGTGCAGGATCGCCGCGTGGTGCCTGCTGACTTTGCCGTGTTCGAGCACGATGTCGTTGTCCGACAGCCGCCCGACGCGGGTGACCGTGCCGGTGATGGGGTAGGTCGTGCCGGAGCGTTCCTGCAGCAAAGCCTGTTGGTCGCCGGAGCTCTGCTCGACGATGGTCGTCGCCCCGATCGGGGGTGCGGCGGCTTGCGCGCCGCTGTCCAGGGGATCCTGGCGCAGGATGCGCGCCTCGAGCTGGCGGATGGGCGGGCTCGGATCGATGCCGAGTTCGTTGGCGAGGGTCGCGCGCAGTCGTCGGGTGGCTTCGAGTGCGTCGGACTGGCGGCCGTCCACGTACAGGGCGGTGATCAGCTGTTCCCAGAGCGGTTCGCGCAGCGGGTATTCACCGACGAGCAGCGCGAGTTCGGATACGACGGCATCGGCCCGGCCCTGTGCGATATCGGCCTCGGCGCGCGCCTCGATGGCACCGAGACGGTCGTCGTCGAGCACGGTGGCGTACGCGTCAGCGAAACCGAGCCCGCGCAGATCGGCGAGCACCGGCCCGCGCCACTGGTCGAGCGCGCTGGACAGCAACTCGCTGGCTGCCTGGAATTGGCCCGCGCTGAGTGCCCGCAATCCCGCTTCTTTGCGCACCCGGAATCGTTGGACGTCGCTGGCACCGTCGGCCACCGTGACCCGGTAGCCGGGCCCCACCTGCGCCAGCACCGCCCGCGCATCGATGCCGTTGTCGCGCAGCGGCTTACGCAGGTTCGAGATGATCGTATGCAGGCTGACCCTGATGTCCGGCGGCGGCGCGTCCTCCCAGACCGCCTGCGCCAGCGCCTCAACCGATACCGGCCGATTCGCGTTGATCACCAGATACGCCAGTACCGCCCGCTGCTTCGGCCCGCCGAGAGCCTGCCCGACACCGTCGATCGCCAGCTCCACCGCACCGAGCACGCCGAACTGCGCGCGAACCTCGGTCATAGCCCCTCCTCCCGACGTGACACCTTCCACACGGTACCGAGCGGACGCGGGGGCCGGTGCGCCCGGCCGGTCGCAAACGCGCGTGCCGAAACCGTTTCGTGGGCCGTGTTGTGCCTGGCCCGCAACGTTTTCCGGCGCTGCCCGGTGAGTCGGGGGCTTGCCCTGCGAGGTCCGATCGGGGAAGCTGGATGGTCACGGGATTCGACGTAGCACATTCCGCCGCCGGACTGGGGCCAGTTCACCCGCCCGCAACGGTCCCGGCAACATCCGTGCGATCGCGGTTCATCCGGGGTTACCCGACGCGGCCTACCTTTCGGGGTACGCGGAAAAGGAGCCGGCGGCATGGAGTTCCGACATCTGGTTTCATTCATCACGATTGCCGAAGAGCTGCATTTCGGCCGCGCAGCGCAGCGCTTGCATCTCACGCAGCCCAGTCTCAGTGCCCAGCTACAGAAGCTGGAGAAGTCGCTTGGCGTGCAGCTGGTCGCACGCAACTCGCACGAGGTCAAACTGACCCCGGCGGGACGGGAGTTCGAGGGTCAAGCCCGGATCATCGTGGCCCAGATGGACCGAGCCGCCCAGGTCGCCAAGGCGACCGCGGCGGGGCGGGCAGGCACCCTCAACATCGGTTACAACCTTCCGGCCAGCAGGCATGTGCTGCCGGACGCGTTGACGAAGATGACCGAGCAGCACCCCGACATCGTGGTGTCGCTGTGGGAGAAGCGCACCGGGCCGCAGCTGGCCGCGCTCTCCGACGGCTCGCTCGACCTGGCCATGGTGTACGGCCACCCGAGCACCACGGATTTCCGGTATCGGCGCCTGCTGCACCGGGTTCCGCTGGTGGCGGTGGTCGGCAGGCGGCACCGGTGGGCCGACCGGCCCGGCGTCCCGTTCGCCGAGTTGGAGGGCCAGGACTGCGTGCTGTTCGCCCGCGAACAGTGCCCGGCCATGTACGACTCGATCTTCCGCGCGGCGGCGGATACCAGGATCACCCTGTCGGTCGCGCAGACCGCGGACGATCCCGGCGCGACCGCGCACATGGTGTCGGTGCGGCCACTGGTGGGGTTCGCCTCGCTGCCGCGCGCGATTTCGATGGGTATGGGCGCGCCGGGGAGTAGTTCGGTGGCCGTGAAATTGCTCGATCCGGTGCCGACTTTGGATTTGTACGCGGTGTGGCGTGCGGCGGAGTCGAATCCGGCGGTATCGCTTTTCCTGGAGTGTGTGGATTCACCTGAAGCGGCACGCGTCGATATTGCCCGAGCGGTGTCGGCCTAGTCGCTTCGATAGGCTGTGACATTCGCGCGGTAGGAACCGCGATATCGACCGGGCCGTAATTCGCTGTCGGCGACCAGAATTCGACATTGTGAACACAATGTTTACCCACCCCGCCGGCCGCCGTCCCTCATTGTCTGTCACCGCGGTGTCCAGCACCGAGAATGGAATCGATCTTCCGGACGACGCGAGTTTGTATTCGGTGATTTCCGGAGCGGCCGCCGAACACCCGCAACGGCTTTCGCTGTGCGGCGCGGACGGAACGCAACTCACCTGTGCCGAGGTCGATCGGCAGGCCCGCGCGCTGGCCTCGGCGCTGGCGGCGCGCGGGGTCGCGGCGGGGGACCGGGTCGCGATCCTCGGCCGCACCAGCCTGGACTGGGCGCTGCTGGATTGCGCGCTGCTCGCGCTCGGTGCCGTGGTGGTCCCGGTGTATCCGACCTCCTCCGCGTCGCAGATCGAGCACATCCTGACCGACAGCGGCAGTGCGTATTTCGCCGCCGAGGACGAGGCGGACGTCCAACGTCTGCGGGCGGCAGGCGCCGGCGAAGTGTGGACTTTCGCGCAGCTCGCCACCTGGGCTTGCGGCGAGGTCGACCCCGGTATCGCGGACCACGTCGCGGCGGTGCGCGCCGCGGACCTGGCCATGATCGTCTACACCAGCGGCACCACCGGAATCTCCAAGGGCTGCTTGATCACCCACCGCAACATGTTCGTTTCCGCGGTCAACACGGTGCGCCAGACCGGCACCCTGTTCGACGGGACGACCGTGCTCGCCCTGCCGCTGTCGCACGTGTTCGGCCAGACCATCCTGTTCGCCTGCCTGGCCGGCGGTAGCCGCACCCACCTGCTGCCGGGCATTCCCGATCTGGTGCCGGTGCTGCCGACGCTGCGCCCGACCTTCCTGGCGTTGATTCCGTTCGGGCTGGAAAAGATTCGTAAGCATTGCCGCACCATGCTGTCCGGCGCCGAGGAGTCGGAGGCGGTGGCGCGCGGGCTGGAATTGCTTGGCGCGCAGGCAACTCCGGAACTGTCGGAGCATCCGGTGGCCGCGGCACTCGGCGGCAGGCTGCGCTATGTCATCTCCGGCGGCGCGTCGCTGGACGATTCGACCACCGGCTTCTTCGCGGGTTTCGGTGTGGTGCTGCTGAACTGTTACGGGCTCACCGAGGCGGCGACCGCGGTGACCGTCAGCGCACCGGAGACCAACCGCCTCGGCACGGTCGGCAGGCCGATTCCGGGGACGTCGGTGGCGATCGCGGACAGCGACGGTGAGGTGCTGGTCGGTGGCCCGCACATCTCGCCGGGCTACTGGGGCGCTGCCGCGGATCAGGCGGTCGTAGACGCCAATGGTTGGTTGCGCACCGGCGATATCGGTGAACTCGACGCCGACGGATATCTGCGCATCACCGGCCGCAAGAAAGAGATCCTAGTGACCTCCGGCGGCAAGAATGTCGCGCCAGCGCCGCTGGAGGACCGGGTGCGGCTGCATCCGCTGGTGAGCAACTGCATGGTCATCGGGGACGGCCGCGATTTCGTGACCGCCCTGGTGACCCTGGATCCGATGCAGGTGCTGCGCTGGCGCGACGGCAGCCCCGGCGCGGATCTGTCGGCCGCCATCCAGTCCGCGGTCGACGACGCGAATTCGCTTGTCTCCCGGCCCGAGTCGATTCGGGCATTCCGCATCGTAGACGGTGATTTCACCGTCGAGGACGGATTGTTGACTTCGTCACGGAAATTGCGCAGAGCCGCCATCGAGGCCGCGTATGCCGCGGATATCGACGTTCTCTATCGAGCTCGCCAGCCCGCGCTGTAGGCCCTGCATCGGTCCGGCGCGGCCACTGATCGGACTGCGTAGATAGGCCGTGCCAATCGCCCGATGAATTACGGCTGCGCCTGGTGGTTCCCGGCCGGGCGCGGCCACAGACTCGAATTCAGAATTCGACTACCGGAAAGTGATGCGAACATGTACGACGTCATCGTTGTCGGAACTCGGGTCGCGGGTTCCCCGCTGGCCATGCTGCTCGCCAGGAAGGGCTACCGGGTCCTTGCCGTCGACCGCGCCACCTTCCCCAGTGACACCCCGTCGACCCACTACATCCATCAGGCCGGTCTCGGCCTGCTGCAGTCGTGGGGCCTGCTGGACGAGGTCGTCGCCGCCGGAACCCCGGCGATCCGGCACCTGAACTTCTCCTACACCGACATCGTCATCAAGGGCTTCGCCGATGTGTCGGCCGACGGCATCGACGCCGTCTACTGCCCGCGCCGCACCGTGCTGGACAAGATCCTGGTCGACGCCGCGGGCAACGCCGGCGTCGAGGTGATCAACGGATTCACCGTCAACGAGCTGGTTTTCGACGGCGACACGGTCGTCGGCATTCGCGGCCAGGTCGGCGAGGGCGCCGAGCAGGAGTTTCGCGCCACCCTGGTGATCGGCGCGGACGGCTCGAACTCGACGGTGGCGAAGGCGGTCGGCGCCGAGGTCTACGAGGGGTCCCCGGCGGCCTGCTTCATCTACTACTCGTACTACGACGGCCTCGACTGGGGCATGCAGCACCGCACCGGTTTCGGCGAGCAGCAGTTCGCGTCCTGGCCGACCAACGACGGTCTCGCGCTGGTCGCGGTGATGCGCAAGCGGGATCGGTTCCGCGAGTTCCGCACCGACCCGGATGCCGGTGTGCAGGAGATCGTTTCGCAGATCGACCCGGAACTCGGTGCGAACCTGAAGGATTCGGGCAAGCGAGCGGAGCAGTTCCGGCCGATGCTGTACCCGGACAACTACCGTCGCCGTTCGTTCGGACCCGGCTGGGCGCTGGTCGGCGATGCCGGCTATCACAAGGATCCGTTCACCGGCTGGGGCATCACCGACGCCTTCAAGTACGCGCAGCTGCTCTCGGATCTGGTGCACGAGGGTCTGTCCGGCGCCCGTCCGATGGCCGAGGTGCTCGCCGAGTACGAGCGCGAGCGTGACCTGCAGAGCGCGAGCACTTACGAACTGACGGAAAGCATTTCGGGACTGTCGCTGTCGCCGTACTACGACTCGGTGTTCCGCGCGACCAGCTACGACGCGGAGTACACCAAGGGCTTCTTCGGGCTGATCGCCGGAATCTACTCGCCGGAAAAGTACTTCGGCGAGCAGGAACTGGCGGAGCTGTACGAGAAGGTCGACTTCCCGGCGGCCGCACGGCATGTCACCAAGGCCGGGGTTTCGGCATGAGGATCCCCGGCCTGACGGCATTGGGGGACAGTTTCGTCGAGGGTCGCGGCGATGCCGCGGCCGGCGGCGGGTACCGCGGTTGGGTGCCGAGGCTCGGCGGGCAGCTCGGTCTGCGACCCGCCGCCGTGCGCAACTTCGGTGCGCACGGCGCGACCACGACCGTCGTTGTCGAACAGCAACTGCGCCGTGCGATCTCGGTCCGGGCCGGACTCTTCGGTGTCGTCGTCGGGGTGAACGATCTGGTCAGCGACTTCGACGCGGCGCGTTTCGAGCGTAACCTCGCGACGGTCTTCGGCGCGCTGCGCGACAGTGGCGCAACAGTTTTCACGGCGAGCTACCCGGATATCCCCGCCCGGCTCCCGGTACCGGACAGCTTCCGTAGCTTGCTGCGGGAGCGGTTCGCCTTCGCCAATGCCGCGCTCGCCGAGGTCACCGCCGACACCGGCACGCTGCTGCTCGATATCGCGACCGAGCCGCAATGGGCGCTGCCCGAGGTGTGGACCGCCGACGGCCTGCACCCGAGCTCGCTCGGCCACCACATGTTCGCAACGGGCGCGGCCGAGCTCATCGCGTCGCGCACCGCGACCACCGTCGCCGCCTGATCTTTCTCCATCCGGTTCGAGAGGAACTTTCGTGACAGACGACAGACGCCTGGCGCGCAACCCGATCGCCATCATCGGGATGTCCGGGCTGCTGCCCAACGCGCACAACCATCGTGAGTACTGGCAGAACATCGTCGACGGCGTGGACTGCACCACCGAGGTGCCAACGTCCCGATGGAGCCTCGACGATTACTTCGACGCCGATCAGGACGCCCCCGACAAGACGTACTCGCGGCGCGGCGCCTTCCTGCCCGATATCGAGTTCGACCCGCTCGAATTCGGGCTGCCACCGAACCAGCTCGAGGTCACCAGCACCATGCAGACGCTGAGCCTCGGGGTCGCCCGTGATCTGCTCATCGACGCCGGTGCGGTGGATTCCACCTGGTACGACCCGGGTCGTACCGGCGTGGTGCTCGGCACCACCGGGCCGGTGCCGCTGATGCACCCGCTGGCCGCACGGCTGTCGACGCCGGTGCTGAAGGAGGCGGCGCGTTCGGTCGGGCTGTCCGATAACGACGCCGACGCGATCGCGGACAAGTTCGTTGCCGCGTTCGCGCCGTGGGAGGCGAACTCGTTCCCCGGCCTGCTGGCCAACATCACCGCGGGCCGGGTCGCGAACCGGCTCGGTCTCGGCGGCATCAACTGCACCGTCGACGCGGCCTGCGCGGCCTCGCTCGCCGCATTACGGACGGCGATCGCCGAACTGCAGGACGGCCGGGCCGACATGATGATCACCGGTGGCGTCGACACCGAGAACACCATCTTCATCTATATGTGCTTCAGCAAGGTGGGCGCGCTGTCCTCGAGCGGGCAGATCAGCCCGTTCGCGTCGGACGCCAACGGCACGCTGCTGGGTGAGGGCATCACCATGCTCGCGCTGCGCAGGTTGGAAGACGCACGGCGCGACGGCAATCGGATCTACGCGGTGATCCGCGGACTCGGTTCGTCCAGTGACGGACGGGCCAAGAGCATCTACGCGCCGCGGGCAGGCGGACAGCGGGTGGCGCTCGATCGGGCCTACGCCGACGCGGAGTGCTCGCCCGCCGATGTGGCGCTGATCGAGGCGCACGCCACCGGCACGCCGGTAGGCGACAAGACCGAGCTGACCGCGCTGAAAGGGCTGCTGTCCGAGGCGACTTCGGAGCCGCGGTTCGCGGCACTCGGCAGCGTCAAGTCGCAGATCGGGCACACCAAGGGTGCCGCGGGTACGGCGAGTTTGATGAAACTGGCGTTCGCGCTGCACCAGAAAGTGTTGCCCGGCACCATCAATGTGTCGGCCCCCAATGCCGAGATTGCCCCGGATGACGCGCCGTACTACGTGAATACGCGCACCCGCCCATGGATCCGCGATCCGCAGCGACCGGTGCGCCGGGCCGCGGCGTCGGCATTCGGGTTCGGCGGCACCAACTTTCACGTCGTCTTGGAAGAGGCCGATGCGTCGCGCGACGAGCCGGTCCTGCATCGGACCGCGCGGGCACATCTCTGGCACGCGCCTGATGTCGCCGGTCTGGTGGACGCGGTGCGCAGTGTCGGCCCGGTCGACGGTGGCGACATTCCAGAAGACCACGCGCGCATCGGATTCGTGTCGGTGGACGACGAGAACGCCGAACACCTGCGCGCTCTCGCCGTCGATGAGCTGGTACGCAGGCCGGACGCCGCCGCGTGGGATCACCCGGAGGGCGTGTACTTCCGGGCCGCCGCACTGCCGGACCGGAAGGTCGGCGCGCTGTTCGCCGGACAGGGCAGCCAGTACGTCGACATGGGACTGGATGCGGCACTGAACAATCCGGCGGTCGGTGCGGCATTCGACGCGGCCAACGCCGCGTTCACCGGTGCGCCGGTGCGGGTGTCGTCGGTGGTCTTCCCGCCACCCGCCTTCGATGAGGAGACCGCGCGGAAGCAGGAAACCGCTTTACGCCGTACCGAATTCGCGCAGCCCGCGATCGGCGCGCTGTCGGCGGGACAGTTCCAGGTGCTGAGCGGGTACGGATTCCGGGCCGACGGGTATCTCGGGCACAGCTTCGGCGAACTGACCGCGCTGTGGGCCTCGGGTGCGCTCGGCACCGCGGAGTTCTTCGAACTGGCCAGGGCGCGCGGCGTGGCGATGACGCCGGAGCCTGGCGTTGCGGCGGGCACGATGGTGTCGCTCGGTGCTTCCCGGGAGACGGCCGAGGAACTGGTCGACGGCGTCGACGATGTGTGGATCTGCAACCACAACGCGCCCGACCAGGTCGTCATCGGCGGCGGCACCGAGGGAGTTGCCGCCGTGGTCGCGCGCAGCGCGGAGCGTGGCGTCGCGACTCGGGCACTGCCGGTGTCGGGCGCGTTCCACACGCCGTACGTCGCGCATGCGGTGGCGGCGTTCGCGACAGCGACCGCCACGGTGGCGATCGGGGTGCCGGATGCCCCCGTCTACGCGAACACACCGGACGCGCACTACGGCAGTGACGTCGCGGCCAATCGGGAACTGCTCACCGAACAGCTCAGCAAGCCGGTCGAATTCGCGTCGGCACTGACCGCGATGGCCGAGGCAGGCTGCACGGTATTCGTGGAGTTCGGCCCCAAGCAGGTGCTGACCTCGCTGGTGCGGCGCACCCTAGGCGACGACGTGGTCGCCATTCCCACCGATTCGGGGCCGATCGGCAACAGCGATCTCGCCTTGGCGCGGGCCGCTGTCCGGCTGGCCGTGCTCGGCTTCGGTTTGCGGGAGATTAACCGGCACGCGGCGCCGTCCGCGGTGCGGCACAAGCCGAGTCGCGCGATGACGGTGACGATGTCGGCACCCGAATACGTGCCCGAGAGTCGTCGCGCGGCGTATGCCGCCGTGCTGGAAGACGGATACCAGGTGAGCCTGGCAGCGCCGGCCACCCCCGTGCCTACCCCTGTCGACACCGTGGTCGATCGCCAGCCCGAAATAGCGGCCGTGGCCCCAACTTTCACCGAAGCAACGGAGACCACCGTGTATCAACCCCCGCAGTCCTACGACCCGGGAGCGGACGCGCTGGACAGCGCGCTCGTGCAGCATCTGCAGACGCACCGCCAATTCCTCGACGGACAGCTGGATATGGCCCGCGGGCTGGCCGGTGTGCTCAGTGGCGGGTCGCTCGACGAGGCGATGGTGCGGGCGATCGAGGCCGTCAAGGATCACGGCGTCGCGATCAGCGAGAGCCACTCGCGGGCCAGTGATGTGCTCGCGCAATTGGCCGAGCTGGAAAGCGGATTCGCACCGACGGCGCGCTCTGCGGCTCCGGTCGCTCGTCGAGTGGAGTCGGCGCGGCAGCCTGCGATCGAATCGGCGCCGGAGCGTCGGCCGCTGGTGACCGCGGCCGTGGTGGAGCAGCCGGTAGCGCCCGTGGAAACTGTTGCGGCATCGGTTGTTCCGGAAGTGCAAACCAACGGCAACGGATCGCACTCGCCGGTGGCTGACGCGCAGGACGAGGTCTCGGCCGACGCGCTGCGCCAGGCGCTCCAGGAGGTCGTGGCGGAGAAGACCGGCTACCCGGTCGAGATGGTGGATCCCTCGATGGATCTGGAGGCCGATCTCGGCGTCGACTCGATCAAGCGGGTGCAGGTGATCGGTGCACTGCAGGAACGCTTCCCGCACCTGCCGAACCTCGGTCCGGAGCAACTCGGCACGCTGCGCACGCTCGACCAGATCGCCGAACTGCTAAGTGCGGTTGAGCCGAATGGAACCTCAGCCGCCCTGAACGGAGCGGATGCGGCTCCGAACGGAACTGCCGCGAGCGGTTCCGAACCGGCCGAAGCTGGCGCACCCACCGGTGACATCCTGCGTCGCGCCTTGCAGGAGGTCGTGGCCGAGAAGACCGGTTACCCGGTGGAGATGGTGGATCCGTCCATGGATCTGGAAGCCGATCTCGGCGTCGACTCGATCAAGCGAGTGCAGGTCATCGGCGCACTGCAGGAACGGTTTCCGGACCTACCGAGCCTCGGCCCGGAGCAGTTGGGCACGCTACGCACCCTGGATCAGATCGTCGACGAGCTCGCCACGTCGGTGGGCGGTGATGTCCACCCAAAAGCTGAGGCCGCGGCCGAAACGCCGCGGCACGTCGTCGAACTGATCACCCTGCCTGCGCTGGACCGGGCCGTCGCGCCCTACCGCGCGGACGCGGGGGTTGCGCTCTTGGATCTAACCGGAGAGTCGGAACCGGACTGTGCCGCACTCGAATCCGCGCTCGGCGCGCTCGGGTGGGTGATTCACCGCGTGAGCGGCCCGGCCGAGCTGTCGGAGCTCGACTCGATCGAGGTATGCCTCGTGATCGTGGGGAGCGGTTCGGCAGAATGGGATTCGGCACAGCGGTGGCTCGGCGAGACCATTCTCGCCGCCGGTCAGGCGGTGCCGCTGCTCCAGAAGGCGGACGACAGGGCAAGTTTCGTCACCGTCACCCGACTGGACGGGCAGCTCGGCTTCGCGGGCACCGCTGAT
The DNA here is from genome assembly GCF_044455225.1 of Nocardia sp. NPDC051321. Lineage (NCBI taxonomy): Bacteria > Bacillati > Actinomycetota > Actinomycetes > Mycobacteriales > Nocardiaceae > Nocardia > Nocardia sp. NPDC051321. The sequence continues at coordinate 21,599 of NZ_JBITEM010000023.1, read as the reverse complement.
CCGGTGATCGCGCTGCTCGGTGGCGTCGGCGGGGCCGTGAAAACGCTTGCCGCCGAACAGCCCTCGCTGTTCTGTCGGGCGTTGGATATCGACCCGGGCATCGCGCCGGAACAGCTGGCCGAGCTCGTGACGGCCGAGCTGTTCGACGCGGCACAGGACACCCTCGAGGTCGGGATCGACGCCGCGGGGGAGCGGTGGACGCTGGTGCCGAGCGGGTACGCGCCTGCCGGTTCGGTCACCATCGTGCGGCCCGGCGCCGAGCAGCAGCCCAGTCTGCTCACGGCAGCGGATGTGCTGCTGGTTACCGGTGGCGCGCGAGGAGTCACGGCCCTCTGCGTCAAAGCTCTGGCCCAGCGCAGTGGGGCGCGGTTCGTCTTGCTCGGTCGATCCGAGCTGACTGCTGAACCCGACTGGGCGGCAGGTGTTTCCGACGCGGAGCTCAAGCCCGCGGCGGTACGCGCGCTGGCGGGTGCTGGAGTCAAGCCACGAGCGATCGAACGCGCGTGTGCCGGTGTGCTCGCGGCCAGGGAGATTCGTGCCACGCTGGTCGAATTGGGTTCACGGGCAGAGTATCTCGCGGTGGACGCGACCGACGAGGCCGCGGTGCGGACCGCGCTCGGGCCGTGGCGCGACAGCATTACCGGTGTCGTACACGGGGCCGGAGTACTGGCCGACTCGATGATCACGGACAAGACGGCCGAATCCATCGGACGCGTCCTCGAGCCCAAGATCGCCGGACTGGCCACGGTGCTTGCCGCGCTCGGCGAACTGCGGCACCTGGTGCTGTTCACCTCGGTGGCGGGTCTGTTCGGCAATGCGGGGCAGGCGGACTACGCGGCCGCGAACGAGGCCCTGTCCCGGTTCGCGGTCAGCTGGCGGCGGCATCATCCCGATTGCCACGTCACCGCGATCGACTGGGGTGCCTGGGACGGCGGCATGGTGACACCCGCGCTCCGTGGCCATTTCCTGGCCCGCGGTATCGCGCTGCTCGACCCTGAGGTCGGCGCGGCGGCGTTCACCGAGCAGTTCACCACGGACCATCGCGCGGACACCGTTGTCCTCATCGGGCCCGCGAACGGACTGTCCGGTGACAGCGGCGTCGAGTCGAGCGCGGTCTGCGCGCGCCGGGTCACGACCGGGCTCATCGACGAGTTGATCATCCAGGCCCATCGCATCGGCGAACATGTCGTGCTGCCTGCCACTTTCAGTCTCGGCGCGATGATCAACCTTGCCGAACGCGGCCTGCCCGGCCGAACCGTGGTTGGTGTCAGCGACTTCCAGGTGCTCAAGGGCATCGTGTTCGACCGTCCGGTGGATGAGCTCGAACTCGAACTGGTCCCTGGGGCGTCTGCCGAGGGCCGCATACTGGTCGAAGCGAACATCCGGAGCGGCAACGTCCTTCACTTCCGGGCCACGCTGCTGCTGGGTACCGGCCCGGACGAACCGCCGAGCAAGCTGATCTCGAGCGGACCGGCCAGTGTCGCCGATATCTACCGTGACGCCATCCAGTTCCACGCGCCTGCCCTGCAGGGTCTGCGCTTGGTGCGGGCCGCCTCCGATGACGCCATCGTCTTCGAATGCTCGCTTCCGGCAACACGAGTGGCCAACGGCGCCTACGCGGGCCGCCTGCACGACCCGGTCCTCGCCGACCTGATCTTGCAGGGCCCACCGGTGCTCGGCTACCGCCTGCTCGGCGGCGCGTGCCTGCCCCTCGGGGTGGGCCGGGCCGACTACTACCGTCCGTTGCCCGCGGACGAGACCTTCCTGCTCACCGTGGACAACCCGCGAACGGGACGCGTCGATGCCCGGATCGACGCCACCGCGACCATGACGGACGGCACAGTGCTGCAACGATTCTCGGACGTCACCGTGGTGACGACACCGGATCTGACAGGGAAGTTCCAGACCTCGGTGCGGCGGTGGATGGCATGACTGTGCTCGAATTCGACGGCATACCGTTCAATCCGGTGGTTGGATCCCCGGTGGTGCCTGCTGCGATATCGGCCGAGCACACGGATGCGGAGACGACAGCTGGTCGGGACACCGTGACGCTGAGCTCCGGCAACGGCGGCACTGTCACCGAGCGCGGCCCTGTAGTAGATGCTTTGCTGCTCAGTGAGATTCGTGCTGGCGTCGTCGCCGCGCATCGTTCGGCGCTGACCGCTCAGGTGGCGTTACAGCGGGCGGCCTGGCAGCGGACGTTACGCACGGCGACGAGCGCCCAAGTGCCAAGCGTCGATCCTGTCGCGGCCGAATCGGCGTTCAAGCCGTTGGCTCGTACCCGGCGCAGCAGCCTGGACCACGCTGCCCTGGTTCGCCTCACCGAGGGCGACGTCGTCAGCGTGTTCGGCGCCGGGCATCAACGCTCCGGCGTCGCATCGGTGGCACGGCTCGCTGCGTCCGGGCCGCTGGTACTCACTGAGATCACCACGATCGAGTTGCGTGGGGGCATCGGACGGGGACGCGTGGTCGCACGGTTCGACGGCGACCCACGTGCGGCAGCGGTGCAGGCCGCAGAGGTGTTCGCGCTCTTCTGCGGCATGCAACTGTGCCTCTCGGGGAGCACGCTGGCCGCGGCGCCGGTCAGTGGCTCGATCCAGAGCGGCACCGGCGGAACCGTGCAGCTCGTTGTCACCGACCTCGACCTGGTGCCTCGGCCGCATGTCACCGCGACGGCGAGTATCGCTGGTGTGCAGGGAGAGTCGCGGGTGACCGTCACGGTCACCGAGCCTGCCGGCACGGGCGTGGGACCAGGCGAGGCAGCACCGGGCTTGCTGCTCAACGAATTCCACATGACGCACCTGGCCCGCGGCGATCAAAGCATCGCCATGGGGCCGGAATTCGCCGAATACACCGGTGTGCGGGCAACCCGGCTGCCCACCGGCGGACTGCTGCTCGTCGACCGGGTCATCGAATTCGACGGCGCGCGTGGCCGATTGGATGGCGCGGCCTACACCACCGAGTACGACTCGCCCGCCGACTCCTGGTACTACGGCGACACCGCCAACGAGTCCATGCCGCATTTCGTGTATATGGAAACCTCGCTGCAGGCCGCGCTGCTGATGGGCTACTACGCCGGGCCGACGCTCACCCAGCCCGGCGTCACGCTCAGCCTGCGCAATCTCGGCGGCACGGCGACGGTGCTGCGCCAGGTCGACCTGCGGGACAAGACGATCGAGCAATCGTCGCGACTGTTGTCGACCACGATCTTGCCGGGTTCGTCATTGCAGACCTTCGACTACACCCTGAGCGTGGACGGTGCACCGTTCTACTCCGGCGAGACCATGTTCGGCTACTTCAGCGACGAGGCACTGGCCAACCAGACCGGCCTCGACGCGGGGCGGCCCGCGCCGACCTGGCTGGACGAGCACGCGGACGCGAACACCAGGACCCTCGACGTCGCCGCTCGGCGCGCCGACCCGAACGCTGAGTTGTGCGCTCGTCGGACCCTGGCTCTGATCGACCACATCGACGTGGTCGACGGCGGCGGGAAATACCAAGCGGGCTACCTGCATTCGCTGCGCCCGATCGACCCGTCGGACTGGTACTTCGACCGCCACTTCCACCTCGACCCGGTGATTCCGGGTTCGCTGGGCGTGGAATCGGTGATCCACGCGGTCCAGGAGTGGATGCTCGACGCCGGATTCGCCGGTCGACTCCGCGATCCGGTCTTCCGCATCCCCGCCGGCCTGCCCTTCAGCTGGCGCTATCGCGGCCAGTTCCTGCCCACCGACGGCACGGTGGAGCTGGAAGCACACATCAAGGAGGTCCGGCGCGGACCGAACGGCGTCACCGTCATCGTGGACGGTTCGCTGTGGAAGCCCGGCCTGCGTATTTACGAACTCATCGACCTCGCGGTCGAGCTCGTCGAGCGAGAGGACCGTCGATGACTACGTCCAGGATGAGCGTCGTCGCGCGGTCAGCCGCCGACATCAGCGCGCTGTTGGCCGATGTGCGGCAGCCGGTCTGGATCGTGCGCCACGACGGCGAGGCGGGCGCCACCTCCGATGAGCGGATCGCCGCCCGATCGGAGGTCCTCACCGCGGTCGCCCCGTTGCCGCCGGAGTCGCTCGGCGACAGACAATTTCACGCTGCCCATGGCGTGCGAGCCGCTTACGCCGCAGGCGCGATGGCCAACGGGATCGCCTCTCCGGCACTGGTTTCGGCGATGGCAAGGGCGGGCTACCTCGCGTCATACGGTGCCGCGGGTGTTACGCCCGCGGCGGTGGATGCGGCGCTGGCCGAACTCAGCGCCACTTTGCGGGGAAAGCCGTTCGCCTGCAACCTGATCCACAGCCCGTCCGAGCCTGCGCTGGAGCGGGCGATCGTCGATTCCTGTCTGCGGCACCGGGTGCGCTGCGTGGAGGCTTCGGCATTCATGAGCCTCACCGCCGAGGTCGTCCGGTACCGGGTCGCCGGGCTAGGGGTGGATCGGCGCGGGCAGCTCGAGGTTCGGAACCGGCTGATCGCGAAGGTCTCCCGCGTCGAGGTCGCCGAGCCGTTCCTGCGACCGGCACCGGCGAATCTGCTGCGTCAGCTGGTCGCGTCGGGCGACGTGACGGCCGAGCAAGCGCGACTGGCGGAGCAGGTGCCGATGGCCGACGACATCACCGCCGAGGCGGACTCCGGCGGCCACACCGACCGCAGGCCGCTGCTGGTGCTACTGCCGGAACTGATCGCCGCGCGCGACCGGACCCCCCTGTCTGCCGCTGCCTCGGTGCGGATCGGTGCCGCTGGTGGCATCGGCACACCCGCTGCCGCCGCCGCCGCGTTCGCGCTGGGTGCCGCCTATGTGGTGACCGGATCGATCAACCAGGCCACGCGTGAGGCCGCCCAGTGCGACACCACCAAACAGCTACTGGCCCAAGCGGACTTCGCCGACTGCACGATGGCCCCGTCCTCCGACATGTTCGAACTCGGCGTACAGGTGCAGGTGCTGCGCCGGGGCACCATGTTCGCCGCCCGCGCGCAACGGCTTTACGACACCTACCGCGCCTACGCCGGAATCGACGACATCCCCGCCGAACTCCGTCGCGACCTCGAAGCCACGCTGTTTCGGCGGCCCATGGACACCGTGTGGCAGGACTGCGTCAGCTACTTCACCGAACGCGATCCCGCACAGTTGGTCGGGGCGGCCGAGGACCCGAAACGCAAGATGGCCCTGGTGTTCCGGTGGTACCTGGGTCTGTCGTCGGGGTGGAGCATTCGCGGCGAGGCGGATCGTGTCGCCGATTACCAGGTGTGGACCGGACCCGCGATGGGTGGCTTCAACAGCTGGGTCGCGGGGACCTACCTGGCCGCGCTCAGCAACCGGCACGTCGCCGATATCGCCGATCAGGTGATGCTCGGTGCCGCGTACCTCACCCGAATCGCCCAGCTGCGCACCGCGGGCGCGCGGCTACCCGCCGACTGCGCCCCCTTCGTTCCACGGCAGAGCGTGCCACGGCAGAGCACTGCCACCAGTTCTGGGGGCAGCAGAACGGCCAGTTGAATTGCCACCTACGGATCCGTAGGCTCGCGGAGGTTGTCGCGCTGGCGGTCGTGTTCGGCCCAGGCGCAAGGTGAGCCAAAACGTCTGAGGGGTAACGCAAATGGGGAGACTTCTGACCCAGCTCGAGCTGCTCACTGAGCTCGAGCCGATTGCGGCGGAGAACGTCAATCGACACTTGTCGATGGCCAAGGCCTGGCACCCGCACGACTATGTGCCGTGGGACGAGGGCCGTAACTTCGCCGCGATGGGCGGTGTCGACTGGGACCCCAGCCAGTCGCAGCTGTCCGATGTCGCCAAGGCGGCGATGATCACGAACCTGCTCACCGAGGACAACCTGCCCTCCTACCACCGGGTGATCGCGGAGAACTTCTCCCAGGACGGCGCGTGGGGCACCTGGGTCGGCCGCTGGACCGCCGAGGAGAACCGGCACGGCATCGTGATGCGCGACTACCTGGTCGTTACCCGCGGCGTCGACCCGGTGGAACTGGAAAACGCCAGGATGATCGCGATGACCACCGGCTTCGATCCGCTGGCCGTCGCCAAGTACGGCACCATCGATCCCAGCGAGGTCCCCGACGCCGGATTCCTGCTCGGCGTGGCCTACGTGACCTTCCAGGAACTCGCCACCCGGCTCAGCCACCGCAACACGGGGCGGGTCTGCAACGACCCGATCGCCGACAAGATGCTGCAGCGCATCGCCGCCGACGAGAACCTGCACATGATCTTCTACCGCAACATGTGCGGCGCCGCCCTCGATCTGGCGCCCGACCAGGCCATCGAAGCGATCGCGTTGACCCTGATGAACTTTCAGATGCCCGGCGCGGAAAACCCCAACTTCCGCCGATACGGCGCACTCATGGCCAAGCACGGCATCTACGACATGCGTCAGCACCTCGAGGACGTGGTGATGCCGGTTTTGCGCATCTGGAAGATCTTCGAGCGCACCGACTTCACCGCCGCCGGCGAGCAGACCCGCGAAAAACTCGGGGATTACCTCGCGAAGTATGAACGCGACATGCTCAAGTTCGAGGAGCGTCGCGACCGCATCGCCGCTCGCCAGGCGACCAAGCGCGACTCGGCCGCGTTGACAACGACGCTGAGTTGATCAGCACGCTGCGTTGATCAGCCGGTGGTCTGGCGCTGGATTCTGGGCAAGGCCAGGAGAAGGGCGACGCCGGTGACGATTCGCCAGACGACGAACGGATCGATGGCGAGGCGTTCGGCGGTGCCTGCGCCGAGGCCGAGGTGGTTCGGGGCGAGGCTGGTGATCATGCCGATGATTGTTATGCCGATCAGGGCGAGAGTTGCCGCGGTGTAAGCGCGGTGGGTTCGGTAGCGGCTGGCGATGATGATCATGATCGCCAGACCGGACAGGAGTTCCAGGTAGGCGCCGGTCGGGTGCAGGACGGCGCGCAGGTGGTTGCCGCCGGGAACCTCACCTGCGCTGCCTGGAAAGATTCCGACCAGGACTATGCCGACACAGTTGATCAAAGCGAGATAGGGAACAGCCCGTCCGGCAACGGTTTTCGGCAGTAGCGGGGTGAGTAGCAGCGCTGCGGCAAGCAGGAGAACCCCGAGCAGGACGAACTCGGCGGACATCCACGCGTGCCACGGCGAGCAGATGTAGCGGGGCGTCGATGCGCCGTATTGCGCCATGTCACCGAAGCATTCGGGGACGCCGAGGTCGCTGATCATGTTGCCGGACCAGCTGTACGGGTGCGCGTCGTACCAGCGGTTGCCGACGATCAGTTCGGCGAGGTAGTAGCTGATCGTCAGGATCAGCAGCGCCGCACCGGTTTTCAGGCGGGCGGTCAACGGCGGCAGGTGGTCGGCGGGACGGGGGCACCGGCGAACCGGTCATTGATCCACGCGGTGACCAGATCGCCGCGAGCACGCCAGGCTTCGTGGCCGCCGGGCAGCACATGGTCGACGAGGTCGATGCCGAGACCGCACATGTCGGCGACGGCCTGGTTTCCCCACGCGGTGTTGACCAGGTCGTCGCTGTCGCCGCGCGAGATGAAGGTCGGGATGTCGGTGCCGACCTTGGGCAGATTGCCGCCGGATTCGTAGTCGTCCAGTGCTTGCCGGGCACCATCGTCGACGAACGCCGCGGCGGCGGGCGTGGCGGCCTGGCCGACGGCGAGGTCTTTCAGCGTCGTCTGCCCGGTGCAGAGTCCTTCGAGCCGGGGCGCCGCCGAGAGCAGCGCGCCGTGCAGGACCTTGTCATAGGAGTAGTCCGGGTGGTCATATCGGACGGCGGCCACCAGGTAGGGCAGCAGCAGGTACTGGCCGACGGTCAGCGTGTTCGTTGCCGCGGCTTTCGCGAGTTCGCTGCGCAGCGCGGGCGAGAGCAGCACATTGCCGAGGATTTTCAGCTCGGGCGCGTAGGTCTTGGCCGTCTCGGCCGCGGATTCCGTGGCCCGTCCGCCCTGGGACAACCCGACGAGGACAACCTCTTTGGTCACCGGCAGCCCGAGTTGCTGCGCCGCCCGAACGGAGTCGAGCACGTCGTAACCTGAGGACTCGGCTTCCAGATACGGTGCCGACCCGGGGCCGTCGAGACCCTGATAGTTGGTCATCACCACGGCTTTGTGCGCGTCGAGCAGATTGGCGACCGTGACGTCGTTGCCGAACAGCTCGGGCGAATTCGTCGGCGCGCAGTCGCTGGCTACCCCGGAGGTGCCGTGCCCGTAGGCGACCAATGGCCAGCCCCCGTCTGGCGCGGCGCCTTTCGGCAGGTACACCGCACCCGACACCTCGATGGGCGATTTGTTCGGAGCGGTAGAGATGTACCGGATGTACGTCGCCGAACCGGCGGCCGCCGCGATCTTGGGACCGCCATTGGTCAGCGGCCGCTGCGAAACAAGCGTGCCCGGCTTTTGCGGCGTCTCGGCGGCGGTGTCCGAGGAAGACCCGCAACTAGCGGCGACCAGCACCGCGGCGGCGGCCAGGGAAACCCACGTCAGTGCCCTCTTCGGACGCACGATCCATTTGCTCCTTCGACTCTGCTGCGCACCGTTTGCGTTCCCCGCGTTGTCCCGATCCCTGCGTCAACGAATCGCTCGGCGCTCCATGGCGCCCGGTCGATCGCAGGCCGTGACGTTCCCAGCAAGATCAGGATGTCGGGTGATCGCGGTCTCCGCACTGCCGAGTGATCGGAATCTCAGTTTGCGTACCGATTCGTAACCGAGCACCTGAAACTACTTAAGTCCCGACCTTACGAAAGCGTTCACGATGTGGCGTTGCAATAACAGGTACATCACCAGGACCGGAAGACAGGCGAGGCTCGCCAGCGCCATCATCGGTCCCCACTGATCACCCTCGGTGCCCATGAAACTGCGCAGCCCGAGTTGGAGCACGCTGTTGGATTGGCGAAGCACCACCGCGGGCCAGAAATATTCGTTCCAGGCATTGATGAACAGCAGGATGCCTAGCGCGGCCAGCGCGGGACGCAGATTGGGCACCACCACGGTCCACAGGATGGACCAGGACGAGCGTCCGTCGATCTTGGCGGCGGCCACGAGCTCCTTGGGGAAGCTCGCCATGTGCTGACGCAACATCAGCACCGCGAGTGCCGAGCACAGTGTCGGCAGCACGACCCCGATCAGCGAGTTGACGAGCCCGAGCTGGGTGAGCAGCACATAGTTCGGCAGCATGGTCACTTGGAACGGCACCAGCCAGGTGCCGACGAACGCCAGATACAGGATCTTCTGGAACGGGAACGTGTACATCGCGAACGCGTAGGACGCCAGCAACGCGACGAGCAACTGTCCTACCGCGGACAGCGCCGCGATGAAGAATGTGTTGCCGATCAGGCCGAGCACGTCGACCTTCGCGGCCGCCTCGGTGTAGTTGGCGAACGAGATCGGCCAGGGGATCGGCGACAGCGAGGTGACGTCTTGCGGCCTGCGCAGCGAGGTCGCGAACAGCCAGTAGATCGGGAAAATACACACCACGGCGGTCACCGCCAGCAGCACGTGGCTGCCTGCGGTGCGTAGACGATCAATCATCATGGAAGGCCACCTTTTCCGATATCCACACCAGAATCCCGGCGATCACACCGAATCCGGCGAACAACAGCACTCCGGCGGCCGCGCTGAGTCCGGCGTCGAAGCTGTGGAAGGCGTAGTCCCATAGCAGGTAATAGATATTCGTGGTGGCCTGTGCGGGACCGCCCTGCGTCATCGAGTCGATGAGCGGGAAAGTCAGTATGGGACTGAGCAATACGGTGGTGAGCACCAGAAACATCACCGTGGGTGACAGCAGCGGCAAGGTGATCCAGCGCCGGATCTGCCCGGGGCTCGCGCCGTCCACCTGGGCCGCCTCGTGGTAATCCCCACTGATACCAGCCAATCCGGCCCACACCACCAGCACCGAGAATCCGAGCAGCTGCCAGCCGGTGATCGCGATGATCACGAGGTGCGCGGTGCTCACGTCGTACACCCAGTTACGGTTCGAGCCGATCAGCTGGTCGGCGAACCCGCTACCCGGATGCAGCAGCCAGCGCCAAACCGCGGCTGCCGCAACGGGAGCGACCAGGAACGGCACGAAGATGAACGCCTGGTAGATCGTCCTGGCCCGGCCGTGCACCCGCTTGCTCGCCAACGCGATGAGTACCGGAAGTAGCACGGTGAACGGCAACATGCCGACGATCAAGGCACCCGTGCGGCCGATCGAATTCCAGAATGCCGGAAGTTCCATCAGCCTTTCGTAATTGCCGGTGCCGACGGGCTTCATCGGTGCGGTCGGCAAGAGATTCCAGGAGTAGGTGGACAGCTCGAACGCCTGCACCAACGGCCGGTAGGTCCACACCACGAGCAGCAACAGCGCGGGCGCCAGATACAGGTACGGCACCACGAACCGCCCCGCCCGGCGGAACCGGGCGAGGCGGTGCGGCGGCGGCACGGGGGAAGTGACCGGCTCGGCGACTTCCTCGGCAGCGCGCGGGGTTTCGATGACGAACATCGACCTACCTGGTCTCCGCCGCGGCCAACGCGGCGAGCTGATCGAGCACGTCCTGTTCCGTTCTGTCGTAGACGGTTTCGGCGGGGGTCGCCTCGATCGCGGTGGCCACCAGCGACGATCCGAGCAGATCGATACGGCTGTAACCGAATCCGACCAGCCCACGGTGCCTGCCGACCGGCGCGATCGGATCGATCCGATACGACATCGCCGGTCCGATCCAGACCGGGATGCCGCCGAGCGCGGCCGCACCGGTCAGGTGGTTGTGCCCGCAGATGATCAGTCGCACATCGGATCCCGAGAGCACCTCCTGGAGCAGCTCGGGCCGTTCGAGTTTCAGGTACTCGGTGGTCGCGATCGGCGACGGGATGGGCGGGTGATGCAACACCAGCAGCGTGCCGTGCGGTGCGGGTCGACGCAGCTCATCGGCCAGCCAGTCGAGCTGTTCTGGTTCCAGCCTGCCGTCGTGACGGCCCGGGGTGGAGCTGTCCAGCGCCATGACCCGCAACCCGGCCACCTCGGTGACACTGTCGTGGGTGACATCGGGATCGAGGGCCGCGGCATCGTTTCCGAGCAACTCGCTGCCGAACGCCGCGCGCTCGTCGTGATTTCCCATCACATACACCGTCTGCGCACCGAGCTCGGCGGCCACCGGCTCGACCGCGTCGCGCAACCGCCGGTACGCCTCGGGCGAGCCGTTGTCGGTCAGGTCTCCCGACAGCACCAGCGCGTCGATCCGCTGCTGCGAGGCCCGAAGCTGTTGCAGCACATGGGTGAGATTCTCGTAGGTATCGACCTTGCCGTGCACCTTCTCGCCTGCGGGCCGGATGTGGGTGTCGGTCAGCTGGACGATCGTCACGCCGTTCATGAGGCGGGCAGCAGTTTGGCGCCCTGCGCGCGTGCTTCGGCCAGGGTGGCCTGCGGATCCTTGCCCTGGAACACGATCGCCTCGACCGCGTCCATCATGCCGTCGCGGATCTGCAGGTAATTGGTGCCCGGCATGGAGATCCACGGCTCCATGTTCGCCAGCTGGGCGACGTTCGGCTGCAGCAGCGGGTTATTAGCCGACCAATCCTTCAGTCCGGCAGGGTCGTCCATCAGCCCGGTGCGCAGCGGCAGGTAGCCGATGCCCTGCGAGATCTTGGTGTAGGCCTCCTCGCTAGTGAGGAATTTGATCAGTTCCCAGGATGCCCGCTGCTTGGCTGGGTCGTTCGACAGAATATGCAGGGACGCACCGGAATTCGTCGGCACCGTCGGCTTGCCCGAGTAACTGGGCATGGGCGCGGAGCGCAGGTCCCACTTGTCCTTGGCGCCGGTGCTGAAGGTGCCCTGGATCGCGCTGGTCTCCAGGATCATGCCGATATCGCCGCGGGCGAACGCCTCGTAGCCCTGCTTCTGGTTGAGCTTGGGCATGCTGCCCGACTCGACGAGTTGCTGTTGCTGCCGCGCTACCTCGACCACTGGCGCGTCGGCGAAGGTCAGTGACTTGCGGTCGTCGGAGATGACCCGGCCGCCATTGGACCGGACCAGCGACTGGAAGCACCAGTCCTTGGCGGTCTTGGTCAGGCAGTCGACGTAGATGCCGCCCTTACCGGTCTTGCTGGTGATCGCGGTGGACGCCGCCGCGACCTGCTGCCAGGTGGTCGGCGGCTTGGCCGGATCGAGCCCGGCCTCGGTGAACAGCGACGCGTTGAAATACAGCACCGGCGTGGAGAAGACGAACGGCACGCCGTAGGTGTGGCCGTCCCAATCGGCCAGGGTGCGGGCCTTCGGCGCGTAGGGGTGCTCGGCGCCGTCGAAGTTGCGCTGCACTTCCTGCTTGGAGACCAGCGTGTCCAGCGGCTTGGCGCCCAACTGATGGACGGTGTAGTCCAGGTCGCTGAAGCCGAGCTGGGCGACGTCCGGCGGGGTCCCCGCGACCGTCTGATTCTGGATGCTGGAGATGGTGTCCGTGGCCGGGTTCGGGCTGTTGCCCTGCGGCTTCTGCGCGGTCACCGTGATGTTCGGGAACTTCTTACGGAAGTCGCCGATGAGCGTGTTGAAGGTGTCGGTCCACGCTCCGGCGAGTCCGTAGTTGTAGGACTCGAACACGATGGCCACGTGCTGATCCGGCGTCAAGTCCGGGATCTGCGCGGTGCTCGAGTTCGAGTCTGTGCTGGTGCTCCCGAGTCCGCCGCAAGCGCTGAGCGCGACGGTGGTTGCGAACACCATGCCCAAGATGGGCGCGGTGCGGTTCACGGTGTTCTCCTCATTGTTCGGGTGATGTCGGACGGCGTTGTCACGAGTCAGGCGACGGCAACGACCTTTTCGGCGCTGTCGCGTAGCGAATCCGGCTGTGCGTCCTGCCATGTCATGCGCAGACCGGATTCGGGGTCGAAAAGGTGGATGTGGGCGGGATCGACGCGCAGCCCGATGCTGTCGTCGGCGTGCACACCGGCGGGGCGCGGTGCGCGGGCGCAGAGCGTGTCGTCGCCGGTGGTGAAGTGGATGAGCTCCTCGCTGCCCAGGTTTTCCACCATGGTCACCTCGCCGCGAATGTCCGCGGCGGTCACGTCGAGGCGAAGCTGTTCGGGGCGGATGCCCGCGATCACGTCGACGGCGGTGCCGAAATCGTCGGCGGCGATGGCCAATTCGACGTCGATGCCGTCGGCGACCAGGAACAGCCTGCCGTCGCGTTCGGTGACAACACCTGGAAACAGGTTCATCGGCGGAGCGCCGAGGAATCCGGCGACGAAGGTGGACCGCGGCCGGTCGTACAGCTCGGTCGGGGTGCCGACCTGCTCCACCTGCCCCTCGTTGAGCAGCGCGATCCGGTCGGCCATGGTCATCGCCTCGACCTGGTCGTGGGTGACGTAGAGGAACGTCGCCCCCAGCCTGCGGTGTAGTGCGATCAGTTCCGCGCGGGTCGCGCTGCGCAGTTTGGCGTCCAGGTTCGACAGCGGCTCGTCCATCAGGAAGGCGCCGGGATCGCGAACCATGGCGCGGGCCAACGCGACTCGCTGCCGCTGGCCGCCCGACAGCGCGGCGGGCTTGCGGCGAAGCAGCTCATCGAGGCAGAGCGCCGCGGCTACCTCGGCAACCCGCTCGGTGATCTTGGTGCGTGGCGTCCGCCTGGCCCGCAGCGGGAAGCCGATGTTCTTGGCCACGGTCAGATGTGGGTAGAGCGCGTAGCTCTGGAACACCATCGCCAGGTCGCGCTGCTGCGGCGCCCGGTGCGTGATGTCGTTGTCGTCCAACAGGATCAGCCCGTCGGTCGGATCCTCCAGGCCCGCGATCATCCGCAGCAGCGTGGACTTGCCACACCCACTCGGCCCGAGTAGCACGAGGAATTCGCCGTCGGCGATGTCCAGGCTCACTTCACGCACCGCGTAGGTCGCGCCGAATTGCTTCGACACCTTGTCAATTCGCAGTCTTGCCACCAGTTCTCCTCAGCCGGGCAGTTCGCCGGCGACAATCCAGGTCGCGACGCGGGCCGCGATCGCCGGGGAATCCTTGACCCAGGTGAAGTGATCGCGATGCTCGACCGGCGAGTTCTCGTCGATGTGCCACTGGGTGACGCGCGCCTTCGGCATCCGGGAGACCAGGAAGTCGACATTGGACTTCGGGCCGAGCACGTCGTCGGACAGCGAGATGACCAGCACCGGCGCTGTCATCCTGCGCAGCAGCGTGTTGTACTGCCGCGCACTGCCTTTGGGGCGGTAGTAGCTGGTCAGCGAGTGCATCGCCCAGTCACGCATGACGCCACCCGGCATTGGTGCCGGGATGAGCACACCACCGGGCCAGTGGCCCTTCCAGCGCGCCACCAGGCCGATCCACTGGATCTGGCTCAGCGCCTCGAACCAGCGGCGCGGGCCGAACGCCCACCAGAACACCGTGCCGGTGCCGATGACGGTGACTCCGGCGACGCTGTCCGGCTCGGCTGCGGCATACAGCAGCGCCACCTGCCCGCCGAGGCTGTGCCCGAACAGGTGGATCGGCGCGTCCGGAAAACGTTGCCGCACCGCGGCGACGATGGCGGGCATGTCGATCTCGAGCATCTCCCGATAACCGAAGTTCCGGTGCAGCCCGAGCTCGGGCTTGGCCTCGCCGTGCGCCCGCAGGTCGCAGGTGGCGACCGAAAGGCCCTGGGCGTTCAGCTCTTTCGCGAGCAGTAGGTAGTTCTTCGCCTTCATCGCCATGGCGGGCAGGAGCAGCACTACCGGCGCGTCTGCCTTCTTACCGGGCAGGAAGCGAACGGTGAAGGTGACGTCGTCGGAGGTCGTGACGTTGGTCGATTCGAGGCTCGCGAATTCCGCGCCCTTCTTGGGTGCCGCGGTGGTCACCGCGCCGACTCCGGGATCGCCACATCGCAGACGTAGTCGAAGGTGAACTTGGCGACAACCACGTCGCCGTCATCGACCAGGGAAGCCTTGCCGGACAACTCGAAACGGTTCGACACGGCGGTGGTCAGCACGTCGGTGAGCTCACGCCGGTCCACGGTGGCGATCGCGCGGATCCGGCCGACCGCGGGCTTACGGTAGGACGCCGTGCCCGCCCGCAGCACCAGGCGCTCGATGGTGGACAGGCGCGGGGCGGCCGCGCCGACGAACGCCGCGGCGCCACCGATATCGGCGGCGGTGAACAGTGCGCCCGCGTGCACGGTGCCCATGTGGTTGCGCACGCCGTCGATGGTGGGGATCTCGACAACGGCCCGCTCCGGGCTGATCTCGGTGATCAGGGTGCCGACGTGGCGGCCGAACGGCACCATGTCCTGCGAGACGGCCCGCAGGTATTCGTAGTCGACGGCGGCACCGTCGAGTTCGGGGTAGGCGGCGGCGAAGCCGGCGATCTCTCGCGTGGTCATGCGGTACTCCCTTCAGCGATTGCGGATGTCAGCGGTTGCGGAGGTCAGCGATTACGCAGCGCGCGCCGCGCGATGGACCAGCGCAAGACCTCGGACGGTCCCTCGTAGATCCGAAAAGCCCTCGCCTCCACCAAGAACCGCGCGACCAGGTAGTCCTCGCAGACGCCGAGCCCGCCGTGCAGCTGGACCGCGCGGTCGAGCACCCGCCAGACCGCCTCGGAGACGAAGGTTTTCGCGATCGACGCGTCGTGCCGCGCCTGAGACGACGTCGGACCCTGCGTGTCGATGGTCTCCGCCGCGGTGCGGATGACGCCTCGGGCGGCGGCGATGTCGATCTCGTTGTCCGCGACCATGCCCTGGGCCAGGCCGTGCTCGGCGATCGGCACGCCGAAAGAGGTTCGGGTGCTGATGTGTTCGATGGCGAGCCGGTGCGCGCGCACCGCGAGCCCGAGCCAGTTCATGCAGAACACCAGCCGGGACGGGGCGAGCCGCACCTGGGCGAGCACCAGTCCCTGGCCGACCTCGCCGAGCACGGCGGAATCGGGAACGACGCAGTCGGCGAAGGTGACCTCGCAGTGTCCGCCGGGGGCGCTGGTGTGGTCGAGGGTCGGCATCCGGCGGCCGACCCGCAGACCCGGGTTGTCCTGGTCCACCAGGAACATCGTCGGTCCGTCGCCGGTGCGGGCCACGCAGATGGTGAACGCCGCGCCTTGCGCGCCGGTGGTGAAATGCTTGGCGCCGTTGATGATCCAGCCGTCGTCGGTCTCCGCGGCCACCGTCTGCAGCATGCCGGGGTCCGAGCCCGCGCCGGGGGCCGGTTCGGTCATGGCGATCGCCGAGCGCACCTCGCCGGCGGCCAGCGGCGCGAGGTAGCGCTCCTGTTGCTCGGCGTTGGCCACGTGGGCGAGCAGATGGATATTGCCGTCGTCGGGTGCCCACGCGTTGACCGCGATGGGGCCGAGCAGGCTGGCGCCGGCGGCCTCCAGCACCTGGGCCTGGGCGCGGGTGTCGAGGCCGAGTCCGCCGTATTTCGGGTCCGACAGCGGGCCGAACACGCCCGCTTCCTTGGCCTTTTTCTGCAGGTCGAGACGCAGCGCGTCGTCCATCACCCGGCCGTCGACGATGACCTCGCGTTCCACCGGAACGACCTGGTCACGAATGAACTGGGTGGTTTTGTCCACCAATTGCCCCACAGTCGTCATGGCGCCAGTTTCGGGGCCGCGGTGCCGTCCGAGTGGGGGCGATAGTCAACGTCGATCGACCGAATCGTCTGCGCTGTTCCTTGGTGCGGTGCCGGGGGAGGTCCGAGACCGTGAGCACGACCGGGCAACCCGAGAAAGAAGGCCGAGATGACTGAGTTTCCGGTACGGGTGTCGGCTCGCCGCGAGGAGGCCGAGGGGGTGTTCTCGCTCGAGCTCTCCGCCGAGGCGGGCGGGGAGTTGCCGAGTTGGACACCGGGCGCGCACATCGATGTCGCGGTGGGTGCCGCGGGTGTCCGTCAGTATTCGCTGTGCGGTGATTCGGCGCAGTCGAGCCACTGGCGCATCGCGGTCTTACACGAGCCCACCGGCCGTGGCGGTTCGCATCATCTGCACACTACCGCTCTTCCCGGTACTGTGCTGCGAGTGTCGATGCCGCGCAACAATTTCGAGCTGGTTGATTGCGATCGGTATGTTTTCCTGGCGGGCGGCATCGGGATCACGCCGATACTGCCGATGCTGGCCGCCGCCGACGCGGTCGGCGCGAGTTGGTCCCTGTATTACGGCGGCCGTACTCGCGCGCACATGGCGTTCGCCGACGATCTGGCGAACAGGTACCCAGCCGCAAAGTTGTTGCCGCAAGACGAATATGGTCTGCTGCCGCTCGCCGACATCCTGGCCGAGCACAGCGATGCCGCGGTGTACTGCTGCGGGCCGGAGCCGTTGCTCGACGCCGCAGCGGCGGAGGGAGCGCGACGGGGACTGCCCGTACATCTGGAGCGATTCGTGCCCCGGACAATGGAATTCGCACCGAACAAGGCATTCGACGTCCGGTTGGCAAACAGCGGTAGGACTTTCCGGGTGGGCGTGCACCAGTCCATCGCCGACGTGCTGGAGCGGGCCGGCGTCGGGGTCGTTACCTCCTGCCGCGAAGGCACGTGCGGCACCTGCGAAACAGCCGTTCTCGCAGGCGATATCGACCACCGCGATTCGCTGCTCACGGCCGACGAGCAGGCGCGGGGCGACACCATGATGTTGTGCGTTTCGCGTGCCGGATCGGATGTGCTCGTGCTGGATCTTTGACTCGGTCCGCACGGTGCGCCGCTGGCCGCCGGGCATTGACTTGTCGGCGCGATCCGCGACCGGCACGCGGCACGCTCGGCGTGCCGAATCTCCACAGGAAGAAGGTATAGATGAGAAAAATCGTTGCGGTGGCCGCGGGAGTGGCCGCCGCAGTCGGCATCGCCGCCGGCACGGCCGCCGCGCAGCCCGGCACTGACGACGCGATCGATTTCACCGCCGACGCGTCCGCGACCCAGACCGTCGTCAAGACCGACGGCGGCTCGATGGTCGTCGAGGATGGTGTCTTCAAGATCAAGGCCGCCAACGGCACGACGCTCACGGGTACGCCGCTGAAGTTCCGGGTCGACGAGTTCGAGTTCCCGATCGCGGCCGACATCGCGGATCACACCGCGACGCTCACCCCGCAGCTCGAGATGGACAAGGCGACCTACAAGCCGGTCGCGTTGCCGTTCGAGGACAAGGCGCCGTGGAAGACGGATTACGACCGTGAGCAGGCGGCCTGGAGCCGGATGACCAGCACCATCTCGATGGGGGCCACCATCGGCACCCTGGTCGGTGGTCTCGGTGGCGCGGCTGTTGGTTGCGTGCTGGGTGGCATCCTCGGTGCCACCGCTGCGGCCGCCACCATCATCGGCATGTTCGGTCCGTTCATCCCGGCCGCGGCCGTCGGCTGCCTCGGCGGCATCATCGCGGTCGGCGCCCTCGGCACCGTCGCGGGCCAGATTCTGGTGACCGCCCCGGTCGCCATCGGTGCGGCGATCCAGTACTTCGCAACCATCGCCCAGCCGCCGATGCCCCCGGCACCCCCGGCCAAGTAGGTAGTGGAGAAGAACCCAGCCGCGTTCGCTGGGGGACACCCGACCCCGCCCGGTCCATCCGACCGGGCGGGGTCTTCACTGTGTTGGGGTGACGATCGGCGGGCATCCGTGCTATCGAGGACAGATGAAGCCGACGCGGTCGTCGTATGACGTGGTGGTTGTTGGTGGTGGTCACAACGGATTGGTGGCCGCCGCGTATCTGGCGCGGGCCGGGCGGTCGGTGGTGGTGATGGAACGGCAGTCCGGCACCGGTGGGGCGGCGGTCTCGGCGCGGGTGTTCGCCGGGGTGGACGCGCGGTTGTCGCGGTACTCGTACCTGGTGAGTTTGCTGCCTAGGCAGATCGTCGATGAGCTGGGGTTGTCGTTCGCGACGCGGCGGCGCCGGATCTCGTCGTATACGCCGGTGGGTGCGGGCGGGCTGCTGGTGGATACCGGATCAGACGAGCGCACGCGGGCAAGTTTCGTTCGGCTGACCGGATCCGATCGGGATTTCGTTGCGTGGCAACGGTTCTACGCGATGACCGGGCGGTTGGCCGAGCGTGTGTTTCCGACGTTGACGCGGCCGCTGCCGTCGCGGGCGGAGTTGCGGAGCATCGTCGACGACGAGGTCGCGTGGGAGGCGCTGTTCGAGCGGCCGCTTGGGGAGATCATCGAGTCGGAGTTCGCCGACGACAGGGTGCGCGGCGTCGTGCTGACCGACGCGTTGATCGGAACCTTCACGCACGCGCACGATTCGACGCTGCGGCAGAATCGGTGCTTTTTGTATCACGTGGTCGGCGGCGGCACGGGGGACTGGGATGTGCCGGTGGGCGGCATGGGTGCGCTCACCGATGCGCTCGCCTCGGCGGCGCGCGCAGCTGGCGCGGAGATCGTCACCGACTGCGCGGTGACCGCGATCGAAACCGACGGTCGCGCAGCCGAAGTGAGTTACCAGGACGGCGTGGTGAGCGCGCGCCACGTGCTGGTGAATGCCGCGCCGCACGAGCTGGCCCGGCTGCTCGGCGAAGTGCCGGAGGCGAAACCCGAAGGCGCGCAACTGAAGATCAACATGTTGTTGAAACGCCTGCCCCGGCTGCGCGACACCTCGGTCGATCCACGCGAAGCGTTCGCCGGGACCTTCCACATCGGCGAATCGTACGCACAGCTTGACCGGGCTTACGGCGAGGCGGCGATCGGCCGGATTCCGTCCGCGCCGCCGTCGGAGATCTACTGCCACACGCTGACCGATCCGTCGATCCTGTCGCCGGAACTGGCCGCGCAGGGCGCGCACACCCTCACGCTGTTCGGTTTGCATACACCGGCAAAGCTTTTCGCCAAGAATCCGCCCGCGGCCAAGGCGGAGCTTGTGAAAGCGACCATCGCCCAACTGGATTCCGTGCTGGCCGAGCCGATCGCGGATTGCCTTGCCATGGACGAGGACGGTGCGGCGTGCTTGGAAGCGAAGACCCCGCTCGACCTCGAGCAAGAAGTGGGCTTACCGGGCGGCCATATCTTCCACCGCGACTTGGCTTTTCCCTATCGAGCGGACGACTCCGAGACCGATCCGGCCGCGCGGTGGGGCGTCTCGACCGGGCACCGCAATGTCTTGCTCTGCGGCGCGGGCGCGGTGCGAGGCGGCGGTGTCAGCGGCATTCCAGGTCACAATGCCGCCATGGCCGTTCTCGAACCGCGCCCGTAGCGCTTCAGACCTTCGGCGCCAGTACGACCTTCGCGCTGCGGCCAGGGCTTTCGGTGGCGACGGCCGCGTCGGCCGCGGCGTCCAGGGGATAGGTGGCTTCGACGTCGAGCTTCAAGACACCCTGTGCCGCCGCGGACACCAGTTCGCCGATCAGCCGCCTGCGATCCTCGGCCGAGGTCTCCTCGATCCGCTTGGAACCCCAGAACCCCTTGACCACAGTCTGTTTGAAGATGAGATCGCTCGGGCTGAGCGACATCGGCTGGCCGGACAGCGCGCCGAACGAGATCAGCTCGCCCTTGGGCGCCAGCAATGCCATCGCGTCGCTGGCCGCGCGTCCGCCGACCTGGTCGACGGCGCGCACGATCGGCGCACCCGCCGTGGCGGCCACCGCCTCGTCGCGCCAGCCCTCGACCTCGGTGTCGAAGACCGGCTCGAAGCCCGCCGCGCGCAGCGCCTCGACCGATTTGGGGCCGCGCACCAGATTGAGCACGTTGACCCCGCGTTGCCGCGCAAGCACATTCACCAGCCTGCCGACCGCGCCGTTGGCCGCGTTGATCGCGATCCAGTCGCCGCTGCCCACCTCGAGGTCTTCGAGCAGCATCAGCGCGCTGAGCGGCATCGCGAGCAACTGGGCGGCGGTCTCGTCGGACACCGCGTCCGGCACCGGCACCGCCTGGGCGGCCTTGGCGACGAAATAGTCGGCCCATACGTTCTGCGCGCCGGAGACGGTAACCCGTTGGCCGACAGTCAGTCCGGTAACGCCGGGGCCGAGCGCGTCGACCCGGCCGACGCCCTCGGTGCCGGGGATCGCGGGCAGCGGCGGCTTGTAGCCGTAGACGCCGCGCACGATGGCGAGGTCGTGATTGTGGATGGGGGCGAGGATCAGTTCGATCCGCACCTCACCCTCGCCGGGTTCGGGCTGCGGACGTTCCGCGGTATTCAGTACGTCCTTCGGTTCGCCGAAATTTTCGATGACTACCGCACGCATGCTCTGCTCCTTCGTTCAGTCTTCGGCGACAACGACGGTGACGTCGATGTTGCCGCGGGTGGCGTTGGAGTACGGGCACACCTGGTGTGCCTTGTCGGCGAGGGCTTGCGCGTCCTCGCGGGACAGGTGGGGCAGCGACACCTCGAGGGTGACCGCGAGTTCGAAGCCGCCAGCGTCGTTCGGGCCGATGCTGACCTTGGCGCCGACCGCGGAATCGTCGACATTCGCCTTGTCCTGCTTGCCGACCAGGCGCAGCGCCGAATGGAAGCAGGCGGAGTAGCCCGCCGCGAAGAGCTGCTCGGGGTTGGTGCCCTCGCCGCTGCCGCCCATTTCCTTGGGGGTGGCGAGGTTGACGTCGACCTTGCCGTCGGTGGTGCGTGCGTGCCCGTTGCGGCCGTCGCCGGTCGCCAATGCCTCCGCGGTGTACAGGATCTTCATGACTGTTCCCTAAGTTTGTAGGTGTCTGGGGTTGGTGCCCTGGATGCCCAGAGCGGTGGGGTGTAGCTGATGATTGTTTGCCTCTGGCGAGGCTCGAGG
>NZ_JBITEM010000022.1:0-121493 GCF_044455225.1 Nocardia sp. NPDC051321 | reverse complement strand
CCCCCGCAAACGTCACGGCTTCCGCACACCCATCCACATCCTCAATGACATACTCACCAAACCACCCACTGTTGCATCGACCGCGTGAATCCGCCTCGCTCGACGCCAGCATCAGTTCCCCATGATCGCTCGTCCAGCTGGAGCTGACGGGCGGGCTGTGCTGGCGTCCGGGTGGATTTTCGCGCGGGCGTGATGGGGCCGACTGCGATTGGACGGTTGTGGTCTCTGACTGTTAGCCGAGAATTTGCCGTTGCTGGGTACTATGCGGCGATGACTGGTGGGCGTCGCGCGCTGGCGTGGTTGTTGTCGATCGTGACCATGCTGGTTGCGTCGTGGCTGGTTGCGCCGTCGGTGGCCGCCGAGCCGGAGTGCGCCGGGGACGTGGCCGTGCGGACGGTTGCGGCGACTGTGGACGGTGAACAGGCGACGGGGCGGGTCTATGAGCCGTATCGGTGCGGTTCAGGCGATGCGAGTCCGCGCAGCCTCATCGTCGCGGTGCACGGCTACAGCGAGACGGCTGCCTCCTATCCCGACGTCATGGCTGGGATGGCTCGCCGCACCGGAGCCGCACTGCTGACGCTGGATCAGCGCGCCGAGGGCAGTGTGTGGAAGCCCGGCGAGTTCAATCCGTGGGCCGGTTGGCAGGACACGGTGGCGCTCACGCAGCAGTACAAGACCGAGCATCCGTCGATCGGCAAGACCGTGCTGTGGGGGTGGAGCCAAGGCGGGCTGACGGCGGGCTTGGCGTTGGCGTATGGACCCGCCGGGCTGTTCGACTATTGGGTCGACGCGTTCGCTCCGACGAACGTCGTCGACTACTGGAACCTCAGCAGCGCGTTCTTCCCGGCGCAGCGGGCGCAGATCGAGCATGACGCGGGCGGCTGCACACCGCGGGAATGTCCGCAGGCCTACGCCGACCGCTCACTGGTCGCCATCGCGCCGAAGCTGAATGCCGAGCGCACCTTCCTGATCCACGGGCTCTTCGATTTCGATGTGCCATACCAGTATTCGGTCGATCTGAAGAACGCGTTGGCGGCGGCGGGTAAGCCGTATTCGATGTACACGGTGGTTACCGAGCGGGGCCCGGACGGGAGCATTCAACCCGGCCTGCACGATGTCGGCCCGACCTGGCAGGAGGGCATCTGCATCGTCGAGCGGGTGGTCGAGGGCGTGGAACCGTTGGATGGCACGGCAAAGGACTACGTCATCAACGTGCTGGCCGGTGTCGACACCGCGCCGCCGCCACCGCCGGGTGCGAGCTGCGCGGGGTGATCAGGCGGTCAGTTCGCGTTGCAATGGGGTGCGGAAGCGGGGGATGGCGCGTACGTCACCGAACCATTCGGTAGTGCGCGCGACCTCCGCCTCGATCATCGCCACCGCGTCGGCGCCCACGTCTTCCAGTAGGCGATAGGCGATTTCGCCGTCGGCGCGCTGCGCCCAGCCGCCGACGATGCGGCCGTTCCACCAAATGGTCGGTCCGACATTGCCGTTGGTGTCGAACAGGGCCGGTGCGTGCGGGCCGAGGTACCAGTCGCGGGACTGCCAACCCATCGGGGTGGGATCGAGGGCGGGCAGCAGCGCGGTCCAAGGTTCCGGTGCCGCAACGGGTTCCGCGTCGTCGGCGAGCAGCAGTCCGGTGGTGCCTGCCAAGTCGACCTCGACCACGTCGAGATCGGTGAGTGCCTTACGCACTTCGCCGAGACCCCAGCCGGTCCACCATTTGAGGTCGGTGATGGGTGCGGGCCCGAAGGCGCGCAACCACTGTCGGAGCAGTTCGGCGCGGGCCTGTTCGGCGGGCAGCGCCGGAACGCCTGCGGGCAGCCAGGATTCAATGGGTTCCCAGGTGTATTGGCTGCTGGTCCAGCTGCCGTTCGGGCGGCCGCGGACGATGCGGCCTTCGCAGCCGAGGGTCACCAGCACCCAGGTGGTGATGTTGGTCGGCTTCGAATATGCCTTGTCCGGAGCGGTATTCACCTGCGTGCGCAGCCGGGGCACGGCCTTGCTCAGCTGGCTGCCGGTGGCCGCGCCCTTGGCGAGCAGCGCGTCGTGGGTTTCGGCTTCGACCTCGGCAAGCCAACTCCACACGTCGCCGTCGACGACCCCGGCCTGCTCGATGTACTTGCCATAGGTGCGACGTTGCTTGTGCGCCAAGGCATCCGCGCATGACGCTTGCAGCACCGGGACCAGTTCGGTCGGCGCGACGAACATGGTGCGCCGCATCGCCAGCATGCGCAGTAGCGTTCGCTCGTCGTAGAGCGCCCGCTCCACGTCTACCGGGGTGACCGTGTGGCTGCGGGCCCCGACGGACAGGAACACGGTCGCCGGATCGGTCGCGTGCAACACCACCAGCGACCTGGCGATCTCGGTGACCTGATCGGTGCGGGTCGCCGCCGCGAGCCGGTGCCGCACGGCGAGCCGGGCTCGTCGCTCGGCCACATCAATCGAACGCATAGGCGAATCCTAGCGTCCGACGGTTCGGTTCAGATCCCGAAGTCCAGCGGGTTCAGGCGCAACGTCTGGCAGGCCTCGCGGACGGCGGCGATCTCGGCCTGGTCGAAGTTGCCGTCCGCGTCGCCGATTCGGACTCGGCCACAGAGGTTTCGGCGTCAGTGCTCGGGTTTCCAGGCGCGGACCAGGTCGAGCAGGCCGGGAAAGCGGGCGTCGAGGTCGTCGATGCGGACCTTGCTGCGGCGTTCGAGTCCGTAGCGCTGCTGCCTGGTCACGCCTGCCTCGCGCAGCACCCGGAAGTGGTGGGTGAGGGTCGATTTCGGCCGGTCGATGTCGAACCAGCCGCAGGAGCGGTCGGTGTCGGGGGATTCGGTCAGCAACTTCTGGATCATGGTCAGCCGCAGTGGATCGCTGAGCGCGGCAAGCACGTGGTCGAGGCGTAGGTCGGCGCGGTCCGGCTCGGGGAGTCGGGTGTCGGGGACATCGGTGGCCGAGGGCATCGCGGGTCTCCTGGGGCTATGAGTGCCTTGTACGTGTTTTATCGTACTAGATGCTAAGTTCGACTCCGATCGTATCGGTACGAGAAAAGTCGAACTAGTGGAGGTTGGGATGGCGACGCTGACGGCGCACCAAGAATCGGTGCCGGAAGAGCGCAGGAAGAACGGCGTCGTGTGGCTGGCGGCGTGGCCGGTCATGGCGGTATTCGTGCTGTCGAACGCGGCGACCCCGCTGTATGTGGTGTGGCAGCGCGAGCTCGGCTTCTCGTCCGGCACGTTGACAGCGATCTTCGCCAGCTACATCGTCGGGCTGCTCGGTGCGCTGCTGGTCGCGGGTGTGGTGTCGGATCGGGTCGGCCGCAAGACGGTGCTGTTGCCCGCGATAACGCTGGCGATGGTGGCCTGTGTGCTGTTCGCCACCGCGAGTTCGGTTGCGGTGCTTGCCGTTGCGCGGCTGCTCACCGGAATCGCGGTGGGGGCGGCGGTGTCCGCGGGGATGGCGGCGGTGACCGATATGGGTGGGCCGTCGCGCAAACGGCTTGCGGCACTGGCCGCTTCGTCGGCGATGGTGCTTGGCGCCGGGTTCGGACCGCTGCTGTCCGGCGTGCTGTCGGAGACCGTGCCCGGCCCGACGGTGACCATCTTCGTTCTCGAAATCGCCCTGCTTGCCTCCGCTTTCGTGGTGGTCGCCCGGCTGGATCTGCCGAAAGGTGTTGGCGGGCGCGGTCCGTGGATTCGCATTCCCGCGGTGGCGCCGGGCGGGCGGACAGCCGTGTTGCTGGGTATCGCGGTGTTCGCACCGGGGATCACGTCGACCTCGTTCGTGCTGTCGCTTGGCCCGTCGCTGCTCGCGCACCTGCTCGGTGCGACCAACCGGGTGCTCGCGGGCGGCTTGGCCTTCGTGATGTTCCTGGGCGCCAACGGCATTCAGTTCGCCGTTCGTCGCATGCGGGTACGCACGATCCTGCTCGGCGGCGCGGTCGCGACGGCAGCAAGCATGCTGCCCCTGGTGCTGTCGCTACAGCTCTCCTCGCTCGCGTTGTTCGCGGCATCCGCCGTACTCGCCGGAATCGGCCAGGGCCTCGGCCAATTCGGCGGCCTCACCGCGATCAGCGCGAGCGTCCCCGCCGATCGGCTAGCCGAAGCGAACGCCGCGCAGAATGTCGGCGGTTATATTCCTGCAGCCGTACTGCCGTTGAGCGCGGGATTCCTCAGCGACGCAATCGGTCTGACCGGTGGCGCAACGGTATTCGGAATCGTCGTGGCCGCAGCAGCAATCGTGGGCGGCACCATCGTCACCGTCCGGGCCGGTGCCATGCGGTAACGACCGCTGCTCACCGATCGAACCCCAACGGTCCGCGCCGACAGCACATCAAACCTTTGCCATTGCGTACCGCGCCACCAGCCGACCACACCGGAGCCCATTGCGGCGGTTTCACCACGATCAGCGCGAGCGTCCCGGTCGATCGGTAGTCGAAGCGAAAACTACGCGAGCTGTTGGCGCAATCGAGGTGAGTCTTATGGTCGCTTTTGGAGATCAATTAGCGGCCATTCGACTCACCTCGATGAGGTGGGCGGGTGTTGCTGCGGGAGCGACGTGCGCGGCAAGGGGCACGCTCGGGTTGTTGAGCCATGCGGCGCGGCCAGAACTCGGGTGGGGTCGCTGCGATGCTGGTGAGCGGGTTGGCAGGCGTAGCGGGCGAACCGGCGTCATCGGACGGGTTGCGGTTCGGGCATGTGCGGCGGTTCGGGATGGGTGGCGTGCCATTATTCGGGAATGAGGCGCGGATATGTACTGGTGGCGGTGGGTGCGCTGGTGGCTGCGGTGGTGAGTGTTGTCGCTCCTTCGGTTTCGGCTGAGGCGGAGTGCGGGGCGGAGGTGGGGGTGCGGGCGGTGACGTTGACCGTTGACGGGGAGGACGCGACGGGGCGGGTGTATGAGCCGAGTCGGTGTGGCGGGGGTGATTTCGCGCCGGCGGATCTGGTTGTCGCGGTGCATGGGCATGATGGGTCGGCGGCGGACTATGCGGGGTATTTGACGTCGATCTCTCGGCGTACTGGAGCTCCGGTGCTTTCGATGGATCTGCGGTCGGCGAGCAGTGTGTGGCGCACCGGGGAGTGGAATCTGTGGGCGGGCTGGCGCGACATCGTGGCGGCGACCCAGTGGTACAAGGACGAGCACCGTTCCATCGGACGTACGGTCCTGTGGGGCTGGAGTCAAGGCGGCATCATGAGCGGGCTCGCGGCGGCGCACGGACCGCGCGGGCTGTTCGACTACTGGGTCGACAACTACGGTCCCGCAGACGATTTCACAATGTGGCTGGCCTCGGCGACCGTCGACCCTAAACTGCCCGCGCAGATCGAACGCGACGCAGGCGACTGCACACCGCTCGCCTGTCCGCAGGCATACATCGAGCGTTCGCCCGCACTGGTCGCTAACCGAATGGACGTGCGGCGGGCCTTCCTCATCCACGGCACCGGCGACAACGTAGTGCCCTATCCGGCAACGCTGGAAATGCGCGCGGGCCTACTCGCCGCAGGCAAACCCACCTCGATGTACACCATCGTCACCGGCCACGACCTCAACGGCGCCGTGGTCCCCGGCGACCATAGTGTCGGCCCCGCCTTCTTCGAGGGCGGTTGCGTAGTCGAACGCCTACTCCTCGATACCGAACCCACCGAAGGCCCGGACCGCGACTACCTGGTAGACGTCGCACACGGCATAGCAACCGCCCCCACCGCCCCACCCAACGCCAAATGCGCCGCCTGATCGGTCCGAAGCGGCACCGCGCCGCCTGAGGAGAGGGGCGGCACCGTGTCGCGGGTCAGTCCGTGCGGCGCCCTGTCCTTGATCGGGCTGAGCGGTGCTGAGCCGCGTGATCGGTCCGAAGGGTATGGCATCGCGTGGTAACAGTTGGTTAGCGGTGACGTGGTGGCGGAGAATTGTCTCGTTGCTGATCGATGCGGGAAGGCCTGCACGGCGGAGCACATACGTGTCGATCAAGTCGGTGGGAACAGGTTCGTTACTACCTGCGGTTGATGTTGACGACACGACGATGAAGTGAGGGTGAGATGGGTAAGCCGACGGATCCGGCGTATCACTGGGACGGCGCGGATCTGGACCTGGACGGGTACCTGACGCGGATCGGGTTCGACGGTGAGCTGGCACCGACGGTGGAGACGTTGCGGAAGCTGGTGTACGCGCACACCACTTCTATTCCGTTCGAGAATCTGGAGATCATTCTCGGCCGGCCCATTGTGCTCGATGTGGAGTCGTTGCAGGACAAGCTGGTTCGGCGACGGCGTGGCGGTTACTGCTATGAGCAGGTCGGCTTGTTCGCGGCCGCCCTGGAACGGCTCGGCTTCGGTATCACGGCACTGAGCGCGCGAGTCACCATGGGGGCGGACGAGGGGCTGCGTCCCGCGACGCACGCGCTGCTGCGGGTGACGACCAGCGACGACGACCGAGTGTGGTTGTGCGACGTGGGTTTTGGTTCGGGCCCGCTCGAGCCGTTCGAATTGTCCACGGAAACGGGCGAATTCACGGCGGGCGACTGGCAGTTCCGGCTGGAGCTGACCCGCGATGAGCTGGACTCCGAACTGTGGGTGCTGCATCAGTTCGGCAAGGACGGCTGGATCAGCCGCTACACCTTCCCGACCACTCCGCAGTACCGCATCGACTTCGCGGTCGGCAATCACTTCGTCTCGACCTCGCCGCGCTCCCCGTTCACCACCCGCCCCTACGCGCAACGGTTCGGCCCCGATATCCACCTGACCGTCGACGGCACCACCCTGATCGCCGAACGCCCGGACGGAACCAGCGAAACCCGCTTGATCGAGGCGACCGAACTGCCGAAGATCCTCTCCGAGGAGTTCGCAATCGACCTCACCGAGACCGATGCCGCCGCGCTGGCCACGGGCTCTTGGCGGACCACCTGAGCCAGGCAGCGAGCGGTCGGCTCGTGCCCACCCGGCTCACCGAGACCGCGCTGGTCACGGCCTTCTGATGGACCACCTGAGCCAGGCACAGCGGCACGGCTTCGCCCACCCAGCCGGAGCCGGCAGATACAGTCGGCGGGGTGCGTACCCGCCGGAATTACCTCGTCCTGTTCGCCGCACCCGCCCTCGTGCTCGCCGCGTGCTCGTCCGGCCCGGACCAGCCCGACACCGTCGCGGGCCAGTTCGCCGACGCGCTGAACCGCGACGACGTCGCGGCCGCGGCCAAGCTCACCGACGATCCGACGAAGGCTTCCGACGCCCTCGGCAAGCTCTACGACGGCCTCGGCAAGGAGGTGCGCTTCGACGTCCGCTCGATCGACAAGAACACCTTCACGCTGGCCGCCACCTGGAAGCTCGGCAAGGACGGCAAATCCGAGTGGACCTACACCACCACCGGCACCGCGGACGACGGCGGCGGCGACTGGAAGGTCAAGTGGAACCCGGACACGGTCGCGCCGGGTCTGGCCGCGGGCCCGCTGAGCTACAGCCCGGTCTACCCGAAGCCTGCCCGCATCCTCGACTCCACCGGCGGCGAGTTGATGGCCCAGCAGGTGGTCACGCTGGTGAACGTGAGTCCCGGCGCCGATACGGCGGCGCTTGCCGCGCTGCTCGGCCCGATCTCGCCCGGCATCACCGCGCAGTCGCTGCAGTCCGATCTCGCTGCGGCGCAGGGTAAACCGATCACCGCGATCAGCCTGCGCGACGCCGATATCGCGCCGATCCAGGCGCAACTGACCGGCTTGTCCGGCGTCACGCTGGCACCGCAGACCCGGCTGCTCACCACCGACAAGTCGCTCGCCTCGCCCACCCTGTCGGGGCTGGCCGAGCTGTGGCAGAAGAACGCCGACGACAACGCGGGCTGGGCGGTGCGCGCGCAGACCGGCGATGGCACGCAGCGCGTCGCAGGCCAGGAGCCGAAGCCGACCGCCGACATCGCGTCCACGCTGAACATCGACGTGCAGCAGGCGGCCGAGGCGGCGCTGGCGCCGATCACCCAGCCCGCGGCGATCGTCGCGCTGCAACCGTCCACCGGCAATGTGGTCGCGGTCGCGCAGAACAACCCCGCCGACGCGCAGGGCCCGATCGCGCTCACCGGCCTGTACCCGCCGGGTTCGACCTTCAAGACGGTGACCGTCTCGGCCGCGCTGCAGGCGGGCACGGTCACCCCCGACACGGTGCTGCCCTGCCCTGGCGTCGCGAACATCGAGGGCCGCAAGATCCCCAACGACAATAATTTCGATCTCGGCCAGGTCCCGCTGCACACCGCGTTCGCCCGTTCCTGCAACACCACGATGGGCGCGCTCGGGGTCGAATTGCCGCCCGACGCGCTGACGAACGCGGCCGCACAATTGGGTCTCGGCATCGACTACGTCACACCCGGCCTGACCACCGTCACCGGCAAGGTGCCGCCCGCGGACACCCCGGCCCTGCGGGTCGAATCCGCGATCGGTCAGGGCCAGGTGACCGCGACACCGTTCGGCATGGCACTGGTCGCCGCGTCCATCGCGCACGGTTCGGTGCCCGCGCCGACCATCGTCAAGGGTCAGCCCGGCACCCCGGACAAGACACCGGCCCCGCTGCCCGCGAGCGTTGCCGACCAGGTCAAGGCCATGATGCGGGAGACGGTCACCGCCGGAACCGCCACCCAGCTGCGGGATATCCCGGGTCTGCTCGGCAAGACCGGCACCGCCGAATTCATCGACGACACGCACGCGCACGGCTGGTTCGTCGGCATCGCCGATGACCTGGCATTTGCCGTGTTCATCAACGATGCGAACAGCTCAGGACCCGCGGTCGACGCGGCCGGGCGGATGCTGCGGGCGGCGCGCTAGCTCCGCCGCGCCGATCTGGGCGGAGAATATGCCCGTGCTGGCGCGGACCGAAGTCGCGCGGCCAGCTACACTCGTCCCCGGACCGCGTCTGTAAGCAATATGCGGGATGTCACGATTTCGAGAAGGTTCGGAGTAGGCGCCATCGATACCGGTCAGTTGATCGCGGAGCATTACCGCCTGGTCGAGCGGATTGGTAGCGGCGGCACAGGCGTTGTTTGGCGTGCCATCGACGAGCGTCTGCAACGCTCGGTGGCCGTCAAGCAGATCCATATCAAGCCGAGCCTCCCCGAGGCCGAGCGTGATGTGGTGCGCCAGCGTGCCATTCGCGAGGCGCGCAACGCCGCTCGCTTCCAGCATCCGAACGCCATCGTGGTGTTCGACATCACCGAGCATCAGGGCGATCCCTGCTTGGTGATGGAGTACCTGAAGTCCAACAGCCTGGCGGGCGTGCTGTCCGCGCAGGGCCCACTGCCGTTGACGCAGGTCGCGCGGATCGGCGAGCAGGTCGCCTCGGCGCTCATCGCTGCGCACGACGCGGGCATCGTGCACCGCGACGTGAAGCCGGGCAACATCCTGCTCGACGACCACGGCACCGTGAAAATCACCGACTTCGGTATCTCCCGTGCCGCGGGCGATGTCACGCTCACCGAAACCGGCCTGATCTGCGGCACCGCCGCCTATCTCGCACCGGAGATGGCGCGCGGCGCCGACCCGACCCCGGCCTCGGACGTATTCGCCTTGGGCGCAACGCTTTTCCACGCGCTGGAGGGCGAGCCGCCGTACGGCGCGAACGCCAACCCGCTCGCGGTGCTCTACGCCGCCGCCAACGGCCAGGTCAGCGAGCCGCGAAACGCCGGTCCCGCAACGGATTTCCTGCTCGACCTGCTCAGCCCGGAACCGCAGGACCGGCCGACCATGCGCGCCGCCCTCGATCATCTCGCCGCGTTCGCCGACTCCGGCCCCGCGCCGGTGGCGGCCGGATTCGTGCCCGCCAGTGAGGCTTTCGTGCGCCGCCGCAACGGTGCGCCGGAATCGGCGACGCGCGCGCTGCGTCCGTCGGCGGTGTCCGCGCCGGTGCATCAGCCGACCGAGCGCCAGCCGCGCCCGCAGAAGCAGGCACCGCGCCCGCAGCACGCGCCGCGACGGCCCGCGCAGTCGAACACCGCGACCCATCCGCGGACCCAGGCTCAGCCGCGACCGGTGCCGCGCAAGTCCGGCGGCAAGAGCAAGGCCGTGATGATCGGCGCGGTGGTCGGCGCCGTCATCGCGGTGGCCGCGATTCTCATCGCCGCGATGAGCCAGAAGGACTCGAATTCGCCGACGGTGCAGGCGGATTCGCCGTCGACGAGTGCGTCGAGCGGTGGCACGAGCTCGACGCCGCCGTCCGGCACGCCGGGCAGGACCACCAGCGATGGCAAGGTCACCGAGGGACCGGGGACCGCGCTGGTGAAGAAGTTCTACGACGACGCGGCCGGATCGTGGTCCATTTTGACGCCTGCGGCGCAGAAGCTCTACGGCACCGAGACGGCGTTCCGTACCTACTGGGATGCGCACACCGTCGAAAACTTCGCCGGTCTCCGGAAGGACCGGGACAACAACCCGGACGGATCACTCGATATCAAGCTGGACAGCCTCATCGTCGACGGCCAGGACAAGCCGATGACCCTGCGGGTGGTCAGCTCCGGTGGAAAGCTGCTCATCGACAGCGACACCCGCTTCCCCAACCTTTCCTGACAGGCGTGCGGCGCACCGAAGCGGCCCGCGAGGATAACCGGTGGCATCGGCCCGATAGGCTGGTAGCTGCAACTTTCCTGTTGCGGATTCGGCTGAGGACAAGGATCGACACCACATGACTACCCGCATCGAGCTCGCCCGCGTTGATCTGCGCGGTCGCACTCCTTCCGTTGCCGAGCTGCGCGCCGCGCTGCCGCGCGGGGGAGTCGACGTGGACTCGGTGCTGCATCAGGTGCGGCCGGTGGTCGAGGCGATCCGGGATCGTGGCGTCGCGGCAGCACAGGAGTACAGCGAGCGGTTCGACGGGGTCACGCCCGCGACGGTGCGGGTGCCCGCCGCTGAGCTGGAAAAAGCGCTGACCGAGCTGGACCCTGCCGTGCGTGCGGCACTGGTGGAATCCATTGCCAGGGCCAGGAAGGTGCACGCCGATCAGCGGCGCACCGACAAGACCACCGAGGTGGTGCCCGGCGGCACGGTGACCGAGCGGTGGGTGCCCGTCGAGCGGGTCGGGCTGTATGTGCCCGGCGGCAATGCCGTGTATCCGTCCAGCGTGGTCATGAACGTGGTGCCCGCGCAGACCGCGGGCGTCGGCTCGCTGGTGGTGGCCTCGCCGCCACAGGCCCAGTTCGGTGGCCTGCCGCACCCGACCATCCTGGCTGCCGCGCGGTTGCTCGGCGTCGACGAGGTGTGGGCGGTCGGCGGCGCGCAGGGCGTCGCGCTGCTGTCCTACGGCGGCGTCGATACCGACGGCGCGCAGCTGGAGCCGGTCGACTTGATCACCGGTCCCGGCAATATCTACGTGACCGCCGCCAAGCGGCTGTGCCGCGGCCTGGTCGGCATCGACGCCGAGGCGGGGCCGACCGAGATCGCGATCCTGGCCGACGCGACCGCCGACCCGGTGCACGTGGCGGCGGACCTGATCAGCCAGGCCGAGCACGACGTGCTGGCGGCCAGCGTGCTGGTCACCGACAGTGCCGAGCTGGCCGACGCGGTGGACACGGCGCTGACCCGGCAGCTGCCGGTGGTCAAGCACGCCGATCGGGTGACGGAAGCGTTGCGCGGCAAGCAGTCCGGGACGGTGCTCGTCGACGACATCGCGCAGGGTCTGCGCGTGGTGAACGCCTACGCGGCCGAGCACCTGGAGATCCAGACCGTCGACGCGGCCGCGGTGGCCGCCCGAGTGCGCAGTGCCGGAGCGATTTTCGTCGGCGCGTACGCACCGGTGAGCCTCGGCGACTACTGCGCCGGCTCCAATCACGTGCTGCCGACGGCCGGATGTGCCAGGCACTCCTCGGGTTTGAGCGTGCAGACGTTCCTGCGCGGCATCCACGTCGTCGACTACACCGAGGCGGCGCTGAAGGATGTCGCCGGTCACGTGGTCGCGCTGGCCAATGCCGAGGACCTGCCCGCACACGGTCAGGCTGTGCAGGCGCGTTTCGAGGCGCTGTCATGACCAGGCAAGCCACCGTACCCGGCGCGGATATCAGCCTGGACGACCTACCGCTGCGAGAGAATCTGCGCGGCAAGAAGCCTTATGGCGCACCGCAATTGACGGTGCCCGTGCAGCTGAACACCAACGAGAACCCGCACCCACCGAGCAAGGCGCTGATCGACGACGTCGCCGAATCCATTCGGCTCGCCGCCGCCGACCTGCACCGCTACCCGGACCGGGACGCGGTGGCGTTGCGCACCGGCCTGGCCGAATACCTCACCAGGCAAACGGGTGTCGCGGTGGACGCCGACAACGTCTGGGCGGCAAACGGTTCCAACGAGATCCTGCAGCAGCTGCTGCAGGCGTTCGGCGGACCTGGCCGCAGCGCACTTGGTTTCGTGCCGTCGTACTCGATGCACCCGATCATCTCCGAAGGCATCGACACCGAGTGGATCGAAGCCAAACGCAACGCGGACTTCTCCCTCGATGTCGATTACG
The DNA here is from genome assembly GCF_044455225.1 of Nocardia sp. NPDC051321. Taxonomy (NCBI): domain Bacteria; kingdom Bacillati; phylum Actinomycetota; class Actinomycetes; order Mycobacteriales; family Nocardiaceae; genus Nocardia; species Nocardia sp. NPDC051321. The sequence goes on along the minus strand of NZ_JBITEM010000022.1, from coordinate 109,053 downwards.
CGGTGGCCGCCATCGCGGAGCGTTCGCCGAACGTGGTGTTCGTGACCAGCCCCAATAATCCGACCGGGCACAGCATTCCGCAGGACGACCTGGCGCGGATCCTCGAGGCCGCGCCGGGCATCGTGGTGGTCGATGAGGCCTACGGGGAGTTCTCCGCGCAGCCGAGTGCGCTCGCGCTGATCGACCGCTTCCCGGCGAAGCTGGTGGTGACCAGGACCATGAGCAAGGCGTTCGCCTTCGCGGGTGGCCGCCTCGGCTACCTGGTGGCCGCGCCCGCGGTGATCGACGCGATGCTGCTGGTGCGGCTGCCGTACCACCTTTCGGTGGTCACCCAGGCGGCCGCGCGGGCGGCGCTGCGGCACGCCGACGAAACCCTCGGCAGCGTCGCGGAACTCGCGGCGCAACGCGACCGGGTCGCGGCGGCGTTGGCCGAGCTCGGCTTCGACGTGATCCCAAGCGACGCGAACTTCCTGCTGTTCGGCCGGTTCACCGACGCGGCCGCCAGCTGGCAGCGCTACCTGGACCACGGTGTGCTGATCCGCGACGTCGGCATTCCCGGCTACCTGCGCACCACCATCGGCCTCGCCGCGGAGAACGACGAATTCCTGAAGGTCAGCCGAGTCCTGGTCCGCACCGACCTGACGCCCCGATGAATTCGCCTGTGGAGGAAGCAATCATGAACCGAACCGCGCGGGTGGAGCGCGTCACCAAGGAGTCCAGCATCGTGGTGGAGCTGGACCTGGACGGCACCGGCAAGACCGAGATCGCCACGGGCGTCCCGTTTTACGATCACATGCTGACCGCACTCGGCGCGCACGCCAGCTTCGACCTGACCGTGCGAGCCGAGGGCGATACCGAGATCGAGGCGCACCACACGGTGGAGGACACCGCGATCGTGTTCGGCCAGGCGCTGGGAAAGGCGTTGGGCGACAAGGTGGGCATCCGCCGGTTCGGTGACGCCTACATTCCGATGGACGAGACCCTGGCGCACGCCGCGGTCGACGTCTCCGGACGGCCCTATTGCGTGCACGTCGGCGAGCCGGAGCACCTGCTGCACGCCGTTATTCCCGGGTCCGGCCCTGGCGCACCGTATTCCACGGTGCTCAACCGCCACGTCTTCGAGTCGATCGCGTTGAACGCCCGCATCGCGCTGCACGTGCGCGTGCTGTACGGCCGCGACCAGCACCACGTCACCGAGGCCGAATTCAAGGCGGTGGCACGGGCTTTGCGTGCCGCGGTCGAACTCGACCCGCGGGTGCAGGGTGTGCCCTCGACGAAGGGGACATTATGACCTTGAAGTCTGTTGCCCTGCTCGATTATGGCTCGGGCAATCTGCACTCGGCCGAGCGTGCGCTGGTGCGGGCGGGCGCGAAGGTCGAGGTGACCGCCGATCCGGAGATCGTGCTGGCCGCCGACGGCCTGGTGGTGCCCGGCGTCGGCGCCTACGCCGCCTGCATGGCCGGACTGCGAAAGGTGCGGGGCGAGCGGATGATCGGCCAGCGGCTGGCCGGTGATCGTCCGGTGCTCGGCATCTGCGTCGGCATGCAGATCCTGTTCGAGCGCGGTGTGGAATTCGGCGTGCAGACCGACGGCTGCGCGGAATGGCCCGGCGTGGTGGAACGCCTGTCCGCGCCGGTGCTCCCGCACATGGGGTGGAACACCGTGTCCGCGCCGCGCGACAGCGTGCTGTTCGCGGGCATGGACAAGGACACGCGTTTCTATTTCGTGCACTCCTATGCCGCGCAGACCTGGGATCTGCCGCCCGGCGAGCATTTCGCCGCGCCGAAGCTGACCTGGGCAGAGCACGGCGTGCCGTTCCTCGCCGCGGTGGAGAACGGGCCGCTGTCGGCGACCCAGTTCCACCCGGAGAAGTCCGGCGACGCCGGGGCCCAGCTGCTGCTCAACTGGGTGCAGGCGCTGTAACCCGAAGCGGCCTACTTGGTTTCGGCCCGGTTGACCAGCCAGCGTCCGTTCACGTTCTCGACGGTGATCAGCAGCGACATCTTGTTGGTCTTCGGCATGCCGTCGGTCTCGTCGCTTGTCGTCGTCCGCACCACGTCGACGGTCACGTCCGCGCGCGCCTCGTCACCGGAAACGATCCGGCAATCCACCGAATCGACCGTCGCGCGGGTGTGACTGGCGGCGGCGTTCGCCTGAATGGTCGGCCGCGCCTCCACGAACTCCGCCCGGAACATGCCGGTGGTGATGTCGAGCATCTTGCCGACGTGGTCATCGAAACGCGCGTAGTCGTAAGTCCCGGCGACAGTGCCGAAATCGCACCCGGCCAGCCGCGCCTCCTCGGGCGGCGCGGCCGCGGCGGTCTGCGCGGTGGCGAGCACCGCGGTGCAGGTGGCCGCCGAAATCAGGAGCACGGCAGGCAGGGTCGAACGCGACATACGAGATCCCTAGGGAGAGTGCGGAGTCGGCGATCGGAGTGATCGCCGTGGCGAGACACTACCGGCGATTCGCCGGTCGCGGGTGCTGCCCGCCGACTTGGTTGCATCCGGGTAGACCCTGACCGGGATGGCCGCGGGCGACCATCCTGTTCGACGATCGCGGCAAGCACTGTATTGCGGTTCGGTGATGGTGCCCCAACGTTGCTGTGGCCACGTCAACATATTGTGGGTGGCACCAACAAGGGTTAGATTGCTGCCATGGCGAACTCGCACGAGAGCGCTCCCGCCAGGCTGCGGGCGCTGCCCACCCGGCTGGTCAATCAGGTTGCCCTCGTCGCCAACCGGGCCACCGAGCGCGCGCTGAACGCCACCGGCTCCCGGCGTTATCACTACGCGCTGCTCGCCGCGCTCGGCGAGTTCGGCTCGATCAGCCAGGCCGACCTGGGCAGACGCACCCGGATCGACCGCAGCGACATCGTCGCCACCGTCAACGAGCTGGCCGACCGTGGTTTCGTCGAGCGCAGTCCGGACGAGGGCGATCGCCGGCGCAAGATCGTCACCATCACCGACGCGGGCACCGCGCATCTCGCCGAGCTCGACGAGCGACTGGCCGGTGCGCAGGACGAACTGCTGGCCGGTCTCAACGCCGCAGAGCGTGCTGAGCTCGTCCGACTATTGACTCGCATCCTCGATCGGTGATCCAGCTCCTATATGCGCAGGCCGGAGACCGGCCGAGTGGAGCAAGCCACTAAGGTGGTCGCGTGAGTGAGCGCAGCGATCGAACCAGCAACACAGCGTCAGAGGCGAGCGAGGCGCAGTCGTGAGTCTTGTGCTGCTACCCGCCGTCGATGTGGCCAATGGCGAGGCTGTGCGCCTCGTGCAAGGGGAGGCCGGTAGCGAAACCAACTACGGCTCGCCGCGCGACGCAGCCCTGGAATGGCAGCGTGCGGGCGCGGAGTGGGTGCATCTGGTCGATCTCGACGCGGCGTTCGGGCGCGGCTCGAATCGTGAACTGCTGGCCGGAGTTGTCGGCGAACTCGACGTCAAGGTGGAGCTGTCCGGCGGCATCCGTGACGACGAGACCCTGGAGGCCGCGCTGGCCACCGGATGCGCCCGGGTAAACCTCGGCACCGCCGCGCTGGAGGATCCGGTGTGGTGCGCCAAGGCCATCGCCAGGTACGGCGAGCGCGTAGCGGTCGGCCTCGACGTGCGCATCATCGACGGCGACTACCGGCTGCGCGGGCGCGGCTGGGTCAGCGACGGCGGCGATCTGTGGGAGGTGCTCGAGCGCCTGGAGCGCGACGGCTGCTCCCGCTACGTGGTCACCGACGTCACCAAGGACGGCACGCTGACCGGCCCGAACCTGGACCTGCTCCGCGAGGTGTGCAACGCCACCGACGCGCCGGTCATCGCCTCCGGCGGCGTCTCAACCATCGAGGACCTGGTCGCGATCGCCGAACTGGTGCCAGAAGGAGTCGAGGGTTCGATCGTCGGTAAGGCGCTCTACGCGGGCCGGTTCACGCTGCCCGAGGCGCTGGCCGCGGTGAGATGAGCCCGGACCTAACGGCACTGCTAGCTGTCGCCCGCGAGATCCTGGACTCGGTCACCTCCCGCTTCATCGAGGGGGTCGGCGCGCCGAGCGCGGTCACCAAGGGCCGCAACGACTTCGCCACCGAACTCGACCTGGAGCTGGAACGCACCATCTCCGCCGAGTTGGAGCGGCGCACCGGAATCAAGGTGCACGGTGAGGAATTCGGCGGACCGCAGCTCGTCTCGGGCACCGCGTGGGTGCTCGATCCGATCGACGGAACCTTCAATTACTCTGCCGGGCACCCGCTTTCGGGCATGTTGCTGGCGCTGGTGCACGATGGCGAGCCGGTGCTCGGCCTGACCTGGCTGCCGCTGCTCGGTCAGCGCTACGCCGCGATCGAGGGCGGACCCGTCCTGCTGAACGGCCAACCGCTGCCGCCGCTGCCGCACGGGAAGCTGGCCGAGGCGATGATCGGGTTCGGCGCGTTCAATGTCGACGCGCAGGGGCGAATTCCCGGACAGTTCCGATTCGATCTGCTCGGCCCGCTCAGCAGGCTCTCCTCCCGCGTGCGGATGCACGGCTCTACCGGCATCGACCTGGCGTTCACCGCGTCCGGTGTGCTCGGCGGTGCCATCGTGTTCGGCCACCATCCCTGGGACAACGCCGCGGGGGTCGCGCTGATCCGCGCCGCGGGTGGCGTGGTCACCGACCTGGCCGGCGCGCCGTGGACCATCACCTCGGGCTCGGTGCTCGCCGCCGCGCCAGGCGTGCACGAGGAGCTGCTCGAAATGATCTGCACGGTGGCCGAACCGGCTACCGCGGAGGAAGGGGCGAGTCAATGACGTTGGCGGTACGCGTGATTCCGTGTCTGGATGTCGACGCGGGCCGGGTGGTCAAGGGCGTGAACTTCGAAAACCTGCGGGACGCGGGCGATCCCGTCGAGCTGGCCGCGACCTACGACGCGCAGGGCGCCGACGAGCTGACCTTCCTGGACGTCACGGCCTCCACCGGCGATCGCGGCACCATGATCGACGTGGTCACCCGGACCGCCGAGCAGATCTTCATCCCGCTGACCGTCGGCGGCGGCGTGCGCACCGTCGAGGACGTCGACCGGTTGCTGCGGGCCGGTGCCGACAAGGTCTCGGTCAACACCGCCGCCATCGCGCGACCCGACGTGCTGCGCGAGATGTCGGAACGCTTCGGCTCGCAGTGCATCGTGCTGTCGGTGGACGCGCGCACGGTGCCGGAAGGACAGCCCGCGACGCCTTCCGGATGGGAGGTCACCACGCACGGCGGTAAACGCGGCACCGGTCTCGACGCCGTCGAATGGGCAACGCGCGGAGCCGAATTGGGTGTCGGCGAGATCTTGCTCAACTCGATGGACGCCGACGGCACGAAGGCGGGCTTCGACCTCGGGATGATCCGCGCCGTCCGCGCCGCGGTCTCCGTCCCCGTCATCGCCAGCGGCGGCGCGGGCAGCGTCGAACACTTCGCCCCCGCCGTCCAAGCAGGCGCCGACGCGGTCCTGGCCGCCAGCGTCTTCCACTTCGGCGACCTCACCATCGGCCAGGTAAAAGACGCCATGCGCGCCGAACACATCGTCGTCCGCTAACTCCGCGCCCCGATTCGCCGACGATGTGCGCGGCACGTCGGGGCTGAAGTGGTCGGCGGGAATCCGCCGTGGCGGAATCTGTTGCGCGCGAGCCGGTGTTGCTCCGGGTATGAGCCTTGGTATCGCGCTGTCTCCGTTCACGCTCGACGCGACCGATCACGCGGTCGATGCGGCTGTTGCCGCCGGCCGGCAAGCCGCCGCGGCGGGGTTGAGCTCGCTGTGGTTCGGCCATACGTTCAGCCATGACAGCATCGTGTTGTCCGCGGTGGTCGGCCGGGAGGTGCCCGAGCTGGAGGTGGGGACCTCGGCGGTACCGATTTCGGCGCGACATCCGCTGCTGATCGCCAGCCAGGCGCAGACCGCGCAGGCGGCGACGCACGGCAGGTTCGCTCTCGGACTTGCCCTCGGTACGGCGGCGTTCACCGAGCCGGTTTTCGGCGTTACCTTCGACCGGCCGATCGCTCGGCTGCGCGAGTTCCTGACCGCGCTGCGCAGCGTACTCGACACCGGCACAGTCGATTTCCACGGCGAGACGCTCACCGCGGTCGCGCCGCTGCCCGCCGCGGTGGCGGGTGCGAAGCCGACCGTGCCGGTGCTGGTCGCCGCGATGGGGCCGCAGGCGTTGCGCGTCACCGGCGAATTGGCCGACGGCACACTGCCTTTCCTGGTCGGCCCGAAGGCACTGGCCGAGCAGATCGTCGCACCGATCACCAAAGCGGCTGAGCGAGCTGGACGTTCCGCGCCGCGCATTGTCGCCATGGTTCCAGGGGTCGTCACCGCCGATATCGAGGGCGCTCGCGCAGCGGCCGAGGAGTCGACCGCGTTCTACAACGACATCCCCTCGTATCAGCGAATCATCGAACTGTCCGGTGCTTCTCGCGCCGCCGAGCTGGTCGTCATCGGCGACGAGCAAACGATCGCCGACCGGGTCGCCGAGTACTTCGAGGCAGGCGCCACCGACGTGGTCTTCGCCCAAACGGACCTGACAACCCCCGCCGACGAACAGCGCACCTGGCAATTACTCGGCGAACTGAACCGTTCCGCTCAGCAGTAGGGGAACGACCCGTTCGGCCCTGCACCCATGTCCGACTGTTATAACGGTGCTATGACTCTCGATCCCGCCATCGCCACCAGGCTCAAGCGCAACGACGCCGGTCTGGTTGCCGCCGTCGCGCAGGAACGCGGCACCGGTGACGTGCTGATGGTCGCGTGGATGGACGACGAGGCGCTGGCCCGCACGTTGGAAACGCGCAAGGCGACCTACTTTTCCCGCTCGCGCCAGCAGTACTGGGTGAAGGGGGAGACCTCCGGCCACACCCAGTATGTGCACGAGGTCCGGCTCGATTGCGACGGCGACACCATCCTGCTGGTGGTCGACCAGGAGGGCGCGGCGTGCCACACGGGGACGCACACCTGTTTCGACTCGGATGTCCTGCTGGCCGAACCGGCCTGAACTAGGCGTCCGAGGGCCGATTTTCCTGATCCGTGGCACTGGTTCGGCTCAGCGCGTCGGTGAGATGGTCGGCGAGGAGCTCGCTCAACTCCGCCAGCTGAGCCGTCTGCTCCGGCTCCAGACCATCGAATACCAAGCGGCGCACGGCATCCAGGTAACCGGGCGCCGCCTCGATCACTTTGTGGTAGCCGTCGTCTGTCAGTACCGCCTGCACGCCGCGGCGCCCGGCGGTAGCCGAGCGCTCCGCCCAGCCCATCCGCTCCAGCTTCGACACCACATGCGAAAGCCGTGATAGCGATGCATTTGCCTTGTGGGCGAGGTCACTCATCTGCAGCCGATGGCCCGGTTCCTCGGAAAGCAAGGTTAAAACCCAGTACTCAAAATGGGTGACCCCGGATTCGCGCTGCAGCTGCGTATCCAAAGCGCCTGGTAGGCGGGTCATCAACGCGACAATCGCGCGCCAAGCTCGTTGTTCTACGGGGTCGAGCCACTTCGTCACTATGTGCCTTCTTTCAAGCCAAGTGACGTGGTTTTGTTAGGTTGCCTACCGATTATTGAAAAGCATGTTCACAGTCACCCGTGGCACTGAGTTTGCCACGACTTCGCTCGCCCGTCATGCAGTTGTTCAGTAGCGTGAGTTCACTCACAAACCGTCCGGGCGGGTCATGGCCGGATCGGCGGTGGCCGGCTGGGTGGTTTGCCGCTTCGGATGCCTGCGCCGCCACCACCGCATGGCGACCAGAACCAGTGCCGCGAGCCAGATCGCGGCGGCGACGATCGCGCCGACCATGGTGGCGCCGCGGAAGGCGGGCGCGTCGACATCGAGGATGCGCTGTCCGGCATGGGCGGCGTTGCTGCCGCCGAGCACGATGGTCAGCGTCATCAGATTGGGAATCGCGACGAGCACGGCGATGACGACGGCCGCGCCCGCCATGAACCGGCCGCCCCGGCGCCGCCACACCCGCAGCGCGAACAGCAGCAGGAACAGCGGGATCACCGTGCACACGCCGCCGAAGGTCAGACCCCAGCCGATGCCCTTGGCGAAGCTGCCGTTGACCATCTCCGCGATCCGCTGCGCCCACCAGCGTGGGATGAACGCGGACAGGATGAAGTAGGCGATGAACAGCAGGGCGACCACCGCCAGCCCGCCGATGATCCAGGTCTTCCAGGCGGGCCCGGTCGATTTCTGCTGCAGCTGTCCGTCGGTCGCAGTCATGAGCCAAGCGTAAGCCGGGTGAGCGGCGGAAACGTGGTGATCGCCCCGGCGTTTCCGGTACGGCCGTCCCGGCAGCCGGATCGGCGCGCCCGGAACTACTTCGCGCGCTCGCGCAGGAACTTCAGCGCCTCGTCGGCGTGCACATTGGCGCGAAACTCGCCGCTGATGATCTTGCGGACGGTGCGGTCCTGATCGATCACGAAGGTCTGCCGCTTGACCGGCGCCAGCTTGCCGAGCAGCCCGCGCTTGACGCCGAACTGCGCGGCGACCGTGCCGTCGGCATCGGACAGTAGTGGATAACCGAGGCCCTGCTTGTCGGCGAAACCGGCCTGGGTGTCGACGCCGTCGGCGCTGATGCCAGCGCACGAGGCGCCGAGCGCGGCGAAGTCGCCTGCCACATCACGGAAGTGGCAGGCCTCCGCCGTACACACCGGGGTGTTCGCGGCGGGATAGAAGAAGAGGACCAGCGGGCCGTCCGCGAGCAACGCGTCGAGCGAACGGGGAGTGCCGGTTTGATCGGGGAGCTCGAACTGGGGAGCGAGCTGTCCTGTCTGCATAGAAAGGGACAGTACCGGGCACATGTCGCACCCGGTACCGGTCCGTTCGGGCTCAATGGCGAACCGCCGCCTGCCTGCCGAGGAACGCGCGGCCTGCCGGTGGACGACGCGCTACGTCCTATATGCCGATCAGTGCCGCGACTTCGGGGTTCTTGATCTGCATGACGTCGAGAATGCCGTGCGCGCGCAGGAACGGCTTGAGTTCCTTGATCCGGTCGGCGTGCGTGGCGTATTCGTCCGGGAAGTGGTTCTTGTCCAGGGACTCGAGTGCCTTCGCGTAGGTGACGAAGGTGGCTAGTGCGTTCGGGGCACCCTGTTGGCCTGGTTTCGACTGCAGACCGACCATCCGTGGGGCCTGGCTCGGCGCACCGCCCGGGGCGGCGTGCCTGCCCTCCGGTTGCGAGGGGTACATCAGTTGTCTCCTCTCGATCATGGATACCGCGTGCGAGATGGAACGGAGCGAGTGTAGAGACGCCCGTCACATCGCTGGCGAGGGCATGAGAACCGGGCGGTCGTGTTTGTGACTGGTGTGAATTAGGGGGCGCGCGTCATCGACGCGTCGGATTCCTTCGGGGTGCGCCGGGAAAGGTGTCGGACGGACCTGGGAGGATGTGGTCATGCAAGGCGCGTCGACCCCAACCACCACGACCCGTGCACAGTTCCACCAGCTGGCCGCGGAACATCGAGTTGTCCCGGTGACCCGAAAGGTATTGGCGGACTCCGAAACTCCGCTCTCCGCCTACCGCAAGCTGGCCGACGATCGAGCGGGCACGTTCCTGTTCGAGTCGGCGGAGAACGGACGATCGTGGTCGCGCTGGTCGTTCATCGGCGCGGGCAGCCCGTCCGCGTTGACCGTGGTCGACGGCGAGGCGGCGTGGCTCGGCAATATCCCGGTCGACGCGCCCTCCGGCGGCGATCCGCTGCTCGCGCTGCGCGAAACACTCGAACTGCTGCAGACCGAGCGGCTGCCCGGCCTGCCACCGCTCACCAGCGGCATGGTCGGCTACCTCGGCTACGACGCGGTGCGCCGGATCGAGCGCCTGCCCAACCTGGCGGCCGACGATCTGCAACTGCCCGAAATGGTGCTGCTGCTGGCCACCGACCTCGCCGCGTTCGACCATCACGAGGGCGCGATCACGTTGATCGCCAACGCCGTCAACTGGAACGGCACCTCCGACCGGGTCGACGAGGCCTATGACGACGCGGTCGCCCGGCTGGATCGGATGACCGAGGCGCTCGCCGCGCCCGCGCCGTCCACCGTGTCGGTCTTCGATCGTCCCGAGCCGGAATTCCGCCGCCGCCGCACCACCGAGGAATTCGGCGTCGGCGTGCGCCGCCTGGTCAAGGAGATCGAGGCGGGCGAGGCTTTTCAGGTGGTGCTCTCGCAGCGCTTCGAGATGGACTACGACGGTGCGCCGCTGGATCTGTACCGGATGTTGCGCGCGTCGAATCCGAGCCCGTACATGTACCTGCTGCACATCCCGGACGGCGACGGCGGCACCGCGTTCTCCATCGTCGGCTCCAGCCCGGAGGCGCTGGTCACCGTGAAAGACGGTGTCGCGACAACACATCCGATCGCGGGCACCCGCTGGCGCGGCGACACCGAAGAGGACGACCTGCTGCTGGAAAAGGGCCTGCTCGCCGACGAGAAGGAAAACGCCGAGCACCTGATGCTCGTCGACCTCGGCCGCAACGACCTCGGCCGGGTCTGCCAGCCGGGCACCGTGCGGGTCACCGAATACCGGCACATCGAGCGGTATAGCCATGTGATGCACCTGGTCTCGACGGTGTCGGGCCGGCTCGCCGAGGGCAAGATCGCGTTCGACGCGGTGCGCGCCTGTTTCCCCGCGGGCACGCTCTCCGGTGCGCCGAAGGTGCGCGCGATGGAACTCATCGAAGAACTCGAGCCGACCCGGCGCGGCGTCTACGGCGGCGTCGTCGGCTATCTCGACTTCGCGGGCGACGCGGACACCGCGATCGCCATCCGCACCGCGTTGCTGAAGAACGGCACCGCCTATGTGCAGGCGGGCGCGGGCATCGTCGCCGATTCGGTCGCCGAGTACGAGGACGTCGAAGCCCGCAACAAGGCGATGGCGGTGCTCAAGGCGATCGCGGCGGCGAAGACGGTGCGCGCGTACGGGGCGCCGAACGGCGGCGACGCATGACGGCAGCCGAGCCCGGCGGCGAAGCCGCTACCCCAGACCCCGACCTCGTCACACCGGACACCGCGGGCACCGAGACGATCGAACCGGGCCCCGCGCGGCGCAAGTCCCCGGTCGGCGCCCTCGTGCTGCTCGCCGTCGCGGCCGCCGCGCTGTGGGGCTCCTCGCGGATGACCTGGGTGACGGTCGCCTCCACCGACGGCCTCACCGAACCGCGCACCGACCGCCTCAACGGCGGCGTCTGGTTCGGCGCGCTCACGCCGCTGGCCCTGGTGCTGCTCGCGTCCATCGCGGCCGTGCTGGCCACCAGGGGCTGGCTGCGCCGCATCCTCGGCGTGGTCATCGCCCTGATCGCCGCCGTCGCCGCGGTACCGTCCTTCGCCCTGCTCACCAGCTCGGGCAAGATCGCCGAGCGCGCCGCCAAGCTGGCCGAGCTACCCGCCAGAGCGCAGGTGGGGGAGGCGACGACCTCGGTCTTCCCGGCCGTACTCGCCCTGCTCGGCGCGCTGGCGGCGTTCGCGGCGGGTGGACTGCTCGCCCGGATGCCGCAGGACACCGCGCGACTGTCCGGCAAATACGACAACCCGGTGTTCCGCCGCGCCGCCGCCACCGAGCAGGTGACCAAGCAGCGCGACGAGCCCGGCGAGCCTGGCTCACCCCAGCTGTCCGAACGCGTGCTGTGGGACGCCCTGGACGCGGGCACCGACCCCACCGAGGACGCCGTGAACTCCGGTGGGCGACCCAACGATCCGGACGCCGGCGGGCCAGGCGGACGTGTCCGCTGAGTGATTCGCGCACGTGACTGTGGCGGTGCACACCTTGCGCATGGACTGGTTGCCTGGTCCACAACATGCCCCGGCGCAAACGCGGCCGGTACGCCCATTTATTCTTTGTCAGCATCGGTGAGACAGCGCCTGGGGAGATTCTCAGGCAGCAAGTCCGTCTCCCCAGAAAGGATTCGAGCCAGATGACGGTACTCGACTCGATTCTCGACGGGGTCCGCGCGGATGTGGCCGCGCGGGAAGCCCTCCTCGATTTCCAGGCGATCAAGGCGGCCGCAGCGGCGGCCAACAGCCCGCTCGACGCACGCGCGGCCCTCCTCGAAGACGGCATCGGCGTGGTCGCCGAGGTGAAGCGGGCCAGCCCCTCCAAGGGCGGACTCGCCGACATCCCCGACCCGGCCAGCCTGGCCAAGGCGTACGAGGACGGCGGCGCGCGCATCATCAGCGTGCTGACCGAAGGCCGCCGCTTCCACGGGTCGCTGGAAGACCTGGACGCGGTCCGCGCCACGGTGAGCATCCCGATCCTGCGCAAGGACTTCGTCGTCGGGCCGTACCAGATTCACGAGGCCCGCGCGCACGGCGCCGACGTGATCCTGCTGATCGTCGCGGCGCTGGAACAGGACGTGCTGTCCTCGCTCATCGACCGCACCGAATCGCTCGGCATGACCGCGCTGGTCGAGGTGCACACCGAGGAGGAGGCCGACCGCGCGCTCGAGGCAGGCGCCTCGGTGATCGGCGTGAACGCTCGCAACCTCAAGACCCTCGAGGTCGACCGGGACGTGTTCGCCCGGATCGCGCCCGGTCTGCCCACCGAGGTCATCCGGATCGCCGAATCCGGCATCCGCGGCACCGCCGACCTGCTGGCCTACGCGGGCGCGGGCGCGGACGCCGTGCTCGTCGGTGAAGGTTTGGTGACCAGCGGTGATCCCCGCGCGGCCGTGTCCGAGCTGGTGACCGCGGGCACCCACCCGTCCTGCCCGAAGCCGGCACGGCGGGGCCGGTGACCGGAGTGACCGAGCTACCCAAGGCCAGCGAAGGCGTCGCGCACCGCAGCGCCCACGAGCCAGATACCGGCGGCCACTTCGGCGTCTACGGCGGCAGGCATGTGCCGGAGGCGCTGATGGCGGTGATCGAAGAGGTCACCGCGACCTACGAGAAGTCGCGCCTTGACCCGGACTTCCTGAACGAGCTGGACCGGCTGCAGCGCGATTACACCGGCCGCCCGTCGCCGGTGTTCGAATGCACCAGGCTCGCCGAGCACGCGGGCGGCGCGCGCATCCTGCTCAAGCGGGAAGACCTGAACCACACCGGTTCTCACAAGATCAATAACGTGCTCGGCCAGGCGCTGCTCGCCAAGCGCATGAGCAAGACCCGCGTCATCGCCGAAACCGGCGCGGGCCAGCACGGCGTCGCAACCGCCACCGCATGCGCGCTGCTCGGCCTCGACTGCGTCATCTACATGGGTGCCGTCGACACCGCACGGCAGGCCTTGAACGTGGCCAGGATGCGGCTGCTCGGCGCCGAGGTGGTCTCGGTGACCACCGGCTCGCAGACGCTCAAGGACGCGATCAACGAGGCGCTGCGCGACTGGGTCAGCAACGCCGACGACACCTACTACTGCTTCGGCACCGCAGCGGGCCCGCACCCGTTCCCCATGCTGGTGCGCGACTTCCAGCGCGTCGTCGGCCTGGAGGCCAGGGCGCAGGTGCAGGAATCCACCGGCAGGCTGCCGGACGCGGTCGTCGCCTGCGTCGGCGGCGGCTCCAACGCCATCGGCATCTTCCATCCGTTCCTCGACGACGCCGACGTCCGGCTGATCGGCTACGAGGCGGCCGGTGACGGCGTCGAAACCGGCAGGCACGCGGCCACTTTCACCGGCGGCACGCCCGGCGCGTTCCAGGGTGCCTACTCCTACCTGCTGCAGGACGAGGACGGCCAGACCATCGAGTCGCACTCCATCTCGGCCGGTCTGGACTACCCGGGCGTCGGCCCCGAACACGCCTTCCTCAAGGACATCGGCCGCGCCGAATACCGCCCGATCACCGACACCGAGGCGATGGACGCGCTGCTGCTGCTGTCCCGCACCGAGGGCATCATCCCGGCGATCGAATCCGCACACGCGGTAGCCGGGGCGCTGCAATTGGGCAAGGAGCTCGGACCGGGCTCGATCATTCTGGTGAACCTGTCCGGTCGCGGCGACAAGGACATGGATACGGCGGCGCGGTGGTTCGGGCTGATCGATGAAGGGGCGGTGCAATCGTGAGGGAGCGCAGCGAGCGAACCATGGGCACAGCGTCTATGACGTCGACGGAGCCGAGCGTCAGCGAGGTGCAGTCGTGAGTCAGCAGTCTCGTCTCGCAAATACTTTTGCCGCGGCTCGCGGTGAAGGGCGTGCCGCGCTCATCGGCTACCTGCCCGCGGGCTACCCCGACATGGCCGGGTCCATCGAGGTCGTCCGCGCCATGGTCGAATCCGGTTGCGACATAGTTGAAGTCGGCGTCGCCTATTCCGATCCGGTGATGGACGGCCCGACCATCCAGGCCGCCGCCGATCAGGCGTTGCGCGGCGGCGTGCGGGTGCGCGACGTGTTCTCCGTCGTCGAGGCGATCACCTCGGCGGGTGGCCAGGCCGTGGTGATGAGCTACTGGAATCCGGTGCTGGCGTACGGCGTCGACCGTTTCGCGCGCGACCTCGCCGGTGCGGGCGGGGCGGGCATCATCACCCCGAACCTCATTCCGGAAGAGGCCGACGACTGGTTCGTCGCCTCGTCCACGCACAACCTGGACCGCATCTTCCTGGTCGCGCCGTCCTCCACCGAGGAGCGTCTGGTGAAGACCCTGGAGGCATCGCGCGGCTTCGTGTACGCGGCCTCGACCATGGGCGTCACCGGCGCCCGCGACGTGGTGTCCTCGGCCGCGCCCGCGCTGTGCGCACGGATCCGGACGCATTCCGACATCCCGATCGGCGTCGGCCTCGGCGTCCGCTCGGGTGCGCAGGCGGCCGAAATCGCTTCCTACGCAGACGGAGTCATCGTGGGTTCGGCGCTGGTGACCGCAGCGGGGGAGAGTCTCGACGCGGTCCGCGCGCTCACCACCGAGCTGGCCGATGGTGTCCGTTCGGCGACCGTCGCCTCCTAATACGGCGTCTGGGGACCGCCGCCACGGTGCGGTGGTTCCAGCGCCGGTGACGTTCTCCGCTACGGTGGCCCCGTGACCTTACGAGTCCTGGCGTATATACCCAGCCCCCCGCAGGGCGTGTGGCACATCGGCCCATTCCCGCTGCGGGCCTACGCGCTGTGCATCATCATCGGCATCGTCGTCGCCATCTGGTGGGGCGAACGGCGCTGGCGCGACCGCGGCGGACAGCAGGGCGCGATCCTGGACGTCGCGATGTTCGCGGTGCCGTTCGGTCTGGTCGGTGGGCGGCTCTATCACGTCGCCACCGACTGGCAGAAGTACTTCGGCGCCGACGGCGACCCCAAGGCCGCGCTGGAGATCTGGAACGGCGGCCTCGGCATCTGGGGCGCGGTGCTGCTCGGCGGCGTCGGCGCCTGGATCGGCTGCCGGGTGTATCGAATCCCGTTGCCCGCGTTGGGTGATGCGATCGCCCCGCCGATCCTGCTCGCGCAGGCCATCGGCCGCCTCGGCAACTACTTCAACCAGGAGCTGTACGGCCGCAAGACCGACCTGCCCTGGGGCCTGGAGATCTACTTCCGGTACAACGACAACCTGAAGCCGGACGCGATGAACGGCGTCTCCAACGGCGTCGTCGACAAGGTCGTGCATCCCACGTTCTTGTACGAGCTGATCTGGAACGTGCTGATCGTGGTGCTGCTGGTGCAGCTGGACAAGCGCTACCAGATCGGGCACGGGCGCCTGTTCGCGCTGTACGTCGCGGGCTACAGCTTCGGCCGCTTCTTCGTCGAGCTGATGCGCGACGACGAGGCGACCAAGATCGCGGGCATTCGCATCAACTCGTTCACCTCCGCGCTCGTATTCCTCGCGGCCATCGCCTATTTCGTGTTCGCGACCAAGGGACGCGAGACCGCGGAGCAGTTGCAACCGTCCACCGAGCCCCGCCCATGGCCGTGGCAGGTCGGCGCGGTGCGCGCGGCGAACGCCGCGGCCGTCGCGAATGCGACCTCGGATACGGTTGTGCTGGAAAAGGATTCGGCCGCGACGGCCGACGGTGCCACGGCGACGGACAAACTCGAGCCGGACGAGTCGAGCGAAACGGCCGAGGCGGCTGACCCGTCCACCGAAGCGGCAGCCGACACCAACACCGCAGTCGATACCGACACGGACAAGGACACCGACGCGGACTCCGCCACGGTGAAGACCGCGTCGAAGAAGGCCACGGATTCCGACAAGTAGTCGGTGAATGTCCGCTGCCTGCAACGAATGGGCGATCCTCGGCGATAACAGCGTGGAGTCCGGCGAATCCTGTCGCCGGACTCCGATCCAACGCCTTGAACTGCACTGCGTGGTCGAGTCGGACGAAGTACAGTCTGATAAAGCCGCACGGCCGGACACGGCCGCGGAGCTGAAACTACAAGTCTCCGATCAGGGCAACTGATTTCGTAACGACATGGGTAACTCGTCGGGGACGTCCGAACTCAGCTGCGCAGCCGACCGCCGGACCGCGACGAAACTGTCGCGGCACTCGACGTCCGGCAAAAGTCGCGCCAGAGGCGGGGGAGCGCCCAGCACGAATGAGGAGGACATTGGTGACCGACCCCTACCAGCAGAACAACCCAGGATTCGGCGGGCCGCAGTACGGTCCGCCCGGCACGGGGCCGGATCTGAACAAGCCGCAGGACACCGCGGCCATGCCGCAGCAGTTCGACTCGCAGCCGTACGCCCAGCAGCCCGCCGACCCCTACGCGCAGCCGCAGTACGGCCAGCCCAACCCATACGGCCAGCAGCCGGGCGGCTACCCGCCATCCGGTGGCTACGGCCCGCAGGGCTACAACCCGAACGATCCGGAAGCCCCCTGGGGCCGTGACCAGTTCGGTGCGCCGTTCTCCGACAAGCAGAAGCTCGTGGCGGGCCTGCTCCAGATCTTCCTCGGCAGTTTCGGCGTCGGCCGCTTCTACACCGGCCACACCGGGCTTGGTATCGCCCAGTTGGTCGTCAGCGCCGTAACCTGCTTCACCCTCGGCTGGATCTGGGGCGTCATCGACGGCATCTTGATGCTGACCGGCAAGGTGCCCGACAGCGACGGTCGTCCGCTGCGCGACTGAGCCACGCCGAAAGACCACGGGCATTGCCGATCCGGCGGTGCCCGTTCGCCTTTCCAGAGCGTTACGAGCAGGTCAGAGCCCGAGGAATGGGGGCAGGCCCACGCGATTCGCCCTCGAATTCGGCGAGTGCAACCCTTTCGCGCACCATGATCGATATAGGGTCCTTCGGATAAGTCCCGGCGTAGCATGAGCCGGATTTGCGTGTTGTGCGTGGGATGTCCGCGTACCGAAGAGAGGGAACCCGTGCGTCGCAAGCTGTTCGCCGCCGCCATGCTCGCCATCGTCGCCGCCACCGGGCTCACCGCCTGCGGTAGCAGCAGCGATCCGAACGTGTTGAAGGTCGGCACCGAAGGCACCTACTCCCCGTTCAGCTTCCAGGGTTCCGACGGCAAGATCACCGGCTACGACATCGAGGTGATCCAGGCCGTCGGCGACAAGCTCGGCAAGAAGGTCGAATTCGTGCAGACCCCGTGGGACGCCATCTTCGCCGGGCTCGAGTCCAAGCGCTTCGACCTGGTCGCCAACCAGGTGACGATCAACGACGAGCGCAAGAACAAGTACTCCCTGTCCGCCCCGTACACCACCTCCGACGGCGTGATCGTCACCCGCGCCGACAACAACGCCATCACCACCCTCGCCGACCTGAAGGGCAAGACCTGCGCTCAGTCCGCCACCAGCAACTGGGGCAAGGTCGCCACCGCCGCGGGCGCGAAGGTCGAGGCGGTGGAAGGCTTCGTGCAGGCCATCCAGCTGCTGAAGAACGGCCGCGTCGACGCCACCGTCAACGACACCCTCGCCGTCGCCGAATACACCAAGAAGACCGGCGACACCGGCGTGAAGGTCTCCGGCAAGACCGGCGAGACCAGCAAGCAGGCCTTCGCCACCCGCAAGGACGACGCACTGATCAAGGACGTGGACAAGGCCCTCACCGAACTGCGCGCCGACGGCACGCTGGCCAAGATCTCGGACAAATACTTCGGCACCGACGTCAGCAAGTAGCCGACGCCCTCCATGGACCCCGCTACCAGGGAACTGATCTGGCACAACCTGTGGCCGATGCTGCAGGCCACCCTCAAACAGACACTGCCGCTCACCGCGGTCAGCTTTGTCATCGGCTTGGCGATCGCGGTGTTCGTCGCGCTGGCCAGAATGTCGCCGGTGTGGCCGCTGTCGGCGGCCGCCCGGTTCTACATTTCGATCATCCGCGGCACGCCGCTGCTGGTGCAGCTGTTCATCGTGTTCTACGCGCTGCCGCAATTCGGGTTGGTGATCGACCCGTTCCCGGCTGCGGTGATCGCGTTCAGCCTCAATGTCGGCGGCTACGCGGCGGAGATCGTGCGCGCGTCCATTCTCAGCGTCGCGAAGGGGCAGTGGGAGGCCTCGCAGGCGGTCGGCCTGACGTATCCGCAGATGATGCGGCTGATCATCCTGCCGCAGGCGTCCCGGATCGCGGTGCCGCCCTTGTCCAACACGTTGATCTCGTTGGTGAAGGACACGTCGCTGGCCTCGACGATCCTGGTGACCGAACTGCTGCGCGTCGCCCAGCTGGCCGCCGCGCCGACCTTCGACTTCTTCGCGCTGTACGGCGTCGCGGCGGTCTACTACTGGATCATCTGCCTGATCCTCGGCTTCGGCCAAACCAGGTTGGAGACGCGCCTGGCGCGGCACGTGGCCACCTGACGCGCCCCTCGTTTTCCTGTCTTGGCGGCGCGCCGCCCCGGGGCTAAGTTGTCCGGGATCGGAAGGAGTCGGCGGTGGACGGCTGGTACGTGCTCGAAGCCAGTGCGCCGCATCGCAGCCGAATTCCGATGCCGGACAACGCGCTACCCGCGTCCGTCGCGGCCGGTGCCGGGTTGGGCGCGGACTACTTTCGCGCGTGGTTCAGTTACTGCGCGTTGTTCGGTCAGTGGTTCCTCCGGCTCTGGTGGACCGCGCGTCCGCCGGAACGTCTGTGGGAGGCCGATCGGGTCGCCGGGCGTGGCAACTGCCTGCTCGCGGTGGGGCCGCTGAACGAAGTGGTCATCGAGTCGCGGCACACCGTCGATGGTCTTCCGCATCGGTATCGCATTGCCCGTCGCAGCGCGCACGACTCGTCGCCGCGCACCGTGCGATTCGGCCTCGGTCACGCGGTGACGGCCCGCGCCGACGAGGTGTTCGACCTCGACGCGGCCGCCGAGTTGTTCGGCGCCTACTACCGCACCGGAACCGTGCCGAGTGCGGAATACACACTGCGGGAACTGTATTCACCCGATGTGCTGGACGATCTCGGTGCGCGGACGCACGTGCTGACCGTCGAGTACGACTATCTCCGGCCGGTGCTCGCCACCGTCGCCGACGGCGAGTTCGCACAGGTGCTGCAGGAATGCGAAGCCAGTGCCGGTTTCGCCGTGCTCGGACTGTCGGCGTTGCCGTCGGGGCAGACGTGGGCCGAACTCGACGAGAAGGATGCCGCCGGAACCGGGGAGTTCGTGCAGGCCGCCGGATCAGGTGGCCGCTACCTGGTCGAATGGCGGATGTGGGACGGCGATGACTACCGCATGTTCGTCATCGGCCACCACGCGACGTCGCCGCTGCAGAGTCTGAAAGAGTCGATGCGGCAGCTCGATGAGCTGGGGGACGAGCTCCGGGCGCTGCGGGTGTCGATGGACCGGCCGCTGGATTCGATCAGCATCCCGGCGGCCGAGTGGGCGAGGCCGGCGGAATTCCCGGAGATCAAGACCGCCGAGATCGTCTATTCCGACCCCGCGATGGCACCGACCCACTCAGTTGCCGAGACGGCTGTGCCTCGCCCGGTGACCGAGGTGGCTGAGGCCGGGTACTCGGGACCCACCACTGCGCCTCTCCCGGTGACCCAAGCGGCTGAGGTCAGGTACTCGGAGCCCGCCACCGGGAGCTTCCCGGCCATGGATGCTGTCGCGTACTTGGAGACCGCAACTGCGCCCCTCCCAATCGTCGAAGCGGCCCAGATCGCGTACTCGGATCCGTCGACGGCTGCCGACGACTCGGCGACCAGCGCCGCGCGACAATCCGGTCCGATCGATGAGCCGCTCGCGCCTGTCATCGAGCTGCGCGCCCCCGAGATCGCGGATACCCCACCCCGCAGCACCCCACGACCGACCGACGACATCCTGATTTCCTTCGACGGCCACGTCCAACACGTCTACCCGAACGAGGTCTTCACCCCGGCCGAAGTCGACCTCCTCCTCGTCCACTACACCCGCACCGGCACCATCCCCGAACTCGGCTTCAGCTACCGCGAAATCACCTTCGATCCGTGACGTGACAACCCGGCGCCGACCCGTCGATTTCACCCGGTTCGGCCCCGCGAATTTCTACCAGCGAGTAACATTTTCCGACCATGTTTCAAATATGTTGCCGTGGCCTGGGGCGTTGCGCCATCCGTAACGGTTGTAGGTTTCACCAAGTCGCGAACGTTTTTTTCACTCAGCTTTCACCTGGGGCACAGGCAGCTCTGGGTACCGGTCGGGACTAGGCTCTACCCGTGATGCGACGGACGAAGATTGTGTGCACGCTCGGCCCGGCTACTGCCTCCGAGGACCGTATCCGCGAACTCGTCGAGAGCGGCATGGACGTGGCTCGACTGAACTTCAGTCACGGCGAACACGCGGATCACGCAGAGAATTACAAGAAGGTACGGGCGGCCTCCGATCACCTCGGCAGAGCGGTCGGCATTCTCGCCGACCTCCAGGGACCGAAGATCAGGCTCGGCCGATTCATCGAGGGCAAGACCGTCTGGGCGACGGGTGAAGAGGTCAGGATCACCGTCGACGAGGTCGACGGAACCCACGACCGTGTTTCGACCACATACAAGGAACTCGCGCAGGACGCGAAGGCGGGCGACCGACTGCTCGTCGACGACGGCAAGGTGGGGCTCACCGTGACCCGGGTAGACGGCAACGACGTCGTCTGCCGGGTCACCGAGGGTGGACCGGTCTCCAACAACAAGGGTGTTTCGCTGCCGGGCATGGACGTCTCGGTGCCCGCGCTGTCCGAAAAGGACATCGAGGATCTGGAATTCGCGCTGAACCTCGGCGTCGACTTCATCGCACTGTCGTTCGTGCGGTCCCCGTCCGATATCGAGCTGGTGCACGACATCATGGATCGGGTCAACCGCCGGGTGCCGGTGATCGCCAAGCTGGAGAAGCCGGAGGCGATCGACAACCTGGAAGCCATCGTGCTCGCGTTCGACGCGGTCATGGTGGCCCGCGGCGACCTCGGTGTCGAGCTGCCGCTGGAGCAGGTGCCGATCGTGCAGAAGCGGGCCATCCAGATGGCGCGCGAGAACGCCAAGCCGGTGATCGTGGCGACCCAGATGCTGGAGTCGATGATCGAGAACTCGCGTCCAACCAGGGCCGAGGCCTCCGACGTCGCCAACGCGGTGCTCGACGGCGCCGACGCGGTGATGCTCTCCGGCGAGACCTCGGTCGGCGCATGGCCGATCGAGACGGTGCGCACCATGGCGCGCATCGTGCACGCGGTGGAGACCGAATCGACCAGGGTGCCCCCGCTCACCCACGTGCCGCGCACCAAGCGCGGCGTCATCTCCTACGCCGCCCGCGATATCGGCGAGCGGCTCAACGCGAAGGCACTGGTGGCGTTCACCCAGTCCGGTGACACCGTGCGCAGGCTGGCCCGGCTGCACACCCCGCTGCCGCTGCTGGCGTTCACCCCGCTGCCGGAGGTGCGCAGCCAGCTCGCGCTGACCTGGGGTACGGAGACCTTCATCGTGCCGATGGTGGACACCACCGACGCTATGATCCACCAGGTCGATGTAGCACTGCTGTCCATGGAGCGATATCAAAAGGGTGACCTCGTGGTAATCGTGGCCGGCTCCCCGCCGGGTACGGTCGGTTCCACCAACCTGATCCACGTGCATCGCATCGGTGAGGAGGATCATTAACAGTGAATAGTTCTCTTGGAGGGTCGGTCGTCGATTCGTCGGCGGCCGGGAAGTCTGATCTGGACGTTTTGCTCGGTCTGCTCGATCTGGAGCAGATGGACGAGAACGTGTTCGTCGGGCAGCATCCGGAGAAGGTGTGGAGCCGCACATTCGGCGGCCAGCTCGTCGCGCAGGCGATCATCGCGGCGGGCCGCACGGTCGGTGACCGTCCGGTGCACGCGATCAACGCGCATTTCGTGCGCGGCGGCGATACCAAGAAGCCGATCGAGTACCGGGTCGACCGGCACCGCGACGGCCGTGCGTTCGCCAACCGCACCGTCACCGCCCTCCAGGACGATCAAGAGCTGTTCGTGATGCTCGCCGCGTTCCAGGACTGGAACAAGGGGCTCGAGCACGGGCACCCGCTGCCCGACGTGCCCGACCCGGACACGTTGCCGCGCATCGAGGAGAGCTTCGTCGGCTTGGAAGACAAGCTGGAGATGTTCATCAAGGCGCCGCACCCGATCGACATGCGCTACACCAATGACCCGGCCTGGATCATGAAGGGCACCGGCGAGCGGCTCAACCACAATCGAGTGTGGATGCGCACGGACGGGCGGCTGCCGGACGATCCGCTGCTTCACGTTGCGACGCTGGGTTATTCGTCCGACACCACGGTGCTGGATTCGATCATCACCACGCACGGGCTTTCCTGGGGACTCGACCGGATCGTGGCGGCGACGGTGAACCATTCGATCTGGTTCCATCGGCCGTTCCGGTTCGACGAGTGGGCGCTCTACGCCACCGAATCCCCGGTGGCGTCGGGCTCGCGTGGCCTGGCCACCGGTCGCTTCTTCTCTCGCGAGGGCGATCTGCTGGCCACCACCGTGCAGGAGGGGCTGATTCGGCACTTCCCGGCGCGGGGCAAGTCGGCCGCGCGAGAGGTGTAATTTCCGCTGAACTTCGCCGCATCCGCTTCCCGATCCGCTGGGAAGCCGGTGCGGCGCAGTCGTTTCCGGGTCAGATCCGCTCGCGTTCGATGTCGAGGTCCACGTCGGCTCGCTGCCTGGCGCGGATCGAGAACGGAATGTTCTGGCCCGGCTCGGTGCGGGCGGCACCGTAGATCCCGTGCAGCAGTTGCTGTTCCAGCCCGGCCATGTCGGTGTCGGTGAGTTCGGCGGGCGCGCCGACCAGGCTGAGCGCGATCTCGTAGGTGCCGCGCTCGCCCGGCTCGGTGCCGGGATGCTCCATCCGCCACTGGGTTTCGAGCGTGACGTGGGTCGGATCGTCGGTGTCCACCGGTAGCGTGAACCGCCACGCGAACACCTCGCGGTCCTGCAGGTGGTCGTCCACTACCTCGCGCACGGTCTCGACGACTCGTTCGAGAGTTTCCGGTGTCACATACACATGGAGCGAAACATCCGAAATGCGTTTCGGCATGTCTATTCCTGTCGTGTGTCGAACCAGCAACGGTGGAAGTTGGTGTCCGCGGGAGTGTAATACGTCCGGCAGGGAAATGGACATAGCAGCTCTGCATTGCTGTGTCGGAACGTTGAAATTTGCTGGTTCGGAAGACTACCTGATGCGGTGCGCCGCCAGGAAGGACGCCAGCGGCGGGGCCGCTTCGCGGGGCTCGATGACCAGGCCGGGGCGCTCGTCCGCGACCGGCCTGCGCTGTTCGTGCGGTGCCAGCGCGAGCAGCAGCGGCGCCAACGCTTCGGCGATCCGGTCGCCCACCTCGCAGTAGGCCTGCTCGGACAGCCCGACCGGGTCGATGATGTTCTCCCGGCCCACGATGGACAGGTCGTTGCGGGCGAGGTGCAGCTCAGCGATGGAGCGTGCGCCGGTGACGTGCGCGATCCGGTGCGCTTCGAGCAGGGTGAAGGTGCGCGCCGCGACGCCGAAACCCATTTCGCTCACCGTGTCGCGGATCTGCTGGGTCATGGTCAGCACCAGATCGGCGTTGTCGACCATCTCGTCCTTGAGGCGCCTCGCCTTGAAACCGCTCGCGTCCGCGCCGAGGCCCTCGATGGCTTGCGCGGCCAGCGGTTCGGCCGGAAAGCCGACCAGCGCACGGGTTCCCGCGCTCTCCGCGGTGAGGTTCGGCAGGTCGTGTTCGACCGCGAGCGCGCGGGTGAGGCGCTCGGCGATTACCGAACGGCAAACATTGCCGTTGCAGACGAACAGGACGTGCATAGGAATACGGTAAACGTTGGATAACGCCGCCGATGTCTGAAAACCACCAAAACACGCGGTCCAAGCCAATATTCATCTACAGGTCAAGTGCCGTACACGAATAGCGGCGCACATGAGGTGTGCGTCGCATCGGTAAACGATCATGTTCGACTGTGTCCCTGTGCACTTACCCCACCCCGGGATCATCGAAACACACCGTTGTAATTGCGTTGTGATACGCCAGCGTAGCCAGTAATCGTTCGATTGGGTAACTACTCGAGTTCGCCACTGTAGTAAGTCTTTTCGTCCACCACCGGGGCGACCTTCGACTGCTGGTCGTGCACTCGTCCCCTGGTGGAGAACATCCGCCCGCGCGAGGCGACCACCGGCGCGAACCGTGTCATCCCCGTCGAGGTGTCCATGTCGTCGTACATCGCGTCGATGCCGCCCCGCAGGAAGTACGCCTCATGCCAGAACCCCGTGCCGCCCGAGTCCTGCAGAAACTTATGCCACCAATCCCGGTGCGGCGCCGACCGCGTCCACCGTTCCAGACTGTCCAGGTCCCGCCAGTACTGCCGCGCCCCCCAGTGCGGCGGAAACAGCGACCAGATCACGTCCTCGTGCGACAGCAGCCCGTCCGGCCGATCCTGGTGCGAGCTATACAGTTTCGGCCCGAGCCCCAGCAACCGCAGCATGCCGCGCGGCTTGCGCACCCGCATCCCGAGATAGATGACAACAAGATCCGGATACTCACCCAGATCCACCGTGCTCCTGTTCACCCGCACCGCAACCTCCGCTGATTTGGGCGTCCTATTCGCCCACCCTACGCGTGAATACGACCCCAGCGCCCAAACAGTTCGATGCGCGTGCGCTCCGTTCGTCGGTTCGATGCTGAGCCGGCCGGCCGTGCGTGCCGTAAGCCGTAACGACCCGGCCCATCCGGACCTCGGCCGCGCATCGTAGGTTCTAGCGCCCTGCTCGCCGACCCGAGCCCGCCCCGGCCGTGACGCATGTCCGATCCAGCTGGTCCGTCGCACGGTGGCCGCACGCAACCCCCACAGCTACACGCCTTCTGATTTCCCGCACCGGAAATCGCAATTCCCGGTGCGGGAAATCAGGAATGGTGCGTCGCTAGGCCAGCGCGGAATCGTGAGGCGATTCGAAACCGCAAGGTGCACACCGAGATTGATCCTATTTTGGAACGTTCCAATTGACAATGGTCATCTTTTCGAAATCGACTGTGTTTCAACAATTTCGGTCGATGGCTTGTCGTAAGGTATTGGCACCTCCCGCCGAGGGGCGATGGACCTAGTCCAAACATCGCGCCCAGGATGGAGGTGGTGGGGAATGGCGAAACATCGCCGAGCAAAGAGCAAAGCCCCGGTCGACTATGGCATCTTGATTGCAACAGCTGCCGTGGTCGCCGGGGCGCTCGTGCTAGTCCGCTGGTTGAGGGGCTAGGAGACCCACCAGGTGGGGCGTCGCGACAACGGCGTCCCACCGCCAGCATCACTTGCGTGACATCTCGATCATACTCGACGCCGAACGAGAAGGCTCGATTCGGAGAAAAAGAGTCGCCTCGGAATCAATCGACGATCCGAGACCACGAGATGTGAAGCGGCGCAAGCAAGTCGCCACTCCACCCGAACCCTCAGTTCCGGAGGGAGCGTGCACACCACTCGCGTCAACTGCGCCCTCTATATAAAGGATGTGCCTTTTGGAACGGATGAGCGGAGGAACACAGGCACTCCGCACCGCGCGGAATCATCATCGGTGCACGACGCAACTTCGAAATGAGCACGCAATCGATCGCAACCCACCCACGTACGCAACCACGCCATGGGGGGTTCGGGGGGCGAAGCCCCGCCGAGCGGGGTCTGGGGGCCGCGCCCCCGGTGTAATGACGAGACGACCCCCGTCCGCGCGTTCCGCGAACAGGGGTCGCCTGTCGTCGAGTGCCGAGTGTGGGACTCGAACCCACACGTCCTTTCGGACAACGGTTTTTGAGACCGTCGCGTCTGCCAGTTCCGCCAACCCGGCGCACCGGGAGGAAATGATAGCGGGTGGGGTGGGCTTGGACCTAACTGGTTGGTCGGTAACGCGCGGCCAGGCGGTTTGCCCTGGGTATATGCGTTCTATGCCGAAGTGAAAGGTACTCTTTACATCACTCGATAGCGCGGCGGTGAGGTCGATGGTCGGCTTGTTGGACCAACGTCCACACTGCCGCGTGTCGGGACAGGCATCTGAACCAGAGGGGTCTACCTATGAGTACAGCAGCAGGGGGCGCAAGCACTAAGCGCGACGCGGGGGCGAAGCGGGTTGTCGTCGCTGAGGATGAGGCGCTCATCCGCATGGACCTGGTCGAGATGCTGACCGAAGAGGGTTACCTGGTGGTCGGTGAGGCCGGCGACGGCCAGCAGGCGGTGGATCTGGCGGTGGAGCATCGTCCGGATCTGGTCATCATGGATGTGAAGATGCCGCGCCGGGACGGTATCGATGCGGCGGCCGAGATCGCGTCGAAACGTGTTGCGCCGGTGGTGATTCTGACCGCGTTCAGCCAGCGCGACTTGGTCGAGCGGGCGCGTGACGCGGGCGCGATGGCGTATTTGGTGAAGCCGTTCACCAAGTCGGATCTGGTGCCGGCGATCGAGCTGGCGGCGAGCCGTTTCCATGAGATCACCGCGCTGGAGGGCGAGGTCGCGAACCTGTCCGACCGCTTGGAGACGCGCAAGCTGGTGGAGCGGGCCAAGGGCGTGTTGATGCAGACGCAGGGTCTGTCCGAGCCGCAGGCTTTCAAGTGGATTCAGCGGACCGCGATGGATCGCCGGACTACCATGAAGGCGGTCGCCGAGGTCGTGCTGGAGAACCTCGCTCCCAAGTGAGGGGCCGGGTCCGCTGAGCGGACCGCCGACGGGGCAACGGCGTGTTGAACGACTGCGTCCGTCTGGGCCGATTACTCGTCGATTTTACGCGCGTGAAACGCAATCGTGAACAAAAATTCGACACGATGTTGCGTTCATGATCCGAATGTGATGCGGAACTAACGTATGAACGCTAAGTTCTGACCGGGCTGACGTGGTCGGCCTCCTCGGTGACCCGGGGGAGCACAGGACTTAGAGGTGAAACGTGCTTAGTTCGACATGGCACAGTCGTACGACGCGAGGTGTTTTGGCTATCGGCGCTGCCGCCGCGCTGGTGCTGACGGGATGTAGCGACAAATCGACCAGCACCGGTACGGACTCGTCCGGCACCAGCGGTGCGGCCGGACTGGCCATCGTCCCGGTGGCGCAGGTAGACATCAACGGTAAAGAGGTCCCGAAGACCGACCCGGCCAAGGCCGCCGATCCCGCCGGTGACGGCAAGGGGACCTGCCCGGCCGGCACGACCATCGCCTTCGCGGGCGCGCTGACCGGCCCGAACGCCGCGCTCGGGATCAACATCCAGATGGGTGTCAAGCTCGCGCTCGATCAGCACAACAAGGCCAACGCGGGCTGCAAGATCGAATTGAAGTCGTTCGATACCGAGGGCGACCCGCAGAAGGCCACCCAGGTCATTCCGCAGGTGGTCAACGACAAGTCGATCATCGGCCTGGTCGGTCCGGCGTTCTCCGGTGAGACCAAGGCGACCGGCAAGATCCTCAGCGACGCGGGCCTGGTCTCGGTGACCTCCTCGGCCACCAACGCCACGCTCACCCAGAACGGCTGGACCACCTTCTTCCGTGGCCTCGCCAACGATGACGTGCAGGGTCCGTCGGTCGCGAAGTACCTGACCGGCACCGCGGGCTACAAGAAGGTCTGCGTCGTCCAGGACAACAGCGACTACGGCACCGGCCTGGCCAAGAGCATCACCGATGGTCTCGGTGCCGCCGCCGACGCCGCCTGCTCGTCCAGCATCAAGACCGGCGACAAGGACTTCTCCGCGACGGTCACCAAGATCGCCTCGGCCAATGCCGACGCCGTCTTCTACGCCGGTTACTACGCCGAGGGCGCGCCGCTCGCGCAGCAGCTGAAGTCCGGTGGCTTCAAGGGTGTCTTCGTCGGCCCCGACGGCGTCAACGACCCGCAGTTCCTGTCCCAGGCGGGCAGCGCGGCCAAGGGCTCGACGCTGACCTGCCCCTGTGGTCCCGCGCCGGAGAAGTTCGCCAAGGACTACCAGGCCTTCAACGGCCAGCCGTCGGGTGTGTACTCGGTGGAGGCCTACGACCTGGCCACGATCCTGTCCAAGGGCATCGACGGTGGCAAGGTCACCCGTCCCGACCTGCTCGAGTACGTGAAGTCCTACGACGGTGCCGGTCTCGCGCGTCAGTACAAGTGGAACCCCAACGGGGAACTGAGCAACGCGCTGATCTGGATCTACACGGTCAAGTAACCCACTAACACGAGATCGCGCAGCACGTACCGGGGTTCGCGCGAATCCCAGTACGTGCTGCTGTGTCGTTCGGGCGAATCTATGAGGGCGAATCAATGAGGGCGAATTAGCGAATGAACTCATCGGCATTAACCGGCGTTGTACAACTCGCCGGCGGATCTATCGACTTCAACTATGAAGGTGTGATCCACGATTTCTGGCGACTGACCGTCGACGGATTGTCCTACGGCGCGATCTACGCGCTGGTTGCTGTGGGCTACACCCTGGTCTACGGCGTTTTGCGGCTGATCAATTTTGCCCATTCGGAAATATTCATGCTCGGCTTGTTCGGCCAGTACATCGGGCTGATGTTGCTCGGTTTCTCGCCGAGCGGTGATGTTTACTCCCAGGGCATCATCCTCACCATCACCTATCTGGCGTTGGCGATGATCTTCGGCATGGCGGTGTCCGGCGCCGCCGCGGTCGGATTGGAGCGGGTGGCCTATCGGCCGCTGCGCAGACGTGGCGCCAAACCCCTGATCTTCCTCATCACCGCGATCGGCGCCTCGTTCGTGATCCAGGAGGTGGTGCACTTCGTGCTGCCGAAGATCTGGCCGAGCCTGGGCGGCACCAACGCCCAGAAGCCGATCATGCTGGTCGAACCGACCAAGCAGTTCAGCCTCGGCGGCGCGGACATCACCAACGTGACGCTCGTGATCATCGGCGCCGCGGTCATTCTCGCGATCGCCACCGAACTGCTGATCAACCAGACCAAGTTCGGCCGCGGCATCCGGGCCGTTGCGCAGGATCCCGATACCGCGACGCTGATGGGCGTCTCGCGGGAGCGGATCATCATGCTCACCTTCCTCATCGGCGGCGTGCTCGCCGGTGCGGCCGCGCTGCTGTACGCGCTCAAGATCCCGAACGGCATCATCTACTCGGGCGGGTTCATCCTCGGCATCAAGGCGTTCAGCGCCGCGGTGCTCGGCGGCATCGGCAACCTGCGTGGCGCGTTGCTCGGCGGCCTGCTGCTCGGGCTGGCGGAGAACTACGGCCAGATCCTGTTCGGCACCGAATGGCGTGACGTGGTCGCGTTCGTGGTGCTCGTGCTGGTGCTGATGATCCGGCCGACCGGCATTTTGGGCGAGAGCCTCGGGAAGGCGAGAGCATGAGTGAGACCAAAACCGCCGCTCCGCCGATCAAGCCGGAGCGGCCGATGCACGGCATCGGTGACAGTCTGCGGTCCTGGTGGGGCGGGCTGTCCCGGCCTGCGCAGTGGGCCGTCGGCGTGCCCGCCATCATCCTGCTGGCGTTGCTTCCGTTGTTCCCGCCTCCGTTCCTCGATACCCCGGGCACCAGCTTCGGCGGCGTGATGGCGCAGTTCGCCATGTACGCGCTGCTCGCGGTCGGCCTGAATGTCGTTGTCGGACAGGCGGGTCTGCTCGATCTCGGCTATGTCGGCTTCTATGCCGTCGGCGCGTACACCGTCGGCCTGCTCACCAGTCCGAACAGTCCGTGGAATCAAACGGACGGCGGCTGGCTGAGCGAGGACTGGGCCTGGCTGGCCTGCCTGCCGCTGGCGGCGGCGGTCACCGCGGTCTCCGGCCTGATCCTTGGCACCCCGACGCTGCGGTTGCGCGGCGATTATCTGGCCATCGTGACGCTCGGCTTCGGTGAGATCGTCCGGCTGCTCGCCGACAACCTCGGCGACGTCACCAACGGCAGCCTCGGCCTGTCCGGCATCGCCTACCCGCACATCGGCGAGTCCGCGCACAAGCAGAACGGCGTGTTCTCCTCCGGCAACGTCGGAAACTCGGACACCTCCAACATCTTCGACAAGGCCAACGCGGGCACCTGGTGGTTCTGGGTCGGCATGATCCTGGTGATCATCGTCCTGCTGATCGTCGGCAACCTGGAGCGCAGCCGCGTCGGCCGGGCCTGGGTCGCGATCCGCGAGGACGAGGACGCGGCCGAGATCATGGGCGTGCCCACCTTCAAGTTCAAGCTGTGGGCATTCATGATCGGTGCCGCGGTCGGCGGGCTCTCCGGCGCGCTGTACGCGGGCCAGGTGCAGTTCATCAACCCGACCGGGTTCAACATCATCAACTCGATGCTGTTCCTGTGCGCGGTGGTGATCGGCGGGCAGGGCAACAAGCTCGGCGTGATCGTCGGCGCGTTCATCATCGTGTACCTGCCGAACCGGTTGCTTTCGGTGCAGGCCGTCGGGCAGAGCGCAGTCGGCTGGTTGCTGATCGTGGTCAGCGTGGCCGTGCTCGTCGCGTTGATCGTGGTGTGGCGCAGGTGGGCTCGTGATCAGGAAGGGCCGATCAGGCTGGGTTATCTGGCCGGGTCGATCGTGGCGATCGTGGTGCTGCTCATCGTGCTCGGCAGTGTGCTGAAGTTCCACGAACCGGGCGCGCAGTCGCTCGGCGACTACAAGTATCTGTTCTTCGGTATCACGCTGATGGTGGTCATGATCTTCAAACCGCAGGGCCTGTTCCCGGTCCGGCAGAAACTGCTCGCCTACGGGCGTCAGGTGTACCAGGCCGTACGTAAACCGTTCGGCGACGAGGGAATTGGGGCGACCCGATGACCGGGCCGGGCGCCGGTGGCGCACTGTTCGACAACGAAGACATGGCCGCCGGCTACGTGGCCGAGCCGGAGGCCGCGCCCAGTGCCGGCGTGGTCGATCTGACCGCGGTGATTCCGGATCTGGCCGACGCCGAGACGGTCGCGGAGGTCGTCGCCTCCAGCCGGGAGATCGAAACGGCTGTCGGTGCACCGCTTTTGCGCACCGAGGAGCTGACCGTGAAGTTCGGCGGTCTGACCGCGCTGGACGCGGTGAGTTTCGAGATCCGCCGCGGCGAGATCCTCGGGCTCATCGGCCCCAACGGTGCCGGAAAAACCACCTGCTTCAACGCGATCACCGGTGTGTACCGGCCCGCGTCGGGCACGGTGTACTTCGACGGCGCGCCGCTGACGAAGACCAAGCGCAACGCCATCACCCGGCTCGGCATCGCGCGCACCTTCCAGAACATCCGGCTCTTCGGCGAGATGACGGCGCTGGAGAACGTGGTGGTCGGCACCGACGCCAGGCACAAGACCTCGGTGCCCGGTGCCATCTTCCGCACCACTCGGCACCGGCGGGAGGAACACGACGCGATCGAGCGCGGCATGGCGCTGCTCGAATTCGTCGGTATCGCACCGAAAGCGGTGGAGAAGGCGCGCAACCTGTCCTACGGCGATCAGCGCAGGCTGGAGATCGCCAGGGCGCTGGCCACCGAGCCGAAGCTGCTCTGCCTGGACGAGCCCGCCGCCGGGTTCAATCCGAGCGAGAAGTCGGCGCTGATGGATCTGATCCGCAAGATCCGCGACGACGGGTTCACCGTGCTGCTGATCGAGCACGACATGCGCCTGGTGATGGGCGTGACCGACCGGATCGTGGTGCTGGAGTTCGGCCGCAAGATCGCG
The DNA here is from genome assembly GCF_044455225.1 of Nocardia sp. NPDC051321. Taxonomy (NCBI): domain Bacteria; kingdom Bacillati; phylum Actinomycetota; class Actinomycetes; order Mycobacteriales; family Nocardiaceae; genus Nocardia; species Nocardia sp. NPDC051321. The sequence goes on along the minus strand of NZ_JBITEM010000022.1, from coordinate 77,209 downwards.
GACGGGCTGCCCGCCGACATCCGGGAGGACACCGCGGTGATCGCCGCCTACCTCGGTGTGCCCGATGACGGCACCGAGTCAGGGACGGCAAGCGCGCACGGGACAGACGGGTAGGAGCAGCGATGGCATCGCACAGAGAACCGGATCAGCAGGCCGTCGAGGTGACCAAGGGCAGTGCTGACGCGCTGCTCGAGGTCACCGACATGGTCGTCAACTACGGCAGAATCCAGGCGCTGCACGGGATTTCGCTGCAGGTGGCGGCGGGCGAGCTGGTTACCCTGCTCGGCGCGAACGGCGCGGGCAAGACCACCACGATGCGGGCGTTGTCCGGGCTGCTGCCGCTGACCCGCGGTCGAATCATGTTCGAGGGTCGCGACATCACCCACATGAAGGCGCACGAGCGGGTGGGCGAGGGCCTGATCCAGGCACCGGAGGGCCGTGGCGTTTTCCCCGGCATGACGGTGCAGGAAAACCTCGACATGGGTTGCTACGGAAGGCCGTTCAAGCAGAAGGCGGAATACAGCAAGACGCTCGACTGGGTCTTCGAGCTGTTTCCCCGAATGGCGGAGCGGCGCAAGCAGGTTGGTGGCACCCTGTCCGGCGGCGAGCAGCAGATGCTCGCCATCGGCCGTGCGCTGATGGCGCGGCCGCGGCTGTTGTTGCTGGATGAACCGTCGATGGGCTTGGCGCCCATGATCATTCAGCAGATCTTCCGGATCATCTCGGAGATCAACCAGCAGGGCACCACGGTGCTGCTGGTCGAGCAGAACGCGCAACAGGCGCTCTCGCGCAGCGACCGCGCCTACATCATGGAGACCGGCGAGGTCACCAAGACCGGCTCCGGCCGGGAACTGCTCACCGATCCGTCGGTGAAGTCGGCCTACCTCGGCGTCGGATAGTCCCGGTGTAAACCCCAGTGCCGCAAGGCCGTCCTCGAGGCATGATCGTCACCATGAATGGTCACGATGAGCTGACAGGTCTGGCCGAGCGGTACTGGGACACCGTCCTGGAGGCCAAACCCAGCGACGCGACGCTGCTCGGCGACCGTCGATTCGACGACCGCATCGAGGATCTGTCCGCCGCCGCTGACGAACGGTTGCTGGCCACCTGGCGCGAGTTGCTCGGTCAGGTCGACGCGCTCGACACCGAGCGGCTCGACCACACCGATCGCATCACCCGGAGCCTGCTGCGCACCGAATTGACCGGCGCGATCGAGCGGCTCGAATGGCGGCCGCTGGAATTGGCCTCCGATCAGATGGAGGGCGTACACGCCTACGCCCTCACCTTGGCGCCGCAGACCAACGCGCCACAGCCGGCGAACGCGAGCGCACTCATCCAGCGGTATCGGCAGTACGGCGACATGCTCGGCCAGGCCGCGGTGCGGTTCCGGGACGGCCTCGCGGCGGGCCGTACGCCCGCGCGGATCACCCTCGAGCGGTCGCTGAATCAGCTCGACGGATACCTCGCCTCGGAGCTGTCGGCGGATCCGTTCGTCACCATCGCGGGCCCGCAGGGCTGGGACGGCGAAGCGAACTGGCGGGCCGAATTGACCGAGGTGGCAAGGGAGGTCATCCGCCCGGCGTTCCAGGCCTACCGGGAGGTGCTGTTCAACGAGCTGCTGCCCGCGAGCCGCCCCGACGACAAGCCGGGCCTTTGCTGGCTCGGCGCGGACGGCGAGGACATCTACCGCCGTCAGCTGCGCTACCACACCACCCTGCCCGACCTGGGTGCCGACGAGATCCACGAGCTCGGGCTGACCGAGCTGGCCGGGCTGCGTGAGGAGTACGCGACGATCGGCGAGCGGCTGTTCGGCACCGCCGAACTCGGCGAGGTCTTCGCGCGACTGCGTGACGATCCGGCGCTGTGCTACGTCGACGGCGAGCAGATCATGTTCGACGCCCGCCACGCGGTCACCGCCGCGAACGCCGAGATGGGCAACTGGTTCGGCAGGCTGCCCAAGGAAACCTGCGACATCGTCCCCGTGCCGGACTTCCTCGCCGCGGACGCGCCGCCGGCCTACTACTTCCCGCCCGCCGCGGACGGTTCCCGGCCGGGCACCTACTTCGTCAACACCTCGCACCCCACCGGCCGCGGCCGATTCGAGACCGCCTCGGTGGCCTTCCACGAGGCCGTCCCCGGCCATCACCTGCAACTCACCATCGCCAACGAACTCGACCACCTGCCGCGCTTCCAGCGGCAGTCCTACGCGAACACCGCGTTCGTCGAGGGCTGGGCGCTCTACACCGAGCGGCTCGCCGACGAAATGGGTTTGTACGAGGACGATCTGGGCCGCCTCGGCATGCTCTGCGGCGACTCGTGGCGGTCCTGCCGCCTCGTGGTCGACACCGGCCTGCACGCCAAAGGCTGGACCAGGCAACAGGCCATCGACTTCATGGTCGCCAACTGCCCGGCGGGTCTGGCCGAGATCACCACCGAGGTGGACCGCTACATCGGCATGCCGGGCCAGGCCGTCGCCTACAAGATCGGCCAACTCGAGATTCGCCGCCAACGTCTCACCGCGACCGAACGCCTCGGCAGCGCGTTCGACATCAAGGGATTCCACGACACGGTCCTCGGCTCCGGGTCGGTCAGCCTGCCGGTGCTGCGGGAGCTGGTCGGGTCGTTGTTGTCGTGATCGCGTGCCTCAGCCGTGGCGCTCGCCGGCCGTGCTGCGCCCGGAACCGGATGCCGTTCCGGTGCGCTGTGCCCAGCTGACGTGGATGAGGCGGGTGTCGCCGTATCACCTTGTCGGTGCTGGTCCCTAGACTCTGTGGCGTGAGTTCACCCACGACTGCTCAGCGTCCTGCCACCGCGTCCGGCTCCGGCGATTCCGCGTCGGGTGACCGGCCGACTCTGCTGTTGTTGGACGGGCATTCGATTGCCTATCGCGCGTTCTTCGCGCTACCGGCGGAGAACTTCAAAACGGTGACGGGGCAGACCACCAACGCGGTGTACGGCTTCACCGCGATGCTGATCAACCTGCTGCGCGACGAGAAGCCGACGCACATCGCGACGGCGTTCGACGTGTCGAGGAAGACCTTCCGCACCGAGGCATACCCGGAGTACAAGGCGAACCGTTCGCAGACGCCGGACGAGTTCCGCGGGCAGGTCGAACTCACCAAGGATGTGCTCGGCGCGATGGGCATCCCGGTGATGGCGATCGACGGCTTCGAAGCCGACGACCTCATCGCCACCTTGACCACGCAGGCGGAGGCGCAGGGCTTCCGGGTGCTGATCGTCTCCGGCGACCGCGACGCCATCCAGCTGGTCGACGAGAACGTGACGTTGCTGTATCCGCGCAAGGGTGTCTCCGATCTCACCCGCTTCACCCCCGACGAGGTGTTCACCAAGTACGGCCTCACCCCGGCCCAGTACCCGGATTACGCCGCGCTGCGCGGCGACCCGAGCGACAACCTGCCCGGCATCCCCGGCGTTGGGGAGAAGACCGCGGCCAAGTGGATCCGCGAATACGGCGACCTCAACAGCCTCGTCGACAAGGTGGACGAGGTGAAGGGCAAGGTCGGCGACGCGCTGCGGGCCAACCTGAGCAGCGTGGTGCTCAACCGTCAGCTCACCGAGATGATCCGCGACGTGCCGCTGCCCTACACGCCCGATCAGCTGGCGCAGGCGCCGTGGGACCGCAACAAGATCCATCAGCTCTTCGACGACCTGGAGTTCCGCGTGCTGCGGGACCGCCTGTTCGAGACGCTGGCCCCGAAGGAGCCAGAAGCCGAGGCGGGCTTCGAGATCAGCGGTGGCGCACTCGAGGTGGGCGCGGTCGCCGACTGGCTCACCGAGCACGCGAAAGCCGGTGTCCGGCAGGGCGTCTCGGTCGTCGGCGCGGGCACCCCCGGCGCCGGTGACGTCCGCGCGCTCGCCATCGCGGCCGCCGACGGCGAGAGCGGCTACATCGACGTCGCCATCCTCACTCCGGAAGACGAAGCGGCACTTGGCGCTTGGCTCGCCGACCCGGCCGTGCCGAAGGCGCTGCACGAGGCGAAGGCCGCCATGCACGCGCTGCGCGGCCGCGGCTGGACCCTCGGCGGCCTCACCAGCGACACCGCGTTGGCCGCCTACCTGGTCCGCCCCGGCCAGCGCAGCTTCAATCTCGACGACCTCTCGCTGCGCTACCTGCGCCGCGAGCTGCGCGCCGAGACCGAGGAGGCCCCGCAGCTGTCGCTGCTCGACGACGAGGACGCCGTCGACACCGAGCTCGCGCAGACCGAGATGCTGCGTGCCAGGGCCGTCGCCGACCTCGCCGACGCGCTCGACACCGAACTCCAGCAGATCGAATCCGTTCCGCTGCTGGAGGACATGGAGTTGCCGCTGCTCGGCGTGCTCGCCACCCTCGAGGACGCGGGCATCGCCGTCGACACCGACCAGCTGGAGACGCTGCAGCGCCAGTTCGCCGACAAGGTGTCCGAGGCCGCCAACGCCGCCTACGAGGTGATCGGCAAGCAGATCAACCTCGGCTCGCCCAAGCAGCTGCAGGTGGTGCTGTTCGACGAGCTCGACATGCCGAAGACCAAGCGCACCAAGACCGGCTACACCACCGACGCCGACGCACTGGAGTCGCTGTTCGAGAAGACCGAGCACCCGTTCTTGCAGCACCTGCTCGAGCACCGCGACGCCACCCGGCTGAAGGTCACCGTCGACGGCCTGCTGAAGTGCGTCGCCGACGACGGCCGCATCCACACCACGTTCAACCAGACCATCGCCGCCACCGGCCGCCTCTCGTCCACCGAGCCGAACCTGCAGAACATCCCCATCCGCACCGACACCGGCAGGCAGATCCGCGATACCTTCGTCGTCGGCGCCGGCTACCAGTCGCTGATGACCGCGGATTACAGCCAGATCGAAATGCGCATCATGGCGCATCTTTCCGAGGACGAGGCGCTGATCGAGGCCTTCAACTCCGGCGAAGACCTGCACACCTTCGTCGCGTCGAAGGCCTTCGACATCCCCATCGCCGAGATCACCCCCGAACTGCGCCGCCGCATCAAGGCCATGTCCTACGGCCTCGCCTACGGTCTGAGCTCGTACGGCCTTGCCGCACAACTGAAGATCAGCACCACCGAGGCCAAAGAACAAATGGATGTCTACTTCGACCGCTTCGGCGGCATCCGCGATTACCTCTACGAGGTAGTCGAACAGGCCCGCAAGGTCGGCTACACCTCCACCCTGTTCGGCCGCCGTCGCTACCTCCCCGACCTCGACTCCAGCAACCGCCAGCGCCGTGAAGCCGCCGAACGGATGGCCCTCAACGCGCCCATCCAGGGCACCGCCGCCGACATCATCAAGGTGGCAATGATCAACGTGCACAAGGCGATCCGGGAAGCAGGGCTGCGCTCCCGCATGCTCCTGCAAATCCACGACGAATTGCTGTTCGAGGTAGCCGAGGGGGAGAAGGACACCCTGGAGGCCTTGGCTAAGGAACAGATGGCCGCCGCTATCCACCTCTCGGTGCCGTTGGACGTCTCGGTCGGCACCGGGCGCAGCTGGGACAACGCCGCCCATTGACGTGCGCGATGCCGCGCGCCGCCACAGTCGGCGCGCGGCATCGGCGGGACTCGAGCCCGATCAACGGCTGTTGTGCAGCCAGTTCAGGTATTCGGCGAATCGTTCCACGTAGGACAGCGGTGTCGGCGCTGCGGCGAGGTTGTCCGCGTACCGTCGCACTTGCCGGTACCGGTCGAGCCTGTCGTGTTGGTACGCGGCCAATGCGGGTGTGATGTCGGCGCGGCTGAGGTAATCACCGAGCACCCGCGCGTCCTCGATTCCCAGTGAGGCGCCGGACCCGATGTGCGGGGACATGGCGTGTGCGGCGTCTCCGGCGAGTACTACCCGATCACCGGCCCAGCGAGAGATGGGCGGCACCACGGCGACTCGGCTGTGCAGGACCGCGTCTTGTGGGGTGGCCGAGACGGCCGCGCGCAGCGCGAACGGCCAGGTCCCGTCGTGCAGGTTGGACACCCTGGCGAGGGCTTCTTCCTTGCTGTTCCTGGTGGTACTGGTGGTGGCGCCGAATTGGGCGATGACCCAGCAGCAAGAACCGTCGGCGAGGCGCATGAGCGTCCCTCGGGTGCGGTCGCGCCCGAGCACCGGACAGCCATCGCCGATCTCGCCGTCGAAGGGCAGTACCGCCCGCCACACGTGGTGCCCACCCTGGTGACGGCTCTCGGTACCCGGGGCGAGAATCGCACGCACCCGCGAATTCAGGCCGTCGGCACCGATGAGCAGGTCCGCGCGTTCGTGGTCACCATCGGCGTAGTAAACGGTGACGCCGGCCCGGTCTTCGACGTAGTCGACGAGTTCCTTGCCGGTTCGCAGGTCGGCGGCACCGACGGCGGCGGCGAGTAATGCGTTGAGCCTGGGCCGATATACCGTTCGGGCCGGCGGCATTTCGATCGTGGCCAACTCGGCACCGGAAAAATCGCGATAGCGTACGAAACTGGGTTCTGCTTTGATCTCGGCCAGCCGCGCGCCCAGCCCGAGTCGTTCGAGTTCCCGGATCGTGTGCGGCCACACGCCGAGAACGGCGCCGGTCGCCCTGATCTGCGGCGCCCGCTCCCGGACCGCGACCTCAAAACCCGCCCGACGCAGGGAAAGCGCGGTGCTCAACCCGACGATTCCCGCACCGGCGATGATGACCCGGCCCATCTCAGTTCTCCTACCGGAAGTTGCCGAACGAGTAGTGGTGGGGCGTTCACCAACCATCGAAGTGCATCACGTCCGCGATCGGCTTCCGTTTGACCGGACGGAATGGACGGGTCGGCCACCCGACTGCCATGGTCACACCGATGATCTTGTGATCGGGCACATTGAGCACTTGTCGGACGCCCCTGCTGTTGAGGTTATGGATGCCGGTCGGAGCGACTCCCAACCCCAGCGCCCTTCCGGCTACGAGCATGTTTTGCGAAGCTCCGTAAATCGCGGCGTATTGGTAGCGGTCCTCTCTCGGGTCGCCGGGAACCAGTGATGATCCACAGACGAATATCAGAATCGGGGCCTCTCGCAGTGTGGCCAATAGGTGATATCCGCTCTCTCCCATACGACGCTTCACCGGGTCGGCAGCGTCGGCCATCCGCTCGCGGACGGGGTCGAGTGACGAGATGTCGGGAACAATGGTCTCGTGCAGTCGCGCACGCTGTTCTGGTGACTTGACCACAATGAAGTCCCAGAGTTGGGAGTTCTCTGGACTCGACGCTCTGGTGCCGGCCCAGATCAGTTTATCGATCAGCTCATCTGGTACCGGCTCGTCGGCGAACCACCGCATGGTCATGGCCGACTCCATCGCCTCAAACACGTCCATGATCTACCTCCTGACGAGGAACGGCCCGAGATGGTGCCTTGTCGAAGTCGAATAGAGCCAACGCATTGCGGTAGAGGATCTGCTCGATTTCCTGGTCGGACAGTCGAGATTCCTTGATGTACTCGAATGTCCGCCTATAGGACTCGACCGTCAGCAGAGCAGGGAAGTCGCTGCCCGGCACGAGGCGGTCGGCGCCGAAGGGTTCGCAGGCACACCGGAGAGCGGCTTGTGAACCCCACCCAACGGTGTCGTAGTAGAGGCTGCGAGCCATCGCGCTCGGTGGACTGAGCAGGTCTGGCGTGTTTGCTTGGCCGTCGAGTCGCGCCAGCTGCATCGGGATCAGGCCACCCAAGTGGGGAATTATGATTTTGATATTAGGATAGCGAGCCGGGATATTTCGCTTGATCAAATGGAGCACGATGGCGGTGTCCTCCAGGGACGCCCCGGCCGCCGTCGTGAAGCCGTAGTCATTGATGAATGGTGAACAGATGCCGTTTTTGGCATGGATGAAAGAAAAGGGTCGTACCACGCGCGTTCATCTCCGCGTACAGCGGTTCGAATTCCGCTTCGGCCATGGAGCGGTTGAACACCGAACAGCTGAAGGCCACGCCGACCATGCCCAACTCGTCCAGCCCACGCCGCATTTCGTCGAGTGACGCATCGATATGCGGCAAGGGCAGCGAAACGAAGGAGGAGAATCGGTTGGGATGCGAATTGGTCAGTTCGCAGTAACTGTCGTTGAGGAGATGGGCCGCCTCGACCGCCAAATGAGATTCCGTAGCGTAAGGTGCCAGGCTGCCAGCAGAGAGAATCTGCCGTCCCACTCCGGCATCGTCCATCATGTCAATTCGCTGATTGATCATCCCCGGTTCATCGGACATTGCCGCGAACATCTGACGTGCCTCTGATGGCGAGTTCGCCGCGGGCGCGGTCGGCGTCCCCGACATCGCGGTCAATGTTCCCAACATGGGCCGATACGAAGTGGGCAAGTAATGGGTGTGTACGTCGATGATCATGTGTGTCGTCCTTCTTGTGTCCTACTAACCGATCTCGGCGAGGGCGGAGGCGAGGGGCTCGAGTACCGCCGGGTCGAGCGGCGGCCGCAGGGGGATGATGGCGAGGTCGAGCCCTTCCTCCCCCAGTGCGGCGGCAGCTGCGGCGGTGGCTCCCACGTCTCCGTCGTATTTCACGGGGCTCGACAGGAGGATTTCGCTCGGATCTCTACCGATGTCGTCGCAGTGGGCATGGAGCACGTCGCGCTTATGGGCGAATTCCTGCGGGGTCCCGCCGAGGAAGCTCCAATGCTGAGCGAAGCGGGCCGCCGTGCGGAGAGTGCGCTTCTCGCCGTTGCCCCCGATGCAGATCGGCGGGTGGGGGCGCTGGACGCCTTTGGGTTCGTTGCGGGCGTCGGTGAGTTGGTAGAACTTGCCGTCGAAGGTGGTCGTCTCCTGGCTCATCAGGCTGGTGAGCACCGCACACGCCTCCTCGAACCGGTCGCTGCGCTCCGCGGGTGTACCGAGCGCAATGCCGTAGGCGGCCGATTCCTCTTCGTTCCAACCGGCCCCTATCCCCAGCTCCAGTCGGCCTCCGGAAATGATGTCGAGAGCCGTCGCCATGTTGGCGAGGACGGCGGGATGCCGGTAGGGGATCCCGGTCACGAGGGTTCCGAATCGGAGTCTCTTGGTCGCCTGGGCCAGGGCGGTCGTGACCGTCCAGCCTTCCAGGCACGGCCCTCGGCTGTCGGAGAAGATGGGATAGAAGTGGTCGAAGGTCCATCCTGATTCGAACACCTCGATGTCGTCAGCCACCTGCCAGACGGCCAGTATCTCGGCCCAGGTGGTGTCCTGGGGGGCAGTCCTGAAGGCGAATCGCATGCTTTCCGCGTCCTCTCTCGTGGTCCATCGGCGTTGAGCGCAGGGCTGGCCCATCGTCGACATCAGAGTGGTGGGTCGAAGGGTGGCCAACTGGTGCCCTATAGTCGGACACTGTGACCTATTGAGTCCGAATATCGACCCATATGGGACGATATTCGGACTACTGCAAAGTACCGCTACTCCAGCGAAGTCGTCAATGACGGAAGTCCGCGCGGGCCGACTCGATCGGACCACTCGGGTCTATGGTCGAGGCCGTAGGCCCGCCACGAGCTCAGGCCAGCGAAGGCCATCTGGTCGATGGCGACCCCGGCCAGCTGAACCGGACTGCTCGCACGTGCATACCCTCACGACGACCCTATGGCTCCGAATATCGGCTATCTTGGTCGATATTCGGATTTCGGTGGGCTGTGCTGCCCGAGACGAGGAGGTTCAGGTGCGCGAGCTCGACGCGCTGGATAAACAGATCTTCGGCCTGCTGGCCGAGAACGGGCGAATGTCCAACCTCGAGGTCGCCGCCCAGGTCGCGGTGTCGGAGAAGACCGTGCGCCAGCGGATCCGCCGATTGATCGAGCGCGACGGTATGCGGGTGGTAGCCACCATGGACCGCGCGACGCCTCCATCGCGACTCATCGTCCTGGTGCGGGTCGAGTCGGGCCAGCGGTTCGTCGTCGCCGACCGCCTGGCGGCGCTGCCCCAGGTGGATGCGGTCCACCTGACCACGGGGGCCTACGAGCTGATCGTCCTGGCGTCTTTCGGATCCGACAGCGACGCGCTCGAGTTCTATGTCCGCCACATCGAGCAGGGACCTGGGATCGGGGCGTCACTCTCGACGCACGTCGTCGAGACGATCACCCCAGGCACCGCTAGCCGGGTGGACCACTTCGAGCAGTTCGACAAGCAGGCATCGAAGGTCGGGAGCATGTCCGAACTGCTCGACCTCGCCTGCGACGTGGCCACCGCGTCGCTGGGCGCGGACCGGGTCCACGTAGCTGCCGGGAACGTCTGGGCCGCCGATCCGTCGCCGTCCACGATGCGCTGGCGAGGTCTCTCCTCTCGCTACGTCGAGGAGATACTCGTCAAAAGCCGGGTCGAGGGCGTCGTCCTCCCCAACATCGTCAAACACAACCAGCACGTCTTCGTGGCCGACGCCCGAACCGATCCGCTCTTCCGATCCGTGACCGATCTCGTTGTCTCCGAAGGCTTCCACAGCTGGATGGGCATGCCGGTGTGCAACGGTGACACCCAGCTCGGCACCCTCTGCCTGTACTGGGACAACATCATCACCTACCGGGAAGACCTGGTCCGCCGAGCCCAGGCGCTGGCCGACACCCTCGGCAAGCACCTTCCGCGCTACTCGTCCTAGCCATCGGAGCCCTCGCAGGCGCCGGCCTGAGTTCCGCGTCGCTCAGTCGTCGGTTTGTGCCGCGGCGGCGATCGGCTCGAGTCGCGAGGTCAGTTCGTCGAGCTCGGCTGTGCTGAGCACGTCGTACGCCGGTGCCGCCAGCTCGTCGGTGCGGGCCTCGATGCGCTGCTTGATCTCCCGGCCTGCGGCGGTGAACCCGCCGGCGGCGTCCACGAGGCCGCGCCCGCGCAGCCGATCGATGACGGCGGCCAGCTGCGCCTTGGGCAGGTGGTGGATCCGGCCGAACTCCTCCGCCCGCATGCCGAGCGAAAGTGCGAGCAGGACATGGGCTTCGGTGCCGCCGATGCCGTTGGCGAGCAGGGCGGCGTTGTGGCCGTCGCCGCGGTGCTCGCGCAGCAGCGTCGCCGCGTGCCAGAGCCTGGCCACCGGCTCCTCGGGTATGTCGAGCGCCCGGAGCCCGGCGTAGAGCGCTCGGCCCTCGGTCGGCGCGCTGACCGCGGCTCGGGTGGCGAGGTCGGCGGCGCGGATCAGACCCGGGGAGTCGGCGAGCTGCCCGATCCGCTGCCGCAACGCGGCGGCGCTGCCGCGCTCGCGCACGGCGATCGCCTCCTGCGGGGTGATCTTCCCCCACACCCACGGGATGTGGCGTGCCACTTCACCATCGGCGAAGTTGTAGAAGACCGCGTGCACCACCTCGGCCGGTGCCAGTCCCAGCGGTGCGGCCCGGCCCGCGAAGTATCCGTCCCAATAATTGCGCATGCCCACAGCCAGGAACGCCTCGTTCGCCACCGCGGAGAAGGTGACGGTGGCGATCGGCTCGATGAGCTCGAACATCCGGTGGATCTTGGTCTCTGAGTGCGACATCGGTCGGCTCCTATGGTCGTATCGGCGCCCTCGTGGCGGCCGTTCACTATCGCTACGAACAGCGCGGCCCGAATCCGACACTCTGATCGATTCTGCTGGGCGGCGCCGGGGTTTGCCGCGTTCTTCCACGTGAATAGCGGCAAGTGTCTCGATGTGCCTTGTACCCCAGACGCTTCGGGCACTCCGGCCAGCACGGCCGAATTCCATACGCCGCCACGTGACTCACGACCAGAGCCCGACTGTGATCGAATATCGGGATGCAGATACGGATACGGGAGGGGTGGCCGGACGACGCCGCGATGATGTTGGCTCTCGGTGACGAAGCCGTGGCTTGGCTGGTCGAGTCGGGGCGCACCGGACAGTGGGGCAGCGAGCCGTGGACTGGCAATCCGAAGCGTGAAGCAGCCGTGCGTGACTGCGCCGCCGGCGGTGGTCTGCGGGTCGCGGAGACCGACGATGGCCAACCACTTGGTGCCCTCGTTATCACCGAGACACCGCCGCCTTACGTCGCTCCGGCCGGTGAGCGTGAGCTCTACATCAACTGGTTGCTGGTATCACGCCGTTATCGCGGCGCAGGCGTCGGCGCTGTCCTGATCGAACGAGCCCGCGAAGAGGCTCGCGAGTGCGGCATCGATCTCATCCGGCTCGACTGCTACGCGGGCGACGACGGCGCGCTCATCGATACATATAAGCGTCTCGGCTTCACCGCGGCCGGTAGGTGCACAGATGGGGACTGGCCAGGACAGATCCTGGAAATGCGTTTGTCCGAGCAATAATCCGAGCGGAGATGTGCGAGCGAGGTTTCGCCGCAACGGTTCAGGGCTGCTGGCCCCCAACCGCGTTGGCGGGTGGGGGCCGTCTGGTCAGTGCACGCCGCAGCTCACTGAGCAGGTGTCAGTACCGGGCTGTTGTGATAGGCGGCGATCAGCCAATGGCCGTCGCGCTTCTCGAAGACCCAGGTCGCGTTCACTGTGCGCGCGGCGGGAACTTCGGTCTCGCCGGCGAACAGGATGGCGGATTCGCTGATGACGATCGCCGCGTCGGTGCCGACGAAGCGGATGCTGAGCTGCTTGTTGACGGTCGAGCTGCCCGCGAGCGGGCCCGCGAAAGCCGATGCCATGCTCTGGCTGATCATCTCGCGGCTGTCACGGAGCGAGCCGGGCATGATGGCGGTCGCGTCCGCGGTGTAGTCGGCGACCATGGCGTCGGCGTCGCCCGCCTCCCACGCCTTGTAGGAATCAGCAAGCACGGCCTGGATCGCGGCCTCGTCTGCGGCACGATTGTTCGACATCGGAGTCTCCCTTGTTGATCGGCTCGCCCGGAGTGTTCCGGCGAACTCGGGAATACATACCGGCGGCGGCGCCCGAACTCATCGCGTCTGCTGAAAAGAAATTTTCGGGCCTAAGCGTCGCGCCGGGCCGCCAGGCCGAAAGTCGCGAAGATCTCTGGATCCTGGAACACCGAGTTACGACTGATGCCTTCGGCGGTGACGGTGAAGATCTGCAGCGTGTGCAGTTCGTACCGGTCATCGACGCGCTGGTAGGCGGCGAATCCGGGTTGGCCGCCGTTGGCGGTGACGTGCTCGAGCCGCCAGTCCTTCCCGGCCGCCTCGAAGACCCACGCCATGAACAGGCCGTAGTTGGTGCGCCCGCGGAACCAGTTGACCATCGGCGGCATCTCCATGATGACGTCCTCGGTGAGCAGTCGCTTGAGGCCCTCGACGTCGGCGTGCGCGAACGCCGTCATGTAGCGCTCGACCCAGGCGCGCTGCTCCGCCGTGGACGGCTCGCTGACCCGTTCCAGCCCGGCCCCGATCTCTTTCAGGCGGGTGCGCGCCCGCTGAAGCGAGCTGTTCACGGATACGACTGTGCTGCCGAGGATTTCCGCCGTCTCGGCCGCGGAGAAGCTGAGCACCTCACGCAGGATCAGCGCACCGCGCTGCCGCGCCGACAGATGCTGCAAGGCGGAGGCGAATGCCAAGCGCAGACTGCTGCGATCGATCACGGTCCCGGCCGGATCGCCGGTGCCAAGCAACGAATCCGGTACGGGCTGCAGCCAGGCGGCGTGCTCGCCAAGGACGAGCGGGTCGAGTGGATCCGTCGCGTCCACCAGTCCCGACGGCAGCGGTCGGCTGCCTCGGCGCTGCAGCGCGGTCAGGCAGACGTTGGTCGCGATCCGGTAGAGCCAGGTGCGTAGTGAGCTGCGCGTATCGTCGTACTGCTCGCGCGCCCGCCACGCCCTCAGATACGTGTCCTGGACCAGGTCTTCCGCGTCGTGCGCCGACCCGAGCATCCGGTAGCAGTACGCCAGCAGCTCCGTCCGGAACGGTTCGATCCGACGATCGAAGTCGTCTGCACCCTTCATCACGCCTCCACTGCCGCCGCAAGCACCATACCGGTCAGTTGCCGTGATCGTCCGCCGTGCCCGAATCTTGGCTGTACCGCCGGGATTTCGGGTGGACTCGCCGCCGAACGAGCCCGGGCCGCGCGACCGAACTTTCTTCCTCCGGAGGTCTCGGCGAGCGCCAGCGAGACGAAGCCGACCGATGCTTGCGGCGGTCCCGGCGCATGCCTCGCGACCCGGGAAAGTTCCCAGAAACATCGGGAGCATGCACCCTGCCGTGCCGCGCATATCTGGGAGAACCTTTCCGAGGACAAAAGGAGAAACGATGTCACCTGCCACTGTGCCTGTTCGTCTATCTCAATGCTGAGATCAACTCGGACGGGTGAGATCCGATCTTGCGGCCCGTGCAGCGAGACAGGGTTGCAATATCGGCCGGACGTCATTTTATGAAGAACGAGTAGTCGACTACTCAAGCTCCGGCATCATCGCGATTCTATCCTTTGATCTCGAACCGCTGCCGGAACAACCCGTAGGTCGGCGCAGTACGCGACGTCGCGTTCGACATTCTTTGCAGTGCAAACAAAGGGGGAGATATGGTCTCGAACCTGCCTATCACCGAAAAGACGTCCTTCGTCGACGTTATCCGCCACCATGCCGACAACACCCCGGGACGTAGGTCACTGACTTTTGTTACTGGTGCTTCGGAATTAGACGTGCACTGGACATACGGCGATCTGGATACCCGAGCGCGGGCGATCGCCTCCGCATTGCAGGACCAGTGCCTGCCAGGTGATCGGGTGCTACTGCTGTATCCACCCGGCCTGGAGTACGTCGCTGCCTTTCTCGGTTGCCAATACGCCGGTGTCACCGCGGTTCCCGCCTATCCACCGGAGGTGGGGCGATCTGCTCGGTCGCTGTCGCGCCTGCTGGGGATCATCGAGGATGCGCAGGTGTCGATGGTACTCACCATCAGCGCGGTGCGCGCCGTCGGCGACTCGTTGTTGTCTCAGCGCGAAGGACCCGAGTTACGTTGGTGCGCAACCGATATCGTGCCGGACAGTGCGGCCGCGGACTGGCGCCCCCTGCTATCGACGGCAGACGATCTCGCCTTCCTGCAGTACACATCGGGCAGTACCCGTGCCCCGCGCGGAGTCCGAGTGACCCAGCGAAACCTGGTGGCCAACAGCGAGCTCATCCGGCACGCGATGCGACATGACCCGGATTGCCACGTGGTGACCTGGTTACCGCCCTATCACGATATGGGCTTGATCGGTGGCATCCTGCAACCCCTCCATGTCGGAATGGCCTGCGAGCTGATGTCGCCGCTGACTTTCCTGCACTCCCCATCGACCTGGCTCGAACGAATTTCCGGCAAGTCGCGGGTCAGCGCGGGGGGCCCGAACTTCGCTTACGACCTCTGTGCACGCAAGATCGAGCCACTCGACCGGGAACGGCTCGATCTGTCCGGTTGGGATGTCGCCTTCTGCGGGGCCGAACCGGTGCGCGCGCAGACGTTGCGGAGTTTCGCCTCGGCGTTCGAGGTCGCGGGATTCCACAGGCAAAGCCTGTTTCCGTGCTACGGCATGGCTGAGTGCACCCTGATGGTGTCCGGGGGGCAGCGCCCGGACGGGCCGAGCGAAATCCGTGTCGACGCCGATGTTTTGGAGCAGGGCCGGATCAGCATGCGCGAGGGCGCGGGCACGCGCGTGCTGGTCGGCAACGGGCCGGTGGTGCCCGATCATGACGTGCAGGTGGTGGATCCGCAGACGAGACAACCTTGTCGTTCCGACGAGGTCGGTGAGATCTGGATCAGCGGCGCCTCCGTCGCCGACGGATATTGGTCCGAACCGGAGCACGGCGTGCAAACGTTCGGCGCCACCCTGCCCTTCCGGCCGGGAGTGCGCTTCCTCCGCACCGGTGACCTGGGTTTTCTCCGCGACGGCGAATTGTTCGTCACGGGCAGGCGCCGGGAGATGATCATCATCGACGGCCGCAACTTGTATCCCCACGATATCGAGCACAGCGTCGCGGCCTGCCATCCCGGCTTGCGGCCCGGCGGCGGCGTGGCATTCACGGTCGATCCGGATGGCCAGCCGGAACTTGTTGTCCTGCAAGAGCTCCGGCACGCACCCGAGATCGCGGATCGGGATGGTTTGCTGACCACGATCCGCTCCGTGGTCGGCGCCGAGCATGGCGTCATGCCCGCCGTGGTGGCCCTTGTCGAGCCGGGGGCCGTGCCCAAGACGTCGAGCGGCAAGGTGCAACGCATGCTGTGCCGGGCGGATTTCGAACGCGGCCGTCTCGCCGTTGTCGCGCAGTGGCGGCTGGCCGACCAGCCGACGACACTGCGTGCGGCACGGGGTCCCGCCTGGCAACGGCGCGACGAGCTCGTTCGCTACCTGACCGAGCGGATCAACACCGTACTGCGGCTCGGGAACGGGTCGGCGCTCGGCGCCAAAACCGGGTTCCTCGAGCTCGGTATCGACTCGGTGGCCGCGGTGGAGATCCGCAACCGGGTACAGGCCGAGCTGGGTGTATCGCTGCCGATCGGCCTGCTGTTCGATCACCCGACGATCGATGCGCTCGCCAGCTATCTGGATGGCGTGTTGGCAATTTCGGAAAGGACGCCGCGATGACCGACAGTCGCGAGGAAAAGATTGCCGTCATCGGAATGGGCTGCCGTTTTCCCGGTGCGGAACGCGGACCGGCCGGATTCTGGTCGTTGCTGTCCGACGGACGGGATGCGGTGCGGCCATTTCCGCCGGATCGGCTCGGGCAGTTCTACCATCCCGATCCGGACCGGACCGGCCGAACTCACGCGAGCGCGGGATCATTTCTCGACAACGTCGAAGATTTCGACGCCGACTTTTTCGGAATCGCACCCCGGGAAGCTCGGAGTATCGATCCGATGTTCCGGATGCTGCTGGAAACCACCTGGGAAGCACTGGAGGACGCCGGCCAGCCCGCAGACCAGTTGGCCGGTAGCAAAACCGGTGTGTTCGTAGGTGTTTCGAGCACCGACTTTCTCAATCTGCAGATATGGGCCGGGGCGCCGGAGATGATCGAGGCCTATACCGGTCCGGGAACGTTGCACGGCATGGCGTCCGGTCGACTTGCCCACGCGCTGGATCTGCAAGGTCCCGCGCTGAGCCTGGACACCGCGTGTTCCTCGTCCCTGGTCGCGCTGCACCTGGCCGCGGCCAGCCTGCGCCGCGGGGAATGCGATATGGCCCTGGTCGGCGGGGTGAGTCTGCTGCTCTCGCCCGATATCTGGATCAACCTCTCACTCGCCAAAATGATTGCGGCGGATGGACGTTGTAAAACCTTCGATGCCGGCGCCGACGGCTACGGCCGCGGCGAAGGCTGCGGGGTGCTGGTGCTCCGGCGGCTACATGATGTGTCCGATGGTGAGCGGGTGCTGGCCGTGCTTCGCGGATCGGCGGTCAAACACGACGGTCGCAGTGCCTCGATCATCGCACCCAACGGGGCGGCGCAGCGGGCGGTGATCCGCGAGGCGCTGGCCGCTGCCTGCGTGACACCGGACGAGGTCGGCTATGTCGAAGCGCACGGGACCGGAACGCCACTCGGCGACGCTATCGAACTGGACGCGCTCGGCGATGTGTTCGGACCGCTGGCAGGCCGGGAGCTGTTGGTCGGCTCGGTCAAGACCAACATCGGGCATCTGGAAGCCGCCGCCGGGATGGCGGGTCTGATCAAGACGATCTTGTGTTTCGAGAACGGCATCATCGCACCACACCTGAACCTGAAGGAACTCAATCCGCGGATCCGGTTGCACGGCTCACGGATTCGCATACCGACGGCACCGGACTCCTGGCCGTCGGGTGGGCCGCTGATCGCCGGGGTGAGTTCGTTCGGCTTGTCCGGCACCAATGCCCATGTGGTGCTCGAAGCGCCCGCGCGCGAGCGGGACGTGACCGCGCCCGCGGCGATGACGCCGGACCGGCCCGCGGTAATCACCGTATCGGCCCGCACCGACATCGGTCTGCGGAAACTGGCCGCCGGCTACCACCGGGCACTGGAGGCCGATCGAATCACGTTGCCGGATCTGGCCAGGACCGTCAATGCGGGCCGCGCCCATTTCGCGCACCGGGGTGCCGTGGTGGCCTTGGACCCGGCGGATGCCGCGGCCCAGCTGGCCGAGCTGACCGGGACCGCTACCGACGACGCCCGCCCCGCTCGGATCGCGTTCCTATACTCCGGGCAGGGTTCCCACCGCGCCGGAACGGGCCAAGAGCTGTACCGCGTCGAACCCATCTTCCGCGCGGCCCTGGACCGGTGCGCCGAAGCCATGGAAGAACATCTCGATATCCGCTTGCTCGAGGTGCTGTTCGGGTCCGGCACCCTGCTCGACCACACCGAGTACGCCCAACCGGCGCTGTTCGCCTTCGAATACGCGAGCACCGCACTGTGGGAGTCGATGGGCGTTCGACCGGACGCCGTGCTCGGGCACAGTGTCGGCGCCTACGCGGCGGCATGCGCGGCAGGCGTGTTCGATCTGGACACCGCCGCCCGCCTGGTAGCTACCCGCGGCCGGCTCATGCGGCACACCTCGCCGGGTGCCATGTATGCGGTGGTCGCCGGGGTGGACGTGGTACGGGACGCGATCGGGGAGCACGCGGATCGGGTCACGGTGGCCGCGGTCAACGGTCCGGCCGCGGTGACCATCTCCGGCGCGGAATCGGCTCTGGCTGAGGTGGTTTCGCGATTGTCCGGCGCCGGGGTGCCGACCCGCAGACTTCCGGTGACCCGCGGGTTCCACTCCGCGCTGATGGATCCGATGCTCGCGGAATTCGAACAGCAGGTGGCGCGCGCCGTGACACATGCGCCGCACACCGCGTTCGTCTCCGATCTGACCGGCGAGTTCGCCGACAGCACCGAGTTGAGCGAGCCGTCGTACTGGCGTCGGCATGTCCGCGAACCGGTGCGGTTCGCCGCCGGAGTACGGACCCTGGTCGACGCGGGTTGCCCGCTGATGGTCGAGATCGGACCGGCAGGCGTCTTGGCCGGATTCGTGCGCCGCGGCGTCGAGCACGCGAATGTGCACGCCGTGGCCGCGATGGTCGGCGCCGAACCGGAGCCGGAACGGGTGCAGCGGGCATTGGCCGCGCTGTACACCCGGGGGGCGCGGATCGATTGGGCGCAGTACCACCGGGACCGGCCCGGTCGCATACATCGAGCGCCGACATATCCCTTCGAGAGCGTCACCCATTCCAACAAGTTCGTCGAACGCGGTCGGCGGACATTGGCGCGGTTGGCACAGAGCGCGACGCCGGGGTCTTCCGCCGAACTGACGGTTCCCTATGCCGGCGCGCCGGTGTGGTTACCTTCCGGCGCAGCGGTTTTCGAGCAGATACTGGGTGAAAACCACCCGGCGGACAACGGTGATCATCGACTGTTCGGTCGTGTCGTTGTGCCGGGGGCGTATTGGTTGAGCGCCGCGGCAGGCTCCACCTGGCATCTAGCGAACAGCGCTGCGGATCTGGAGTTTTCCGACGTTGTCTTCACCCGGCCGCTCGTGCTCGCGGGGGAGCAGCAGCACCGGGCGCAATGCCATCTGACGCCGACCGAGCCGGACACCTGGGCGGTCGAGGTGCACAGCGCACCGGCCGAGGATGGACGGCCGCAGCACTGGAGCATTCACGCCAGGACCAAGGCGGCGTTGTGCTCGTCGATCGCCGACGAGCCCCCCGAGTCGGCGCGTCCCGACGACGCGATGGACGGTGCGGAGTTCTATGCCGAAGCGGCGCGCCGAGGGCTGCAGCTCAGCGGGAGTTTCCGGTGGATCCGGTGGGTGCGGCCGGGTTCGCGGTCGACCCGGTTCATGTTGGGCAGGCCCGACGGCGTGGCTGCGGACGTGGTCGCGGCCCCCGGTTTCGTGGACGCCTGCTTCCAAGCGATCGCCGGAGCCCTGCCGGACGCCGTGATTCAGGAGCTGACCGACCAGGGCAACCTGCTGGTCCCCCTGACGGTCCGGCGGGTAGTGCTCGCTCGCCGACCGGTGGCGGCCGCCTGGGGCGATATCGAAGTCCTGGAGATCGCACAGCGGGGCGGTTACCAGGTGCTGGCCGATATCCGGGTCTACGACGAGCACGGCCTGGTGCTGCTGCTCGAGGGGGTGCGACTGACCACGATAAAGCCTGAGCAGGTGGGACTCGCCGACCCGGATACGGTGTGCCGCTACGACATTCAGTGGCGGCCCGGTTCACCTCCGCAGCCTGCGCCCCACCCGGCTCGGACGGGCGCGTGGTTGGTGTGGTCGACTCGCAACTCGCTCAGTGATCGGATCCTGGAGCTGCTGGCCGAACGCGGCGAGCCCTGCGCGGTCATATCCGCCGTGGACGAGGGCTGGGAACTGTGCCACCCGGACGGTGGCAGGCAACGGCTCGACATCACCGATCCCGATCACTGGCGCACCCTCGGCGAAGCGCCGTGGCGTGGCGTGTTGTATCTCTCGGCGCTGGACCTGCTTCCGCTGGAGCCCGCCGCCGATGAGCCCTCGTCGACAGCGAATTCGCTTGTCCGCGAACTTGTTCCGCTGCTCAACGGCTGGACGACCACCGAAGGCGGCCCGGTGTGGCTGATCACCCGGGGCGCGCAGCAAGTGGCGCGGGAACCGATCGATCCCCGCCAGAGCACCGTGTGGGGGTTGGGACGGACGCTGGCCACGGAAAACCCGTTGACCTTCGGCGGACTGGTCGACCTCGATCCAAGCGGCTCGGTGACCGGCGAAGCCGCTGCTCTGGTCGATCTGCTGCTCAGCTCGGAACACGGAGTGCAACAGGCACATCGGGCAGACTCGTGGCTGACGCCCCGGCTGGTCGAGCTGGATCGGACGCACTCGGACGCAACGGTGCCGATCCGGCCGGATGCCAGTTATCTGATCACCGGCGGACTCGGTGGTGTCGGCCTCGCCATCGCGCGGTGGTTGATTGCCCAGGGCGCCGGGACGATCTTGCTCAACGGCCGCTCCGAGCTCACCGGCCAGGGACGCGCGGCGATCGCGGCGTTGGCTGCCGGGCCCGCCGACGTGCATTACGTGCGGGGCGACGTCGCCGATCCGCGTCAGGCCGTCGAGATCGTCGAGCGGATCCGGCGGGAATTCCCGCCGCTGCGCGGGCTGGTGCATGCCGCAGGCGTGCTGGATGACGCGCTGCTGCACCAGCAGAGCTGGCCTCAGGTGGCGGCGGTGCTCGGCCCGAAGGTCGACGGTGGCTGGCATCTGCACCGCGCGACGGCGGCATCGGAGCTGGATTTCTTCCTCCTGTGCTCCTCGATCGCCGGTGCGCTCGGTTCCCCCGGTCAGTCCGGCTATGCCGCGGCCAACACCTTTCTCGATGGACTGGCGCAGTATCGCCGAGCCAACGGCCTGCCTGCGGTGAGCATCGCCTGGGGACCGTGGGCCGGGGACGGCATGGTCGCCGACTCGGCCACCGCCGAACGGCTCACCGCCGTTGGCCTGCGTCCGATGCCACCGCAGGCGGCGGTGGCGGCGCTCGGCCGTGCTTTCTGCGACGACCGTGCGGTGCTCGCCGTCCTCGACGCGGATTGGCAACGCTGGCAACGCATTGCGGGTGGCCGTATCGGGGCGGGATTGCTCGGCGATCTGCTCAACGCAACGGCCGGCACCGACAACTCCGGCGCGAGCGCGGCGGGATACGACACCACCTTGATCGACCTCGCCGATCTACTCGATGCGGATCCCGCGCAGCGGATCGAGCGGATCAGCATCGAACTGCGGGCTCGGTTGGCACAGACCCTCGACACCGCACCGGAGCGGGTCGCGCTGAACACCCCGCTCACCGCACTGGGTTTGGACTCGTTGATGGGCCTGGAGCTGAAAAACCGTATCGAGTCCGCCTTTTCGATCCGCGTGCCGACCGCACTCATTCTGCGAGGACCGACGCTGCGCGAGTTGGCTGAGCATGTCGCCGACCAGCTTGCGACCCCGGCGGCGGTGTCGCGGGACAACCTCGCCCCCGAGACGTTGCTGGGCCGACTCGACGAGCTGTCGGATACAGAGCTGGACACACTGCTGGCCGAATACGCCGACGATGCCGAGATCGACGGGCCGGGACAGATCATCGGGTCGCAACAGAAGGGCCACCGAGCATGACGAACTCCCCTGTCGCCGAAACCGATCCGGTCCGGCACCTCTCATCGACCGAGAAGCGCCGGCTGCTGGCCACGCTGCTGCGTGACCGTGCACAGCGACCCCCGATCCGATGGCCGCTGTCCTACGGGCAACGTGCCCTGTGGTTCCTGCACCAACTCGCGCCCGACGCCACCGCCTACAACCTCGGTGAAGCGTTGGTGTTGCGCGGACCGCTGGATTCGGCCGCGCTGCACCGCGCGGTGGCCAGACTCGCACAGCGTCATCGCGTGCTCTGCTCCTGCGTCGTCACCGACGACAGGGGAGAACCGCACCAGGAGCAGATTCCGACCGACACGCTACGGATGTCGGAGACCGACGCCACCGGATGGGAAAAGCGGGAACTGACAGCACATCTCGCTCGAGAGGTCGACCGGCCCTTCGACCTGACCGCCGGTCCGCTCATGCGGCTCGGCATCTACCGCACCGCCCCGGATGAACACGTCGCCCTGCTGGTGGTGCATCACATCGTCGGCGAGTTCTGGACGCTGGTTCTGCTGGTGAACGATCTGGCCACCCTCTACCAGGCCGAAATCGCCGGCACCGAACCGGTACTGCCCCCGGTGACCCGGCACTACGCCGAGTTCACGCGATGGCAGACCCGAATGCTGGCCGGCCAGGAGGGTGCGCGCCTGTGGGAGTACTGGCGCGATAATCTCGCCGGTCCGCGCCCCGTGCTCCAACTGCCGACCGACCGACCGCGGCCGCAGACCAAGTCGTTCCGCGGCGCGATGCACGGGTTCCGGATCGAGGCTCGGACCGCGGACCGGGTGCGTGAGTTCGCTCGCGCTGCCGGTGCGACCACCTACCAGACCCTGCTCGCGGTCTTCGCGGTCTTCCTGCACCGGCACAGCAATCAGCACGATCTGCTGATCGGCACCCCGATGACCGGTCGAACGGACGCTGAATGGGCGTCGGTGGCAGGCTATTTCGACAACGCGCTGCCGCTGCGGGTCGGGGTGGATCCGACGACGTCCTTCGATGATCTGGTGCGGCAGGTGCGTTCGACATCCGTTGAGGCACTGATCCATCAGGCACTGCCGTTCCCGATGCTGGTGGAGCGGTTGCGGGTGCCGCGGGATCTGAGCCGCTCGCCGCTGTTCGACGTCATGTTCGTGCTGCGCCAGGCGCGGTCACGGGAGATGAGCAGCCTGGCGTTGATGGGGATGGGCGGCGCGGGCGGGCACATCGCCCTGACCTCCGAGTTGACGGCCACCTCAGCGGAATTGCCGCGCACCGTCTCCCAGTTCGATCTCACCCTGTCACTGGCGGAATCCGCCGACGGCCTGCATGGCAGTTGGGAGTACAGCACCGATCTGTTCGATCCGGCCACGATCGAGCGTTTCACCGATCGCTTCATGGTCCTGCTGGACGGACTGCTCGCTGCCCCGGAACTCCCGGTCGGCTCGGCACCGATATTGCCCGCCGCGGAGTATCGCCGCGTCGTCGAGGAATGGAACGACACCGCGGGACCGGTGCCGTCCGATATCGCGTTGCACGACGGATTCCGGGCCATGGCGGCGGCGCGCCCGCAGGCCGAGGCGGTCATCGATCATCGGATCCGGCTCAGCTATGCCGAGTTGGACGAGTTCTCCGATACCGTCGCGGCCTGGTTGCAACGCGCGCAGGCTCGTCCCGGTCAACTGGTGGCGATCTGCATGCGTAAGGGCTGGGAGCAGATCGTCGCGGCATTGGGTGTCTGTAAATCCGGTGCGGCCTACCTGCCGGTCGACGCCGAGCTGCCGCCCCGGCGCATCGCGGAGTTGCTCCGGTTGGGTGGCGTCGACCATGTGCTGGTCCAGCCCGAGACGCGGGCAGCGCTACCGGAATTCGCCGGACAGGTCTTCGAGGTGGACGTCTGCACCCTGCGTGCGACTCCGGCGACACCTCGGGTCTTGCCTGCCGACCCGCACCGGCTCGCCTACGTGATCTTCACCTCCGGCTCGACCGGCACACCCAAGGGGGTGATCATCGATCATCTCGGCGCGACCAACACCATTCGTGACATCAACTCGCGCTTCGTCGTCGACGAGAACGACCGGGTACTCGCCTTGTCGTCGCTCAGCTTCGACCTGTCCGTCTACGACATCTTCGGCGTGCTCGCCGCAGGCGGCACCATCGTGTTGCCGCAGTCAGCTGGGCTCAAGGACCCCGGACATTGGCTGGAATTGGTGCGGCGGGAACGGGTGACGATATGGAACTCGGTCCCCGCACTGGCGGGGCTGGCCGCCGAAGAGGCAGAACACAGCACCCGCGACGCTCTGCAGTCGTTGCGGATCTGCCTGCTGAGTGGTGACTGGATTCCACTGAGCCTGCCCGATCGACTCCGTGCACTGATTCGATCCGTGCGGGTGATCGGCCTCGGCGGCGCCACCGAGGCGTCGATCTGGTCGAACTGGTATCCCGTGGCGGAGGTCGATCCGCGGTGGAACTCCATCCCGTACGGGCGCCCGATGACCAACCAGCGGTTCCACATCCTCAATGAGGTCGGTCACCCCTGTCCGCCGGGGGTCACCGGCGAACTCCACATCGGCGGTATCGGTGTGGCGCAAGGCTATTGGCGGGACAGCGAGCGCACCGAGGAGCGGTTCGTCGACCATCAGGAGTTCGGCCGCCTGTACCGCACCGGCGACCTCGGGCGGTATGGCCGAGACGGGCTCATCGAATTTCTCGGCCGAACCGACCAGCAAGTCAAGATCGGCGGATTCCGGGTCGAACTCGGGGAGATCGAAGCGGTGCTGCGTGAGCACACCGCCATTCGCGACGCCGTTGTGCTCGCCACCGGCGGACACCTGGTCGGCTACGTTGTCGCGGACACCGACACCGAGGTGGCCGCGCTCGCTGCCGAGCACTGCCGAGCTGTCCTACCCGGCTACATGGTGCCCCCGGAAATCGTTGTCGTGGCACGATTCCCGCTCAGCGGCAACGGAAAAGTCGACCGCAACGCACTCGTTGCGATGGCCGTCGGCCGCGGCGCCGATGTAGCGCGACCCACCGACGAGCGTCAGACGCTGTTGTGCCGTCTGCTCGCGGAACTGCTCGACCGACCGGATATCGGTATCGGCGCGGATTTCTTCGCCCTCGGCGGTGACTCGGTGCTGGCGATCAGACTCAGCGCGGCGGCGCGCCGAGCCGGTCTGCTGCTCACCCCGGAGCAGATATTCGCTCATCGGACGGTCATCGAGATGGCCGCGGCGAGCACGACGGCCGAACACGATCTCGACGCATACTCGAACCTGGACGCCGAAACGACGCAGTCTCACCAACTCTCACCCATGCAACAGACCATGCTGTTGCACTGCGTCACCCAGGAGTCGCCGCAGCTGTACTGCGAGCAGGTTCGCCTCCAGCTGAGCGGGCCCGTCCGAGTCGCGGCATTGCGTACCGCCTGGCAACACGTGCTGGACCGGCACGAGACGCTGCGGATGCGCTTCGGCTTCGATTCGGCCGACCGGCCCGTCCAGCATGTCATCGCCGAGGGAGATGTCACGATCGCGGTCATCGATCTGCGTGGACTCGACCCCGCCGAAGGCGATCGGCGGATGGCACAGTTGCTCGAGACCGACCGGGAGCGCGGTTTTCCGGACCTCGCCGGGCCTCTGCTGATGCGCTGGACACTGGTGTGGCGATCCGCGGAGCAGTTCGAGCTGATATGGACCCATCACCATCTCCTGCTCGATGGATGGAGCCTCGGGACCGTACTGCGCGAAGTAATGTCGTGCTACCAGGCGGCATTTCAGGATCAATCGCCCATACTCGTTGAGCCACCGGCATATTCGGCGCTCTTGGCGCGGCGGGCGGCCTTGCACGCCGAACGCGCCGCGGCGCAGGAGTCGTTCTGGCGCACGGAGTTGGCCGGTCTCACGGCACCCACCAGGGCACTGCCCGCGGGTAACGCATTGCCGGGCAGCGCACTTCGCCACGGCGTTCGAGAGTTGCGGTTCACCGAGGACGAAACGGCCGCGGTGCGGCGCGGCGCGATCGCGCTCGGCGTCACGGTCAACACACTCTTCCAGGCCGCGTGGGCGCTGCTGCTGGCGCGGTGGACCGGTGAATCCGACGTCGTGTTCGGCGTGACGACCACCGGACGATCCGCGGAGCTGAACGGTATGGAGTCCGCGGTCGGATTGTTCATCAATACGCTGCCGCTACGGGTTCCGGTCGATCCGGCCATGCCCGTTGCGGCATGGCTGCGCGGTATTCAGGATCGTCAGCTTCGGATCAGCGCCAACGACGGCCTCACCCTGGCCCAGGTGGAGCGGTGCGGCGGGGTGGCGCGGTCCGTCGGCGAAATGGCATTGTTCGACACCATCATGGTCTTCGAGAACTACCCGGCGGCAGACGATCTGGCCGCCGAGGGGACCGGTCTGTCGATCACCGACGTCCAGTTCGACGAGGTGACCGGAACTCCACTGATGCTGTACGTGATTCCGGAGACCGAGATGGTGCTGCGTGCCACCTTCGGTGCCGCCCTCGACGGACAGCACGCGCACGGCATGCTCGCCCAGGTACGGACCGCTGTGCTGGAATTGCTCGGCGGCTCCGATCGGCCGATCGCCCAAATCCGTTCGCTCCCCGCGTCCGAACGCGACCGAGCCGTACTGGACGGCGGTCCGTTGTCCACACCCGGGCGATCCGTGGTCGATCTGATCCTCGAATGCGCTCGTCGGCAGCCCACTGCCATCGCTATCGAGCAGGGAACGCGGCAGCTGACCTATCAGGAATTCGCTTCGGCCGCACAACAACTGGCCGACACCGTGCGCCGACGTGGCGTTCGACCCGGCCAGCTTGCCGCGGTGCTGTTGCCGAACGGCATCGAAGCGGTGGTGGCGATAGTCGGAGTACTGCTGGCGGGTGCGGGGTATCTGCCGATGGATCCCCTGGGGCCACGGTCGCGGCGGGCGGCCATCCTGGCCGACGCCGAGCCGTGCGCGATCATTACCACGGCGCAGCACGTCGACCTGGTCGAAAACCGCGGCGAGGACGTGATATTGATCGATGACGCGATGTCGGGCGGTTCGGACTTCAGTAACGCGTTCGGGCCTGTCTCATCGGCAGGGACCGATGATGCGGCCTACGTCATCTACACCTCCGGTTCCACCGGTCACCCCAACGGTGTGCTGATCACCCGAGGCGCGCTGGCGAATTTCGTTGCGGGGGCGCGGGATAGCTACCGTCTGGCGCCGGATGACCGGGTATTGCAGTTCGCCCCATTGCATTTCGATGCCAGCGTCGAAGAGATATTCCTGACCCTGGTGACCGGTGCCACCCTCGTCGTGCGCACCGCGCAGATGCTGCAATCCATGCCGAATTTCGTCGACGCCTGTGTGCGACACCGCATCAGCGTGCTCGACCTGCCGACAGCGTTCTGGCACGAACTCACCCATGCCCTCGCGACGGGCCTTGCGAACTTGCCGAACAGCGTGCGGATGGTGATCATCGGTGGCGAGGGGGCGCTGCCCGAGCGGATCGTCCAGTGGAACAACGTCACCGATGGTTCGGTGCGCCTGCTCAACACCTACGGGCCGACCGAAGCCACCGTGGTGGCGACCACGGCCGAGCTGAATGTCGCAGGCGGACCGGGAGATACGGTGCCCATAGGTGTGCCTCTCCCCGGCGTACGCGCGGCGGTGCTCGATCAGCACGGACAACCGGCGGCCCCGAACACCGTTGGTGAGTTGTATTTGACCGGCGCCGGATTGGCGAGGGAATACGTGCGCCGACCCGAGCTGACCAACGAACGGTTCGTGTCACTACCAGAATTGGCGGGTCGGCCGCGCGCATATCGCACCGGCGACCTGGTCCGTCGCGGCGAAAACGGACAGCTCGTCTTCGTCGGCCGGATCGACGAACAGTTCAAAATCAGTGGCCACCGGGTGGATCCGGCCGAGATCGAGACGCTGCTGCTCGGTCATCCCGGCGTCGCGGAGGCCGCGGTGGTCGGACGGGTCCTGGCCGATGGCGCGAAACACCTGTCCGCCCATGTCGTTCCCGTGGCGTCGGCGGTCTGTCCGTCCCCGGCCGAACTTCGAACGTATCTGGGCTCGGTCTTGCCCGCCGCCTCGATTCCGGGCTCGGTGGTCATGGTGCAGCGGCTGCCGAGGACGCCTTCGGGGAAGGTGGACCGAGGTGCCCTGCGGAATTCCCCGCTAGCCACCGACACGACACAGTCGAGCGGGACCGCACCGGCAACGGAATTGGAAAGCACGGTGCTGACCGTGTGGGAACAGGTACTCGGTGTGCGGATCCGGTCTACGACGGACGATTTCTTCCAACTCGGCGGGCAATCGCTGCAGACCATTCAAGCGGTGAACCGGATCGGGGCCGCGCTGGGCCGCGATGTTCCGGTCGCCCTGCTGTTCCGCCACCCCACGGTGGCCGGACTCGCGGCGGCCCTCGACAGCGGGCCCGGCGCCGCACCACAGCGCATCACCGGCATGCCCGCCGCGGCGCTGGCCGATGCGATCCTGCCCGACGATGTGGTGTCATCGATAGTGACCCCGGCGCTCGTGTCTCCGCCGCGACGCGTACTTCTGACCGGCGCAACAGGTTTCGTGGGCGCGCACTTGCTCTCCGCGCTGTTGGCGCAGTCCGAAGCGCAGGTGGTGTGTTTGGTCCGGGCCGACGATCCGGCACAGGGCTTGGCGAGGATTCAGCGGGTGCTTGCCGAGC
Source organism: Nocardia sp. NPDC051321 (assembly GCF_044455225.1). Classification (NCBI taxonomy): domain Bacteria; kingdom Bacillati; phylum Actinomycetota; class Actinomycetes; order Mycobacteriales; family Nocardiaceae; genus Nocardia; species Nocardia sp. NPDC051321. The sequence continues at coordinate 48,611 of NZ_JBITEM010000022.1, read as the reverse complement.
AAGGATTGTCCGCCGCGGCGCTGAGCGACCGCGTGGTAGTGCTGCCTGCCGATCTCAGCATGCCGCGCTTGGGATTGGACGACCGGCAGTTCACCGAGCTGTCGGTAAGCTGCGACGCGATCTACCACAACGCGGCGGTGATCGACATCCGGCGCGCGTACTCGAGTTTGCGGGTGACGAATGTGGTTGCGACACATGAGATCCTGCGCATGGCCGCCGCACATCGGTCGATACCGGTGCATTATGTCTCGACCCTGTCCGTCGCGGCTCCGGCACGCATCCACGCCGACGTGGCCGAGGAGTTCCTCCCCGCGCACGAAGAGCTGTGGGATGGCTATCCGCAAACCAAATGGGTATCCGAGCGGCTGCTCCAGCAGGCCGCCGAACGCGGGCTGCCGGTGGCCGTCTACCGGCTCGGGCGGGTGACCGGCGCCACCGGCACCGGCATCGTCAATCCGAACGATTTCCTGTGGCGAATGCTGTTGGCCAGCATTCGAACCGGGACCGCCCCCGATCTCGACGCCACCGAGGTCTGGACACCGGTGGACTTCGTCGGCTCGGCGATCGTCCGGCTCTCGCTCGCCGAACGGCCCGACGGTCGAGTGTTCAACCTGGCCCCCGTGCCCGCGGTGAACCTGGCCGACATCTTCTCCTGGGTCCGCGAATACGGTTTCCCGCTCACCACCCGGCCGATCATCCAGTGGCGCGACACCCTGGCCGCCGACCCGACGACCGATCCGACCGTGCTGGCCTTCCTCGAGCTCCGATCCGAGGACGCCGACCGAGCACTGTCCTTCGACAGCCTCGGTCGGGTGCACAGCGCCAATGTCGTTCGCGGCCTTGCCACCAGCACGGTGCGCTGTCCCCAGATCGATCGTGAATTGCTGCACCGATACCTGGACCACTGCATTCGTACCCACCTCCTACCGCCGCCGCACAGCAGGTGACGGGAGTGCGGTGGCGAGCATGATCGGCACGAATGGTCTTGCGGTGCAGTCGCTCAAGATTCTTGGTCCGGATCCGGTCGAGTCCAGCCGAGGATCATCGCCGGCGAGCAGCCGCCGGCAAGCAGCGCGGCCAGCGCCATGATGCCACCGGCGTAAGCCGTCTGAAAGGCGTTGGCTTCCGGGAAGATCGCGCCGCTGTAGACCAGATAGAAAACCGGCGCGATGACCAAGGCCTGCGTGATGGTGAGCCCGACGGAGCGAGCTGTGTTGCGCTGTGCGATCTCCCATTCGTCGAGCGTCTGCGCGGGTGCGTGGTCATGACCCTGCGAGGCGATGCGCAGCATCGTCCACGAGGGCAGGAACACCAGCACGGCGGGCAGGCTGACCATCGGTGCCCATCGCAGATCGAAGGCGGATAGCACGCCGGTCGCGAACATGGCGAAAAGGCTTGCGACGACTGTGATCACCAGCGCGCGGCGCCGTGCCCGGGTGCGCCAGCGGGGCAGCATGCCCGCCAGTCGCTCGTCGCGGACCTGCCAGCGGCGCACTCGATAGTCCTGGTAGCGATCGAGCAGGCCGATTGTCGGATGAGTCATGACTGTCCTTTCGGGCGCGAGTAGACCTCGGCCGAGAGCGGGCTGAATTCGGTGCGCGAGAACACGGCCTCGACGGGCAGGCCGAAGACGTCGCAGATGCGCATGGCCAGGTCGAGGCTGGGGTAGTGGTCGCCGCGCTCGAGCGCGCCGACGGTCTGGGTATTGACGTTCACGGCCTCGGCCAGGGCGGCTCGGCTCATGCGATGTTCCGCCCGTAGTACTGCGATTCGGTTGAAGATTGGGAGGGTTTCACCCCTTCTCACTGGGCTCACACAACAAAGTGTTGTAAAAACCCAACAAGATGTCAAGTGGGTATCCACACCCGAGTTCGACACCGCCGCGTTGGCAGCGGGCAGGCAATGGCAGCCCCGGCAGGCAACCGTGCGGCCTGGATAATGGTCAGGCCGTGGGCAATCCGAGGTCGGTGCACTGGGCGAGCATGGTGCGAGGGTGCTGCGTCAGAGTACGTCTGGGCGGAGGTGGAAATGCCGACGCCGACGACCCCCCGGCCGCCGGCGTCGGCATGCTATCTCGTTGTCAGGATTACTGCGGCGACGGCCGCGATGGTCCCGATTTCATGGCTAGGCGCAGGACGCGGGGCCTTGGTTGAGCAGGATGAGCCGCAGGATCGTGCACGTGAGCGACTGCATGGACGAGCCACTGCTACCGTCGGCGCTCACCTGCTCCAGCGCGGGCTGCGGGGCCTCGGCCTGTGCGGGCGCGAGGGGGAGCAGCACCGCGGCCGAGAGGAGAACGCCCGTGGTGAGTGTGGAAATTCGGTTCATCGTGAAAAGCCCTTTTCAGCAATAGTTTCCGGAAAGATTCTTACGCCGACTGGCTGGCGATCAAGCACCACGCGCCGATCAACGGATTCAGGTCGCACCATCCTCCGGCGACCGGTTCGCTGGAAAGTGGCGCGGGCGTTTCGAGTGAAAGTGGCGCGGCCTCAGCCGGTGTGGGGCAAATGAGGATCGAAATGCCGACCAGGCTTCCGGTACCGAGCGCACGCAGTACGCGCATGTAAAAACTCCTATCGGTGTGTGATTGCGTTGCGTGTGGATCCGATGTGATGCCACCGCCGGGCACTGCGTTTACCCCTGTCGAGTCGCCGGCGATTTCTTCCCGGGCAGCAGGGCCAGCACGTCGCCGACCGATTTCCGGGACCCGGCGTGGCGGTCGGGCAGCACCGCACGTAGCGCTAGCCACGCCACCACGCCGAGGACGTATCCGTAAACGACGACCAGACCGTGCGCGTTGTCTTGGGCGAGCCACAAGCACATACCCGCTACCGGCGCGGCCAGCGAGCGCAGGCGTTCGGGCAGCGAGCTGGCGCTGAGCAGCAGGACGGCCGCGGCGGTGGCGCCGAGAAAGTATGTCGCGCCGGAGCTTCCGGCGAAATTGCGGGGATCGGCACTGACGCTGCTCAGGCCGAAGAGGGCGTCGAGATGACCGGGCACGAGCGCGCCGACGAGGAACAGCGCGAGCATGACGGCGGCGCCCCAGAGCCATTCGGCGAGCACGGCGATCACGGCGAGCGTGACCAGGTTCCATATCGCGCCGCTCACGCCGCCGTTCTGCATGAACACCGAGGTGAGCGGACGCCACCAGCCGGATTTGCCCGGGTCGCCATCCAGCGCGCCCATTGCCCCGGACCACAGCAGTTGGGTGAGCACCGCGGCGACCGCGATCACCGTCAATGCGGTTGCCGCCCAGGGGATTCGACGGTGCGGGATGGTTTCCGGCCGGACCGCGGTGCGCGCGGCGGCGAACAGCAGCACGAACAGGGCCGCGGTGGTCAGGTTGTACAGCACGGTGTCCATGTGCGGCCCTACCTCCTTTTCAAACAGTGTTTGAATTCGTCGCTGACGACCGTAGCTCATGCATAGGGGGTAATTCAAACGTTGTTCGAAAATCCGCTAGAGTGGGAGCCGATGAAGCTGACCATCGAACGGATCGTCGACGCGGGGATGGCTACGTTCACCGAGGTCGGCTATCAGGGGCTATCCATGCGCCAGGTTGCCGAACGGCTCGATGTGCACGCCGGAAGCCTCTACTACCACGTCAAGAACAAAGAGAGTCTGTTACGCCTCATGGCGGAAAGAGTCGCGCGCGGGGGCTACGAGGCGGGCAGTTCCGCGCTGGCGCGGTTGCCTGCCGAGGCGGACTGGAGCGCGCGGGTGGAGGCGCAAATCGTGGCGTTGCGGCAGAGCATCCTGCACCATCCCGGCGGCGCCCTCTTATTGGCCGAGAGTCCGAAATCCCTTAGTGATAGCGCGCTTTCGCTCATGGAGCGGCTCTTGGACACGTTGGTCGACGGCGGCGTGCCCACGAGCGACGCCATCATCGCCGCGGACACGATGTTGAGTCATGTCACCGGCTTCGTGCTGCAGGAACAAATCGAACCGCACCCCCTGCCCGTAGACGTGTCAGTGGTGGCCGATCTGCGGGCGCGCTATCCGCTCACCACCTCCGGAGCGGCAGCCTACGAGCAAGACGAGCAGTTCGTGCGCAGCGTGCGACTGATCTGCTGGGGCATACGCGCGCTGATCACGGAGTCGGACGCGCACGGTGACGCGGGGCGCCCGGGACACGGAACCCTCAGTGCCGGTGAGACGTTGAGTGATCTCCTCGGCGATCGGCCATGACGGATCGCCGAGGAGATCGTTGCCGAAGTCCTCGGGCGGGGCTCCGGTGCTCGTCGGGGTCAGCGTAGGACGACCAGCGGCTGGTCGCGTTCGGTGTGCAGCCGCCACAGCTCCTCGGCCACCGCGTCCGGTTCATGCCGGGCCCCCGGGCCGATCGGGCCGACGACCGTGACCTGCGCGGCGTGCACGCCCTCAGCGGCGAGTGTGTCGTGCAGCATCCGCACGTAGGCCGACTCGGCCGCGTAGGCGATGCCGGACACCGCGCGGTCGCGGTGCGGCTCGACGGCGGCGCCGCCGGTGGTGAACAGCAGGGTGCCGCGTCCTCGGTGGCCCATGTCCGGCAGGACCGTGCGGACGGCCGCAACGGCGGCGAGCACGCTCAGCGCCAGCGCGTTCGCGACGTCCGACGGCTCGGTGTCGAGCACCGGCTTGATCCACCCGAGGCTCGGTCGCGGGCTGAACAGCACCGCCTCGATCGGGCCGAGCCGTTCGCGTAACGCGCTGAGCGCCACCTCGAGCGCCTGCGCCGCTCATGCTTCCACCAGGTCCGCGCTCTGGGTCAGTGCCTCATTGGCGTCGATCGCGCGTCGCGTCCGGTCCAGGCGGGCGCGGGCTCCGGCGAGCGCGTCGGAGCCGAGTAGCAGGCGCAGGGGTGGTGTTTCGGCGTCCACGACTGTTGCGATCGCCGCGGCCGCTCGTGCCGGGTCGCCGGGCTGGCGGCCGGAAACGGCCAGCGTGGAGTCGCGGCGCTTGCCCGCGGTCTGCTCGTAATCGTCGAGGCGGGTAGGGGATTGGCGCATCGACGTGCCTGCCCACTCGGTGCGCAGGCCACCCGGCTCGGCGATCGTCACCGTGATGCCGAGCGGCGCGAGCTCAGCGGCCAGCGATTCCGACAGACCCTCCAGCGCGAACTTCGTTGCGTGGTAGTAGCCGGTCGCGGCGAAGGCCGCAAGGCCACCGAACGACGAGACGTTGACGATCCGCCCCGAGCGGCGGCCCCGCATCCCGGGCAGCACCGCCTTGAGGACGGTCACCACGCCGTGCACGTTGGTGTCATACAGGGCGCGAACTTCGGCGTCCTCGCCTTCTTCGATGGCGGCCAGGTAGCCGTATCCGGCGTTGTTCACCAGGACGTCGACGCGCCCGAATGTTTCCTCGCACGCCTGGACGGCCGCGGTCACCGACGCGGGTTCGGTGACGTCGAGCTCCAAGGCCAGCGCCCGGCCGCCGTACCGGTCGGCGAGATCGGTCACGCTCGCGCGGTCGCGGGCGGTGACCGCGACCCGGTCACCTCGGCCGAGGGCGTGTTCGGCCAGGGCACGGCCGAGGCCGCTGGAGCATCCGGTGATCAGCCACACCGGCGGTTCGAGTATTTCGTTCGACATCCCTCCATGCCACCAGCGCGTCCGACAAGGTGCCACACCCCCTCGAGGGTGGCTCTCACAGGGGTAGCTTCCGCAAGTGATCGAGCTGGTGGGCGCCGGTAAGGTCGTTCTGGATGGCACTCGACGACAACCAGCTCGGCTCCTTTCTGCGTACACGCCGGGAGAAGGTCGATGCCGCCTCCGCCGGGGTCGTGGACACCACACGACGGCGGGTCACCGGGTTACGCCGCGAGGAACTGGCCCTGCTTGCCGGGGTCACATCTTGGTTACGCACTACAAAGACGCGGTCGTGAAGGCTGTGTGGCAAGCCCCGAAGGGGTGCGGCAGCGTTCTGAACCCGCGACGGCGTGGGGCTATGCGGAACCTTTCGCGGCCTGCGGTTCCTGTTATTGCTGTTCAGGGTGATGAATGGGCTTTCCGACGATCGCGAATCGAGATCGTTTATTCGCTGTCGAGCCGTCAACGGTCGCGCGACTGCCCTCGTTCGCGTCCTTGTCCTTGCCCGTCTCTGCCGTGGCCCTGAACCGGGGGCGCGTGTCCGGGTGGCTCCCGCACCGCTCCACGCGGGTCTGTGCCTTGGCCTAACCAGTGGAGCCGTTGTACTTCGGTGAGTCGACCTTGTTCCTGTAGTCGTTCGTAGGCTGCGTTGCGGGCGGCGTCTTGCTCTCTGGCCGCCTCGCGGGCTTGTTTCTGCGCCTGGTCTGCCGCTTCGCGTTCAACGGTGGCAGCGTCGGCCAGCTCCGGGGTAGACCGTTCCCCGATCTCGATGGTTTCCCGTTCTCTGGGCTTCTCGGGCACCGGGAACGGGAATTCCCTCGCCACCCGTTCGGCCGCTTCCCGCGCGACTCTGGCGCGTGCAGCTTCGGGTGTCTCGCGTTCGGGAGCGGTCTTCTCGAGTGCTTTGCCTGCCGGGGTAGGCCCGGCCGCAAGTCGGGCCTGAAATTCCCGCACCGCCTTCTCGGCCGCTTCACGGACTGTCCGATCGCGCTCGGCCTGCGGGGCTTCTCGCGACTTAGCCCGCTCGGTCTGCTCCCGTGCCCGCTGCGCCCGTTCGGCTTGCACTCGTTGGGGTGCTTCCACCCGACCACGAATGACTCCCTCCCGGAACTTTTGCATGTTCCGAAACTTCTCTCGTACTTCACGAGCCTTGGCGAGCCCCGCTTGCTTATCTCTGGCGTTTTGGAGTGCCTGCGCCTTGCCCTCTCGCGCTTTCTCGCGGACCTTATCTAATTCGAGCTGCTGACCGAGTCTTTTACTGACTTCTTTTTGTTGACCCTTGGCCCAGATTTCACGCGCGGTCTCTCGGTCGATGACTAGATGCGTGGACTTTTCCGGAAAATCTCGGCGTATTTTGTCTATCAGCTCCTGACATCGCTCGGAAATAAGCTCACGCTCCACTGTGCGCAAGGTGTAGTGGTCGATCCTGCCCGTCCTGATCAGCTCGTAGACGACTTCCAGCTGCTTCTCGTCCTTCGGCCCCTTCATTTGTCCGGAATTCTCTTCGATGCTCCGAACCTTGTCGCCGACTTGCTTGACTTTGTCGAATTTAATCTTGACGCCAGCGGCACGGTATTTCTCCGAGCCTTGTACATAACCGTTTTCACGGTCACGGAAGTGCTCGTACGTACCGTTTTCGAATATCCTCCCGCGCGAGTTGTTATCGTATCCGTCGCGGTCTTTGTCGTATCCGTCCGGCATAGCTGACCACCCCCCGGTGCGCTGGAATTTCTAGATAATAGACACTCGGCCGTCAGCTGCTACGTGACGGCTCAGGCTTCGCTGCGGCGCTTCTCTTCGTGATCGGTGGCGTAATCGCGCAAGGCTGCTGCTGCATACGAAAACATGCCGTCGTAGCTGCCGTGGGGATAATTGATCATGTCGTTCATCAGTGCCCACACCGATATTTCATCCTCGTCCTGGGTGTCGCATTCCAAGGCGGGATTGATGTTGTCGTAAAACGCGTCTTCGCCATCAACCCATTCCCATTCGATCCACTTCGCCCCTGCGAATCGGATATAGCATTCACCTATGAAGCAAATGAAGGCGTCGGCAATGTCGGAGCCCTTAGCCGTATCTATATCCGGGAACAGCTCTGCGACGATCGGATCCAGCCGTTTAACCTCTGTCGAGTCTTCCGGCCACGGCTCCGAAGGAATCTCGCTTATGCCCGCGCGGTCCATGAATTTCTGAGATTGTGATTGTCGGCGCTCCGGGTCGACCCATTTGCCCCATGCGGTTTGCTCTACGCCCAGATCCATACTCAGCTGTTCGTCAGCCATAATGCTTCCTTCGGTAGTCGGTACCGTCTGCCTGTATTCAATCGAACAGGACAGTATGTCGGGTGCGCCGGTCGGGTTGTCAGTGGTTCTCGCGGCACTTGGTGCGTCAATCCCGGGGCGGGGTGTTGAGGGCTTGTTCGAGAGGTTTCATCCAGCCCGGAGGCAGGCTGTCTCTGTCGTCCACGACACGTAGCCCGGACCAGGCGCACGTGCCGCCCCGCAGGTTCATGTGAGGCACGATGCGTCCGTCGAGTAGGGCCACCCATTCCAGGGCACACCACAGCGACCGGCACGACACGAACTCGATGACCCCGGAGTCGTCGTTGATGTGGGCGGCACCGCATTGTGACACGTTCAACCACGGCTCACCGTCGCAATCACACACGCCCCTCGACTTGCGATAGGACACGTGGATGCCGTTGTGGCGCAAGATTTTCCAGTCATTTCGGCGAAAGATCATGTCATGGCCCGTCGTAGAGTCGTTCGGTTGGCAAGCGCGGCAAACCCGTTGCCGCTCCGGGGATTACGTCTACCGAGTCCGCGAAATGCCGTAGACCCTGCTCCTGGAGGAACCACAACGCGGAGGTGAGACCCGCGGCGAAGTTGAGTCGTTGCCCGTCCAGCGTCACCGCTAGGTGTACGTCGGGCTGTTCTGGATGTGGAGACGCAACAGCGGCAGTCATCACGCTCTCCGATCACTCAGGAACGCTTCGAGTTCATCGAGGGAACCTGACGCGACGGCTGTGTGCTCACCGACGTCAAATAGCTCCCAGCCGTAGGGCGGCCGGTGCTGACGCCGTATCCCGTATCCGGCGCGAGCCGCCTGTAGCAACACGCGCTGACGTAGATCCTCGAACGAGCTCATGAGCGCGCTCCCGGCTTCGCTTCCTCGGACACGAAGTCGGCGTAGTCATCGACTACCCGCGTACCGATCCACGGGCAGTGCCCTGGCACCTTCCCCTCATGGTGGCCGATCCGCCCGGCGACCAACGGAACCAGCTTCATGCAGAACACCGACGGGCACCGCACCTGTGACAACTCCCCCGATGGACCCCACGTTCCGACCGCGCAATGCGACAGTTTGATCCACGGACCACACCCACAACCACAACCGCAATCAGCCACGATGCACCGCCAACGAACGCGAATCGCGATGGATACCAGTGCACCCACGGATCGCGTCGACCACGACACGGCCGGAGGGACGAAAGGTGTTGCGTGGTAGTTCTATCCATCGTCTGCTGCCGCCTCCGGGTTCGCCGGTCGGCGACGGCAGCGGGATCGCTCCCTCCCGAACGATCATCACGTTGAACCGGAACAAATCGTTGAACAGTCGGGTGTCGTCATCGGGAACATCAGGCCGAACCAGGAACGACCACCGGTTCGAGCCGACGTGCGCCACGATCGGACCGACCGCGACGCCCTGGCGCTGCATATGTTGGCGCAGAACACTTCCCAACGGCCCAGGCATAGTCAGCGCACCGGTACTCCCGGCAAGGAAAGTGATCCGCTCGGACCCAGGCGGATCGATGTTGGCGGCCAATCCGCACACCAACCGGTAGTAGACACATCGAGAGACGGGTGTATCCCCGAACGAAATATTCTTCATCGTGTCTCGGTCCCCTTTAGTCGCGCGGATGGTGGGGCACCCGACGCCAGGGACTACGACGGCTGGTCGGTTCAACCCGACACCCGGGTACCGGCTACCACGATGTCGTGGGTCGCCCCTTGCCGTGCAGTGGCAACAATCGTGGCATACGTCGCAGTCCGCGGTTCTTTCTGCGGTGGCGAAGTACGGGTAGTGGCATCGGGAGTGGCATCCACGCCGTGCGAGGTCTGATCGCTTTCCTATCGGCGTCGGCCAGGGAATGATCGAAGGATGAGTAGCGAGACCGGCGACCTTATCCGCCACCTTCGCTTGGCCAAGGGTTGGTCGCAAGGTCGACTGGCCGATGAGCTGTGTAAGGCATCCGGTGCCAACATCAGCCGCGAGTACATCTCCCGTCGCTGGGAGTCGAATCAGACTGAACCCTCAGGCTTTTGGATGCGCCACCTCGCGGCGGTACTGGATTGCCCATCTGAGCTGTTGGAGGCAAACGTGAACCGGCGAGAATTCTTGAGTCACCTAGCGGCTACTTCCATCGCACCGGTAGTCGCGTCCGATCTCTTGACGGAGGGATTTTCTGCCCGTCTGGGTACCTCAGCGCCGGGAGCGGACGAGTGGGAAAGCCGACTCGTCACGTACGGACACGACTACATGAGCGCCGGGGCGGCCGAGATTCAACGACGGTTGGCAGCAGACATGATCGTGCTGCAACAGCAACTGGACACACCACGGATGTGGGCGGTTGCGGCGCGACTGATGACGCTGTACGCCAAGACATTTCCGGGCAGCGACGGCCGCAAAGCGATCAACTGGTATTCCATGGCCGCGAAGGCAGCCGATCGCTCAGACGACACGAACATTCGCGTGTGGGTCCGTGGACGTGCGGCCATAGCATTGGGGTACGAGGGCGCAGCGCTGCCAGTAGCGCACCAGCTAGCGGATGAAGCGTTGGGTATCAGTGACCGCCCAAGCCTGGGGCGACTCAACGCGCTCTGGGGCAAAGCCCATGCCGCCGCACTAGAAGGGGATACCGCGACTGCACGCGAACTGATCGATACCGGGCGGCGTGAGTTCGATGATTCGGGATCCGAGGATCAAGCGAGTGATTACTCGGTCCCGTGGTGGCGCATGAACGTTTTCCTTTCATTGCTCGCCGCTCGTCTCGGCGACGAACGAGTAGCAATCGCGGCCCAGGAGGCGGCGAGGGCAAACTTGCCTGAGTCCCTGCCACGGTTCCGCACCCACCTGGACATGCACCAAGGGCTGATGCTGGTTCGCGACGGCGACCGCGCTGAGGGAGTGAAGCTGGCCCAGAACGCACTGAACGCGCTGCCGCCTGAGAAGCATTCGCTCACCCTGAGGATGCTAATGGGCGAAATCACTAGGCCGACGACGCCCTCGGTCCTCCAGTAGGAACATTGGTAGCCAGTGTTGGCCAGGGCACCCCGGAGCCCCTCGTCTGAACACGGCACCCGCTCAATTCATGGTTGGAAACGAGGATCCATCGCACAACACGCCGACGTCTGCGAGTCCGCGTGCTCCCGGCCCCGATCAGTGGCGCAAGCTGCCGCACCGCACAACCCGCACGGGCTCGTGGGGCCACCTTACGCTCGGGAAGATCGACCGGCCGAAATGATCTCGGCCAGCCGAACGCACGGAAATGCCGATTACAGCCCGAGTCGGTCAGTCGTGTTCGGCCCAGAACGAGGTGAGTACTCCTGCACTGCGGACCGGGTCCTGCACCATCCAGTAGTGGTTCAGACCGTCCAGCACGGCGACACGGGCACCTGCCCGGGCCGCCGATCGTCGACGCATCTCCACCGAGCCGACGAACCGATCCTCGGTGCCGAGAACGGCCAAACCGGGACGTTCGGCCGCGGCGGGGAGATTACGGCCCAGTTCAGCCATGGTCGGCTGGGCGGCGGAGCGGTAGAAGGCGAGGATCGCGCGGCCCATCTCCGGTCCCTGGGCGGCGGCGATCCGGGTGGCGACCGGTCTGGCGAGCCCTACCGCGACCATGCGCTCGACGCGGTCGCCGACCGTGCCGCCCATCCAGTCCGCGATCGACTTCTCCCCCACCTCGGGCATCTGCCATTCCCGGGCCAATCCGTGCCAGACGTACTCCGGATCGAACACGCCCAGAGAGTCACTGGCCCAGGTTCGTAGCAGGTCCGGTCTGGTCATGGCGACACCGACGACCGTGCTGCCGCCGACATCGTGGCCGACCAGGTCGACCGGTTCACCCAGCGCCACCAACTCGCCGACCAGCCAGTCGCGATAGCCCGCCACCGTGCAGTCGAAACCTGCCGGGACAGGCGCCCCGAATCCGGGCGGAGACACCCGCAGCACATCGGTGCGCTCCAGTTCGGCGAGCAATGGGTCCCAGATCGCTGCGCTTTCGGGATTGCCGTTCACGAATACCGCAGTCACACAGGTCCTTACCGCAGGCCGAACATGATCACCACCAGGGTAGCCGCCGACCGCGCCATGCCGTCAACGCATCCGATAATGGCTCCCCTTTAGTCAAGACGTGGATATGAGTCCGGGGTTAGCCTGGTGGGTGGGTCCGGGTTGTGGCTTGTCCGAAGGATCGGTGTGCGGGTTGGAACCGGTCGCGCTGGAGTCAGTAGTCGTTCCCGTTTGCCCTCCCGGGCCCGCTAATTCAAGCCGTTGCTGGTCGGTGAGCATGCGCGTATAGACGACGTTGGACAGTCGTCGTTTGAGGGCTCGTAGTGCTTCTTTCGACGTATCCGTTTGCCATCGGCCATGGCGTGTCGGGGCGGGTCGAATGTATAGTTGGCAGAAGCAACTAGTTATACGTGCTAAGCAAATCCTGTAGGTGCAAGAAGGTGAATCGCGATGACCGCCGGTCTCGATCCCACGGCCGCCGCCGGTGCGTTCGACGACGCCGATCGGCTCGGCACGCAGCTGGTCCGGTTCATGCGCCTGATCAACCGGACGAAAAGCCAACTGTCCGAACACGGTCCGGGCGGCTTGGAGCGGCTCGCCTACGCGGTGCTGTTCTGTCTCGTACACGATGGGCCGCAACGGACCGGCAAGCTCGCCGAGCACCTGCACTCGGAGATATCCACGATCAGCAGGCAGACCAGATCCCTAGTGGAACACGGCCTTATCGAGCGCCGGGCCGATCCGATCGACGGCCGCGCGTGCGTGCTCGCGGCCACCGCGGAGGGCGTGCGAATCTTCGAGCGGACCCGCAGGCGCCGCAACCTCTGGATGGCCGAACTCCTGGCCGACTGGCCCGTCGAGGAACGATCCGTGCTGATCGACCTGCTCGACCGGTTCAACACCGCGATCGAAACCACCCCGCCCCGTATTGCCGAACCCAATAGGTCTTGAATATGACGAATCCGACCACCCAGGCACCGCCGGACTCGGCTGCCGGTGTGAGAGCGTCACTCTCGCACCGGCAGATCATGACGATCCTGTCCGGCCTGCTGCTCGGCATGTTCTTGGCCGCGCTGGATCAGAACATCGTGAGCGTGGCGATCGTGCGAATCGCCAACAGCCTGCACGGTTTCAACGAACAAGCCTGGGCCACAACGGCCTACCTCATCACCGCGACCATCAGCACCCCGCTGTACGGCAAGCTCGCCGATATTTATGGGCGAAAGCCGTTCTACCTCACCGCGATCGGGATCTTCGTGCTCGGTTCGGCCGCGTGCACGTTCGCGACCTCGATGTACGAGCTCGCCGGGTTCCGCGGCTTCCAAGGTCTCGGCGCGGGTGGACTGATGTCGTTGGCGTTCACCATCATCGGCGATATCGTGCCGCCCCGTGAACGGGTGCGCTATCAGGGCTACTTCATGATGGTCTTCGGCAGCGCGACGGTGCTCGGCCCGGTACTCGGCGGCTGGTTGTCCAGCTACGACAGCCTCGGCGGGATCGACGGCTGGCGCTGGGTGTTCCTGGTGAACGTGCCGATCGGCGTGATCGCGCTGGCCGTGGTCTTCCGGGTGCTCAATACGCCACATCAGCGACAGAACCACCGGGTCGACTGGTTCGGGGCGGTGGCACTGGCGATCTGTGTGGTGCCGCTGCTGATCGTCGCCGAGCAGGGGCGCGGCTGGGGTTGGGGATCGAACCGCGCGATCATCTGCTACGCGATCGGGGCAGTCGGTCTGCTGCTGTTCGTCGTCATCGAGTATCTGATGAAGGACGCGGCACTGATTCCGTTGCGGCTGTTCAAGAATTCGACGTTCAGCGTCACCATTGCCGGTGGCTTCATCGTCGGCGTCGCGATGTTCGGCGCGCTGTCCATGGTGCCGCTGTATTGGCAAGTGGTGCGCGGCTATTCGCCGACGAAGGCCGGTCTGCTGATGCTGCCGCTGGTGGCGGGCATCATGATCGGCTCGCAGATCGCCGGGCGCGTCACCAAGATCACCGGCCGATACAAGTTCCTGCCGGTGGTCGGTACTTTCGTCATCGCGTGCGGCGCGGCACTGTACGCGCAGGTGCAGTTCGACAGCCCGGTGTGGCAGCCGCTGCTGTACAGCGGCATCGTCGGGTTCGGTCTCGGTGGCTGTATGCAGACGCTGATCATCGCGGCACAGAACGCCGGACCGCCCTCCGATATGGGGGTGTCCACCGCATCGGCGACCTTCTTCCGCCAAATGGGCGGCACGCTCGGCGTCGCGGTGTTCCTGACGATCATGTTCAACTTGTTGCCGCACAAGATCATCGACGCGTTCGGCGGGCAGTTGCCGCCCGGATTCGCGCCCGCCCAGCTCGACAGCCTGCAGAGCAACACCAGTGGCATCGCCGCACTGCCGGACCTGGTCAAGCAGCCGATCCTGATCGGCTTCACCAACTCGCTGCACGGTGTCTTCTACTCCGCTGCCGCGGTGGCGTTATTGGCCTGTGTGGTCCTGCTTTTCATGAAGGAGATTCCGCTGCAAGATGCCGGGGCGCCGGCTCCCGAACCGAGCGAGGAGGTCGCGGCGAGCGCCGACTCGTGGGACGAGACGCAGGTGTGGGAGGGTGCCGCCCAGGCACTCAGCGAACCCGAACCGGTGCTGGCCGGCGCGGTCGGGCGCAGCAACGGCAGCCGGGCACAGTCGAATTCGGTGGGGTTGACGCAACTGACCGCGGTGCATTCGACCGCCGGATTCGCCGCTCCCACCGGGGGAGCCGGTTCGATCGGCGGCCGCGTCATCCGCGAGGACGGCCGCGCGGTCACCGGTGCCGCACTGACACTGATCGACCAACGTGGACATCAGGTTTCGCGCGCGACCGGCGGTTCCGACGGCGGCTACCGCATCGACGCCCCTGCCGCGGGCAGATATGTGCTGATCGTGGCGGCGAGTGGGCTGCAACCCGCGGCAGTGAACGTCACCGTCGGCGACCAGCCGCAAGCGCTCGACCTCACGCTGCTCGGATCCGGTGAACTATCCGGCGTGGTGCGCACGGCCGGACGCCACGAGCCCGTCCCCGCCGCGACTGTCACCCTCACCGATATGCGCGGCGAGGTCGTCGGCGCGGCGGTCACCGGCGCGGATGGCGCCTACCTCTGCCACGGCGTGCTGTCGGGTACCTACACCCTGGTGGCCGCCGCCGAACGCATGCGGCCCAGTGCGATCACGCTCACCGTGCCCGACAGCGGCCTGCTGCGCCACGACATCGAGCTTTCGCCGATGTCGGTGCTGACCGGGTCGGCATCGGCCAACGGACGGGTGGTGCCGGACGCCTACGTCACCGTGCTCGACGCGACCGGCGAACCGATCGCCGCCACCCGCACCGACGAGAACGGCCAGTACGTCCTGCGCGATCTGCCCGAGGGGCAATACACCGTGGTCGCCCGCGGCTATCCGCCCGTGACCAGCCAGATCACCCTTGCCGGTGACGAGATCACGCACGATGTGCGGTTCGGCTACGACGATGCGGAGGCGGCCGACGTGACCACGCAAGACCCGGGTCTCTCGGAGACAGCTCGGTCATGAGCGGGCTGACAGCACGTATTCACACGGCGGACGGCTGGCCGGCACCGGACGCGGTTCTGACGGTGACCGATATGAGCGGCCGCCAGATCGCGCGGGCGGCCACCGATGCGACCGGGACGGCGCGCACCGAGCCGCTGCCCCCTGACACGTACACCGCCGTCGTGACCGCTCCCGGGTTCCGGCCGGTAGCGCAGATGGTTCGCGCCGGCTGGGCTCGGCTCGAGATCACCATGGAACCGGAGGCGGGTGTGGTCGCCACCCCGCCGCCCGGACCGTGGACCATCGATCCGGTGCACTCGACCGTGATCGTCACCGCACGCCACCTGGGCATCGCCAGCATCAAGGCCCGCTTCGCCGAGGTGAACGGCCGACTGAACATCGCCGAGACTTTCGACAAGTCAACCGGTTTCGCCGAAATCAAGGCCGCGAGCATCGACACCGGGATCGGCATGCGCGACGACCACCTGCGCTCCCCGGACTTTCTCGACGCCGAGCGATATCCGGTAATCAGCTTCACCGGCAATAGTTTTCGCCGAACCGGCGGCGACACCTGGGTAATGGCAGGCGAACTCACCCTGCATGGACAGGTCCACCCGATCGACCTCGATGTCACCTACGGCGGCTGCGGCCCCGACCCATGGGGCGGCGTCCGTGCCGCCTTCCACGCCGAAACCCTCTTGCACCGCAACGATTTCGCCATCGACTACAACGTCCTCGTCCGCGCGGGTGTCGCGGCCGTCGGCACCACCGTCAAGATCGACCTCGATATCGAAGTGGTGCAGGGCGAGCAGCTGCCGCAGATGTAGATCCGAGCCACGCACTGGTCGACCCCCGATTGTATGTAACGATAGGTAGCTGGTATTTCCGCGGCTTCGGTTACCTGACGGTCGCCAAGGCCAACGACCTCGCGTCACGACTTCAGGAGAACTGCCATGTCCGACGGTATAGCGGGTTCGTCCTGGCGACGGCCCACCCTCATCGCGACGCTCGTCGCCGCGTTCATCACGCAGAACTCGATCGCGCTGCCCTACGTGCGGCGCAACGGGCCGAAGTCGGCGCTGGATTTCTTCGTCGGCGACATCAACAAGACGGTGCCGGGCCGCTTCGCCATGGCCGACCTCGCGTTCGTGGTGCTCGGCTTCCACACCTGGGCCTTTTCCGAAGCGCGCAGGCTGGGCATCGTGCGTTGGTGGGCCATCTCGTTCGTCCTGACTTTCGCGGTGGGTATCGCCACCGCGATACCGTTCTTCCTGCTGGTCCGTGACTTCACGGTCGACAAGGCGGCAAGCGGGCGATAAGTCGCCGCTGACTACTCGGCGCCGCGGCTGGTGAAGTCGAAGGATCCGCCGTCGATGCCCCAGGAGATGACTCGATCGGGGTGAATGCGGATGACCGCGCGTTCCTGGGGCTGGAACGGAGGCTCCTCGTCCTCGAGCGCCTCGGCCGTGCCGCGTACCTCGATGCCACGAATCACGTAGGGCTCCAAGGAAACCTGTTGATCGATGACGAACGACACCCGGCTGCCCGACTCGACATTGCGGTACTTTCGACTGGTGCGCATGCGCATGCCCCCGATGTCGATCGTGCCGTCGGCGTTGACTCGATAGCTGGTCGGGTTGTTCTGCACGACGCCGTCGGGCGACACTGTGGCCAGCCGGCCGATCCCGGCCTCGGCGAGGAACTGCTGCTCGTTGGTGGTGAAGGTCATGTCGGTTTTCTCCTCGGTGAATTCGATGTCAGGTGTGCCCCCGGCGGTCGGCCGGAAGTTGTTGGGTGAGGTCAGAACAGGATCAGCGCGGCGCACAGTCCGGCGATGGCGATGAACTGCAGGGCGACCCGGTACTTCAGAATGCTGTCCCACTTGTCCTGCAGCGCACGGGCATTGGCCGGAATGATGCCGCTCTGGGCGGCGGCGGTCTGCTGGGCATTGATCGGCTTGGCGATGCGGACGTAGAAAGCGAGCCAGGTCAGCAGCGCCGCCACCGTGATCCCCGCCGCGACCGCGGCGCCGATTTGCCCGGCCAGCAGCGCGATCAGCAGCGTGAGCACCGCGGTGACCACACCGCCCGCGCCGACAACCGGCATGCGCCTATCGCCGTAATAGTGACCCCATCCCGCGCTCACGGTCACGGTCGCATCATCGAGCCTGCGGTACACCGACCGCATGATCACGGCTCCGCAGACATCGGTGCCATAGACGATGGCATTGGCGAGAACTGCGACGGCGGCGATGATCTGGCCGGTGACAACGAGCATTTTCGGCTTCCTTTTCTTGAAATCTAGCAGCGCTAGAAGCTGGAGCAACGGTAGCACCCGTCCACTAGCTTGTCTAGCGCTGCTAGATTTTGGCGCGCTACCGCGGGATCGCGCTCGGGCGCGGCCACGCATAGAGTCCTACGGAAACGCACTCATCTGCTGCGAACCGCGCGCTTGATCAGGGGCAAGTAGGTCAGCGATCGACTCTGCCGGTGCGGGTTTCGCTGTGCTCGGCGGACGTTACCGCGCAGCGGATGGTGCTGGCCGGGATGGTGTAGGGGAGCAGACCGCTGTTCTTCGACAGGATCGTGTTCAGCCGCTGTTCGCAGAAGTCCGCACGCGCAGTGGTGCCAGGCCATGGTGCATCAAGGATCACTTCGCCGAAATGCGGTCCAGAACAGGGCTTTAGGTGCACACGCTCGTTGAACCTGGTGCTGTAGTCCCAGCAGTCGCCGACCCGTAGATACGTATGATCCTCGGACCCGCCATCATAGAAGTACAGCGAGGCCATGCCGACCAGACCGAGCGCGCCGAGCGCACCGACCGCGAGTCCGTGGCGCGCGCCGCGGCAGAGTGTTGCGACCGTGGGACGACTACGCATCGTCGAGGACTCCAGTTGTCTTGTGCACCAACCGAAACGGTGCGACCGTCTGTCGCGTCACAGCTCGACGCGATGGAGGCAACATAGCAACGCGCGCAGCCTGGATCGGGTACCTACACAAGAGCTGCACAACAGCTCCACATTTACCGAGCGGGAAAACGGACAAGTGGCGGTACGGTCGGTCACAGATCGGAAACAGGTTGTCCCTCAGCCTGTCTCGATACACATAAACCATGCGCAATATCACGACTATCGAGGACTAACTCACGATGTCTCTGTCCAAGGCCGGTATGACCGCGGCCGCTCTCGTTGCCGTCGCCGCCTTCACCGGCTGTTCGCTCGATGGCGACTCAGAACGCGCTACCGTACAGCAGATTCTGTCCGCCTCCGCCGCGGCTACGACGACACCGGCGGCCAAGACGACGACGGCCGCCGTGCCCGCACAGCTGCGTCACATGACATGCGAACAGATATTGGGCCTGATCGCCGCCGACGCCGCACTCAACAAGGCCGACTCCACCTGGACCCCGGCGAAGTTCGTCGAGGGATTGATCAGCACAGCGCAAAGCGCACCCGGATGGGAAGCCCGCCCACCGGCAGAACGCGACGCCTACCTCGACGGCTCGCGCGACGCTCTCACCGGTTCCTGCCCGTAGCAGCACCGGTGCGGCCGCGCCTGCGGTGATCCATCTGGCTTGTCGGGCAAGGGATTCGAGCACTGATGCGCGCTGGCGAGGCGGTGATCGAATCTGGTAGTTTCGGGATGGAGGACGCGCGAAGACTTATTCCGGTACGGGTTAGTCCGGAAGATTCGCCCAGCATCTCGCGGCCGTCGTCGGCGGCGCGAGAACCTGTGCGTCCCTTTCAGTCGATACGTCTGTGAAGGGGCTGTGCTGTGTCAATCAATGCTGCGTCGGGAAGTGCTGTGCCGCAAAGGCGACGGCCGGACAACGGCGTTCTCGTGATCGGGGCGGGGATCGGCGGACTGTGCCTCGCGCAAGGGCTGAAACGCGCTGGAATTCCCTGCGCCGTCTACGAACGGGATGAGACGCCGGAGTCGCGGCTCCAGGGATATCGGCTGCACATCGATGTGACGGGCATTCGCGCGGTGCGAGAGGTGCTGCCGGACGAGTTGTACGCGCGGTTCGAGGCAACGTCGTTGCGGCCGCAGCCAACTGTCATGCGCTATGACGACCAGCTCGCGTTGCAATCCGTGCTGCGCTTCCCGGAGCCCGGGGTGAACGTCAACCGAATGACGTTGCGGCGCATCCTGCTCAGCGGTCTCGACGATGTCCACTTCGGAAAACGGCTCACCCGCTACGACACCGACGCCGACGGGGTCACGGCGTACTTCGCCGACGGCAGCACAGCGCGCGGCGGCGTGCTCGTCGGCGCGGACGGAGTCAACTCACCGGTCCGGCGCCAGTACCTGCCGCACGCGCGGATCGAGGACACCGGGCTGCGGCAGCTGTACGGCAAGATCCCGCTGCACGAGCAGACCCGGCCGCTGTTCGACGACGAAATGCACGCCGTGTACAGCATGATCCTTGGGCCAGGCCACACGATGGTCGGCGTGGCGCCGGTGGCGCACCCGGAACCGTTCATGACCTGTTCGGTAGGACTGCGGCGGGAGGCGATCGGTCTGTTCGACGAGGAACTGGCCGGGCTCTCGGGCGAGCGGCTGCGGGAGCTCGCGCTGCGGCAGGTGGACCGGTGGCATCCGCGCGTGCGGGCAATGGTGTCGAGCTGGGCGCTGGAAACCGTTTTCCCGCTGGTGATTCGGACGAGCGTGCCGTTCGCGCCGTGGGCGTCGAGCCGGGTGACGCTGCTCGGCGACGCGGTCCACGCGATGAGTCCGGCGGCCGGGGCGGGCGCGAACGCGGCGCTACGTGACGGGGCCGCACTGGCCGCGGCGTTGCGCGAAGGGCCGGACGCGGCCGTCACCAGTGGTGCGATCGCCGCTTACGAGGAGGCCATGATCGCCCACGGGTTCGCTGCCGTGCGCGAGTCCGCAATGAACGGGCACCAATTCCTGGGTCAGGACCCGCTGCCGGTTTGAGGTTGGCTACGTGACAGAACCGACGCGCTTTCCGGCGCCATGTCAGCAGGCTGTAATTCGGGCACGGCCGAGTGCTCGACGGATGGCGTCGGCGAAGGCGGCGGTGTCATCCGAGGTGAGATGTTTTGCACGCCAGGCGATCACGTGGTCTGGGCGGACCAGTAGGGCGCCGTTGTTGCCGAGGCCGTAGGCGGCTAGGCGTGACGACGGGTCGGCGGCTATGTGATGAGTCAGCGCCGTCGTGTCGAGAAAGGCTGCGCCCGGGTCGATTTCGCGCGCAACCCGAGTCCAGGTGTGTCCCTCGGGCCCGGTGAGCAGGAGATAGCGGCCGTCGCGGACTAGGTCGAGTGTCGAGCCGCCGTCATCGAGCGGCAGGTGGGGCAGCCGAGTGCCGGGCTCGCCGTGCCAGCGGCCGGGCTCGTCGGCGTCGGGCAATGCCGAGACCGTGGGATCGGCCGTTGGCACCCCGTAGCGGTAGCCGATGGCCACCGCGGCTTCGCTGAGCAGCGGCCCGTCCTCGACCGGCAGTTCGCCACGGTGCCGGATTCGTAGCAGCGCTTGGCGCACGGTCAGCTGGCCGACGGCGCGGCGCTCGGGTTCGTAGTTGTCGAGAAGTCTGGGGTCGGCGTCACCACGCACGACGGAGACCAATTTGGTCGCGAGGTTCCAGGCATCCTGGATGCCGGTGTTGGCGCCGAACCCGCCCACCGGCGGGGTCACGTGTGCCGCGTCGCCGAGCAGAAAGACCCGGCCCGCACGGTAGGAGTCGGCTACCCAGCCGCTCATATGCCAGGGTCGGGCTCGGGTGATCGTGATCTGCGCGGGGGTCAATCCCAATGCGCGCGAGACGATTTCGCGGCACTGCTCGCGGTCGAACGTGTTGTCGGTGCCGGCGGGATCGTATGTCACCGATACCGCCCCGCCGTCGTGTGCGGTGTGCCACGACAGGAAGGCCCGTTCGGGTGGCGCGGTCCAGGCCATGGCGAGCCGTCGTCCATCGAGGATTCGGTGTAAATCGGCGGCGAAACCGATTTCCATGTGGTGCGAGACGATTTCGTCGCCGCTGCGGCCGATGCCCGACATCTTCCGGATGGCGCTGTCGTTCCCGTCGGCGGCCAGGAGATAGTCGGCCGTCACGGTATACGGTTCGCCCTCGGCGTCGAGTAGCTGCGCGACGACGTGATCGTCGTGCTGCTGCAGGTCGCGGAATCGGTGGCCGAACCGCAGGTCCGCGCCCGCGGTCCCGGCATGCGCGCGTACCACCTCCTCGAGGTCGGCCTGTTTGACGAAGGCGCTCGGACATGGCGAGATGTCGCTGAAGTCCGCCGCTGCGGGCAGTGGCCAGCGCCGCAATTCCGGCCCGGCGAGCGAGGTGACCACGGCGGCGTGATCGGCTGGGGGAAGACCGTGCTCGACGGAGTACACATCCCGATCGGCGCCGACACTGCGGTACGCCTCCATGGTCCGTGGATAGAAGAGCTTGGCGCGCAGTCGCTTCGACACCCTCGGATGCTTTTCCACCAGGATGGGCCGGACACCGCGAGCCGCTAAAAATAGCGCGGCCGAGACTCCCACGATGCTGCCGCCCACGATCAATACGGGGACGTGCTGATCGGCGATTCGGTTGACCATCGGACTCCTTTATGAAACAGAACAGTGCTGTTCCGAATAGTAGCGCTGATGGCTGCTAAACGGAACAGCACTGTTCTGTTCTGATATGGTGTAGCCATGGAACCGGTACCACGCCTGGTCGGGCGTCAGCGCGACCCGCGTACCGACCTCGCCGCGGTGGACGCGGTCCTAGACCTGGTCGCCGCCGGCGCGACCCTGTCCGGTTTGTCCCTGGTGACGATCGCCGAACGCGCGGGGGTTTCCCGCAACACGCTGTATCGGCGATGGAAGACCAAGGACGACCTCTACCTCGATGTCCTCGGCGCGATCAACCGGCCGCTGCCGGGCTTCGACGGACCGACCGCCCGCGACGACATGATCGCCCAGCTGGCCGTCCTGATCGAGCGCGCCATCGACGGCCGGGCGAGCGGTATGGTCCGTGCCCTCCTCGCGGAGGCCGCAGCCTTCCCCGAGGTGCATCGCCGCTACTTCGACGAGGTCGTCACGCCGCGCCGCGAGGCGATGTATCGGACCATCCGCCGAGGAATCGCCGCAGGCGAGATCCGCGCGGATGCCGACGTAGCCCTCGTCAACGAGATGCTCACCGGGCCCATCCTGGCGCGCGCGGGATCCGGTGCGACCGAGGACCTCGACCCCGCCGAGACCAGTCGGCGAATCGTCGACCTCGTCCTCGAAGGCATCCATAGCCGCTGAGATCGATCGAGACCCGCGCGAATTGCACGACGCGTCGTCAAAGCTGTTTTCGCCCCGGGGTGGAGTGACCGGACCACGCCGTCGGCGAGCACACGCTGGCGCGTGCTCGCATCACGTCCGTCGCTGTCGCCGACCGGTTGGATCTCGTTGCTAGAGCGAGGGTTCGAGTTGACTCCAGGGTTGGGCTTGTTCGAGTTGGGCGGCCAGTTGCAGGAGTAGGAATTCGGAGCCGAGGGGGCCGACGAATTGAGTGCCGAGGGGGAGACCGTCGGCGGTGCGGTGCAGGGGCACGCTCATGGCGGGGCGGCCGGTGATGTTGGCGAGTTGGGTGAAAGGGACCGGTGCCAGGTTGGTCAGGACGAGGTCGCGGTAGATCGGGGTGCGCGTGATCGCCGTGCCCGCACGGAGTTCCAGGAGCAGGCCCATGATCTTCTCCAGTGCGGCAGGCGGTTTCGTCTGTCCGATGCGCAGTGGCGGCTCGGCGAGCGTCGGCGTGAGCAGCAGATCGTAGGTATCGTGGAATTCGGCGAGCGCGCGCGTGTAGGTGTTCCACCGGCCATGGGCCTCGATCAATGTCGTGGCGGAATGCGCGCGTCCGGCGGCGGCGACCACGCGGGTGGTGAGGTCGAAGTCGGAGTCGCTTGCGCCGCTGAGCTTTCGGGCCTCGGCGAGGCGGGCGGCCAGGTTGGCGGTCCACACCGTCATGAAGTCGTGCGCCATCTGCCTGCTGTCCAGCCGCGGCGCGGCGAGCTCGACGTGATGGCCCAGCTGTTCCAGCAGCGCCGCGGCCGCCTCGACCGCGCGCACGGCCTCGGCGTGCACCGGTGTGCCCAAAGGGGATTCATGGGTGAACCCGATCCGCAGGCGGCGCGGTGGCGTATCCACCGCCGTGGCGTAGGACTGGGCGGACCGGCCCGACAGGTAGGGGCCGCCGGGATCGGGTTCGCTGAGGAGGTCGAGCATCACCGCCGAATCGCGGACGCCGCGCGACAGCACACCGGCGGTGGCGGCGCCGAAGATGTGCTCGGCGAAGTCGGGACCCGCCGGGACCAGCCCGCGCCCGGCCTTGAGCCCGAACAGCCCGGTGCACGCCGCCGGGATGCGGATGGAGCCGCCACCGTCGCTGGCACCGGCCATCGGCACGATCCCCGCCGCGACCGCGGCCGCCGAGCCCCCCGACGAACCACCCGGCGTGCGGTCGAGATTCCACGGGTTGCGCGTCGCGCCGTAAGTCCGGGTTTCGGTGACCGCGACGGCGCCGAACTCGGGCGTGGTGGTCTTACCGAAGATCACCAGACCGGCATCGATCCACCGCTGCACCACCGTGCTGTTCTTGTCGGCCTTCACTTTTCGCAAGGGGCCGGTACCGGACGCCGTCGGATAGCCCGCGAAATCCTGTCCGAGATCCTTGAGCAAGAACGGCACGCCGGCGAACGGTCCGTCGAGCGGTTGTGCGGCGGCCGCCCGCCCGGCCTCGTCCATCCGCAGGCTGATCGCGTTGATCGCGGGGTCGACCTGTTCGCGGCGGGCCGACGCGATTTCCAGCAGCTCGGTCGGAAGTATTTCCCCTTTGGCCACCAACTCGGCCAGGCCGACCGCATCGTAGGTCCGGTATTCGTTGTACCGCATAAACGTTCCTTTCCGCCGTGACCACCGGCGGCGGCAAGGCGACTTGGCGGACGAGTTCGGGGATTTCGCGCACGGCCATCATGCACTTCGATCGTTTCACATCATGGTCGGCGGGGCTGTTTCCGCCTGATCGGCGGGGCTGTTTCCGCCTGATCGGCGGGATGAAATAAGTCGGTCGGCGCAGTTATTCCGCCACCCGGCTGACTTCCGTGCGCGGCGAGTGTCGAACAGCTGGATGGCAGCGCTGCTAACTGCTGAGCTCGAGCAGTAGTTTGCTCAGCTCGACGGGCATGGTGATCATGCAGTCGTGGCCGGTCGGCAGTTCCCACACCTGAGCCGGAGAGCCGTTGGGCTGTATCGGGGGGACGGGCCTGCGGGTGATGCCTGCTGGCGTGGCGCCGACGCAGTGCACGTGCGTGCGCGGAATCACCTGCGCGGCAGGGTTGTTCAGCCGGACCGGTTGCTGAAGACAGCGCACCGGTTGGTCGGAGAGCATCGTGCGCAGCCAGATCACATCCGCCGGGTCGGTGACCCCGAACAGACCGAAGGGCGGTGACTGTTCCGGGAGCGGCGGAATGCGCCAGCCACTGCCGGACGTCGCGGCGAGATCGATCAGGTGCTGGCTCATGGGTTGAACGTCGACCGCGGTCTCACCGTCCTCCGGCACCATCGCATCCAGATAGACCAGGTGTCCGATCCGGTCCGGAATGTGGTTGGCCACCGATGAAATGACCAGTCCGGCATAGCTGTGCCCCACCAGGACCACCTCGCTGAGGTCCTCCTCGTCGATCAGCGTGACGATGTCGTCGACGTGTGTTTCGAGTCCCACCTCGGGGCTCAGCAGATGCGCCTTGTCGCCGTAGCCGGTCAGCGACGGCGCGAGCACTCGGTGGCCGTCGGACTCCAGCAGCGGCGTCACCCGCTCCCAGCAGAGTCCGCTGTGCCAAGCGCCGTGTACCAGCAGAAATGTTGACATGGTTGCCACGATCTTCCTGTTCGAGGCGCGGAGGCGCGCGAAGAATGTGGAGTTACTATTGGTAACTCGGTACGGTTTGAGAACCACAATCATCATGATCACTCGACACACCGCAGGCAATAAGGCACATTTCGGTGCTCGGGTTCCTTGGAGGTAACCATGACCACGACCGGCAGCGAGCCGCGGCAGGACAACGCGTGCCGAGCCCGGGTGGTGCTCGGCATCGTCGGGGACAAGTGGTCACTGCTGGTCGTGCGCAACCTCCGGCACGGGCCGCGCCGCTTCACCGAACTCAAGCGCGACATCGACGGGATCAGCCAGCGCATGCTCACCGTCACCCTGCGCAGCCTGGAACGCGACGGAATCCTCACCCGCACCGTGCGCAACGTCATGCCGCCGCACGTCAGCTACGAGCTCACCCCGATGGGCAAGACGCTGCGTGAAGCCACCGCGCCGCTATTGGATTGGAGCATCGCGCATCTGACGCACATCGACGCGGCCCGCGCCGAATACGACGCGCGCGCCGAGACCCCACCCGCCTAGAAGTGGCCCCTCGGCGCGGTCGATGACCACCACCGCTGCTCGGCGGCGTCATAGCGCATGCCGCGCGAAGCCGAGCAGGTGCTGATCGGTTGACCGTCGACGCAATACTGTCGCGGCCGCACTTCGACTGTCGGCCAAGTCTCGCGCCGGTTGGCGATGCGGCGCTGAATCGACCGCGCTGACCACCCGAAACGTGGTCGGAGGACGGAGATCATCGCCAGGTACCGTTGTGCGGTGAACCCAGCTGATGCGCGATCCCTCAAAGACGGCGATCTCGAGACCCGTGAGGACAATCTGCGGCTGCTGCTCGTGCGGGCCGCTGACTGCGACGCATCCGCCAAGGAAGTGCTGTGCGCGCTTGTCCGCGACTATCCCGATTACCACCGGTCGCTGTACAGCAGGGCGTTGAACCGGGCGGCGGTCTTCGGCGACGACACACTGCGGGCACCGCTGCTCGCGGCACTGGCCGACACTCGGTACAACTGTCAGGCGTGGGCGGCGATGGGTTGCGCGGCGCTCGGCTTCCGCGACGCGGTCCCCGGCTTGGTCGCGATGCTGGACCATTCCCAGCAGATGGCGCGAGAGCAAGCGGTGATCGCGCTGGGCACCCTCGGCGACGAATCGGTCGTCCCGGCGCTCGCACCCGTGCTGCGAGACTCGATCGGCGGAATGCGGGAACGCGCCGCCGAAGCCCTCGGCAAGATCGGCGGCGACGCGGCACTGGCCGCACTGTGGGACGAATTCGAGAACCGCCGCTACTACCGCATCGGCTATATCGCCAGCGCGCTGGCCACATTCACGCCGGACGTCATCCCAAGGTTGTGCGAGGCCGCCGACAGCGACGACCCGGACCGCCGATACTGGGCCGCCGTCGCCCTCGGTTCGACCGGCGACAACCGCGCCGTACCAACGCTGGAACGGCTGATGGCCAACGACCGCGGCGCAACAGTTTTCGACGGCATGGTGAGCGTCGCCGCGAAAAAGGGCCTACGCACGCTACGCCGAATCCAAGCCG
The DNA here is from genome assembly GCF_044455225.1 of Nocardia sp. NPDC051321. Lineage (NCBI taxonomy): Bacteria > Bacillati > Actinomycetota > Actinomycetes > Mycobacteriales > Nocardiaceae > Nocardia > Nocardia sp. NPDC051321. The sequence goes on along the minus strand of NZ_JBITEM010000022.1, from coordinate 21,789 downwards.
CAATCGCCGCCCGCGAATCCTGAAAGTCCTACTGCCGCAGGCAATCTGGCACGCTGCCGAACCCGGCCGCCATCGACAACAGCTCAACCCGACTGTCGGTGGTGTTGACGTGCTGCCCGCCCGGACCAGACGACCGCAAGAACCGCTCACGCAACTCGGACCCGGGTATCACCAGCGATCAGCCGCGGAGCGCGTGTTCCGGGCACGCCTCAGATCGGTCGTCCACCAACGCCTTTGGAACCTCCGCAGCTGCCGACCGGCCGATGCCATCACGGCATGTACTGGGTGCGCCGTCGTTCAAGGTCGTAGTCGGCCCGATTGGCAGTCGTAGCAGACCAGACCGTGCACCTGGGCGAGCCCCGCCACAAACTCCGACACTTCGGCCTCTCTGCCCCACTGAATCAACACGGTCAAAGACGAGCCATCGGCATCGCCGGTTCCACCGGCAGACCAGGGGCTGCCTTCCTGGCCGCAGTCGGGCCAGCGCCGGAGCAGGGACTGTACGAAGTCGACGATCGCTGGGCTTGGCGGATCGGGTGGTTCCCCTGCGACAACGCGACGTTCCATATCCTCGCTGATCCTGTCCAGCACCCGGCGAAGTTCGGCATCGCTGCTCGGCCTCTCGCCTTCCCAAATTTGGAGGTCATAGCTCATAGGCTGTGATCTTGTCTCGAGCCACCGACAGTCCGCAGCGCCGAGCGCACTCGATGCCGCGTATCGCGCTGCCGAATCAGCCGCGAGTCCGGCGAAACTACGACCGCGTCTCGCTGTCGAGTTCACCGCTTTTTGTCGTCCATGAACCAGAGTTCGTCGCCCATCGATGTCGCGGCGAGGTGGCGGAAGAAGTGTGCGCGAACCGAATTCGCATGCACCGCCAGCGCTGATTGGTAGGTTTGCCGTCCCGCATCGGTGAGCGAGATCGTCATGAGGCGACCGTGGCCTGCGGCGGACCGATCGACAAAGCCTCGCCTCTGCATCCTCGTGAGCTGGTGTGACAGCCGTGTCGTGGTCCAGCCGACGAGTTCGCCGAGTTGCTTCTGGCCGAGCCGTTGTTCATCGGATTCGTTGAGGCGGGCCAGGATCTGGAAGTCGGCGCCGGAAAGTCCGGTCGCGGCGAACAGGTCGCGCTCGACGGCGGAGATCACGGTTCCGCTGAAGCGCAGGAAACCTCGCCATAGTTCCTTCTCGCGTGTGGAGAGTCCAGTTTGGGGGCCGGTATGCGTGGTGTCGGAATCCATCTCGCTCCCTGACTGATTCGCGGGTGTACGGGTAGCATCGTAGCGTGAGTGGATGCGTCAAGTTGATACATCAGGAAGGTAGCTATGACGACTGTGGCGGTGCTCGGTACCGGTGATGCGGGATCGGCTATGGCGCGGCGACTGCTCGAGCTCGGGTTCGCGGTGCACGCGTGGAACCGGACCGAGTCGCGGGCTCGGCCGCTGGAAAGCGAAGGTGCGCTGGTCTTCTCGACCGCGGTCGAAGCGGCGCGGGCAGCGGAAGTCGTCATAATCACCGTGTTCGACACACCCGCGGTACTCGACGTCCTCGCGCAGGTCGCGCCCGCTCTGGAGGCGAATGCGGTGGTGCTGCAGAGCGCGACCGTCGGCGCGGCTGTCACGGAGGTCGTCGCGGCGGGGACCCGCCTGGGTGTGGCGATCATCGACGCACCGTTCCTCGGCAATCCGGGTCCCGCGCGGCGCGGCGAGCTTACCTTCATGGTCGCGGGCGCGCGGGAACACAAGCGGGCGGCGGCTCCCGTGCTCGAGGCGCTCGCATCGAACGTCGTCGACGTCGCCGATCGTCCCGGTGGGGCGAGTCTGCGGATACCGGCCTCGCCGACCGGGACCTGGCCGCGATCCGCGCGGTACTCGCCGCATAGGACACCCATGATCACCCCTACCGGATTCGACGGAATCCACCATCTGAAGATCTTCGTCACCGACCTGAGCGCCGAGTTGGCTTGGTGGGAGGCCGTTGTCGGTGCCCGTCGTGATCCGCAACTGGACCACCACACCCCCGACGGTGGCGTGTTCGCCCACATCGTGCACATCCCCGGGGTGGAAGCACCGATGGAACTTCGGTTGAACCCAGACGCCGCCGAGCGCACCGCCGCGCTCGATCCCGTGACCTTCGCGGTCGGCACCCGCGACGACCTCGACAGCCTCGCCGACCGCCTCGACAGCCTCGATATCGAGCATTCCCCGGTCCTGCGTGGCCTACTCGGCTGGCTGTTGGTGGCCCGCAGCCCGAGCGGACTGTCGGTCCGGTTCTACACGCGGCAGTCGCACGACTGGGATCCCACAGCGGCCGATTCTGCATCCCCATGGCTCACCACGTAATTCACCACACCTGACAAATAGCAGGATGGCCGACTCGGATAGCTTCCCCGGCACGCGGAAACTCCCTGGTCAGGCGGTGCGGCAGCTGATTTCTGCATCGCCGGGCCGGATCGTCACTGCGTCGGCCACCCCCGCCTCGGCCAGATTCGCCTGTGCGGCGGCGACTTTCGCCGTGCTGAGCTCGGTGCTCAGCACGTGGCCTACGCCGTTGTCGGTGACCGCCGCGGCGAGGTAGATGGTCGAGATCCCGAACGAGGTGCCGAACTCGACGATCGTCGCCGGGCGGGCGGCCCGGACCAGCGCGTAGAGCAGGGTGCCGCCGCGCGCGGAGATCGGCATGAGGACGTCTTCGAGTGCGTCCGCGCGCTGCTGCGCGGACGCGTCGGCGTACGAACGGCCCGCGGGCCACCGGGGCGGGGTTTCGTCGTCGGCGGCGGCCGCGGCGAACAAACGATCGAGGACGGTCCGCACCGATTCGCTCTGCAAGGTGTTGGTCATTCCGCTAGAGTAGACGCAACGTTGCGTTGTGACTAGCTCGAATACGCTCGCTCCAGGACCCGAAGAGGAGAATTCGAATGGCAGGCGAGACCGGCCGCGTCCACCACGGAAACCGGCATCGGCGCAGCGAGGAAGCTCGCCGCGCGGTGTTGGAAGCGACGGACGACCTGCTGGTCGAGCGCGGGTTCGCCGGGCTCACGATCGAAGGGATCGCGGCCAGGGCCGGCGTCGCCAAGCAGACCATCTATCGCTGGTGGCCATCCAAGACCGAGATCCTGCTGGACACTTTTACCGACGACGCCGCCCAGCACCTCACCCCGCCCGACAGTGGCGACCTCGGCGAAGACCTGCGCCTGCACCTGCGGAACCTCGCCGAATTCCTGACGACGTCGGATGCCGGAGCCGTCTTCCGCGCCCTCGCCGGACAGGCGCAGCACGACCCGGAGGTCGCGGCCAAGCTGCGCACGGACCATCTCGGCGAGCAGCGCGATCGCGATCGCCTGCCCCTGCAGCGCGCTCTCGACCGCGGCGCGCTGCCGCCGGACACCGACATCGACTTCCTGGTGGACCAGTTGGTCGGTCCCATCTACTACCGCGTGCTGGTGACCGGCGAGCCCGTTCCGAAGGAGTTCACCGACCAGCTCGTTGCTCGAATACTGCGCTAGCCGTTGGCGGCGATCGCATCCAGCGTCGAACGTCAGGAGCGTGCTGCCCGCGAGAGCGCCGGCCTCGCGAATTCCCCAGTTGTGCATTACCGCACGTCAAACGGTGGGGAACAACGGCTTTCGTTGTGCAGTCGAATAGTTCGTATGGTGATTTTGCCCCCCGTTTTTTACTCGCCACAACACTTAGCCGTTTCTGGTAAACGACAGTGTTTCTATGCTTCCGCGCCGCCTCCCTTGGAGCAAAAATGATTCGCGCCCGTGCATTGCAAGCGACCTTCGCCGCCCTCGTGACCACCCTGCTGCCCGCGGCAGCCGCTGTTGCCGCGCCCGCGCCGGCACCCATCGACTATGTCGCACTTGGCGACTCGTATTCCTCGGGTGTCGGCACCGGCAACTACCGGCCCGACAGCGGCAACTGCCTTCGTAGCGACGCCGCCTATCCCGCACTGTGGGCGAAATCCCATACCGTCGGGTCCTTTGCCTTCACCGCCTGCGGCGGCGCCACTACCCAGGATGTGCGCGACAACCAGCTCGGACCATTGAATGACCGGACCGGCCTCGTCAGCATCACCGCCGGCGGTAACGATGCAGGCTTCGGCGCCATCCTCAGTTCCTGCGTATTCCCGGCCAGCGACGCCAGCTGCGACGCGGCAGTCAACGCGGGCATCGATTACGCCAACCGCACATTGCCCGGCCGACTCGACGGGCTCTACCGGGAAATCAAAGCCAAGGCACCCAAAGCCAAGGTCGTTGTTCTTGGTTATCCCCGGCTCTTCGAGCGGGACGTGTGCCCGCTGAGCTTCAGCCTGCATAAACGCGACTCCCTCAATCACGGTGCCGACGAACTCAATCGGGTCACCGCCGGCCACGCTCAGTCCGCCGGATTCACCTTCGCCAACCCGACCTCCCGCTTCGCCGGACACGGAATCTGTGCCCGAGATCCGTGGATCAACCAACTGAACATCGCCCACCCGGTCGAGTCCTATCACCCCGACGTGGACGGTCACGCCCGCGCCTATCTGCCCACGCTGAACTCGGCCACCGGGAAGCAAAGCCTTGATCCGGTAGCGTCGGGCGGGTCGTAACCGCTTGCCCGCGTTCGGCTCTGCGGCCAAGAGTGGGCATGTCAGAATTCGCGGGTGCGCAATCCCGTGATCGAAGTCGCTGTTGGTAGTGACATCGGCAGACGCTATTCGGCGAATTTCGATGTCACTTACCTTCGTGCGGAACCGCTGCTGGCAGTGGTGGCCGACGGTATGGGGGATGGCCCGGGTAGTGCGGCGGCAGGGCGTACCGCGGTCGATATCTTTGTCGATTACCTCACGCGGGAATTAGAACCCGGGCCGGACACGTTTCGTGCCGCAGTGGCAGCCGCCGACGCCCGGGTAGCCCAGATCGGCCGGGAATTGCGGAGTTTGGCAGGGTGCACGCTGACTGCCATAGTGGCGACGCCGCACTGCCATTGGCTCGTGCAGATCGGGGACTCCCGGGCGTACCGATTACGTGGCGGGCTGCTCGAATTGTTGACGACCGACCACACCATGGCATGGCTCGGGGCCGTGCACGGTTGGTATCCGTTCGACTCGGCGCAGGCGGCATCGGCGCGCTATCACCTGACCCGATACGTCGGCGTCGGCGGTGTGGAACCGGACGTGCTCAGCGTGACAATGCGGCGAGGTGACCGCTACCTGCTGTGCTCCGATGGTGTATCCGAGCAGGTCACCTATGACGACCTCCGTACTTTCCTGCTTCGCGACGAGCCACCGCAATCGGTCGTCGCCAACCTGCTGACGACCTGCGACAAGGCAGGCGGAAACGACAACGCCACCGCCATCGTCATCCGCGTCGACTGATCGAGCGGCGTGTGCTCCGACGTAGTCGATGCACGGGAATGCGCGCAGTGTGAGGTGAGCATGTGTCGCTCCCGCCGCGCCAGTAAACGAATCACGGTGAGCAGGACCGGTCCCGGTGTGCCCGAGCGAGCCTATGGTGAGCCACGCCACACATAAGCGCATACGCATACCGACCGCAGGGGACCTCCCATGACTGTGACCGATGAGTACCTGCAGAACAACGCTGCCTACGCGAGCACCTTCACCGGGCCGCTGCCGTTGCCGCCCGCCAAGCATGTCGCGGTGGTCGCGTGCATGGACGCCAGGCTGAATGTCTATGGCGCGCTTGGTATCAACGAGGGGGAGTCGCACGTCATCCGCAACGCGGGCGGCGTGATCACCGCCGACGAGATCCGGTCGCTCGCGATCAGTCAGCGCCTGCTCGGCACCCGCGAGATCATCCTGATCCACCACACCGATTGCGGCATGCTCACTTTCACCGACGACGACTTCAAGTCGTCCATCCAGCAGGACGTCGGCATCAAGCCGGAGTGGGCGGCGGAGGCCTTCGCCGACCTGGAAACCGATGTGCGCCAATCCATTGCGCGTATCGTCGCCAGTCCGTTCGTGCCGCACAAGGATTCGATTCGCGGGTTCATCTTCGACGTGGCCACGGGCAAGCTGAACGAGGTCCTCGCGGACTGAGGTAAGAACGACACCGACTGATACGTCAGGAGATCCGGGCCCCCGGGCCCGGATCTCGTCGTATCACCGCACCCGACACACCGGCCCGACACGCCTTCCCATATGTCGCGAAGATGACGTGGGGCTGAACATGTGCCGCGTGGCACCCCCATGATCGGCCGCAACGCCGCCGAGCGCCTCTGAGCTGCGCGAACGCTACCGGCCAGTAGACAAATCGGGCATCAAATATGGTTGCTATTGCGCGGAGATGTCCCTATCCTCAAGCGCGTGCCGAATCCCGCCGACCGCCACAGCGCAGCGCTCAACGTCGCAGACCGCGACAGCGCTGGGCTAATTCCGCTTACCGCGATGGTGGCGCAGCGGCGACTTCTCCTCGTAGTAACCCGCCGTAGCGGGGTCTGATTCGGACCGGCCCCCTCGCTGCGGGCTGAACGACTTGTTAGTGCTGGTCCCCTCTGTCAACTGAGCCACGACATTCCTCGGGAAGACCTACTTTCAAATGACAATCCTCACTCTCGATACCAACACGTTCCATGCCGCCGCCCCCAAGGGCCTGCGCCACGAAAGCGCCGATCTCACCCCGGCACAATTCCACGACCGCTACTGCGAACACACCGGGTTGATCAAGCTCGGCGAATGGTCGCCCGCGGGTAGCCGAAGCACCGATTTCGCGGTCACGCTGGAGTTCACCGACCATCTGCGCACGGTCGTCGCCTCCGGCAGCCTCGTCGCGGCGATGACCTCGGCCCTCTACGAGGAGGGCTATCACGTCGAGATCCTGCAGTTCCACCAGCGCCGCACCGGCGACGGCACCGCGACCTTCGTGCAGTGCGAGTGCAACGGCAGGCGCGGCTGGGGCGCGGCGATGGCCGACGACAGCGCCGAATCGACGGTTCGCGCGATGATTGCCGGAGTCAACAAGCTCGGCTGACCTACGACAAAGGGCCGTTCCGCTGAACGGAACGGCCCTTTGGTTCGGCGTATTTACTGCTCGGCGCCGGCCTGCTGCTCGGCGAGCTGCTTGCGCACCTCGTCCATGTCCAGCTCCTTCACCTGGGTGACCAGGTCCTCCAGCGCGGCGGGCGGCAGTGCGCCAGGCTGCGCGAACACCAGCACGCCCTCGCGGAAGGCCATGATGGTCGGGATGGAGCGGATGTTGGCGGCGGCCGCGAGCCCCTGCTCGGATTCGGTGTCGACCTTGGCGTGCACCACATCGGCGTGCTTCTCCGAAGAGGCCTCGAAGGTCGGCGCGAAGCTCTTGCACGGGCCGCACCACTCAGCCCAGAAATCGACGAGTACCACGTCGTTTCCGGTGACTACCTCATCAAAATTCTGCTGGGTCAGCGTCTGGGTGGCCATGACGTCCTCTCGTATACGGTGTGCCAGCTACAACGCCGACAGTTGTCTATATCTTCCACGGACAAAATGGGCGGCGCGCGGATGACGCTTTCGACCTGCTCGGTGTTCGTCGCTGCCGCTGAGTTGTCCTCAGTAGGGTTCTTCCCCGGCAGGGATCGCCTGACACCCGATGATTTCGACCCAGCGCACGATCTCCAGAAAATAGCGGTTGCCGGTGGGTCGGTTCGCCGACCGGGGAAGCGCGGCGCGAGGATGATGCCGTGACCGAGCGTGACGAACGACCCATAAGTACTGCGATGAGCGCCGCCGGGGCACTGTCGTGAGGACGCTGCGGCTCGGGCTGATCGATGGCGACGGCATCGGACCGGAAGTGGTGCGTGCCGCGCGACAGGTCGTCGACGAGGCGGTGTCGGCGGCGGGTGCCGCGCCGATCGAATGGGTGCCGCTGCTCATGGGTCACCGCGCCATCGAAGAACACGGCGACCCGCTGCCCGAGCCGACCCTGACCGCGCTGAACAGCGTCGACGCCTGGATTCTCGGCCCGCACGACAACGCCTCTTACCCAGCCGAGCATCGCACCGCGGTCGCGCCGGGCGGCGCCATTCGCAAGCGGTTCGGCCTGTACGCCAACATCCGCCCGGCCCGCGCGTTCGCCGGTGTCCGGGCGACGGCACCGGACATCGACCTGGTGATCGTCCGGGAGAACAGCGAAGGCTTCTACGCCGACCGCAATATGTTCGCCGGGTCGGGGGAGTTCCGGCCGACCGAGGACGTCGCCATGATGGTCGGCGTGGTGACCAGGCAGGCCTGCGAGCGGATAGCGCACGAGGCATTGCGGCTCGCCTCGGCGCGCCGCAAGCGGCTGACCATCGTGCACAAGGCCAATGTGCTGCCGATGACCATGGGCCTGTTTCGCGACGTCTGCTATGAAATTGCACACGCCTATCCCGGCATCGAGGTGACCGACGAACACGTCGACGCGACGGCCGCCCACCTCGTCCGCGCCGCCGCCGACTACGACGTCCTGGTGACCGAAAACCTCTTCGGCGACATCCTCTCCGACCTGGCCGGTGAGCTGAGCGGCTCGCTCGGTCTGGCCGCCTCGCTCAACTGCTCGACCACCCACGCCATGGCGCAGGCGGTGCACGGCGCGGCACCCACCATCGCCGGGCACAACCGCGCGAACCCGGCGGCGTTGCAACTGTCCTCGGCAATGCTGTTGCGTTGGTTGGGAACTCGCGATAGCGAAAGCACACTGCTGCACGCCGCTGAGCGGGTCGAACGAGCGGTTGCGGCCACGTTCGAAGCGGGCATCGCCACCGCGGACCTGGGCGGACTGGCGTCGACCAGCGAGTTCACCGAACAAGTTTGTGCTAGGGTCCACCGCCGGTAGTCAGAGTGTGGTAGCCCGGAGTGTTCAGCAAGGAACGGATGAATCTTCCGTTACTGTCCAGCACGAAGCGTCTCGGTCGCTTAGATTGCCAACGGGTGGTGACACCCGGGTTTCTTGAATCCGAAATGTGGAGGGCTGCTGTGTCTGTTCGATCGGTTCTTGGCAGGCGCGCCCTGCAGATGACGTGCGCGCTCGCCTGTGGCGCACTCGTGCTGGCGGGCTGTAGTAATTCCGAAGACTCCGGACCTGCCGTGCAGAAGGTGGGGGGAATCGAGAAGGTCGATTCCATCGCCGCGCAGCTCCCCGACAAGATCAAGCAGTCCGGCAAGCTGATCGTCGGCGTGAACATCCCCTACCAGCCCAACGAGTACAAGGACCCGAGCGGCAGGATCGTCGGCTTCGACGTCGACGTGATGGATGCCGTCGCCGCCACCCTCGGCGTGAAGGCCGAATATCTGGAGTCCGCGTTCGAGAAGATCATCCCGACGATCCAGGCCGGCACCTACGACGTCGGCATGTCCTCGATCACCGACTCCAAGGAACGTGAGCAGCAGGTCGACTTCGCCACCTACTTCAGCGCCGGTATCCAGTGGGCGCAGCAGAAGGGCAAGCCGATCGACCCGAACAACGCCTGTGGCAAGCGGGTAGCCGTGCAGGCGACCACCGTCGAGCACACCGACGAGGTGCCTGCCAAGAGCGCGAAGTGCGTCGCCGATGGCAAGCCCGCCATCGACATCAAAGCCTTCGATGAGCAGAGCGCCGCGACGAACGCCCTCGTCCTCGGTCAGGTCGACGCGATGTCGGCCGACTCCCCGGTGACCGCGTACGCGATCAAGCAGAGCGACGGCAAAATCGAAAAGGCCGGTGCCGCTTTTGATTCCGCGCCCTACGGCTGGGCTGTACCGAAGGGCTCGCCGCTGGCCGGCGCACTGCAGAAGGCCGTGCAGAGCCTGATCGACAGCGGCAAGTACCTGGAGATCGCGAAGAACTGGGGCGTCGAGGAAGGCGCGATCACCAAGTCGGTTATCAACGGTGCCGCGAGCTGATCGATGACATCGAACGAAACCATGTCGGCGCCCGGCGATCCCGGGCCCGGCGCGGCAGATTCATCCCAGGAGCCGGAACCGATCAAAGCGGTTCCGCTGCGCAGGCCCGGCCGGTGGATCGCCGCCGCGGCCATCCTGGTGCTCGTCGGACTCTTCGTCTACGGTGCCGCGACCAACGAGGCTTACAAGTGGGATACCTACGGTAAGTACCTGTTCGACAAAAGGATCATCTCCGGTGTCGTCGTCACGCTCGAACTGACTGTGCTCGCGATGGCGATCGCCATTTCGCTGGGTACGTTGCTCGCCGTGATGCGCCTGTCGCCGAACCCGGTGCTGCGCTCCGCCTCCTGGGTGTATCTCTGGATCTTCCGTGGCACACCGGTTTTCGTGCAGTTGGTGTTCTGGGGCCTGTTCCCGTCGCTGTACACGCACCTCGTGCTCGGTGTCCCGTGGGGTCCGCGCTTCGTCGACCTGGACGTGCAGAGCCTGCAGGCGGCGTTCCTCTTCGCGGTGATCGGCCTCGGGCTCAACGAGGCCGCGTACATGGCCGAAATCGTCCGTGCCGGAATCAATTCCGTCGGCGAGGGGCAGCGGGAGGCATCCACCGCGCTCGGCATGTCCTGGAGCATGACCATGCGCAGGACGGTGCTGCCCCAGGCCATGCGGGTGATCATCCCGCCGACCGGCAACGAGCTCATCGGCATGCTGAAGACCACGTCGCTGGTCACCGCGCTGCCGCTGAGCACCGACCTGTTCGGCCGGGCCCGGGACATCTACGGCGTCAACTTCCAGCCCGTCCCGCTGCTGCTGGTCGCCGCGACCTGGTACCTGTTGGTCACCAGCGTGCTCATGGTCGGGCAGTTCTACCTGGAGCGTTACTACTCGCGCGGCCTCTCGCGGCAGCTCACCAGCAAGCAGTTGCAAGACCTCGCCGACGCGCAGACGATCGTGAGGGCGAAATGAGTGCCGACCTGTTCAAAGACCCCGCTCAACCCATGATCGTCGCCGATCGGGTCTGCAAGAACTTCGGCGCGCTGCAGGTGCTCAAGGGCGTCTCGCTGGAGATCGGCCGCGGCGAAGTGCTGTGTGTGATCGGTCCTTCCGGTTCCGGCAAATCCACCTTCCTGCGCTGCATCAACCATCTCGAAGAGGTGAACGCCGGTCGGCTCTACGTGGACGGCGAACTCGTCGGCTACCAGGAGAAGAACGGCAAACTCTACGAGCTGCATCCGCGCGAGGCGGCCAGGCAGCGGCGCGAAATCGGCATGGTGTTCCAGCATTTCAATCTGTTCCCGCATCGCACGGTGCTGGAGAACGTGATCGAGGCGCCGACCCAGGTCAAGAAGGTCCCCAAGGCCGAAGCGGTGGCCAAGGCGAAGGAGCTGCTCGACCGAGTCGGCTTGGCGGAGAAGGCGAACGCCTATCCGGCGCAGCTGTCCGGCGGGCAGCAGCAGCGGGTGGCCATCGCCCGTGCACTGGCCATGGACCCGAAGCTGATGCTGTTCGACGAGCCCACCTCGGCGCTCGACCCCGAACTGGTCGGCGAGGTACTCCAGGTCATGCGCGAGCTGGCCCAGTCCGGCATGACCATGGTCGTGGTCACCCACGAAATGGGTTTCGCCCGTGAGGTAGCCGACAAACTGGTCTTCATGGACGGCGGCGTCATCGTCGAAGCAGGCGCCCCCCGCGAGCTCCTCGCCAACCCCAAACAAGAACGCACCCAAGCCTTCCTGTCCCGCCTCCTCTAGCCCGCCCCTTCCGGGGTCCTATACGTCCCGCAGAGCGTCCATACGGTCCATAGGGTGTTCAGCCCCCCTGTGAAACGAATGGGCGCTCTGTGCGTCTGCGCGAGGACGGTCAGGGGGAGTGCTTCGCCTTGCGGCCCAGTGCGATGCGTAGCTGGCCCAGTAGGACTTTGGCGGCGGGGCCTGCGGGGCGGTCGGTGCGCCACACCAGGGCGAGGCGGCCGCGGAGTTCGGGTTCGGTGATGCGGACGGTGCGGACGCCGAACGCCGCGGCCTCATCGGGGGTCAGGCCCGGGACGACGGCGATGCCCAGTCCGTGGGCGGCGAGTTGGAGCAGGAGTGGGGGAGCGGCGGCCTCGAAGGCGACGTTCGGCTCGAATCCCGCTGCCGCGCAGGAGCGTTCGAAGACGCCACGCAGGCCGGTGCCGCGCGGTAGGCAGATCAAGGGGTGATCGCGTAGGTCGTTGAGGGGGATGTCGTCGCCGTGTGTCCGGTCGTCGGCGGCTACCGCGGCGACGACGGCGGTCTCCAGCACCACGTCCACCCCGATACCGGAATCCATTGCCGCGCCCGTCATTCCGATCAGTGCGACGTCCAGCTCGCCCCGGCCGAGCGCGGCGAGCATGCGTTCCGAGGTGTCCTCGGTGAGGCTGATGCCGACCTCCGGATGGTCGTCGTGGAAGTCCGCCAGGACGGTGGCGACATTGAGCTCCTCGGTCGCGGCGCCGGAGATCAGGCCGACGCGCACGTGGCCGCGCAGCAGGCCGGCGAACTCGTCCACCGTGTCGGTGATGCGTTCGGTCGCGGCGAGCGCGGCCCGGGCGTGCTCGAGCACCGCGGTCCCGATCTCGGTCGGCGTCACCGTGCGGCCACGGTCGAGCAACTGCTGGCCGAGCTCGCGTTCCAGCTGCCGGATCTGCGCGCTCAGCCCTGGCTGGGCCAGGTGCAGGCGGGCCGCGGCGCGGGTGAAATTGGCTTCCTCCACCACGGTGACGAAGTAGCGGAGCTGACGCAGTTCCATAACTGATAATTCTAGCTTCTATATGATCTATCTGTTGTACTTCTCGCTCCGCGACGAGCATCGTCGAACACATGGGAAACAACGCAGAGCACATCGCAGACACCTTCACCGGCCCGGTCTTCCGTCCGGGCGAGGCCGGATACGACGAGGAGCTCGCCGGCTTCCAAACCGCCTACACGCACCGGCCCGCGCTCGTCGTCGGCGCGGTGCACGCCGAGGATGTCCGCGCCGCGGTGGAATACGCCGCGCGGCAAGGTCTTCCCGTCGCGGTGCAGGCGACCGGCCACGGGCTGTCGGTCGCGGCCGACGGGGGTGTGCTGATCAGCACCCGCCGCATGACCACCCTCGAGGTCGACCCCGCCGCCCGCACCGCTCGCGTCGGCGCCGGGGTGCGTGCCGGTGCCCTGGTCGAGGCCGCCGCCGCGCATGGCCTCGCGCCACTGAACGGTTCCGCCCCGTCGGTCGGCGTGGTCGGCTACCTCCTCGGTGGTGGAATCGGCCTGCTGGCAAGGGAATTCGGTTACGCCGCCGACCATGTGCGCGCCATCGAGCTGGTCACCGCCGACGGCCGGGTGCGCAGGCTGGTCCCCGGCGACGAACTGTTCGGCGCGGTCCTTGGCAGCGGCGGCAACTTCGGCGTGGTCACCGCGCTCGAAGTGAACCTGCTGCCTGTCACCGAGGTCTACGGCGGCCAGCTCATGTTCGACACCCCGCTGGTCGAGCAGGCCCTCGAGGTCTGGAAGCAGTGGACCGCAACGGTTCCCGACGAGCTGACCTCCACCGTCGCCATGCTGACCTTCCCCGACATCCCGCAGGTTCCCGCCCCGCTGCGCGGTCGCTACGTGGCCTCGTTCCGCATCGCCTTCACGGGTTCCGCCGAGGAGGGCGAGCGGCTGGTCGCACCGCTGCGCGCGGTGGGCGAGCGCCTGAAGGACGACCTGCGCACGATGCCCTACACCGAATCGCACACCATCCACAGCGACCCCGACCATCCGCACGCCTACGCCGCGACCAACGCGCTGCTCAGTGAACTGACCGGAGAAACGTTGGCCGCCTTGCTATCCGCGGCAGGGCCGGACTCCGGTGCCGGCGCGGTCATCGATATCCGCCATCTCGGCGGGGCGCTGCGCGGCCCGAGCAAGACCGGCACCGTCGTCGATCACCGCGACGCCGCCTACATCGTCCGGGTCATCACCGACCCCGACGACGAGACCGCGGCCAAGGACAAGATCCGCACCGCACTCGCCCCGTGGACGATCGGCCACAGCCTCAATTTTCTCTACGGTGCGGGCGCCGACGCCGACGAGGCCCAGACCCGGGCCGGTTACGCCGCCGACACCTACCGGCACCTCGCGGATCTGAAGGCAAAGTACGACCCGCACAACATGTTCCGCTTCAACCGCAATATCCGCCCCGCCGCGAACTGATCCGCCGCCATGCCCCGGGAACCTCTGCTCCAGAGATTCCCGGGGTTTTCGGTGGTGCCACCACGCCCGGCGTCTGCTATCTTCGTGATATCACTTTGATACCTGGAGGATGTCATGAAGCTTCGGCCCGCATTACACGTCAACGGCTTTCTGGTGCTGGTGGCGTGGCTAGTGCTCACCCTTGTGTTCGGTGGTGCCGCCGCGCTCGGCTACGTCGCGATGGCGCAGCATCACAACGTGCCCGCGCTGGTCGGCGCGATCGTCGCGAGCTTCCTGGTGCTGGTGCTGCTGCTGTCCGCGACCGGGCTCATCGTGGTGAATCCGAACGAGGCGCAGGTCGTCCAGTTCTTCGGCCGCTATGTCGGCTCGGTGAGCGAGCCGGGCTTCTTCTCCGTGCTGCCGCTGACCGACCGCAAGCGAATCTCGCTGCGCGTGCGTAACTTCGAGACGCAGAAGCTGAAGGTCAACGACGCCGACGGCAACCCGGTCGAAATCGCCGCCGTGGTGGTCTACCGCGTGGTCGACAGCTTCAAGGCCGCCTTCGCCGTCGACGACTACGAGGAGTACGTGCAGACCCAGTCCGAGGCCGCGGTCCGCCACCTCGCCACCACGCACCCCTACGATTCGCACGACGACAGCACCACCAGCCTGCGCGACGGCACCGAGGTGGCCGAGGAACTCACCGTCGAACTGCGCGACCGCACCCTGCTCGCGGGCATCGAGGTGCTCGAAGCCCGTATCACCCACCTCGCCTACGCCCCCGAGATCGCCCAGGCCATGCTGGTCCGCCAGCAGGCCGCCCAGGTGGTCGCCGCGCGCACGCGGATCGTCGAGGGCGCGGTCGGCATGGTCGGCCTCGCGCTCGACAAGCTCACCGAGCAGGGCGTGGTGGAACTGGACGAGGAGCGCCGCGCCACCATGGTGTCGAACCTCTTGGTGGTGCTCTGCGGTGATCGAGCCATCCAGCCCGTCGTGAACACCGGCTCGCTCTACAACTGAGCGCCATGGCCGAGCGCAAAAAGCTGCTGCTACGGCTCGACCCGGCCGTCCATGAGGCCATCGCCAAGTGGGCGGCCGACGACCTGCGCAGCATCAACGCCCAAATCGAATACGCCTTGCGCCTCGCCCTCGAGCAGGCGGGCCGCAAACCGAAATAGGCCGCGACAAGATCATGGGGAACTGGTGCCGGAGCGCTCTCGGGCGATGCCGGCACCAGTTCCCCATGATCTTGTTCGCATCGCCGGGGATGGGGGCGCGGTCTTGGGTGTAGCCCGGCGGTTACCGTGAGTGCGTGCCAATCTCGTTCGACACCGGTGGGCTTCAGCCGATCGATAGCAACTCGTGGGGCGATCCGAGTACCGGGGACATCGTCACGATGACCTACTTCGACCTGGTTCCTGACCTGCCCGCGCCGCTGACGGACGTAGACATGCTGCGGCGTGGGCTGGCTGAGCGGTCCGCCGAATCCGGTTGTCTGATCGAGGCTTTCGTCATCTGGGTCGACCGGGAGCCCGCGCTGCTGCGCATGGAGAAGTTTCCGCTGCCGAATCAGCCGAGCGGCCTTGTCTTCGCCGCGTCGATCATCGTGCCGAAAGATCGGTGCAGTGCGGTATTCCAGATCCTCTGCCCGGAGACCGGCACCACCGGGGTTCGCGAGGCGGTGCTGATGTCGCAGATCGGCTACGAGAATATGTTTCCGCCGCACCCGTACGCGCCGGGTCTCAGCGGCAGGCTGCCGTACAACGCCGCCGACGAAATGCGCTGGGATGACCAGTTTCCCGACCATCCGCTGACTCGCGCCCGCAGGTGGGTAGCCCGGACAGTCCCCACCGCCCGCTTGGCTCCCGGCTTCGCAGCCCTACCCCCATTCGCCGGACCATTGCGAACCTGACAGGGATTTCCGTTGCGCCGGCTAGACCGGTTTCTGGGTGATGAAGATGGCGGTGCCGGGGAAGATCTCGCCGCGCAAGGGGCTCCACTGGCCCCATTCGCGGTCGAGCCACTCCGGCCAGTCCGGTTCGACGAGGTCCACCAGCAGGAGCCCGCCCCCGACGATCTCACGGACTCGGTCGCCGATCGTGCGATGGTGTTCGACGTACGTTGGCTCGCCTTCGCTGTCGACCTCTACATAAGGTGTCCGGTCGAAGTAGGGGATAGCCGCAGTGAGCCCCGCCGGGCCGGGATCGTCGGGGAAGATCCACCGCATCGGATGATTTACCGAGAACACCCAGCGCCCGCCGGGCCGCAGCACCCGGGCGACCTCGCGCATCACCTGGGCGGAATCGGCGACGAACGGTATGGCACCGAACGCCGAGCAAGCGAGGTCGAAGGATTCGTCGGCGAAGGGCAGCGTCTCCGCGCCCGCCTGGATCAGCGGCACCTGCGGACCGCCACGTTCCATCGCGGCCCGCCCGCGCGCCAGCATCCCCATCGACAGATCCAGCCCGACCGGATGCGCACCCTGTCCGGCGAGCCAGCGCGCGCAAGGCGCCGAGCCGCAGCCGATCTCCAAGATCCGTTTGCCGGTCACCTCGCCGAGGAATCGCATGTCGCCCTCGTGCAGCCCCTCCGGGCACCAGACGAATTCGCCGTCTGGGGAATCGACACCCAGGAAATCGGCGTGCGTCTCGTGGTACTGGCCCGCGTCGGCGTCCCACCACCGGCGGCTGGCCTGTTGACTAGCGGCGGAGCCGATTCGGGTGCGCGCGGTGCCCGCGGTTCCGAGCAGTGTGTTTGCCTCTGCATGGCGATCTTCCGACACGCCGTCAGCGTATCCCGGCGTGGCGGCCGGACCGGTTTGCCCGCCCGGACCAAGGTCGCGTACGCTGAACGCGCGAGTGCCTTAGGTACAGCCGTACCGGAGTCAACCACCCGTGCTGAGTTTCACGTGCGTTACGTGCGGTACGTTCCTAGTGTCCGTCTTCACACCACCGCGGTGAATTCGCCAGCGTACCGAAAGTTCCAATGTCCGCAACCGACCACAATCCGTCCGGAGCAAACCGACATATGCCCACCACCGTCACCTCGCCGCAGGTAGCCGTCAACGACATCGGCTCCGCCGAGGATTTCCTCGCCGCCATCGACGCCACGATCAAGTACTTCAATGACGGCGACATCGTCGAAGGAACCATCGTCAAGGTCGACCGCGACGAGGTCCTGCTCGACATCGGTTACAAGACCGAAGGCGTCATCCCTTCCCGCGAACTCTCCATCAAGCACGATGTCGACCCGAATGAGGTCGTTTCCGTGGGCGATGAGGTCGAGGCTCTTGTTCTCACCAAGGAGGACAAGGAAGGCCGCCTGATCCTGTCGAAGAAGCGGGCTCAGTACGAGCGCGCGTGGGGCACGATCGAGGAGCTCAAGGAGAAGGACGAGGCCGTCAAGGGCACCGTCATCGAGGTCGTCAAGGGCGGCCTGATCCTCGACATCGGCCTCCGTGGCTTCCTGCCCGCCTCGCTCGTCGAGATGCGTCGCGTCCGCGACCTCCAGCCGTACGTCGGCAAGGAGATCGAGGCCAAGATCATCGAGCTGGACAAGAACCGCAACAACGTGGTCCTGTCCCGCCGCGCCTGGCTCGAGCAGACCCAGTCCGAGGTCCGCAGCGAGTTCCTGCACCAGCTGCAGAAGGGCCAGGTCCGCAAGGGTGTGGTCTCCTCGATCGTCAACTTCGGTGCCTTCGTGGACCTGGGTGGCGTCGACGGCCTGGTGCACGTCTCCGAGCTGTCCTGGAAGCACATCGACCACCCGTCCGAGGTTGTCGAGGTCGGCACCGAGGTCACCGTCGAGGTGCTCGACGTCGACCTGGATCGCGAGCGGGTTTCGCTGTCGCTCAAGGCGACTCAGGAAGACCCGTGGCGTCAGTTCGCCCGGACCCACGCGATCGGCCAGATCGTGCCCGGAAAGGTCACCAAGCTGGTTCCGTTCGGTGCGTTCGTGCGCGTCGAAGAGGGCATCGAGGGCCTCGTGCACATCTCCGAGCTGGCCGAGCGCCACGTGGAGGTGCCGGACCAGGTTGTCGCCGTCGGCGACGACGCGATGGTCAAGGTCATCGACATCGACCTCGAGCGTCGCCGGATCTCGCTGTCGCTGAAGCAGGCGAACGAGGACTACCACGCCGAGTTCGACCCGTCGAAGTACGGCATGGCCGACAGCTACGACGACCAGGGCAACTACATCTTCCCCGAGGGCTTCGATCCCGACACCAACGAGTGGCTCGAGGGCTCCGACAAGGTGCGCGAAGAGTGGGAAGGCCGGTACGCCGAGGCCGAGCGTCGCCACAAGATGCACACCGCTCAGATGGAGAAGATGGCGGCCGACGCCGCGGCCGAGGCCGCGAACGGTGGCGGCTCGTCGAACTACTCCTCCGAGAGTGGCTCGCAGGCAGCGTCCTCCTCGTCCTCCAGCGCGACCGAGTCGGCCGGCGGTTCGCTGGCCAGCGACGCGCAGCTGGCGGCACTGCGGGAGAAGCTCTCCGGCAACGCCTGATAGGTACATGTGACGAAGGCCCCGGTCCACTGGACCGGGGCCTTCGCCCATTCCGGGGCGAGTTGGCCGATTCCGGAGTTGGCTCCCGGTATTCTGAACGGTGATGTCCGATGCCGCTATTGAGCTTCCGTCGACTTCCTGGGAGCGCAGGAAGATCGAGTCGATGAGCCGGATTCAGCGGGTCGCGCTGGATCTCTTCGACGCGCACGGGTACCGGAACGTGACGATCGAACGGGTCGCCGCCGAGGCCGGGGTGTCGCCGAGCTCGGTCTACCGCTACTTCGGCACCAAGGAAATGCTCGTCCTGTACGACGAGGCGGACCCGAAGATCCTGGACGCGGTACGCACCGCGGGCGGCGAAGCCACCGTCGAACCCGCCGACCTGATCGCCGTCGCGCGGATGCTGCTCCCGCTGTTGACCGAATCGCTGCTGACCGAGGAGTCGGAGCACCGGATCCGCCAACGGCTGCAATATACGGCGGCGGTACCCGAGATCAAGGTCGGCCAGACCAAGCAGATGCGTGACCTCGAAGATCAGTTCCGGACGCTGTTCGCCGAACGAACCGGCTTCGACCCCAACGATTTACGGGTACGGATGGCCGCGGCCACCGCAGTCTGGGGCTGTGTGGCAGCCCTGGACCATTGGGCCGGAAGGGATTTCGCCGGACGGTTGAAGGACGTCTACACCGAGGCCATCGGCTCGATCATCGATCAGATCGAGATCATGTTCCGCTAGTCGCGCGGCTTGTCCGCAGCTTCGGTAGCCACCAATTCCAGCGGCCGAACAGGCGCATGAACGCGGGCACCAGCACCAGCCGGACGAGCAGCGCGTCGATCGCGATGGCGACGGCCAGCGCGAAGCCGATCTGCTTCAGTTCCAACACATTCGCGGTCACGAAGCTGGCGAAGACGGCGACCATGATCGCCGCGGCCGCGGTGATCGGGCGTGCCGTGCGCTGGAGTCCGTCCGCGACTGCCGCCGCGTTGTCGTGGTGGACATCCCAGTGTTCCTTCATCCGGCGGATGAGGAATACCTCGTAATCCATGGACAGCCCGAACAACACCGCGAACACCAGCATCGGCAGATAGATCTGGAGAAAACCGGTGCTGTGGAACCCGAGTGCGGACTCGCCGACGCCGTGCTGGAACACCGCGACCGTAATGCCAAGTGCCGCACCGGTGGCCAGCAGATTCAGCAGAATCGCCTTGAGCGCCAGCACAATACTGCGGAACGCGACGACCAGGAAGGTCAGCGAGACCGCGAGCACGAGGGCGATCACCCAGGGGAATCGGCCGGTAATCCGTTGGGACACATCGGCGAACAAGGCCGTGGTGCCGCCGATCTTGATCTCGGCATCGCCGAGTGATGCCGCGCGGGACCGTAGATCGGTGACCAGGTCGGTGGCGGCGGTAGATCCGAACGCGGCGCGGGGGACGACGGCCGCGAACATCCGCCCGTCCGCGTACTGCGGGAGCACGGTCGCGATCCGGTCATCGTGGGAGAGCTGGCCGAGGAACCGGTCGGCTTCCGCGCGGGCATCGCTGGTCAATGGCGACGCGTCCGCGCCGGTCGCGACCACCTCGATCGGGGCGAGCAGGCCTGGGGTGAAGTTCTGTTCGACCAGTGAGATCGCCTGTCCGGATGGGCGATCGGCGAGTGCCTCGGTCCCGACGTCGACGCCGTAGCGCAGGCCGGTGAGCGGGGCCGCCGCGGCCAGCAGGAGCGCAACGCCGATCGCGCCGAACAGCACCGGCCGCGCCATCACGGTGTGCGCCCAGCGCGCCCAAGCGCTGGACGCCGTCGTCGATCGAACCTCCGCGGGACGTAACCGCTCCGGGAGGGCGCCACGATTCACCGCCGGACCCAGCGTGGCGAGCAGCGCGGGCAGCAACGTGAACGCGCCGGTCATTGTCGCGATCACCGCGGTGACCACGCCGACGGCGATCCCGTTCAACATCGGTAACCCGACAACGGCCAGTGAGCACAGCGAGATCATCACGATGAGCCCGGACGCGAGGACCGTCCGTCCGGTGGTGTCCATCGCCGCGCCGACCGCCTGCGCAATGGCGTCGCGATCCTGGCGGTTTCGGACGCCGCGTCTGGTCAACTCCTCGTTGAAGCGGCTGACGATGAACATCGCGTAGTCGATGGCGGTACCGGTGGCGATCATCGTCGCCACCGAAAGCACCAGGGAGTCGAAGGCGAGGAAGGTGGTCAGGCCGAAGAGCGCGCCGACCGCTATCGCAATGCCCGCCGCGGTCACGGTGATCGGTAGCAGCGCCGCGGCCACCGCGCCGAGGGCAAGCACCAGCAGCACCGTCGCCACCGGGATGCCGAGCGCTTCGGCGCGCTGCAGATCGGCCGTCTCGATCTGCATCATCTCGGCCTGAATCGGCGCGTACCCGGTGAGCATGACCTGGGTGTCGTCACCGGATCCGGTCTCGACGGCCGTCCGCAATTCCTGCACGACCCGCACTCGTTCCGAGATGTCACCGTTCACGCCGACGATGCCGAAGGCGGTGTGCCGATCGGCGGATATCTGGGCGGCATTGCCGTCGAAGGGACCGATCGCCCCGGCGATACCCGAGGTCTGCCTGGCGATGCCGATGGTCCGATCGATCGTTGCCCGGTAATCCGGTGCATCGACGGTGCCGCGTGCCGAGTGGAAGACGATCAGATCCTGCTCGATTCCGAACTGAGCGAAGTGTTCGGCGACAAGCCGGTCGACCGCCACCGAATCGGACCCCGGCACGGAGTAATCGGGCGTCCCGAGCCGGGCATGCAGTGCCGGGTACGCCGCCCCGCACACCACCACGAGCAATAGCCAAACCCCCAGCACCACCTTGCGATGCCTGGCCATCGCGACCCCCCACCGCCCGGCCGCCCCCCACCGCCGCGTCGGCGGTTCCGGCCGTTCAAGGATCGTCGCCATCGGCCCTCCAGGATTCAGTATCTGATAGTCACTATCAGGTTCCGTGGGCAAGCATACGAATATCGAGGGAAACTTAGCAAGGGACTGTCAGATATGGATGTCGACCGCACGCCTCCTGGCTTCCCGCATACCGGCTCGCCGGTATGACACGCGTGCGTGTGTCATGAGGTATGCGTCTGTGGCAGGGGGCTAGCGCCGCATGCGGATTGTTGTATCCGCCGCACACCTTTTGATTCCCCGCACAGCGGCGGATTCAAGGAGTTAATGCAACACCCCTGATCAGGGAGTGTTATGGCGCCTCGTGTGTCGCGTGTTGTGTTGGGTCGGTTCTGGGGTTTGGT
>NZ_JBITEM010000021.1:48132-154620 GCF_044455225.1 Nocardia sp. NPDC051321 | reverse complement strand
GCGGCCACGACCGAAGCACCCTCACCGATCAGATCCCAGAAACGACGCATGACAGACTTCAACGGCAGATGATTCATCAACACTCCTGATCAAGGGTATTGCATCCACCACTTGAATCCACCCGAGAAGGGTCCGCCGTGGTGTGCCACTGAATGTGGATTCAGAGGGTTACTGTTCTGGCGCCAGGATCTCGCCGGATTCTGCTGCTCGGACGAGGATTGCTTCGATGGGGCAGGATTCGGCGGCGTCGATGAGGAGGTCGTCCGGCGGGACGACTTCGGTTATCGGGCTGGAGCGGCCGTCTACGAGGGTGAAGTGTGCGGGGGCAAGGCCGGTGCACATCCCGGAGCCGAGGCAGGTGCCACGGTCGACCTCGATCCGCCAATGTTGCTCTGCCATACCAGTTCCCCTTACCAGCTCACTGGAAGCGCTTTCGGCCCACGTACCAGCAAGCCGGTCTTCCACGGTACTTCCTCGTACGGGACCGCGAGGTGCAGCGTCGGGAAGCGTTGCAGCAGTGAGCCTAACGCGACCTGCAGCTCAAGTCTGGCGAGTTGGGCACCTAGGCAGTGATGGACACCGTGACCGAACGCCATGTGCGGGTTGTTGTTTCGGGTGAGGTCCAGCTCTTCGGAATGGTCGAACACGCTTTCGTCGCGATTGGCGGCCTGGGTGTTGACGATCACCGACTCCCCCGCCCGCACGGTGACGCCGCCGAGCGCGACGTCCTCGGTGGCCACCCTGGCGAAGGAACCGCCGGAGCCGAGCTGGACGTAGCGCAGCAGTTCCTCGATCGCGACCGGCACCAATTCCGGCCTGCCGCGCAACAGTTCCCAGTGCTGCGGTTCGCTGAGCAGGACATAGGCGAAGTTGGCGATCTGGTTGGCGGTGGTTTCGTGACCCGCGATCAGCAGGCCGATCCCCAGGTTGACCAGTTCGTCTTCGCTGAGCCGGTCGTCGTTGTCGCGGGCGGCCACCAACGCGCCGAGTAGGTCGTCGGTCGGCTGTTGCCTGCGCTGCGCCACCACCTCGGCGAGATAGGCCTCGAGGGCCGCGCGAGCGGCGTCGATCTGCTCGCTGGTGTGCGCGGTGGTGGACAGCACGGTGTCGGAGAAGTCGCGGAACCGGTGCTGGTCGCGGGTGGGCACGCCGAGCATCTCGCAGATCACGGTGACCGGCAGCGGCAAGGCCAGGCTCTGCACCAAATCGGCGACCGGCCCGGCGGATTCGATCTCGTCGAGCCGCTCGTCCACGATCTGCTGCGCGCGCGGACGAAGTTGCTCGACGCGGCGGCTGGTGAACGCCTTGGCGACCAGCTTGCGCAGCCTGCTGTGCTCGGGCGCGTCCATGCTGAGCAGCGAGTTCTGCCGCGTCGGGTTCGGCGTGGTGCGCGGGATGTCCTCGCGGTCCACCGTCGCGGCGCGGCTGAATCGCGGATCGGCGAGCACCAGCTTGGCGTCCGCGTACCGGGTGACCAGCCAACCCTCGTCGCCGTAGGGCAACTGGACACGGGAGACCGGCTCTTCGCGACGCAGCTTGGCGAAGAGCGGGTCCATGTCTAGGCGGATGGGTTCACCGAAAGGGTAGTGGCGCACCTCAGTTTTCACGGTCATGCGGGTCTCCCTTGGCCGACGCCGACTGGCGCGGTAGCGATGTAAGCAATTGCTTACACAACCTCATGTTAGGGAGGTCACAATGCCGCGTCAACGGTCGGATTGCGTTACGGCGGCGGGAAATTCACGTCCGTGCGGGCCAAAAGCGTTTGGGCGGCACGCAGCACATGACCGGCAACCACCGCCGGATCCGCGCTGGCCAACGGCTCTCTACGGTGCACGGAGCGCAGCAGTCCGATGCCGAGCAACCAGGCGAGCAGCAGGTCGGCACACAGCTCGCTATCGGGACCGTCGCCGAGCGAGGACATCGCGCGCACGTACTCGTCGCCCAGCTCGCGGCGAATCGCCGAGGTCCCCTGGTCGTGTCCAGGGGAGCGTAGTGCGGCTTGCAGCCAATATTCCTGTGCCCCTGGACCGCTCGGCTCCAGCATCCCCGCGAGCAGCCTGCTCAACAGACCCTCGACCGGTCCGTCCTCGAGCCTGCGCCGTCCCTGGTCCGCGATCGCGGCCCGGAACAGCTCGTCCTTGTTGCCGAAATACCGGAACAGCAAGGCCTGATTCACCCCGGCGCGCGCCGCGATGTCGCGCACCGTGGCGCGCTCATACCCCCGCTCGGCGAACAATTCCTGCGCCGCCGCCAGGATCGCGGCGGCGGTGGCGGCCGAATCCCTTTTCCGGCTGACCGTTTCGTTCTCGCTGGACATGCATCCTCCGGTTGCCGAATCTGCGCGGAAGAGCAGCGTAAAGCAGGCAACCGATCCTTCGCTGACACCCGTTGCGGAGGCGACCGAGCGGCCGCAACCGCAGTCAAGGATTGTCTACTTCGGCTATTTTCGCGAGGCAGGCCGGTAGGTCAGGTGTTTCACGCGCCGATGGCACCGGCCAGATGCGGCCAGGAGTCGTGCAGGTCCGTTTCGAACTGGCCCCAGGTATGCGCGCCCTCGGGCCGGTTGACGTGCACCGCGGGCAGTCCGAGTTGATCGAGCCTGCCCGCGAACGCCGCCGTGCAGGCGCTGGCGATGGCCTCGATCGGCGGAAACGGCAGTCCCCCTTCATCGATCGCGCCGGGGGTGCCGGTGGCGGCCGACAGGTAGATCGTTTTCCCTGCTAGCACAGCCGCATTGGCGAACGCGTCGTGCGCCCGCCAGATCGCATCGCCCGGCGCGCCCCACATGTTCGCCGTATTGCCGCCGCCGCGGACTACCTGCGCGCTGACCATCGCGACCCCGAGAGCGTCAGCGGTCCAAGGACATCCGCTGTACGCGGCCACGGCGCTGTACACCTCGGGCGCCTGGATCGCGAGGTCGACCGCCGACCCCGCACTCATCGAGACCCCCGCGATCGCGTTGCGCCGAGTGGAGCCGAGCTTGGCGTCGAGTACTCCCGGCAGTTCCCGGGTGAGGTAGGTCGTCCACCGGTTGCGCCCGACCGCCGGGTCGTCGGCGAGCCAATCGGTGTACAGGCTGTACGCGCCGCCGACCGGCATCACCACGTTGACGTGCTTGTCGGCGAAGAAGTCCCGGACATCGGTGTCGTCCCACCAGGAGATGCCGTCCTGACCGCCGCCGATCCCGGTGAGCAGGTACAGCGTTGGCGCCGGACCACCGGCGGCCCGAATAACCCGGTTGGTCACCACCCGATCCATCGACGGTGAGTAGACATCCATCCGCGCGACCGACCCGCCAAGCGAGGCCTCCTCGACCAGCCGCGCGCCGGTCGGAACCGCCGCAGCCGGTCCGACCGACAAGACCGAAGCCATCAACACACCAACAAGCAAAACCACATACTTTGAAGCCGCCACTATCCCGTTATACCGCCGCAAGATCATCACAAAACCTGAAGCGGAGGACCAAGATTCGGGTCTTGACAGTGCCGTGGCATGCCGTTTCAGCCGAACTAAACCTCGATTTCGGTGAACAAATCACACTCAATCCCTAGGGATTTCGTGCCGAATTGCGCCCGCGGACCGTGGCGACGCCGAGGGCTCGCGGCAAGGACCCGATCGATGGCTGCGGCACTAGCTGGGCGGACAGAAAGATACGCGCAGGTCGGGCGCGCGGTAGCAGATGCGGCGCTGTCATGCCCTGATCGGAATCGCGGCGCGCCGAAGCATCGACACGGGTTGTCGGTCGAGCCGCCTAGTCGCCGCCACCCACAATCGGCGGGGAAAAGGTAGGCTGACGCGGCGCTAGTGCTGTCGGCCCCAGGCCGGTAGCGCAGTGAGCGGAGAATGCTTTTGCACACATTCCGCTCGCCCGCGTTAACCACGCGGCCAGCGCGCATGGAATGCTGTCCACTGAGTCCGTAAATTTTGCACCATTTCTGTGGACTGAAACATCACTGAGTACAAGGAGAAAATATGACACAGGGCGTCGTCAAGTGGTTCAACGCGGAGAAGGGGTTCGGCTTCATCGCGCAGGACGGCGGCGGTCCCGACGTCTTCGTCCACTACTCGGCTCTCGGCGGGTCCGGGTTCAAGTCCCTCGATGAGGGACAGCGTGTGGAGTTCGAGGTCGGCCAGGGCCAGAAGGGTCCGCAGGCCACGGACGTCCGCGCCATCTGATCAGGCCGGATTGACGCTCCTCCCACTTTTCGGGTGGGAGGGGCACACCTGCTTCACATGCCGCGATCGATCATGTCCAGCATCCGCTCACTCATAGCGTCGAGCTGATCGTCCGGCAAGGTCCGCAGCGGGCCGTCGATGGCCAGAAACGCCATCCCGTGCACCGCCGACCACACCAAATACTCCGCCCCCGGCCTTCGTTCCTGCGGCATATTCCCGGCAGCGACCATCTCGTCGAGCGCGTCTCCGAGAAGTTCGATGCCGGACCGGCCGGTAGGGCCCGCGGCATCCGACAGGCCCATCGCGGTGGCATCCCGCCCGATCGTGAACGCGGTGCGGAACAGCCCGGGTTCGGTACGCGCGAATCGCAGATAGCCGACGCCGACGCCGCGGAACCGCTGCCGCGCGGCCACCGCGGGATCCGCACTCAGCGTGAGACTGTCCTGCTCCGCCGCCATCATGGTCGCCATCTGCGCCAGCGCCGCGTTCGCCACCGCGGTGACGAGCGCGTTGCGGTCGACGAAATACGTATACGCGGCGTTCGGCGCGACACCCGCTTGCCGAGCCGCCTCCCGGAGCACGATCGCCGCCGGGCCGCCACCGTCGCGAGCCAGGCGCAACCCGGCTTCGATCAGCGCGGGCCGCAACGCGCCGTGCCGGTAGGTAGTGCGGCGCGCGGCCTGCGGGTTGCGCTCAGTCATAACACCTCTCGATGTGATTCACCGCACAACATCTGTACGGCATTCAGATGCCGACCTATGTTCTGTACGCCGTTCAGATTAGTTGAACGGGCACATCGAATGAGAGACAACCCATGGACCCCATCAAGCTGTTCACCGCGATCGCGCTGATCTCCCTGCCCACCGTGATGTTCGGTGGCGTGATGGCCTTGCGCCTACTCGCCGCCGAAAAGCTCACCGAGTACCAGCGCACCTACTTCCGGGCCGGGCACGCGCACGCGGGCGTACTGCTGGTGATGACGTTGGCGACGCTCGCGATTCTGGCGGATACCGGATTCGGCGACGGGGTGCTGTGGGTCGTGTGCACGCTGCTCGCGCTCGGCGTGATCGCCCAATCCGGCGGCATGTTCCTGAATTTGGCGATCGGCAAGCCGGGTAAGTGGTCGGCGGCGAACACGCTGAGCGCCTTCGGTGGTCTGCTGCTCGCCATCGCGATGCTCACCACCGCGTACGGGGTGATCGCCTAGCCCGGCGAGTTGTCTCGCCGGGCTGTCACGATCCCCGCTCACCGACAGAGTCCGGTCGACCAAGGCCGGATCCTGTCAGATGGCCAGTGGCAGTAAGAGATCGGCGGACTCGAGATCCAGCAGTGCGCGTTTGGCGGGGAGTCCGCCCGCGTAGCCGGTGAGGGCACCGCCCGCGCCGAGGACTCGATGGCACGGGAGCAGGATCAGCAGCGGGTTGCGTGACAGCGCACCGCCGACCTTACGGGCGTCCTCGGGTCCACGACCGAGTGCGCGGGTGAGCGCGCCGTAGGTGGTCGTGTCGCCGTAACCGGTTGTGGCTTCGAGGGTTTCCAGTACCTGCCGGTCGAAGGTGCTGATCGCGGTCCGGTCCATCGGGACCGTGAACTCCTGACGAGTGCCCGCCAGGTACCCATCGATCTCAGCGATCGCGGTGACGAGATAGTCCAGTGCGCAAGAATTCTCGGCGGTCGGCGCGGTGGGCGCGTCCGCGGTGAAGACGACCCGGGTGATGCCAAGCGAACTCGCTTCGATGCGGAGGTTGCCGAGTGCCGAGGCGTGAACTGTGCGGGCTGTTGAGGTCTGCATGGTGTGCTCCTGTTCGGCGTTCTTGTCATCTGGTAGACGCCGGCCGGGCCAGAAACGTGAGATCACTGGGATTTGTTGTGCCGAGCCGCTTTCCAAGCGGCGTACCGCTCAGGCAGACAGACCGCGCACGGCCGGTAGCCTGCGCTGATCGCCGTTGGTTCGTCGGCGAAGAAGACGCGGTGAGCGCGGTAAGCACCGCGGGACAGGGCGCGTAAGGCGGACGGGCAGTCCAGGCGACCGTAGATCCTGCCGCGCCGATGGCCGCCGTACGTGCCCGGAGTCGGACTGAGGTACGGGCGGGCATCGGCGTCGAGCAGGGTGTACCTGTTATTGGGCGTCATGCAGGACGAGGCCGAGCGTGTGGCGGATACCACCCCGAATTCGGCTGACGCCGTGCCGAACTGGCGAGCGAGACCAGCCACGGCTCGACGGGGTCGGCCGATCTCGGGTGGTGAAGATCAGGCCGTGGCCCTGCTCCAACACGGTGACAGTCGCTTTCGACTGGGCACGGGGTCGTTGCTCGACGAGCAGGAACTCGCCGCCGGTGTGATCGACTCCCGGACGGTCCAGCCCGATCACCACCTGCAGTGGGAATACCAGGTCGCCGTAGAGATCGCGGTGCAAGGCGTTCCAGTCACCTTCGGTGTAGCGCAACAGGATCGGCGTCGGCTTGGACTGTCCTGCGGCGTGACAGGCGTCGAGCCAATCGCCGAAGTCGTCGGGCCACGGAGCCGGATCGCCCAACCGTTCGGCCCAAGAGCGGGCGACGGGCAACAGCTTTCGATAGAACGCCGCACGCATAGCCATGATCGGCTCCGGGACCGGATCGGCGAAGTACCGGTAGGTGCCCTGCCCGAATCGGTAGCGGGCCATGTCGATGGTGGAGCGGAATCTCGCCAGGTCGTCCCACATTTCGGTGAACTCGGCGCATTCGCCGGGCGTCAGGAGCGGGCCGGTCTGGGCACAACCATAGGCGTCGATCTCGTCGGTGAGTTCGGGCCAGGGCTGTGCGGCGATTCGATCGGCCAGCGGGGCAAGGGTTTCGGTGATTCGCATACCGCCTCCAAGGTCAGCGGGGTGGTCGGTGCTTACGCGGCTTCCAGCGTGAGCAAGGTATTTTTGGCCTCGATGCCGCCGACGTACTGGCCGATCGATCCATCGCTGCGCACCACCCGATGGCACGGAATCACCACGGGCAGCGGGTTGTGCGCGCACGCCGAACCGACGGCGCGGACCGCCCGGGGATTGCCGACGGCAGCGGCGACGACGGCGTAGCTTTCCCGCTGCCCGTAGCCGATGTCGCTCAGATGCTCGATCACTTGACGACGGAATCCGCCGGTCAGTCGCAGATCGAGGGGCAGGTCGAAATGCGTTCGGGTACCGGCGAAGTACTCGTCGATCTCGCGGGCCGCGGCATCGAGGCGCGCGGGTGCGGCCAGCACGCGGGGGCTGACCCGCTCGGCGAGGGTGGTCAGGACGGTGTCGTGGTCCTCGTTGGGGTAGGCGACACGCACCAACCCGGCCGGGGTTGCCGCGAGCAACAGCGTGCCGACGGGGGTGTCCATGGTGCGGTAGGCGACGTCGAGCAAGCCCGCGGACTGTGCGTCCGCCGCCAACCGGTGGTGCAGCTGAGCCAGCAGGTCACGGTCGGGGGTCAGGCCGTCGAACAGGCCGTTCGGGTCGCCACGGTCGATGGTGGCCATCATGTTTCATCCTTCGGATAGAGCTTGCGCAGAGTTTTGAGGCCGTCGGCTGCGGCGCGGCGGGCGGCGTCGGTGGAATTGCCGAGCAGCTCGGCGATTTCGGCGTGCGGCAGGCCTGCCAGATAGTGGTAGGCGACCGCCTGACGTTGCTTGGGCGGCAACGCTTTCAGGGCGGCCCAGAGGTGCGGGTCGTAGTCGGCCGGGTCCGGTGCCGCGGACGGGCGTTCCGGCAGTGTCTCGGCCGGGACCGGGGCGCGGGTGAGCGCGCGGCCGACGTCGATCGCGCGACGGTGCGCGATGGTGACCAACCATGCCTCGATGTTCGCGTCGGGTGCGAGGTCGGGATACGCGCGCAGGGCGGACAGGAAGGTCTCCGACCACGCGTCGGCCGCGTCGGTCGGGCCGAGCACCGCCCGGCAGACGCGCAGCACCATCGGGCCGTATTCGGCCACCACTTCCTCGAACGGAGGCAATCTCACACTGGGTAGACGTTCGGGCCGTCGGAAACGTGAGATTCGCTGGTCATCGGGCGCCGTCCGCGCGCCGGGACAGCCCGCTGGCGCGCAGCACCCGGCGGGCGATACCGGCCCTGATGGATTCGTCGGTGCCGATGACGCGCACGTGGCGGCGGGCCCTTGTAATCGCCGTGTAGAGCAGTTCCCTGGTCAGCAGGGTCGACTCCGGTTCGGGCAGCACCACCGAGACGGTGTCGTACTGACTGCCCTGGCTGCGGTGGATGGTCATGGCGAACACGGTGACCACGGCCGGGAACTGGGTCGGGTGCACCAGGTACGGCTCGCTACCGCGTTGCAGCGCGGCGCGCAGCGAACCGTCGGGCATCCGCACGACGACGCCGGTGTCGCCGTTGTAGATGCGGGCCTCGTGGTCGTTGGCGGTGACGAGCAGCGGCTGGCCGGGATACCAGGGGGCCGAATGGGACTCGGGTCCCGCTCCGCCGGCGGCCGCCCACTCGGCGGCCATCCGGTCCCAGCGTTCGACGCCGAACGGGCCCTGGCGGTGTGCGCACAGCAGGCGGTGCGATTCGAGAGCGGTGAGCGCGCCCGCGGCATCACCGTCGAGTGCGGCGCTGGTCACCTCGCGGGCGGCGCGCACGACATCGGCACGGACACCGGACATTTCGTCGGGCGCGCTCAGCGATAGTTCGTCACCGCCCGCGCGGAGCAGGTCGAGTGCGGTGTCGGCGTCGCCCGCGCGGACCGCGACGGCGAGGTCGGCGATCCGGCCGCCGAAGCGGCGGCCGCGGGTCAGGCGAACGATGCCGCCGCGCAGGCGCGTTCGCTCCAGCGTCGTGAGTGCGGCCGGATCGGCTTCCGGCGCGGCCGATTCCGGTGCATCCGCGCCGAGGATCTCGTCGAGCATCGGATTCGGGGTGCCCGCAACGGGCCCCGCGACCAGGTCGGCGAGTACCGCGCCCGCATCGACCGAGGCGAGCTGGTCGGGGTCGCCGACGAGGACCAGGCGGGTGTCTGGGCGCAGGGCCGCGAACAGCCTGCTCATCATGGTGAGCGACACCATGGAGGTTTCGTCGACGACGATCACATCGTATGGGAGACGGTTGAATTCGTGGTATTTGAACCGGGTGGTCCGGCCGCGCTGCCAGCCGAGCAGGCGGTGCAGGGTGGCGGCGGTGAGGTCGGGCAGGCCGAGCTCTTCGGCCTGCTCGCGGACGGCCTCCTGGAGTCGCGCGGCCGCCTTGCCGGTCGGCGCGGCCAGTGCGATACGCAACGCGGGCAGTTTGGGATTCGCCTTGCGGTGCGCGTCGAGCAGGCCGATGATGCGCGCGATGGTGTGCGTCTTGCCGGTGCCGGGGCCGCCGGCCACCACCGTGGTCCAGTGCGTCGCGGCGAGCGCGGCCGCGAGCCGCTGCCGATCGGGCACGCCGCCCACCGGGGC
Organism: Nocardia sp. NPDC051321; assembly: GCF_044455225.1. Classification (NCBI taxonomy): domain Bacteria; kingdom Bacillati; phylum Actinomycetota; class Actinomycetes; order Mycobacteriales; family Nocardiaceae; genus Nocardia; species Nocardia sp. NPDC051321. The sequence continues at coordinate 145,035 of NZ_JBITEM010000021.1, read as the reverse complement.
GTCGAACAGCCGATCCAGTTCGCGCCGAACGATATTCGGGTCGACGACCGGGTGATGTCCGGACCGCTCGGTGAGGACGCGGCGAACCGTCTGCTCCTGCTGGTAGTACCGGTCCAGGTACAGCAGCGGCCCGGTGTCGTCGCGGCGCTGCGATTCCACCAGCCGCAACGGTTGCAGCGGACCGGCAGGCCCGCCCGTCACCAGCGGGCTGACGCGCAGCGCGCCGACCACCGCCTCGATATCGGGCCACGGCAGCGTCGCCGGATCGATGCGCTCGCCGGTGTCCCAGGTTTCGTCGGCATCGATACCGATCTCCCGCATCCGATGCAGTTCCAGGCACACCGAACCGGACCGCACCGCCCGCACCGCGAGCGCCGCCGCGAACAACACCTCCTCGGTGTCCTCACGACCCAAGCGCCCCAACCGAATCGCCACGTGCACGTCCGCGGCGGACAGCACTCCCGCCTCATTGAACGCGCGCAACAGCCCGGTCCCCCGCTGCGCCAACTGGATCGAGGTCATCGGGTGACCTCGCCCGCCAGCAGCTGGGACAGGGCGATGATGAGGGAAGCAGGCGGATTCCAGTCGAAAACGCCGTGGCCGGTGGGGGTTTCGGGGCCGATCATGCCGCGCACGAAGAGGTAGCGGGCGCCGCCGAGGTGGCGGGACGGGTCGTAGTCGGGCAGGCGCCAGCGCAGGTAGCGGTGCAGGGCGACCGCGTAGAGCAGGGCCTGGAGTGGGTAGTGGGAGCGCATCATCTCGGCGGCCATGCGGTCGCGGGTGTAGTGGCCGACGGTGAGGTCGCCGGTCCCGAGGCGGTTGGTCTTGTAGTCGACGATCACGTAGCGAGTGTCCGTGCCGTCGGTGATCCGGAGGACGGCGTCGATGCTGCCGGTCAGGTAGCCGCGCAGCGGGATGTCGTCGAGGGTGGCCAGGTGGTCGGCGTAGACGAAAAGGTCGTCACCGGAGGGCAAGTGGGTGCGGAACAGGTCCGCGATCTGTCGCAGTGTGGCGGATTCGGCGCTCGGCGCATCCCCGCCGGCCAGCGGCAGCTCGAATTCCAACTCGTTCAGGCGGTCTCGGCTGGAGATATCGGCGAGCGAGCCGATGCCGAGCGGGGTGCGCAGCGCGGCGAGTACGGCGGTGCTGAGCACGGCCGGATCGGCCTCGGCCATCAGGTCGTCGATGATCGCGCGGCAGCGGGTGTCCACCTCGGCGGCCAGATCCGGTGCGTCCGTGTCGATCAGCTCGAACACGCCGTGCACGAGGGTGCCGAACTCCGCGCCGTAAGGCAGGGAATTCATCAGCGACGCCGGGCCGGCGAACACCTCCTCGACCTCGGCGACCACCGGGGTACTCGGCTCGTCGCCGGTACCGCGGTTGTCCTCCGGTTCGATGTCCAGCTCAGGGGTGACGGGGCCGTGCGCGGACGCGGTCAGCGCCGAGTACGAGGTGCGCCGCCACTGCTGGTCCAGCTTGCGGTCGAGGTGCGCGGCGGCGAGCTCGCCGGTCACGGGTTCGGTGCGCACCCGCTGGATCGCGACGTCGTCGGTGCTGGCGACCGCGGTCACCGAGATGGCCTGCGCCGCTCCCCCGGCCCAGGCCGAAAGCAGTCCTGGCGCAACGGCATCCGCGGGCACGGCGGCGCGCGGCGGGACGGTGTCGCCGCCATCGGGGCGACCGAGAATCATCCGGTGCAGTGGCGAAGCCGCGGTGCTGAACGCGGGGGCCCACCACGCGACGACCTGGCACATGGCGCGGGTCAGCGCGACGTACAGCAGGCGCAGTTCCTCGCCCGCCTCCTCGGATTCGCTGCGCAGCTTGCGTTCCGCGTACCCGGACGCGTCCGGCCCGCCGACATCGAGCACGCGCATGTCGTTGTCGTCATGGAACAGCAGCGTGGCCGGGTACGGGTTCTTCGCGTTGTCCCAGGCGAACGGCAAGTAGACGACGGGAAATTCGAGGCCCTTGCTGGCGTGCACGGTGGCGATCTGCACGGCGGCGGCGTCGCGGTCGAGCCTGCGGCTGCGGTCGGCGACGGTGCCCGACGCGGGATCACGCACCCGATCGCCCAGCCAGCGGGTCAGCGCGGTCAGGCCGAGCGATTCGGTGAGCGACACCTGATCGAGCAGCTGCGCGACGTGCCGCAGGTCGGTGAGCTGTCGCTCGCCGTTCTCGACGGCGAGCAGCCGATGCGCCAAGTCCGCTTCGGCGGAGATCTTTTCGAAGACCGCCGCGAAACCCGAACGCGCGAACAAGCGAGCGGCGTCCCGCAGTTGCGCACTGACCCGGCCGACCAGATCCGCTCCGCCGCTATCGATTTCGGCGGCGGTGATACCGATCAACGGCGTGCACGCCGCCAACCGGACCCGGTCGCCGCGATGCGGCTGTTCCAGCGCCCGCAGCAACCACAGCCAGTCGGTGGCGCTGCTGGTCGCGAACACACTGGTGCCGCCGGCGAGCACCGACGCAACGCCGACGCGATCCAACGCTGCTCGCACCACGTCGATTTGGGATCGCGTACGCACCAAGACCGCGATGTCACCTGGGCTGATCGGCCTGTGCATGATGTCCGACGGCCGCCCAGCGTCGCCTGACGGAGCAGTCCTCGCGCTCGATCGGTCGGCGCCCTGACCCGAGCCTCGGGTGTCTGCCGGATCAGTGAAGGTGGCCGCTCCGCAATCCCGCACGGCCACAGGCGAATTGAAGCCGGTATGGCTCGGCCGCGCGGTAGTGGCCAGCGTGACCCCGGATTCGAGGAGCCTGACGATGTCGGCCGCGAGATCGTCGGCGACCTTCGCGCGCATCCGGCCGACGGCGGGGAAACCGGACTTGTTCAACGGCCCCGCGCCGGTGCGCGGCAGACACCGCATCCGCATCGGGGTGACGAGGTCATCCGGCCCCGACAGTCGCGACCACGGCCGGGTGGCCGCCACCGGGTAAACGGTGATCTCCTTGTGCCCCAAGGCCGCTCCACCCTGCAGGTGGTCCAGCGCGGCAAGCAGTCCGGCGTCGCTGCGCCAGTTGGTGGTGAGTTCCTTGCGGGTGTCGGCGTGCGCGACGGCATCGAGGTAGCTGAGCACCTCGGCGCCGCGGAAGGCGTAGATAGCCTGCTTCGGGTCGCCGACGAGCACCAGAGTGGTGTGGCCGTGGAACGAGCGCCGCAGGATGTCCCACTGCAGCGGGTCGGTGTCCTGGAATTCGTCGACCAGCGCGACCCGGTAGCGCTCGCGGATGCGGCGGCACGCGCGGGGGCCGTGCTCGGTGTCGGCCAGCACGTCGTGCAGCAGCACCAGCAGGTCGTCGAAGTCGCGCAGCCCGGCCAGCCGTTTCCGGCGTTCGGTTTCCGCGCGGACCGCGGTCGCGAAGGCCACCCGTTCGCCCGCCGCGGAGTCACCCTTCGGCATCAGCACCGCGTGGCGATCGCGCACGGCGGCCAGGGCCAGCGTGTGCGCTTCCTTCACCGAGAACGGCGGTTCGGTACGAGCGTACCGGTTCAGGTAGAGGTCGTCGGCGACCGTGCCGATCAGCTCGTCGACGTTCTCGACCAGCCGCGCACCGGGATCATGCTCGCCTGCCAGCCCGAGTTCGTCCAACATCCGCTGACAGAAGCTGTGCGTGGTCGCGATGGTGCCCGCGTCGAAATCGGAAAGGGCCGCGAGCAATCGGGCCCGCCTGCGCCGCACCTCATCCGAATCCGCCTGCGCCAGATAGCGAATCAGGTCATCGGCGTGCGCGCGAGCCAGCTCGGGATCCGCGAGCCCCGCCGCGACCACCACGAACCGGTCCCGGGTTCGCTCGCGCAACTCCTGGGTGGCCGCGCGGCTGAACGTCACCAGCAGCAGCTGCGAGACATCGATCCCGGCCTCGGCGACATACCGCACCGCCAACCCGACGATCGCGTGCGTCTTGCCGGTGCCCGCGCTCGCCTCCAACACCGTGGTTCCGGTGGGCAGCGGACCGTACGGCTCGAAGCTGTCGGGCGCGTCGAACTCGGGCACCACGAACGAGGTGTCTTGCACGGTCACGCGAACACCCGCCTTCCGACCCGCCGAAACAGCCATTCTGCCGGGCCGGGCCGCAACCCCGTGCCACCGACACGCGTGACGGTCGCCGCAACCGCCGCCGGCATTCGCGACGCTCGACTCGTGCCGTCGCGAAGATTCACGGCTGCCCCTGGCTTTCCGCGCTCAGCAACGGCACCCACATGCGCCGGGCCAGGGCGCCGAAACGGCTGGTCTCCCCCGGCTCGCCGGGCGGGGCCGGGATCTCCATGAGGTGTTCGAGGCGGGGTGCCGGACCCCACACGTAGCGCAGGTGGCGGTCGGTGTGGTCGCCGAACGCGCCCGGTCCGTTCGGACCGCCGTTGAATTCGCGTTCGGCGGCGACGATGGCTTCATCGACATTGGCACCGCGGAAGCGACGTTCGGCGTAGGCCGCGGTGGCACCAGGGGTGATCGGCAGCGGTTCGGTCAGTCCGGCGTCGCGCAACGCGACCAGCTCGCGCAGGATCGTGCGCGCCGCGGGCATATCCGGTGCGGTGATCTCGGAACGCCATGCGGGACGGCCGAATTGACCGCGACCGGTGGTGACCGCGCGCCAGCAGCGATCCTCGGTGACCGCCAGCGCGAGCAGCGAAACCCAGGCGGCGATCCGGTGTTTCGGGGCGAGCCGGGAGAAGGTGGTGCGGACCAGGGTCTCGCCGCGCACCTCGGGCACGGTCCCGGTGAGCCTGCGCCCGTTACCGAGATCCACCGCGACGTCGACGGCGCGCGGTGCACCCTCGTAGTCGCCCTGTGACGCGCGAACCAGCTTGTCCACGGTATGTTCGACCTCGTCGAGCACCGCCGCGCCGAACCCGAAGGGCGGCAACGTGCCACGCCGCCACTCGGCGGCGCGCAGCCCGGCCGGGTCGGCGCCGGTCAGCCGGGCGGCCAGCAGACGTTCGCCCAGTTCCCATTTCGCCAGGCCGTCGAGTTCGATGGGCAGCCGGTCGGCGATGTCCTCTTCGTGTTCGGGTACGCGCAGTCCGAGCCGCTGCCACAGGAAGGCGCGGATCGGATGCTCGACGAACGAAATCAGGTCGGCCAGTGCCACATCCGCGAGTTCCGGCGTCGGCAGCGGCTCGGGCAGGAATACCGGCCGTGGCACGGGCGGTTGCCCTGCGGACACCGCACCGGCGAGCGCGACGGTGTCGAAACTGAACGGCCGCTCGGCCCGGAAATTGCGACGATCGAAGGCCTGCAACGGATGTCGGGTCAGCACCGCGTCCATGCCTGCCGCGCCGACATGAGCCCGCAGCGCGTCGAGCAACTCGGCGACGGGAATGGCAGGCGGCCGATGCGCGCCGGTGACCGGGTCGGCACCGGTGTGGAACACCAGCAGCTTGTCCTTGGCCGCGAGGACCGCGTCGAGCAGCAGCTGCCGGTCCTCGCTGCGCGGATCCCGTTCGCCGAGTAGCGGATTGCGGGCGAGCACGTCGTCGCCGTCCACGCCGCTGGTGCGCGGGAACACGTCGTCGTCGAGGCCGAGCAGCACCACCACCCGATGCGGCACCGAACGCATCGGCACCAGCGTGCACACGGTCAGCTCGCCGGTGCGGAAGTTGGCGCGGGTCGGCGCGGCCGCCAGCCGCGAGTGCAGCAGCACCCCGACGTCGGCCAGCCGCAACGGCACGCCGCCCGCGTACTCGGTGGCGGCGGCCAGTTCCTGGCGGGCCTCGGTGCGCACCCATGCCTGCGAATCCGGCACGTCCGTCAGCAGATCCAGCGCACGACCGAGCACCGTCGCCCATTCGTGTGCGGGGCGCGGCCCGCGCAGATCGCGCAGGCACACGGCCAACCGGTCGATGAATTCGGCGAACCGGCCTGCCAGATCAACATCGTTGCTGTCCACGTCGTCCAGCGGCAGCGCGAGATCAAGCCAGCCCGCGGCGCCGCCATCCGCCGCGGCCTCGGACGTTTCCCCCGCGGTGACGCCGAGCAGGATCCGATCCACCGCGGCGTTCAGCGTGTTCTGCGCGAAGTCGGCCAGCCCGAACGCCTGGCGCTGACGCTGCCCGATCCCCCACCGCGCGCCGGATTCAGCGGCCCATTCGCGCAACCGCTCGATATCGTCGTCGTCGAATCCGCAACGCCGCCGGACCGTTTCGGCCGCCGCCAGATCGAGCACCTGCGTCACGGTGACCCGGCCGTCGGCCAGCTCCAGCAGCACACCGATCACCGCGAGCAGCGGATTGGTGATGCCACGGCCCCGGTCGGCAAGCCGGACCCGCAGGCGATGCGCCGGGTGGGCCGAATCCGGTGCCAGCTCAATCGTTCCCGGCGCCCGCTGCCCGAAGGCCGCGCGCACCAGCGGCGCGTACGCCTCCACCTCGGGACACATGACCAGCACGTCCCTCGGCTCCAGCGTGTCGTCCGCGGCGAACAACCCGAGCAGGCATTCGCGCAGCACCTCGACCTGTCGCGCGGGGCCGTGACAGGCGTGCACCTGCACGGTGCCGTCACCGGCGCGCACCGCGGCAGGCGGCCACCGATCGTCGCGGATCCCCGCCTGCAACGCACCGAGCAGCGTCGTATCACTTTCCGGCGCAAGATCATCCGGGTAGTGCGTATCGGACGACGCAGGCAAACGCTGTTGCAGTTCCCGGACATCGCGGGCGAGACCGGCTAACAGCGGGTGCCGCACGACGCTCCCACTGAGATCCGCGGCGCGCGAACCGGCCGCGGGAGTACCGGCCAGTTCGGTCCACATCACCGGGCTCGGATGCGGCAGCCACAGATGGATCTCGCGGGTCTGCGCCAGCGCCGACAACACCGCGAGTTGATCGGTGGACATCCTGGTCGCACCGAACAACGAAAATCGCGCCGGAAATGGAACAAGTTCAGCGTCCGCCCGCAGCCGCGCGCACGCGCCGTCGAGCCGCTCCGCCGGACTTGGCGCACCCACCTCGGCGCGCAGCCGTCGCCACAGCTCCGGCTGCCACAGCAGATCGTCGGGCACCGGATTTCCCGCGCCGTCGGTGTCGGAACCCGCGGCCCATTCGAGGATGAGCCCGGGCCGCTGCGCCCCGTAACTGTCGAATAGCGAGGCCAGGTGCGCGGCGGTGGCGTAGCGGCGACCGATCCGATGATCGCGCCCGGCCGGGTCCCGCGCGCCGAGATGCCGGGCGAGCACCGCGCACCACGGCTCCCCGAGCGAGGCGTCGATCACCCGCAGCAACGTCCAGACCACCCGCTCGACCGCCCACGGATCGTCTTCCGGGCGAACACCACTCGCCGCCGCCAATGCCGTCGCGACCAGCGCGGACGGCGACGGGAACTGAATGTTCGCCGCGACGCCGTCGGTCGAGGCCGCATCGAACGACGCGGAAAACGCCACCGCCCCGGACACACCGAGCACCGACGACAACCGCTGCGTCAACCATCGCTCCACGCCCTTCGCGGGCACCGCGACCACCTCCGCCGCGAACGGGTCGGGCAGCGGCGTGGCCAGCAGACCGGCCAGTCCGTCCGCCAGGAGATCGGCGCGTTCGGCACGGTGGATGTGCAGCGGCATCTGCGCCTCTCGGTCGGTGGGGTATCGGGCGGCGCTGGAGTTCGCGGCTCGCTCGTTGCTCGGGTGCGCCTCGGCCTTCGTGCACGTTTATACGCGCAGCGACTCTCGAGCGACTTCGGCACCCCGAAGCAGGTCCGAACGGACCTCATTCTGTTACCTGTGTGACTGGAGTGAAATGAGCCACACAAGAACACATTCCTACGCCGTGTCCGCTCGGATCCGCGCGCCCGATGTGCAACAGTGCTGAACCGGGGAGGACGAGAGAGCTGCACCGAAAGGCTGGTTCGCGTTCATGATTGCGATGGTGATTCCCCTGGTTCCGCGAGGCGGGTTCACAGTCCGCCGCGTAGGAGATCGTTGGGAGCTCGTCAACTCGCGAGGCTACGGCCGTACCGTTGTCCTACATTCGTGGCCGCGCGATCAGCACACCGAGGCGTTCGAGCACTGCTATCGCCTCAATGGGCGCACGGTAGAGGAATTGCAGGCCGCGTTCCGCTGAATGGGGCGCCGGTGGCCGAAACCCGCTGGGACGCAAGCGCGCAACACGCTCTAGCACACGCCGGTCCTGAGCTCAAGACGTGCGTCTAGCTCGCCGATGTGCGATCGTGTTGCCTCGTGCGCCCTCCCTCGTCCGCCACCCGTTCCGTTCCCCGCGTGGCCGCGTCCGCCTGTGTCCTCGCCGCCGCGGCCATCCTCATCCCCAGCGCGCCAACGCTGCTGCCGAGCGCGGCCGCCGTGCCCATCGCGCATACCAGTGGGTGCCTGGCCGGTTTCGACTGCGATATGAGCAGCCGGATCAGCGCGGTCGACAAGTACCTCACCGGTCGTCCCGGCGTCACCGGTTACGTTGTGCGCGACCGGGTCTCCGGTGGGGTCTACGCGAATGGCAACGCGGAGAACAAGGTCTGGACCGCGTCCACGATCAAGCTGGCCATCGCCGAGGACCTGCTGAACCGGGCCAGGGTCGGCGCGATCAACCTGACGCCGGAAGATCGCGCGACCATGGAGTCGATGCTGGCCACGTCCAACGACGGCGCGGCGGACATCCTCTGGACCAAGTACTCGGGTATCGACCGGATGGCGTTCAACAACGCGTTCCGCGCCAACGGCATGGCCACCCTCGACCCGCAGCCGACCAACACCGCGCTGTTCCCGGACTGGTCGTTCCAGAAGTGCACCGCCGCCGACCTGGACCGGCTGATGGACAACGTGCTCAACCGCATGCACCCCGACGACCGCAACTACCTGCTGGACCGGATGCGCGCGGTGGACAGCAACCAGCACTGGGGCGTGTGGGGCGCGGGCGCGGCGATGCGGCCTGGCCTGAAGAACGGCTGGTCCCAGGAACAGGGCGGCTGGGTGGTCAATTCGGTCGGATTCGCGGGCCCCGGCGAGCGATACACCCTGGCCATCATGACCGCGCTCGGCGGCGACGGCGGCTTCACCGACGGCTCGGACACCGACACCAAGGTGGCCGAGATGTTGTTCGCGGGTCGCTGAACCCGCTTACGCAGCTACCGAGTTCACGCGGAGCGTCGCCGCAGCACCATCGGCGCTCCGTCCCTCGGGAACGGAATCGAGGTGTACCCCCACGGCATTCGGTACGCCGCCGGAATCTGCCACGCATACGCACGCACCAGCGCGGCGATGACCGTCTTCACCTCGAACGTGCCGAAGTGCATGCCGATGCATTTGTGCGCGCCCGCACCGAACGGCAGCCAGGCCAGGCGATGCGACTTGTCCTCGCGGCGCGCCTCGCCGAAGCGTTCGGGATCGAACAGCTCGGGCCGGGTCCACAATTCGGGTAGCAGGTGGTTGACCTGATAGGCGAGATCGATCGGGGTGCCCGCCGGAATGTAGTGGCCCGCGATCTCGGTGTCGCGCACCGCACGACGCGACAACCCAGGCACCGGCGGCATCAGCCGCAGACTCTCCTTGACCACCAGATCCAGGTCGCGCAGCCCCTCAAGATCGTCGATAGTCGGTGCCGCACCGTCGTTTTCGGCATCGAGGGCGAGCACCTCGGCGCGCACCCGCTCTTGCCAGTCCGGGTGCTTGCCCAGGTAATAGGCGACGGCGGTGGCCGTTGTCGTGGTGGTGTCGTGCGCCGCCATGATCAGAAAGATCATGTGGTTCACCACATCCGCGTCGCCGAACACCCCGCCGTCCTCGCTGCGCGCGTGGCACAGGCCGGAGAAGAAGTCCGGTGATTCGGTGCGCCGCTTCTCCGGCAGCATCGCGGTGAAGTAGTCCTGCAACACCTTTCGGCCGCGCAAGCCCGATCGCCAGTGGCCGCCGGGGACCGAGTGCCGGATGATCGCGAGACCCGCGTGCGTGCAGTCGACGAACGCGTCGATCAGTTCACGACGTTGCGCGCCGACATCGACGCCCATGAACGTCTCGCCCGCGATGTCGAGGGTCAACTCCTTGAGCGTCGGATACAGCAGCACCGTCCGTTCGGCGTTGCCGCCCTGCGGAATCCAGCGTTCGATGCTCGCGCGCACGACCGGGGTCAGCGCGGCGAGGTGGGCTTCCAGACGGTCCCTGGTGAAGGCCTGCTGCATGATCCGGCGGTGAAATTTGTGCTCGTCGAATTCGAGCAGCAGCAGTCCGCGCCGGAAGAACGGGCCGATGAAGTAGTCCCAGCCCTGGCCGAAATCGCGGCGGCGGCGGCCGAGTACCTCGTCGAGCGCCTCGGGTCCGGCGACGAGCACCCGGTCGACGCCGAGCGAGGTGTTCAACGAGACCGGTCCGTATTTGCGATAGCGGCCGACCATCTCGGCGGGGCCCCAGCGCATGTACTGCAGCACCCGGCCCAGGTACGGCAGCCCGGCGTCGCCATGGACCGCGGTGGTTTCGCTGCCCCGCGGCGGCGCCGCGAGGACCTGATGCCGCTCGGGGAGCCGATCCAGCGCCCGGTCGAGCAGGTGGTCGTGCGGAATGTCGATCAGTGCCGAGTTCTCGGAGTCGGGTAACTCGTCGGATTTTCCGCGCACGCTGGGCTTTCGACCGACTGCACGGTCCCCGGCGACCATTGCGAACCTCCCTGAACGACAGTGTTTATCGTATTCTGTTCGGCACCTTCGTTAGGTCGGTTCGCCACAACGAAGTCGACCAATGGTGCCCCGGCAAGCCGTGTCCATCGCGGCGCAACACACCCGGAACAGGGACGTCGTCGCGACGGGCGAGATGGAGCCGACTACGGTTGGGACCTGACAACAACCGTTCGCGGGGGACAAACCCCAGGTCTGTCGAGGAGTCAGGACGATGAGCACAGCATCGCGTAGCGATTCGGTGGGCGATGGTGGCCGAGCGACGGGTGGGCGCACTCAGTCCGTCGAGAACCGTCGTCACCAGGTGGTGGTGATCGGCTCCGGCTTCGGCGGCCTGTTCGGCACCAAGCACCTCAAGCGGGCGGACGTCGACGTCACGGTGATTTCCAAGACCACATCGCACCTGTTCCAGCCGCTGCTCTACCAGGTCGCCACCGGCATCCTCTCGGTCGGCGAGATCGCGCCCGCCACCCGGCTTGTGCTGCGCAAGCAGAAGAATGCGCAGGTGCTGCTCGGCGATGTCATCGACATCGACCTCGAAGCGAAGACGGTCACCTCGCGGCTGCTCAACTCGAACACGGTCACCCCGTTCGACAGCCTGATCGTGGCCACCGGCGCGCAACAGTCGTACTTCGGCAACAACCAGTTCGCCACCTACGCCCCCGGCATGAAGACCATCGACGACGCGCTCGAACTACGCGGCCGCATCCTCGGCTCGTTCGAGGGTGCGGAGCTGGCCACCAGCCAGGAGATGCGGGACCGCCTGCTCACCTTCGTGGTGGTCGGCGCCGGGCCCACCGGAGTCGAATTGGCCGGGCAGATCGCCGAACTCGCCGATCGCACGCTCGAAGGCACGTTCCACAATATCGATCCGCGCGACGCCAGGGTGGTGCTGCTCGAGGGTGCGGGCGCGGTGCTCGGGCCGATGGGACCGAAGCTCGGGCTCAAGGCCAAGAAGCGGCTGGAGAAGATGGGCGTCGAGATCCAGCTCAACGCCATGGTCACCGATATCGACGCCCTCGGCGTGACGGTCAAGGACTCCGACGGCACCGTCCGCCGCATCGAATCCTCCTGCAAGGTGTGGTCGGCCGGGGTGCAGGCCAGCCCGCTCGGCAAGATGCTGGCCGAGCGCTCCGACGGCACCGAGGTGGATCGCGCCGGACGCGTCATCGTCGAGCCGGACCTGACCATCAAGGGACATCCGAACGTCTTCGTCGTCGGCGACCTGATGTCCGTGCCGGACGTGCCCGGCCAGGCGCAGGGTGCGATCCAGGGCGCCACCTACGCGGCCAAGGCGATCAAGGCGGGGCTGAATGGCCAAGCGCCGCAAGACCGTAAGCCGTTCAAGTACTTCAACAAGGGCAGCATGGCGACCGTCTCGCGGTTCAACGCCGTGTGCCAGGTCGGCAAGCTGGAGTTCAGCGGGTTCATCGCCTGGCTGGCTTGGCTGGCGCTGCATCTGTACTACCTGATCGGCTACCGCAGCCGGATCGTCACCGTCATCCAGTGGTTCGTCACCTTCCTCGGGCGCAGTCGCGGGCAGATGGCGGCCACCGAGCAGTGGGTGTTCGCGCGGCTCGCGCTCGAGCAGGTCAATTCCGATGAGGAAGAAGCCGACGAGCTCGCGGCCGCGCTCGGTGCGCCCCCGGCGAACGGCAAGCTCGCCGAGAAGGCCAAGGCGGCCGTCGAGGGCCGGGTGAGCTGACACCCACGTACCGCCGGATCCCACCGAAGGCGACCTTCGAGCTGTCTGGACAGCTGATAGGTCGCCTTCGGTCGTTCGTGCGGTCTCTGTGCCGGTACGGAGACTGCTGGGTCGGGTTCGGTCGATGTGTGCCCGGATGTCTGAAATGCCGATCGCCGGGGGCATTCGCAATCCATACGTAGCTATTCAGCGGCAATGCCGCGGTCGCCATATCGGCCGGAAATGCACCCATCCAGGCGCCGAGCAGATCCGAATGTGGGACGTCGAAAGTGACATCTCTTCTGACCTGACGAAAGGCGATCTACCTATGGGCACAGGCAAGCACAGAGCCCCCAACCCGCAGCGGCAAAAGGTGGGCTCGATGGTCGCGGCAGGTGCGGTACCGCTGGTCCTCGCACTGGTCGGCACCGGCACCGCCAATGCCGAGCCTGCACAACCCAACGCGGCGGCACAGCCCGACCATCCGGCCCAGTGGCCGGCGGCCGAGCCACCGAACGCGCTGCCGTACGAGGGACTCAACATCCCGGACAACACCAAGAGCTCGCTGCAGTGGTCGCGGCCGCTGCCGGAAAAGAAGTACCTGGCACCGGTCGGCGTGCTGCACGCGCCCTTCCCGGTGGCCCCGGTGCCGCCGATCGCGCCGCCGCCCGGCAAGTTCCGCTTCGGCGACGTGCAGGTGGACGCGCCGGACTGGATCGACTCCGAGCAGGCCATCCAGATCAATGACAACTCGGCCATCGCCGAGGCCAACCTGGCCACCTTCCTCGACTCGGTGGGCATGGAACGCAGCAGGTCCGACCGGATCGCCGGGCAGACCGTCGGCACGGCCGCCATGGGCGCGCTGGCCGGTGCGGCCTCGGGTGCCCCGTTCGCGGCGACCTCCGCGCTCGTCGGCGGCGCGGTTGGCCTGGTGGTCGGGCTTCCGTTCGTGCCGGTCGGCATCGTCGCCGGTCCGATGCTCGGTGCGACCTTCGGGGCGGCCGTGATCACCGTGCCCGCCGCCGCGATCGGTGCCGCGGCCGGTGCGGCCGTCGGCGCGGTGAACGCGTTCAACGCCCCATCGCGGGTCGTCGGCGACTGACCATTACCCGCGGCTAGGACGTGCAGATCGAACAAGGGTGGGAGCCCGACGACATTGTCGGGTTCCCACCCTTTGTCTTTTCTCCCGTTCTGGGCGGGCTACACCTCGGGGTGATGACCGACACCAACGCGCGTTTCTGATTCGGCGAGTCGCTTTCGGCGAGTCGTCGCGAGGTCAAGATCAGCGCAACATGTCAGCAATCATCGACCTCGCAGTCGTGGGAGACCCGGGTGAACCGGGGCTGCCGCCGCGGTCAGCGAGCAGGGACGAGGACTGAGCTCGTCCGGGTGAATAGAGTTCCGCCCGCTGCCAGTGGTAGGCGCGTCTCGGTGAGGCCCGCGGTTTCCACCGGCCGGTCGTCCGGGTAACGCAGTTCGCTTTCCAACGCTCGCGGTGCCGTGAGCGAGTCATCCGCGGCGGTGCCCGCCCCCAGCTCTAAACGGTGTCGCAGCAAGGGGATATCGCCGAGATCGGCGATCAGGTCGCCGCGCCAACCGCCGTTGTCCTCGCCGGAACGTCCGATCTGCACGCGTTCCCGCAACCGCAGGCGAGCATCCGGCGCGAGCAGGATCGTGGCGATGGTGTGATGATGTGCGCCGCCGGCCACGATCGTCGGCTCCGGATCGAAGTCGAGGTCTCCCCCGCTGCCGACCTGAAAACGCCAGTGCGCCACCGAAGCCGGCGTCGCGGCGCTCGGCAGCGCCATGGTGGCCGCGACCGACCGCACGACGAGCCGCGCGCCGGGACCGACCACGATGTTGATGTCGAGTTCGTCCCCGCCGAGCGGGGTCGCGGCGGTCCCGATCAGGTGCACGGTGTGCGGGCCGGTGCGGCGGGCCGATAGCCCGCCGCTCGCGTGGATCTCCGGCAGCGCCGCGGTGCTCGCGACAACGCGAACCTCAGTGCGCAACAGCGGATTCGGCGTCGGCCCGATCCTGCTCGGCGATGACGCGCAGCTGCTCGCGCACCCAGGCCAGCACCGGGGTGGCGGCCGGGTCGTCGGTGAGTGAGATCAGCGCGGTCGGGCGGCCCTCGCGCACCTTGGCCGCGTCGCGCTCCATCACGCCGAGGTCCGCGCCGACCAGCGGGGCGAGGTCGGTCTTGTTGACCACGAGCAGGTCCGAAAAGGTCACGCCGGGACCGCCTTTGCGCGGCACCTTGTCGCCACCGGCCACGTCGACCACGAAGATCTGCACGTCGATCAGGCCGGAGGAGAAGGTCGCGGTGAGGTTGTCGCCGCCGGATTCGACCAGGATCAGATCCAGCGGCGGGTTCGCGGCGACCAGGTCGTCGATGGCGTCCAGGTTCGCGGTGATGTCGTCGCGAATGGCGGTGTGCGGGCAGCCGCCGGTCTGCACCGCGGTGATCCGCTCGTCCGGCAGCACCGCGTGCCTGCGCAGGAAGTCCGCGTCCTCGGTGGTGTAGATATCGTTGGTCAGCACGGCAAGCGAAAGTTCTTCGCGCAGTTGCCTGCACAGCGCGGCAACCAGCGCGGTCTTGCCCGAGCCGACCGGACCGCCGATGCCGATGCGCAGCGCCTCACCGGGTGTGCGTGCACGTTTCGGCCGATCGTGGGTGTGGTCGTGCGGTTCACCGTCGATCAGATGCGGTGGCATGGTGGCGATCTCCTTCTTCCGGGGTCAGCTGGCGAATAGTGGCATGTCGCGGTGCAGGTGCCGTTGCGCGAGGACGTCCTGCAGCGGGTCGGACAGGCAGGCGAGGCCGTCGGCCGCCGCGGCCGCGGTGCGATCGCACAGGTCGGCGAGGCGGACGGTGCAGCCCGCGATGGCGGCGGGGTCGAGGGCGAGCAGGCGTTGGGCGGCGGTGGCCGTGCCGGTCAGGGTCGTGTAGACGACAACGCCCGCGATCTCCCGCGGCGTGACCAGACAGGCCGCGCCGACCATGCCGAACACCGTCGACAGGTGCGGACGAGCGCCGAGCGCCGACCAATCTTCTTGCGCCCACAGCTGTTTCGCCAGCCGCAGCAGGCCACGCCCTTGTGCGCGCGAGGCGGTTCGCGCGGCAGACGACGGTGTCCGCGCGTCCGCTTCGGCTTCGGCACGCGCCGGTTCGAGCGCCCCCGCGCAGACCGCCGCGGCCAACGAGGCCGCGACCAGCCCCGAGGTACCGATTCGGCGCCGCAGATACAACTCGACCGTAGCGACGTCACGTACGAGACCGGACGCGATCGCCTCCTCGACCCCACCGGAATGCACATGCCCACCGATCGGCAACCGCGAATCCGCCAACGCCAACAGCGTCGCCAAACTCACCGACCCGATTTCACCCACCGACGGATCCTATGCCCGGCGTGTTGCGGCGGCGTGTCCTGGTCGAGTCCTCGCCATCGAGGTGAGTCATAAGGTCGCTGTTGAAGATCAACTGACGACCATATGACTCACCTCGATGGCGGCGTCAGCGGCGGAAGGTGCGCTCGAAGAAGCGCTGGACCTGGTTGCGGGTGAGGTCGGTCCAGGCCTGGACGGGGGCGGACCACCAGGGGGCGATTTCGCGGGGCTTGGCGGTGACGGCGTGGCAGACGAGGTCGGCGGCCTCGTCGACGGTGAGGCCGGGGACTCGGCTGAAGTCGGTGGGGGCGCTCATTCTGGTGTGGACCAGGGGCATGTAGATGGAGGTGGTGGTGACGCCGTCGATCGCGACTTCGGTGGCGACGCTGCGCAGCCACACGTCGAAGGCCGACTTCGAGGCGCCATAGGCGGCCCACTGCGGGGCGGGCGGGGAGAGCACGCCCCAGGTGGAGATGTTGACGATGTGGCCCTGTTTGCGTTCACGCATGTCCGGCAGCAGGGTGAGCAGCAGGCGCACCGGGCCGAGGTAGTTGATGTCGATGGTGCGGGTGAAATCGTGGAAGCGGTCGTAGGACTTGCTGATCGAGCGGCGAATCGACTTGCCGGCGTTGTTGATCACCACGTCCAGGTGGCCGTGCTCCGCCAGCAGTTGACGGCCGAGTTGTTCGACGGCGTCCATGTCGGTGAGGTCGGTGGGATAGACGTGCGCGGTGCCGCCGTCGGCCTTGATCTCGGCGGCGACCTGGTGCAGGTCGTCGGCGGACCGGGCGACCAGCAGCACCACCGCGCCCGCCGCGCCGAGCTTGCGCGCGCTGACCTTGCCTATGCCGTGTGACGCGCCGGTGACCAGCACGATCTTGCCGCCGACGGCCGCGCGCAGCGACTCGTCGCGCGGGCGAGACTTCGGGTATAGCAGTCGCGTCGCCACTCGCTCGGCGATCGGCCGCCCGTTGCGCTGCGCCGGGGTTTCGTTCACGATCCCGACTCTATTAGCAACGCGCCAATTTCACCCGTGGTATCGCGTGGTCACGATCGCCGTTCGGCCTCGCGCATCAGTTGTGGCAGATCCTGCCGGGTGAGGTAGGCGGCGATGCGCAGGTCACCGTCGCCGCGGCGGATCAGGAAGTCGCTGTGCAGATCGAGGTGCCGGTCGCCGTCGAGGGTCAACCGCCACTGTGCCGAGGCGAGCCAGCAGTGTCCGCCGAGTTCAGTGGTGGACTGTTCGATCAGTTCGGCGTGTGGTGCCGAATCCATGTGACGGGCACGCGCTTCGGCTGCTGCGACGAAATCCGTTCGGGGCATACATCGACTCGACGAAGGCGTGATCACCAGGACCTGCTCGTCGAAGAAGCTTGGCAGGGTATCGAAGTCGGCCGCCGCGAGGGTGTCGTCGTAGCGGCGGATGAAGTCCTGCACCATGGGGGTGGTGGGTGCGGAAGAGTTGTCGGCGAGGGGCGGATCATGCGCGAACATGACACTTAATTATATCGCAGACAACGCTTCTCGTGCGGGAGGCGCGCCGGTACTAATGACCGGCGCCGGTGTTGAGCGGGACGCGGGCGGGCGAGGCGAAGCGCGCGATCATTGCCATCGCGATGAGCACCGTGGCGCCGACGGCGGTCGCGATATGCATTCCGGAGACGAAGGATTCGCGGGCGGACTCGATCAGCGCGGTGTTGTCGCCTGCCTTCTGGATGGTCTCCCCCAGCGTCGCGGCGTAGTCGCCGCCGGACCGGAAGATCAGTGCGGCAAGCGATCCCAGCAGCGCGAGGCCCAGCGCGTTGCCGAGCTCGAAGCTGGTCTCCGAGATGCCGACGGCCGAGCCCGCGCGTTCCGGGGGTACCGAGGACACCGAAACATCCGACACCAGCGTGAAGGCGAGGCCGTAACCGATGCCTGCGATGGTGGATCCGACCAGATACCACCAGAGCCCACCGTGCACGCCGACGCCGAGCAGCATGAGATTGCCTGCGGCCGAGGCGGTCAGCGCGAACACGAAGGTGTTGCGGGTGCCGAACCGGCGACCGAACCTGGCACCACTCATCGAGCAGACGAACACGGCGACCGCCATCGGAATACCGAACAAGGCGGCGGCGAGCGGGTCGCGGCCGGTGACCGACTGCAGGTAGATGCTGGTGAGGTAGCTCATCGCGGCTAGGGACATCATGCCGACGAGGCTGGATCCGATGGCCACCGAGAATCCGGCGCGGGAGAACAGCCGCAGGTCGAGCAGTGGTTCGTCCAGCTGGCGTTGCCTGCGCACGAAGACGGTCAGGACCACCACGCCGATCAGCGAGATGATGACGGCCTGGGCGTCGACCCCGTCGGCCGCGGCGTGCTTGATGCCGTACACGAGTGGCAGGATGCCGCCGATGGACAGCGCGACGCTCGGCAGGTCCAGCGGTCCGCGCACGCCCGCGCGGTGTTCGGGCAGCACGAACGGCCCGAAGGCGAGCAGGATCAGCAGCACCGGGATGTTGATGAGAAAGACTGAGCCCCACCAGAATTGGTGCAGCAGCAGGCCGCCGATGATCGGGCCGACGGCCGAGCCGCCCGCGAAGAACGCGGTCCACACGCCGATCGCGGCGGCCCGTTCCCGCGCGTCGGGGAACAGGGTGGAGATCAGGGCGAGGCTGGACGGCAGCAGGGTCGCGCCGCCGACACCCATCAGCGCCCGCGCGATGATGAGCACCGCGGCGCTCGGCGCGAAGGCGGCCAGGATCGAGGCGATGCCGAAGATGGTGGCGCCGACGAGCAGGATGTTGCGCCGCCCGATCCGGTCGCCGAGGTTGCCCATGGTGATCAGCAGGCCCGCGATCAGGAAGCCGTAGATGTCGAGGATCCACAGTTGCTGGGCGGCCGACGGGTCGAGATCGACGGTGAGGGTCGGCATCGCCAGGAACAGCACCGAGATGTCCATCGACACCAGCAGCACCGGGAGCAGCAATACCGCAAGGCCGAGCCAGGCACGGCGTGAGCCGACAGCGGGCTCAGCGGACCGTGCTGTGTTCACCCGCCCTGCCGGCTGCCGTCCCCCGGCCTCAACGTCTGTCATCCTGAGTTTTCCTCTCCATCTCGCGTACGGCGTACGCACGAGCTGGAGTACAGTGTACGCAACCTCCCCCGGAAGTGAAAGTGAGTCATGGGATGTCTGAGCTCAAGCTCAACCGAGCCGCCATCATCGACACCGCGATAACGCTTGCCGACGAAGAAGGCCTCGACGCACTGTCCATGCGGCGGATCGCCGACAAGATGGGTGTCGGCGCCATGTCGCTGTACCGGCACGTCGCGAACAAGGACGAACTCCTCGCGGAGATGACCGACGAGGTGGCGCGCCGCAATCCCTACCCTTCGGCCGAGGGACAGCAGTGGACCTGGCGCGATCGGGTCCGTATCGCCGCCGAGATCGATTGGGCGCTCTACCAGCAACATCCGTGGGTCCTGCTCACCTTCGCCACGCCGCGTTACAGCTTCGGGCCGATGAGCCTGGCCTGCCTGGCGTGGATGGTCGAGGGGTTCGCCGAGCTCAATGTCTCCACCCGCGAGGCGACCACCATGGCGTTCACCGTGTGGAACCACATCTCCGGCGCGACCCTGCCGCACATCAGCGCCTCGCTCATGGCACGCAAGGGGATGAACCCCGAGGGCGACAACGGCCTGCGCACCATGTTGAAAGGAAGATCACAATTTCCGGTGCCCGCCGCGCTCGCCGACCTGGAAGGTAGCGGGATCAATGACCTATCCCAGGAGGATTTGCTGTACGCCGGGCTTTCCGCGCTCTGCGACGGCTTCGAGGCCAAGGCGCGGCAGCGGGCCGACTTGACCTGAACCTAGCTTGATGTTGCACGGTGGTGGCGACCATCACGAACAGGAGCCACCGTGCACGCGATTCGCCTTCATGCCTTCGGCCCGGCCGACAATCTGCGCTACGAGACCCTTCCCGATCCGACGCCGGCGACGGGCCAGGTGCGAATCACCGTGGCGGCGGCCGGTGTTCATCTCATCGACACGGCGTTGCGCAAGGGATTGTCCGGGCCGTATCCGGTTCCCGAACTGCCCACCGTGCCAGGCCGTGAGGTCGCCGGGACTATCGACGCGGTCGGTGCCGAGGTCGACCCGGGCTGGGTCGGCAAGCACGTGGTCGCGCACCTGGGCATGGTGCCCGGCGGTTATGCCGAGCTCGCCGTGACCGAAGTCGCTCGGCTGCACGAGATTCCGGCGAACCTCGAACCGGCCGAAGCGGTGGCCATGATCGGCACCGGCCGCACGACCATGGGCATTCTGCAGTTCACCGAGCTCGGCCCCGACAGTGTCGCGATCGTGACGGCCGCGGCGGGCGGAATCGGCACGCTGCTGGTGCAATACGCGAAGAACGTCGGCGCGACCGTGCTCGGGCTTGCCGGTGGGCCCGCGAAAGTCGAACTGGTGCAACACAATGGCGCCGACCTCGCCGTCGACTACCTACTCCCCGACTGGCCCGCACAGGTCCGCGCTTTCCTCGCGGATCGGCGCGCGACCGTCCTCTTCGACTCGGTCGGCGGCGAGACCGCTCGCGCCGCCGTCGATTTGCTCGGCAAAGGTGGACAGCATCTGGTGTTCGGCGCGTCCGGGCAAGACCCGAAAGACGCTGCCGCTCCGACGCTCTCGGCTGAAGAGTATGCCGCGCGCGGCATCACCTTCGACGTCGTCCTCGGCCCGCCGATGCTCCAGCGCGCCGGTGGCGATGTTCGCGTCCTGGAGGATCGCGCGTTGGCCGAGGCGGCCGCCGGGCGGTTGCGTCCTGCAGTACAAAGGTTTTCACTGGCGGACGCCGCCGCCGCACACGATGCCCTGGAGACCCGCGCGACCACCGGCAAGGTCGTGCTGATTCCTTAGCTCGCTCGAAAACCCATTGAGCGGCTTCGTGTTTCCTCTCTACGCTCGACACCCATGGGAGGAAATACGGGGCTGCTCAATGTCGTCGATGTCGAGGCGACCTGCTGGGACGGCAAGACGCCGTTCGGCGCGGTAAGTGAGATCATCGAAATCGGTTTGACCGAAGTGGATTTGGAGTCGAGTAAGCGGTGTCGGAAGCATCGCATCCTGGTGCGGCCCGCCCGCTCCACGGTGAGTGAGTTCTGTACCGAATTGACCGGGCTTACCCAGGATGAGGTCGATACGGGCGTCTCCTTCGCCGAGGCGTGCCGGTTGCTGGCGACCGAGCATGCGGCGGGAGTACGCGCTTGGGCCAGTTGGGGCGACTACGACCGCAAGCAGTTCCTGAGCCAATGCGGCGCCACCGGTACCGCCTACCCGTTCGGACATCGGCATACCAACGCCAAACTGGTGTTCAACGAGGCCCACGGACTCAACCGGCGGCAAGGAATGGCCGGAGCGCTGCACATCGCCGGGCTTCCCCTCGAAGGGCGGCACCACCGCGGCGAAGACGACGCATGGAACATCGCGGCGCTAGTTCTCGATATCGCGGGCCGCGGAGCGTGGCGGGTGACGAGTACGGACTGAACTGTCCGCAGCCGGCGCGGCGCGGATCCCGCGGGCACGCAGTGCAAACCCCCGCGGCCGAATGAACCCGACCCTCACCCGCCCCGTCCAGCCCGTCCATGCCCGTCCATGCCCGGCACGATCGCACTCCGGCTCTGGCTGGCGTGGTCGGGGATCTCGGCGAGGTCAGTCTGTCGGGTCGCCGTTCACTATCGCGTAGGCGAAGCCGTCCCAGCCTTTGCTGCCGACGGTCTGTACGACGGTCGCGTCGAGGGTCGGCTCGGCGGCGAACAGTTCGACGACGGCGCGGCTGGCGCGGATCGCCTCGTCCTCGGAGGTGGCGTCGGCGAGGCCGCCCCTACGGACGACGTTGTCGACGATGATCACCGAACCCGGGCGGGTCAGCTTCAGCGCCCACTGGACGTAGTTGGAGTTGTTGACCTTGTCGGCGTCGATGAACACCAGGTCGAACGGTTCGGGCTGCTCGCCGGCCAGCACCGGCAGGCTGTCCAGGGCCGCGCCGACCCGAATGTCGACCCGGCCACCCACGCCCGCGTTGTCCAGGTTCTTGCGCGCGACCTCGGCGTGCTCCGACTGGAATTCGAGCGTCACCACCTGCCCCTTCTCGCCGACCGCGCGAGCAAGCCAGATGGTGCTGTACCCGCCGAGGGTGCCGATCTCCAGCACCCGCCGCGCCCGCGCCGTCCGCGCCAGCAGATACAAGAACTTCCCCTGCGGCGGCGACACATCGATCGCGGGCAACCGCGCGGCAGCATTAGCCGTCAACGCCGCCGCCGTCTCCCCATCCCGCACCAGAGTATCGACAATATAGCTATCAACATCCGACCATTCACTTGTCGTCATACCAAGCAGTCTGCCACCGCAGCCACCCCCTCCCCGGACCCCACTGCGTCAAATCCGCACTCTGTCTCGGGATACGCACCGAGATCAGGGCCCTCGAGACGGTGCGGGTCCCGAGAGTCGGTGCGGATTCTGCAGCCAGCGGCTGGTCAGGTGGGGAGCGGCCAGCGGTCGATGTGGTCGAGGGCCGGGGTGCGGGGCGCGAAAAGGCGGCGGATGCCGTGCGGGTTCAGGGATGAGCGGGCTTGCGCGGCATAGTGTTCCGCGTAGCGGGCGGCGGGGTGCAGGCGACGGGCTTCGGCTAGCCAGCCGGTGGCTTGGCGGTGGACTTCGGTGCGGGTGAGGGGTGGGTCGGCGCCAAGGAGGGTGCCGCCGTGTTCGGGGGCGACGGTCATGGCAGAGCCGAGGTGTTGCAGGCAGCGAGCGGTGCCGTGGTCGTCGGCGAGGGTGCGGTACGCGGTCAGCGATTGTTGCCAGCAGCGCAGGGCTCGGCGTGGCTCGCCGCGGGCCCACCAAACAACGCCCATGGTTTCGTGGACGTGGGCGCGGCCGTCGGGGTCGCGGCCGGTGCGAGTGAGGGATTCGGCCAGCTCCAGTCGGTCTTGGGCGGCATCGAGCCTGCCCTGCCGAATGTGCACGACGGCCAGGTTGATCAGCGCGCATACCTCGCCCGCGACGTCTTCCCTCGGCAGTAGCCACCAGGACGCTTCCAAGCGATCCGTCACCGCGGCGAGATCGACGGGCGACTCGGTGAGCAGGCGCAGCGCGGCACGGTGTTCCCAGCGGGCGGCGAGGCTGGTGGACAGGTTGCGCGGCCGGTAACGCTGGGGACGCTCGTGCAGTCGGTCAGCCCGCATCCACGCCAGATCACGGTGCAGCACAAGGTTTTCCAGCCCACATACGCCGCACAGCTCGGTGGCTAGCCCTGAGTCGTCCTCCCCCATGCCGATTCGGGCGTACCACCCGTCCAGCGCGTCACCGATGCGCACCAGCTCCGGCACCAGGGTGTCGGGCACGGCCGCGCCGAGTGCCACGCAGGCGGCGACGAGCTTGCGCAGGTACGGCTCCTCGGACTCGAACCAGCGGCGCGCGCCCGCGGCGAATCGCACCGACTCCAGGGCGATCGCCCAGCGGGTGGCGCGATCGGCGTAGTAGTGCACGAGCGCGGTCAACGCCGCCCGCCACTCCGGTTCCGCGCGGACCGCCGTCGGGCGCGGTAGCCGAGGCACCTGACGGAGGCAATAGCGTTGCGCACCACCGGGCGTCACGATGCCGCGCCGCTCCAGGTCGCCGAGTAGCACCGCCGCCGTTGAGTGCGGCGCAACCCGTTCCAGCGGTAGCCGGTCCGGTGCGTCGAGGGCGGCCGTCAGCACGGCGAGCAGTGCGGCCGTTTCGAATTCG
Source organism: Nocardia sp. NPDC051321 (assembly GCF_044455225.1). Classification (NCBI taxonomy): domain Bacteria; kingdom Bacillati; phylum Actinomycetota; class Actinomycetes; order Mycobacteriales; family Nocardiaceae; genus Nocardia; species Nocardia sp. NPDC051321. Next base: position 121,587 of record NZ_JBITEM010000021.1, on the reverse strand, counting down.
TGCATGGGCAGGTCCCGCAACACCGCACAGATCATCTCACCGTTCAACGCGCCCACGCTGCGCGGCGGCGCCGGGCACGGCTCCGCATCGGTGGCCAGCACCCGAGGCCCCGGCTCGACCAGATCCGCGATCAGCTCGAGTTCCTTTGTGGTCCGAACTCTTTCGCGATACCGCAAGACGAACCGGTAACCCACATAGACCGCCGCCGCGGCGATGACCAGCACCGAAAGCCACCGCAGCGTCCCCGCCAGCACCGTCATCGCGGTGCTCTCGCCGAACGAATTGACCACTAGATTCCGTGCCAACTCGAACAGCAGCGCATAGGCCACCACCGATGCTGTGCCCAGAAATCCCTGCCAGATAGACGATCTCGGCGTGCTGGGCTCGATTGATGACGCCTCCTCTCGCCGCTCGTGCTCCCCTGGATGACTCATCGCAAGAACCCAGCCGTCCGCTCCAGCAGTACCACAGCACCGCCCGACCGCGCCGTCGCACCGCGCACTACCGACCAGGCACGTTGCCGCACCGAGCTTTCCGCGTGACTCACCGCAGTGCCCCGCCAGTAAGGCCGGGCACCAGCCAGCGGCGCCAGGTGGCGAGTAGCAGGGCTACCGGCAGGATCGCCGAAATAAGTGCGCCCGCGGCCAATTGGGCTGAGTTCTCGGTGAATTGGCGGGCCTCACCCCAGAGCAGCAGCGACCATGGGGTTGCGCCCGCGCCGCTGATCAGCAGGCCGATGACGAAATCGTTCCAGACCTGGATGAATTCGAGGACCGCTACCGCGCCGAGGGCGGGGCCCGCGGAGGTCAGTACGCGGCGGGCGATGGTGCCGGGGCCCGCGAGTCCGTGCAGTGCGTCGGCGGCGGGACTGCCGGGGGCGGACAATAGGGCGCCGCGTAGGACGAGGATCGCGATCGGTAGTCCGGCGGCCGCGTGCAGCAGGATCAACGGGATTCGGGTGCCGGAGAGCCCGTAGGTGTCGATGAAGGTGCTCAGCGGCCCGAGGTAGCTCTGCACCGGCAGCACCGAGAGCACGACCAGGAACACCACCGCGATTCTCGCGGCGGGACGGTTCGGTCGCAGCGCGGCAAGCCGATACGCCACCGGCACGGCCGCGGTGACCACGATGATCGTGGCGAGGGCGGCCACCCACGCGGTGGTCTCCAGCGACCGCAGCAATGCCGGATCGCGCCACATCCGGGTGATCGCGCCGAAGCCGTAGCCGTCGCGATCGTGCAGGCTGGTGACGATCAGCACGCCGATCGGTATCAGAGCCAGCGCCGCCACCGCCGAAATCCCCAGTGCCCGACCGAGTCCGAGACGTGGCCGGGCCTCCACCCCGGATGGCTCCGCCGGTGCCGACCAGCTGGTGCGATGTCTGCTCACGTCGGTCTGCAACAGCCACGCCACGAAACCGACCAGCACCGCGAGCGGCAGCCCGTACGCGGCGGCGGCGCCCGCGTCGGCATCGGAGTCGACGGCCAGTCGCCACCAGTGCACGGTCGCGCTGTCGACCTGGTACTGCATCGAACCGGGCACCCCGATCAACACCACATCGAACACCCGCGCCGCGGCCACACCGACGGCGAGCCCGACGATCAACACCACCGGGCGCAGTAATTCGTAGAGCCGCAACGGCAATGGCCTGTCGTCGCCACGATGCAGGTACCCGGTGCGCACCGGGTCGGTCTCGATGGCGCGGATACCGGCACGGAACAGTCCGGTGACGAAGCCGAGCCAGGTCCACAGGAACGCCGACCCCAGCATCACCGCGAACCAAAACCGGTAAACCCCAACACTTTCGATGCCGACCCGATCCCCGAGATACTGGAAGATCAGCCGAAAAGCCACCCCCGACACCAGCACCGAGATCCCGAACGGCACGATCAGCGGCCGCCACAACCACCGCGAATCCCTTCCCCACCACGCGATCACCAACGCCACCGCGAGCAGCACCACGCCGAACAGCACCCACACCAACGTCCGCAGATACGCCCAGCTACCGTCGCGCCCCAACGCGCCACCGAGCGCCCACAACCCGCCGACGACAACGGCAAGCAGAATCGGCCACGGTACCAACCGAATCCCCGAAAACCACCGATGCCGAGCAAGCTGCGTCAACCCGACGGCCCCGAACGCCACCAGCAGACACGATACGACCACCACCGGCCGCGCCCGCACCGCGATCACCACCGTCCACACCACCGGCACGGCAACCAACGACACCGTCAGCACCGTCGCGGGCAACCCGGCCGCCCAACCGAGCCATCGCCGCGGATGACTTCCCGCAACCAATGGCCCACGCATCCGACGCGTAGCCAGCTCCAATCGCAACCCGTTGGCCTGGAAGTCAGGCGAGCCCGCCATCACCCCGCCTCTCCACCGCGCTGGCCATCATCGCTGCCCGCGATCCACCGCGTCGAGCGCGGCGATCGCGCGATCGGTCGCGTCGTCGAGCCGTTCGGTCTTTCCGTCGCCGACCGCGATCAGGAAGTCGGTCAGTATGCGCCACAAGCCGTTTCGGCCACCGACCGCGCCGATCCGGTCGGACAGATCGAAGGCGCTGCGGGTGCTCAGGGTGCGGGCCGAGGACTCGAGGAAGGGGGAATATCGGGCGTTGGTCCGAAGGTTCGGCGCGATGAAGCCCCCGTAGTTCTCGATCCAGGGCAGCGGCGCCGCCGGATCGGCAAGGGCACCAACCACTTCCATGGCCCGGTCGGCCGCCGACTCGGTGACCACCATGACGTCGCCGCCGACGATCCGTGGCGGATCCAGATCGGCCGCGACGGCCGGAAAGGCGGCGACACCGACCACGTCTTCGGCGCGCCGCCCCGAGCGCTGGACCGCGGCGCGGACGATCGGCTCGGCGAAATCCGATTCGACCACCATGACCGCGCGCCGATGCTCGAATACCTCGCGAACCGCGTCCGGGAATTGGCGGGTCAACGCGGCAGCGACGCCACCGGGAAACGCATGCCGATGCCCCCACAGCGAACCGAGATGATTGAACGCGGCCCGCACCGCGGGGCTCTCCCAGGTCCGATCAGTGCGTGCGACGGCCACCTCGTCATAGATGCGGGGCGATTCGGCGAGCAGCGCGTTCTCGAAGACATCGGTGAGCACCCAGCCGTCCGCGGCGCCAAGGGCGAGCAGCCGAACCGGTGTTTCGGCGAGGACCTCCATGCGGTCCAGCCAGTCCGCGAGGGTCCAGCCGACCGGATCCCCGAGCCCGTACTTGTCGACGAGTTGTCGGTCGTACCAGACCATCGACTTATCCGCCGCTTTGAACGGCACACCGTACGGTTTTCCGTTGTGCTGCAACAACTGCCGCCACACGTCCGGGTAACGCGAGCCGAGCTCGTCGAACCACAGCGTGTCGCGGACCGGCCGCAGCTTCTGTTGCTCGGCGAGCGGCCGCACCCGGCCCGCCTGCGGCAGCATCACGATGTCCGGCGCGGACCGCCCGCCCGCCGTGAACGCGGTCTCGATTTCGTCGCCGAGCGGAACGACGTCCACCTGTTCGTCGTAGCCGAGGCGGGCGAGCACGGCGCGGAACGCCGCCAGTTCGGCACCGCTCCACGACACCCCGATGCGCACGGCACCGGGGTTACCGAGCAGCAGATCGGGGGCACAGGCGGCTGCCAGCGGCGCTATCAGCGCCACCTGCAGTAGTTCCCGCCTGCTTCGCATATCCCCCGGGCCTGGCTATTTCGTGCGACCGGCCTACTTCGAGAAGTTCTCCGGCGGCTGCCACGGCCGACCGTGTGGGTCGTCGGGGCGGTAGGCCGGCGGTTGCTGCTGGGGCGGTTGCTGCGGCGGTTGTTGTTGCGGCAGTTGCTGTTGCGGCGGGGTCTCCTGCTGCGGCGGGTACGCCTCCTCGCGCGGCGGCATCACCGCTTGATGGGGCGACGCCTGATGCGCCGGTGGTGTCGTCGCCGCGGTCATCAATCCCTCCACCGGCTTGCGGGCGGTCTCCTCCGCCGCGCGCACCGCGCGTTCGATGGCGGGGTCGGGTGCGGTGTCGAACCAGTCGGCGACGTCCTCGGAGTCGTCCTCCACCTTGGCCGGTTCGCCGTCGGCGGTGGGCGCCTCGTAGCGGAAGATGCCGTCCTCGCCCTTGCTGCCGAAGCTGGTCGCGAATCCTTCGAGCGCCTTGCCGAAGTCGCTCGGCACCAGCCACACCTTGTTGGCGTCGCCGCGCGCGACCATCGGCAGTGTCTGCATGTATTGGTAGGCAAGCAGTTCCGGCGTCGGCTTGCCGTTCTTGATTGCGGCGAAGACCTTTTCGATGGCCTTGGCCTGGCCCTGTGCCTGCAGGTAGGAGGCGGCCCGCTCGCCCTGCGCGCGCAGGATGCGGCTCTGCCGTTCACCTTCGGCCTCCAGGATCGCCGACTGCTTGGCGCCCTCGGCGGAGAGCACCTGCGCCTGCTTGGAACCCTCGGCCATCTTGATCTGCGATTCGCGGGTGCCCTCGGCGGTGAGGATCATCGCGCGCTTCTCGCGGTCGGCCTTCATCTGCTTTTCCATCGACTCCTGGATGGAGGCAGGCGGGTCGATGCTCTTCAGCTCGACGCGCGCCACTCGCAGGCCCCAGCGCCCGGTCGCCTCGTCCAGCACGCCGCGCAGCTGGCCGTTGATCTGATCGCGGGAGGTCAGCGTCTGTTCCAACGTCATGCCGCCGACCACGTTGCGCAGCGTGGTGACGGTGAGCTGCTCGACCGCGGCGATGTAGTTGCTGATCTCGTAGACCGCCGCCTGCGGGCTGGTGACCTGGAAATACACCACGGTGTCGATGTGCAGCGTGAGGTTGTCCTCGGTGATCACCGGCTGCGGCGGGAAGGACACTACCCGCTCGCGCAGGTCCACCTTGGCGCGGATGCGGTCGGCGAACGGGACCAGGAACGTCAGCTGGCCCGACACCGTGCGCGAATACCGGCCGAGCCGCTCGATCACCGCCGCCTCGGCCTGCGGCACCAGCGCGATCGACTTGAACACCACCACCACAACCAAAAGCACGAGTACGGCGGCAACGATCAGTACAGCCATTACGGCCCCTTCCAGACGACGGCGGTCGCGCCTTCGATCCTCATGACATACACCTTCGTACCCGGTTCATAAACCTCGGACTCGTCCATCGGCCGCGCGGACCAGACTTCCCCGCCCAGTTTCACCTGGCCGGAGTGCGCGGCGACCTCCTCGAGCACCAGCGCCGACTTACCCTGTAGCGCATCCACGTTCGTCGGGATCGGCGGCGGCGTGCCGAAGCGGCGCCGCAGCATCGGCCGCACGCCGAGGAACAGCACCAGCGTGAGCACGCCGAAGACGATGGCGTCGACCACCAGCGTGGTGTCCGCGACCGCGCTGACGCCCGCGGTGCCGAGCGCGGCGACGCCGAGCATGAGCAGCGTCAGGTCGCCGGTGAGCATTTCCGCCGCCGCGAGCAAGATGCCCGCGACCAGCCAAACTATTGCGGCCACGAAACCACTCTAGTGCGCGGGTGATGTTCTGGGGCCGCACTGACACGACTACAGATCTCGGGTGAATCACGAATCGCGCGCCGACCGCGGGTGGACGCGCTGGCCGGGCCGATGTATCGAAATCGCCAGCGGCGGTGCTAGCTTCAGGCGGGTGAGCGGGCATAACAGCTATGGCGGCGACATCTTCTCCGGACACTCCCGAGCGAAAAAGCGGGCGGTACCGCAGGTAATGGCGGAGCGCGACCTCGTGGTCGAGGACGCGGCCAGCGGATTCTGCGGCGCCGTTGTGGGTTTCGATCGCAGCTACGACGGCGAGTTCGTGAAACTCGAGGACGCGCGCGGCGCGGTGCGCTTGTTCGCGCTGCGCGAGGCCGCGTTCCTGATCGACGGCGAGCCGGTCACGTTGGTCCGGCCATCGGCCGCCGCCCCGAAGAAGGAAACGCGCTCGGCCTCCGGCTCGACGCGGGTGGAGGGTCTGCGCGCACGGGTCGCACGGACCAGCCGGATCTGGGTGGAGGGCGTGCACGACGCCGCGCTGGTAGAGCGGGTCTGGGGACACGACCTGCGCGTCGAAGGCGTGGTCGTCGAGCATCTGGAGGGTTTGGACAACCTGGCCGAGCGCCTCACCGAATTCGCGCCGGGACCGGGCCGCCGGGTCGGGGTGCTGGTCGACCACCTGGTCACCGGATCCAAGGAAACCCAGCTCACCACCGGGCTCGGCGCGAACGTGCTGGTCACCGGTCATCCCTATATCGATGTCTGGCAGGCGGTGCGCCCGGCGACCGTCGGGATCGCCGCATGGCCGGAGGTGCCGCGCGGCGAAGACTGGAAAACCGGCATTTGTGATCGATTGGGCTGGGGCACCCCGCAGGAGGGCTGGCGGCGGGTGTACAACGCCGTCGAGTCCTTCCGCGACCTGGAGGCGCCGCTCATCGGAGCGGTGGAACGGCTCATCGACTTCGTCACCGAGCCGGAATAGCAGGTCGCGCGGGTGCCCTCGCGCCGCTGCTCAGGAATGCCCTTTCCGGGAATGCCCGCGAATAACCGTCACCCTTTATGCTCGATAATTATGTGCTCTCCTAGTGCCACGCTGACGGTGTGGGCCGGCTCCTGGCTGGCCGGCTGTAGCGCGCCCGACGACGTACTGGAGGCCCTGCACGCGTGGGCGCCCCAGCACACCATCGCCGCCGGTGATCCGGTCACCGGCGGCCGCACCGACCTGCCGTGGTCGTCCAGGGGCAACCTGCCCGGCACCGGAATGATGGCGCTGCTCAAGGTGATTCGCGAGAGCATGGCCCAACCCGGCGCCCAGCTGCGGCTGGTGCTTCCGGTGCCGGGCGACGTGCGCGGCCTGCCCACCGGCACCGCCTTCGCGGCCGACGCGATCGAGGCGGAAGAGGGACTGCTCATCGGCGTGCCCGGCACCGAAGGCACCGGCCTGATCCCGCAGTGGACCGACGACGACACGCTCCAGTGGGCCGTCTACAGCACGCCGATTCCGCCGGTCCCCGGTCAGGACATGTCGCTCGGCGAGGCCGAATACGCGATGCGCGAAGCGGTCCGCGACGCCGCCGACGCGCTGATGCGGTTGCACACCACCTCGGTCGGCTCGGCCGATTCCGATCCGAGGGAACTCATCGAGGCCGAGCTCGCCGACTACTCCCGGCACGACTACCCCGGCTCTATCCCGTTGCGGGCCAGGAAGATTCTCGACACCGCCGACCATGTCGCTGCGATACTCACTGTGGCGCAACGGGAACCGGCATCCTCGCCGACCTCGGCCAGTGCGATCGGCGCCCAGGAGTCACTACTACGACCGCTGTGGGATGCTATCCGCGCGGCACGTCTGGTGGCCATTCACGCGGCGGCTCGCAGTACGCCATGAACCAGCCCTCCTCAGCAGGCGGTACGACATGAACTTCCCGCGTCGCGGTGCCGCGACCCTCGTGGCCGCGCTGCTCGCCCTCGGCCTGCCCGCCGCGGCGCCCGCGTCGGCGATCGTCGGTGGCACCGAGACCGAGGCGAGCGCCTATCCGTGGCTCGGGGCGGTCGGCAGCCCGCTGTTCTTCACCAGGCCGTCCGGCCAGTTCTGCGGTGGCACACTGATCGCCCCCGACCAGGTACTCACCGCGGCGCACTGTGTATCGCTCGCGCAACTGGTCGCCCAGGCGGTCACGGTCACCTTCGGACGCACCGACCTACGCGACTCCGACGGAGTCAAGGTGCACGTCAAGGACATTCGCATCCACCCCGGCTTCCACGACACCGACTTCGAGGGCGAGACCGTGCATCACAACGATCTGGCCATCCTCATCCTGGACCAGCCGCAGCCCGGCCCGTTCGTGAAAGTCGCCGCCGCTCAGGCGAACACCGGCACCATCCTCGGCTGGGGTGCCACCTCCGAGGCCGACGAGTCGAACACCCACCTGCGCACCGCCACGGTGCCGCTCGTCCCGGACGCCGACTGCGCCGCCGCCTACGGTGCCGCGTTCGATCCGAACGAAATGCTGTGCGCCGGTTCACCCGAAGCCGACACCGCCGAATACGACAGCGGCGGACCGCTTCTCGTCGACGGACAGCTGGTCGGCCTCACGTCATGGGGCAAAGGCGCTGCCCGCCCGGGCTTCCCGGGGGTCTACGCTCGCATCCCGAGCAATTTCATCGAGGTGAGTCATATGGTCGCCAATTGATCTCCAACAGCAACCATTTGACTCACCTCGATGCCTACGACGCGGTGCCGTTCCGGGTTCCGCTGTCTGCGTGGGGGGTTGAGGGATGCTCACCGGTTGTGGGAGCCGCACACCACGTCTACTGGGTGTGCGGGTTAAACAAACGGTGAGCGGTGATACAACGGGTGGGGTACAGGCGCTGCCCGCCTGGGCTTTTCGGAACGCGATGCTATCGCAAGCCGATTCGCGTCATTTCACAACTGCGGGACGCCGCTGCGGGGCACAGCAGCCGATGGCGCAGGGCGCACCGTTCAGCGTGCAGCCGTAGCCGGGAACCTCGCCGAGGTGGCGGGCGGCGGTGTCGTTCAGCTGCTCATCGATCAATTCGACGACCAACTGGGCGAAGCGCGGGTCGGTGCCGGGGGTGGCGGCGCGGGCGAAGGTCATGCCGAGTTCGGCGGCCTTCTCCTTTGCCTCGTTGTCCAGATCCCAGATCACCTCGAGGTGATCGGACACGAAACCGACGGGACAGACGATGACCGCCTCGACATTCTTGGCGGCGAGATCGTCGAGGTGGTCGACGATGTCGGGGTCGAGCCACGGCACCTGCGGCGGGCCGGAGCGCGATTGCCAGACGAGGTCGTAGTCGGTGAAACCCGTTGCGGCGGCGGATAACCGGGCGGCTTCGGCGACCTGACGGCTGTACAGATGACCACCGTCGGCAGGCGGACCAGCGGCCGTGTCGGCGCTGACCGGAATGGAGTGCGCGGTGCAGACGAGCCGCGCACCGTCGCGCCGCTCGGCCGGAAGTTCTTGCCGCGCGGCCCGAATGGCGTCGGCGAACGCCTCGATCAGCAACGGGTGGTCGAAGTACTGACGCAACTTGACCAGCTCCGGTGCGTCGTCGCCGAACGCGGTGCGTGCCCTGGTGATGTCCTCGTGATACTGCAGGCAACCCGAGTAACCACCCCACGCCGAGGTGGGGAACACCAGTGCGGAGCGAACACCGTCGGCGGCCATCCGCGCGACGGTGTCCTCGACCATCGGAGACCAGTTCCGATTACCGAAGTACACCGGGAGATCGATACCCGCCGTGGCCAATTCGGCCTCGACCGCCGCGATGATGTCCCGGTTGAGCGCGTTGATCGGCGACACCCCGCCGAAGTGCAGGTAGTGCTGCGCGACCTCTTCGAGGCGTTCGCGCGGCACTCCCCGGCCCCGAGTGACGTTCTCCAGGAACGGCATCACGTCCTCGGGGCGTTCCGGACCGCCGAAGGACAACAGCAGCAACGCGTCAGCGGCCCGAACCACAATGTCCTCCTAGGAAGATCAGTTGATCGACATGCCTTCGGGGAACCAGGTGTTGTGGCTGGCTCCGCCGTCGACGTAGATGATCGACGCGGTGGTGCCGGGCAGCCAGTCCGACAGCAGCGCGACGATCGACTTGGCGACCACCGTCGGGTCGTCGACGTCCCAGCCGATCGGCGACGCGCCGTCCCAGTACTCGTTGAGCTGGTTGAGCTTGGCGGCGTCGTCGGTCGCGGTGCCGGCGATGGCCTTGGCCGCGAGGGTCTTGATCGGGCCTGCGGCGATGAGATTCGAGCGAATCTTCTTGGCGGCGCCCACCTCTCGCGCCACGTACCGGTTGACCGACTCGAGCGCGGCCTTGGCCACACCCATCCAGTTGTAGTACGGCATCGCGGTGCGCGGATCGAAGTCCATGCCGACGATCGAGCCGCGCTCGTTCATCACCGGCAGCACCGCGCGGGCCAGCGACGCGTAGCTCCACGCGGAGATCTCGAACGCCTTGGCGGCGTCCGGGCCGGGGCCGTCGAGGAACGGACGCGCCTCCGGACCCATCAGCGTGCGCGGCGCGAACGCGATCGAGTGCAGCACGCCGTCGACGCCCTCTGGCGCCAGCTCGCGCACCTTGTCCGCCAGCTCGCCGAGGTTTTCCTCGTTGGTGACGTCGAGCGGGATGGCCGGGGGGACCTCTTGCGGCAGCCGCCTGGCGATCCGGTCGATCAGCCGCAGCCGCTCCGGAATGCCGGTGATGATCACCTTCGCGCCCTGCTCCTGCGCGACCGCGGCCGCGTGGAAGGCGATCGACGAGTCAGTGATGATGCCGGTGACCAGAATGGTCTTACCTTCGAGCAGTCCGCCCATAAGTTTTCGGTTCTCCTGGAGTCGAGTGTGGAATTGCTTGCGGCCGCCGAGGTTTCGCCGGCCGCAGGGTCGGTCGGGTCAGTGACCCATGCCCATGCCGCCGTCGACCGGAATGATCGCACCGGACACGTAGCGGGAATCCTCCGAGGCCAGGAAGCTGACCACGGCCGCAACGTCTTCCGGCTGGCCGAGGCGCTGCAGTGGAATGAACTTCTTGGCCATATCGCGCATGTCCTGCGGCAGTTCGGCGGTCATGTCCGTCTCGATGAAGCCGGGCGCGACGACATTCGCGGTAATCGAGCGCGAGCCGAGCTCACGGGTGATCGAACGCGCCAGGCCGACGACACCGGCCTTGGACGAGGCGTAGTTGATCTGGCCGGGGCCACCGCCGAGGCCGACCACCGAGCCGAGGAAGATCATCCGGCCCCAGCGCGCCCGCAGCATCGCCCGATTAGCCCGCTTGGCACAGCGGAACGCACCGGTCAGGTTCGCGTCGATGACCCTGGTGAACTGCTCCTCGGTCATCCGCATCAGCAGCGTGTCGTCGGTGATGCCCGCGTTCGCGACCAGCACCTCGACCGGACCCTGCTTCTCCTCGACCTCGGTGAACGCGGCATCGACCGAAGCACTATCGGTCACATCGCATTTCACGCCGAACAGGCCGTCCGGCACCCCTGACCCACGATGCGTGACGGCCACCTTGTGACCATCCGCGACCAAGCGCTGTGCGACTGCCAGACCGATGCCACGATTACCGCCGGTCACCAGGACGGACCGGGCTGTGATGTTCGACATGGGCAACAACCTACCCGGTCGGATCTGGCGGTTACGACCCGCCCGACCACCGTCTCCAGCCGCACAGACGACCGATGCCGGCACCACGACGGTGCCGGCATCGGTGTGGATCGCCGGACGGGCCCGGCCGCCGCCGGATGGGACGGGGCGCTCAGCAGCTAGGGCACCACGACAACACCGTCGCGGCGAATCCCAGGGACGGAACAGCTTCGCCCGGTGAGACGTACTTGTATGCGCCTGGCGAACCGCACGTCCCTTCGGACAACATCAACTGCACCTGGGAATTGTTGAACACCGATTGAACCTGTCCCGGCAGCTCCGTGCAGTAGTTCTCGCTGCTGGCAGAGTGCGACAACGCCCAGGCACTACCCGAATAGTTGTCGCCCGACCACAGGCAGGCGTCCGCGCCACACGACTGCGCGGAAGCCTGCCCCGGCACGCATCGCCCTGCCGCAGCTCTGCCATTCCCGAAATGGCAGAGCTGCCAACGCAACTCGACGCTTACGGCAGACGCTGGCGATACAGCAGCCCGGTGATCACACCCGCGGCCGTGATCAGCAGCCCGAGCAGCAACCACGGCCTGCTCGCGTCGCCTCTGGTCAGCTCGAAGCCGATCTGCTGTTCGAGGGTGTCGTACACCTTGCTCAGTTCCTGCAGGGTGGAGGCGGAGTAGAACTCGCCGCCGGACAGCCGCGCGATCTCGCGCATCGCGTCGTCGTCGACTTCCACCTTCACCTTGTCGGTACCGCCGCCCTCGTGCGGAATCTCGACAACACCCCATTTGGTGCCGTAGGAGATCGTCGAAATCGGGACGTTCTTGTTCTTGGCCAGTCGCGCGGCGACGAACTCGTGCCGCGGATTGTCCACGTCCTCATACGCGGGGACGGTCTGCTTGCCGTCCGACATCAGCACGATCCGAGCAGGCGGCGGTTCGTTGGCGCCGCCGAGCACCGACGCGAGGGTGTCGATCGCGTTGAGTGCGGTGATGATGCCCTCGCCGGTGGCCGTGCGCTCGGCGAGCTTCGCGTTGTCGATCGCCGCCTTGACCGACTCGTGGTTGGTCGTCGGCGTCACCATCACCGACGCCGTGCCCGCGAAGGTGATGAACCCGATGTTGAGTCCCTCCGGCAGGCCGTCGACGAAATCCTTGCCCGCCTTCTTCGCGACCTCGATCCGGCTCGGCGGCACGTCGGTCGCCTCCATCGACAGCGACACGTCCATCACCAGCATGACCGTCGCCCGGTTGCGGGCCACCTTCTTCACCGCGGTCGGCCCGGCCGCCGCGATCGTCAAGAACACCAGCCCGATCACCATGAGCACGATCGGCACATGACGGAACAGGCTCGGTCGCGTCGGCGCGACCTTCTCGAGCAGCTCCATGTTGGTGAACTGCATCATGTGCTTGTGCTTGCCGCGCTGGACCAGCACATAGCCCAGCGCGATCAACGCGATGACGACCAGGAAACCAAGCCAGAACGTTGCGGTGAAATGCGAAATACTCACTGGCGTGGCACCCGCCCGGTCGGGGCGCCGAAGCTGTGGCGCCGGGTGGACACGAACCGGACCACGTCGGAGATCCAGTCCCGATCGGTCTGCAAAGTGAGCACCGGCGCGCCGCAGCTCCGCAAAGCCTGTTCGACCTGATCCCGGTGCCGCTGCGCGGCGGCCGCGAAATCGGCACGCAGCGTTGGCGTCACGCTGAATTCGCGGGTGCGCCCGGTCTCCGGGTCGTGCAGCACGACGTCACCGACGTCGGGCAGCGACAGGTCGCGCGGGTCGAGCACCTCCACCGCGAGCAGGTCGTGCCGCGCCGAGATGGCGCGCAGCGAACGCTGCCAGTCGATGTCGCCGAGGAAGTCGCTGATGATCACCGCGAGGCCGCGTTTGCGCTGCGGGCGGCGCAGCGATTCGATGCCGCCGCGCAGATCGCCGCGCACCCCGTCGCGCGCGTGCGGGGTGGTCGCGATGCTGCGCAGCAGCGACTGGGCGTGCACCCGTCCGCTGCGCGCCGGCACCCGGACCAATTCCTCACCGGTCGCGACGACGGCACCGATCCGGTTGCCGCCACCGCTGGTGAGGTGGGTGATGGCGGCCGCGGCGGCGATGGCCAGGTCGCGCTTCTGGCACAGCGCGGTGCCGAAGTCGAGGCTGGCCGACAGGTCGATGACCATCCAGGTTTCCAGCTCACGGTCGGCGATGGTCTGCCGCACGTGCGGATGGGTGGTGCGGGCGGTGACCGACCAATCCATCTGCCGCACATCGTCACCCGGCTGATAGGTGCGCGCCTCGCCCGGCTCGGAGCCGGGGCCGGGGATCAGGCCGAGGTGGTCGCCGTGCAGCACGCCGTCGAGCCTGCGGCGCACCGTGAGCTCGAGCGTTTTCAGCGCCGCGGCCAGCCGCGGGTCGGTCAGCTCGCCCGAGTGGAAGGACGGCGGAGCGTGCGGAGTCGACGGGCCTAGTGGGGGCTGGTAGGGAGGCGGAGCCGACCGGGGGTGGGTAGGCACGGACTGGAACGGTTCCGGCGCCGCGGTCACTTGTGCTGAACGTTGCCGGCGGGCTGGGACTGCTGCCCGTTCGGCTGCTGCGGCACCGGCTGCGGGACGCCCTGCTGCTGCGGCTGCTGCGCGGGCTGCGGCACATTCTGCTGCGGCGCACCGGAATTGACCGGAGCCGCGCCCGGCGCGACGGCCTGCGGAGCGACCTGGGGCATGCCGATGGTCTGCAGCACCCGCTTGATCACTTCCTCGGGGCTGATCTCGTCGGCCAGCGCGTCGTAGGACAGCACGAGGCGGTGCCGGAGCACGTCCGGGATCACCTCGACCACGTCCTGCGGCACCACGTAGTCGCGACCGCGGATCAGCGCGACGGCGCGGGCCGCGGCGATGATGCCGAGGCTGGCGCGTGGCGAGGCGCCGTAGGCGATCCAGCTGGCCACGTCCTGCATGCCGAAGTCGGCGGGCTTGCGGGTCGCCGCGATCACCCGGACCACGTAGTCGACCAGCGCGTGATGCACGAAGACGGTGGCCGCGACCTGCTGCAGGCGGACCACATCTTCCGGGGTCAGGATGCGCGTCGCCTCCGGCGGGGTGACACCCATCCGGTAGATGATCTCGCGCTCCTCCTCGACCGAGGGGTAGTCGACGACGACCTTGAACAGAAAGCGGTCGCGCTGCGCTTCGGGCAGCGGGTACACGCCCTCGCTCTCGATCGGGTTCTGCGTCGCCATCACCAGGAAGGGATTCGGCATCGGGTAGGTCTTGCCGCCGATCGACACGTGCCGCTCGGCCATCACCTCGAGCAGTGCCGACTGCACCTTCGCGGGCGCGCGGTTGATCTCGTCGGCGAGCACGAAGTTCGCGACGACCGGGCCGAGCTCGGTGTCGAACTCCTCGCGGCCCTGCCGGTAGATACGGGTACCGATGAGGTCGGTCGGCACCAGGTCGGGGGTGAACTGCACCCGGGAGAACGAGCCGCCGATCACCTTGGCGAAGGTCTCCACGGCGAGCGTCTTCGCGATGCCCGGCACGCCTTCGAGCAGTACGTGACCACGGGCGAGCACGCCGACGAGCAGCCGCTCGACCAGCCGATCCTGGCCGACGATTACCCGCTTGACCTCGTAGATCGCCTTCTCCAGCGTCTGGACGTCACGCTCCAGGGTGCTAGGCGTGGCAGGCGCGTCTTTCGCCAAATTCGCCCCGCTCACACCGTCTGTCGAAGTCACCAACATCCCCGCTTTCGCTTTGGTCCTGTGCGTGCTGCCACAACTATTCCAGGTAATGGCCGTATGTGCCGCAACCGGACCCGACATGAAGGGAATTCAAAGCTTTCAGGTGTCCGGTTCGGGGCAAGTGCGCGGCTACGTGTTTTGCCCGACGAAGAACCGTCAGCTGACGATCCGCACCGCGTAGGGCATGATGCCACCCTCGCGCACCGACGTCACCCGGACCACCTCGCCGGACTCCGGCGCCTCGATCATTTGGCCGTTGCCCAGGTACAACGCGACATGCTCGCTGGCGTTCGCGCCCCAGAACAGCATGTCGCCGCGGGCGCGCTGATCGACCGGCACGCGAGTGCCCGCGTTGTACTGGTACCCGCTGTAGTGCGGCAGCGAAACCCCGATCCCGGCAAAGGCGTAGATCATCAGGCCGGAGCAGTCGAAGCCGATCTTGCCGTAATCGCCGTAGCTGTCGGCGACGCCGCCGTCGTGGATGCCGTAGGTCGGGCCGTCCTCGTCGCCACCGCCCCAGGCGTAGATGACGCCAAGCTGGGACATGGCGCGGTCGACCACCGTCTCGATCGCCGCGGAGCCACCGATGGACGGCAGGCTCGGACGCGGGGTGCCGCGGCGCGGTGGTGAATTCTCCAGCTGAGTGTGCGGGCGCTTGCCCTCGCCGAGTTGCCCGGCCCGACCCTGCGCGTTCTGGTCGGCGTTGGCGCGGGCCGCGGCGGCCGCGGCGGCGGCGCGCACCGCGGCCTCCTCGGCCTTGCGCTGCTGTTCCCAGTTCAGATAGACGTCGCGTTGCCCTTGCAGGCCCGCTACGTTCTGCCTGGCGAAGTCCAAGCGGCCCTGCGCATCCTGGCGCTGGCGTTGCAGGTTGTCGCGCTGCACGGTTTGTGCGTCCAGGGCGGCCTTGGCGGCGGTGACCGCGTGCTCGGCGTCGACCTTGGCCTGCTCGGCGGCCGCGGCGGCCGCGTCGGCGTCCGACTTCGCTTGGCGTGCACTGGAATTCTTGTTGCCCTGGTCGATCTGGGCGCGGCGTAGGCTGTCCAGGACCTGCTGCTGGTTCTTCGAGACCAAGGCTAGGAGTTGGGCCTGGTCGAGGGCGGCGGCCGGGGTGGCCGCGGCTAGGTAGACGACCATCGACTCTGCGGCGGGGCGGGTGTAGGCCTGGGCCGCGAACTGGTCGAAATTGCGTCGCGCGGCGCCGACTTTTGTTCCGGCGTCGGCCAATTCGCGCTGGGTGTCCTGCACAAGGGCGGCGGCCGCGTCGGCGGCGGCACGCGCGTTCTGCAGATCGACCAGGGCCTTGTTCACTTCCTCGCGCTTGCGCGCGACCTCGCTGTCGAGCTGCTGCAACTGCTGCTCGACCGCCGCGACCTGATTGATCAGGCCGCCGACCTCGGTCACGCTCGCGTCGACTTGCGCTCCGGCATCGGCGATCTGGCCGTCACTGGGATTCGGCGGGGCGGGCGGCACCGCGACGGCAGGCCCGGCCAGCACCACGACGACGGTCACCAGCAACCCCAGAGCGACTCCCAGCGGACGTCGATAAGCGGCCTCGCCGTTGTTGCGCATCGCACCTCCCAAGGACCCGACTCCAGCAACGCACCATGAGCACCAACCGCACCTACCCGCTCAATGGTCGGCAGATAACCCTTGACAACACTTCTTCCCCATCGGTAACTACACGACCGTACGACACTCGAGTCACCAAAGGAACTCCAGCCACAGAATGACAGGCGTGTAATTTCGCCGTTGCCTGGAATTAGCCGTATGTGACAAAGGTTTCCGAGCGGTAGAACATACCGGTCGTCAGGGAAAGTAGCTGGTTAGCAACCAGCTATGCGGTGGAGGCCCGATCACCCTCGGAATCTGAAACACTCACCGGCGTGGCGGGTTCGGCACGCCGACGCGACTTCACAAAGTAGAGCCCGATCACTACCGCTGCGGTGCCAGCGAGCAACACACTGGCGATCGCATTCCAGGACACCGTCTCCGGCTGCTCCAGCTTGTCCACGAAATGCTGTGCCGCCTCGGCGGAGTGCCCGCCGTTGAACTTCGCCTTGTCCTCGGCCCACTCGAGGCGGACCCGGGAGATGCTGTCGCTGTACGTTCCCGCCCATTCGTCACTCAGCACCAGGACGGTGCCCTGCTGGCTGTGACCGATCTCGGTGGCCAGGTCACGCAGGCTTTCGTGGCCGGGAGCGCCGGGCACGACCACGATGTCGAGCGGGATGCCATGCGCTCTCGCGTCGGCGGCGACGGCCGCCAACTCCGTCTGATCCTTGCCATCCACCGTGGCGACATGGTTGTCGGCCAAATCGGCGTTGATGGTGGTGACGGTGTCCTCGGTGAAGTTCGGCGGCAGTTCGGCGGCCATGGGTGTGAAAACCGAGGTGTGCGAGACGGTCATCTTCCATCCGGTCTGTCGAGCCGCATCGGCATCCGAAGCGACGTGCATCCAACACTGCGGGGTGAGCACCACGCCACCCGGCTGGCTCCGAAAGCACAGTACGCGACGGAGAGTCGGTGTACGCGCAGACGGCACCCGACGCGCCCCCGCGCGGCCGGGCACGAGCGGCGGCGCACACTTACGGGGCGGGCCCCGCGCCCTTCACAGGACAAGCGTACTGTTAAGGTCGTAGCGCGCGGAACCGGCGCCCTCCGGTCCCGGAACACCTGCAAAGACCACCGTAGCGACTGCTTGCAGGTCGCTCGAACAACCCGCCGCCGGCGCAGCCCCGCCGACGGCCAACCCTCACAGACGAGTGGAGCTGACGTGACGACAAGTATCGATACTTTCGGCGCCAAGGGCACCCTCGAGGTCGGAAGCAACTCCTACGAGATCTTCCGCCTCTCCGCCGTGCCCGGCACCAAGAAACTCCCCTACGCACTCAAGGTCCTCGCGGAGAACCTGCTTCGCACCGAGGACGGCGCGAACATCACCGCCGATCACATTCGCGCCATCGCCGAATGGGATGCCTCGGCCGAGCCGAGCATCGAGATCCAGTTCACCCCGGCCCGCGTGATCATGCAGGACTTCACCGGCGTGCCCTGCATCGTCGACCTCGCCACCATGCGTGAGGCCGTCAAGACCCTCGGCGGCGACCCGGACAAGGTCAACCCGCTGGCACCCGCCGAGATGGTCATCGACCACTCGGTGATCATCGACGTGTTCGGCCGCGCCGACGCGCTCGAGCGCAACGTCGACATCGAGTACTCCCGCAACCGGGAGCGCTACCAGTTCCTGCGCTGGGGCCAGGGCGCGTTCGACGACTTCAAGGTCGTCCCCCCCGGCACCGGCATCGTGCACCAGGTCAACATCGAGCACCTGGCCCGCACGGTCATGGTCCGCAACGGCCAGGCCTACCCGGACACCTGTGTCGGCACCGACTCGCACACCACGATGGTGAACGGCCTCGGCGTATTGGGTTGGGGCGTCGGCGGTATCGAGGCCGAGGCGGCCATGCTCGGCCAGCCCGTCTCGATGCTGATCCCGCGCGTCGTCGGCTTCAAGCTGACCGGTGAGATCAAGCCCGGCGTCACCGCCACCGATGTGGTGCTCACCGTCACCGACATGCTGCGCAAGCACGGCGTCGTCGGCAAGTTCGTCGAGTTCTACGGCAAGGGCGTCGCCGAGGTGCCCCTCGCGAACCGCGCGACCCTTGGCAACATGAGCCCCGAATTCGGTTCCACCGCAGCGATCTTCCCGATCGACGAGGTGACCATCGACTACCTGCGCCTGACCGGTCGTAGCGACGAGCAGCTCGCGCTGGTCGAGGCGTACGCCAAGGAACAGGGCATGTGGCACGACGCCGAGCACGAGCCGGTGTACTCGGAGTACATGGAGCTCGACCTCGGCGATGTGGTGCCGTCCATCGCGGGCCCGAAGCGGCCGCAGGACCGAATCCTGTTGTCGGACTCCAAGACCGCGTTCCGCAAGGACATCCACAACTACACCAACGACGCGGAGAGCGGCCCCGCCGCCGCCACCCCGCACACCCACCTCGACGAGGCCATCGAGGAGTCCTTCCCGGCCAGCGATCCGGCCGTGCTGTCCTTCGCCGACGACGACGCGGTGCTGATCCCGTCCGCCGCGAACGGTGCCGTCGGCCGCCCGAGCAAGCCGGTCAAGGTGTCCTCGGAGGAGTACGGCGACTTCGTGCTCGACCATGGCGCGGTGGTGGTCGCCTCGATCACCTCCTGCACCAATACCTCCAACCCGTCGGTCATGCTCGGCGCCGCGCTGCTCGCGCGCAACGCCGTCGACAAGGGCCTGACCTCCAAGCCGTGGGTGAAGACCTCCATGGCGCCGGGTTCGCAGGTCGTCAACGACTACTACAACAAGGCCGGCCTGTGGCCCTACCTGGAGAAGCTCGGCTTCTTCCTGGTCGGCTACGGCTGCGCCACCTGCATCGGCAACACCGGCCCGCTGCCGGAGGCCGTGTCCAAGGCGATCAACGACAACGACCTCTCGGTCACCGCGGTGCTCTCCGGCAACCGCAACTTCGAAGGCCGCATCTCCCCCGACGTGAAGATGAACTACCTGGCCTCGCCGCCGCTGGTCATCGCATACGCGCTCGCCGGAACGATGGACTTCGACTTCGAGCACGACGCGCTCGGCCAGGACGCGGACGGCAACGACGTCTTCCTGAAGGACATCTGGCCCTCCTCGAAGGAGATCGAGGAGACCATCGGCACCGCGATCAGCCAGGACATGTTCATCAAGTCCTACGCCGACGTGTTCAAGGGTGACGAGCGCTGGCGCGGCCTGGAGACCCCCGAGGGCAAGATCTTCGACTGGGACGCCGACTCCACCTACGTGCGCAAGCCCCCGTACTTCGACGGCATGCCGCCGGAGCCGGAGCCGGTCAGCGACATCTCCGGCGCCAGGGTGCTCGCCCTGCTCGGCGATTCGGTCACCACCGACCACATCTCCCCCGCGGGCAACATCAAGGCGGGCACGCCGGCCGCGCAGTACCTCGAGGGCCACGGCGTCGAGCGCAAGGACTACAACTCCTACGGCTCGCGTCGCGGTAACCACGAGGTGATGATCCGCGGCACCTTCGCCAACATCCGGCTGCGCAACCAGCTGCTCGACGACGTCTCGGGCGGTTACACCCGCGACTTCACCCAGGACGGCGGCCCGCAGGCCTTCATCTACGACGCCGCGCAGAACTACCAGGCCGCGGGTATCCCGCTGGTCGTGCTCGGCGGCAAGGAGTACGGCTCGGGTTCCTCGCGTGACTGGGCGGCCAAGGGCACCTCGCTGCTCGGCGTGAAGGCCGTCATCACCGAGTCCTTCGAGCGCATCCACCGCTCGAATCTCATTGGCATGGGCGTCATTCCGCTGCAGTTCCCGGCCGGCGAGTCGGCCGCGTCGCTGAAGTTGGACGGCACCGAGACCTTCGACATCGAGGGCATCACCAAGCTGAACGAGGGCACGACGCCGAAGACCTTGAAGGTCACCGCCACCAAGGAGAACGGTGACAAGATCACCTTCGACGCCGTGGTCCGGATCGACACCCCCGGTGAGGCCGATTACTACCGCAACGGCGGCATCCTGCAGTACGTGCTGCGCAACATGATTCGCGGCTGATTACCCACACGCCGTTAGTCGAGGGTCCGCGCACCGCGTTTTCGCGGTGCGCGGACTTCTCACACCTCCTGGAGGAGCACGCCCGCCATGCCCAAAGTCAGTGATGATCACCTCGCCGCCCGGCGCAGCCAGATTCTCGACGGGGCGCGGCGCTGCTTTGCCGAATACGGGTACGAGGGCGCGACGGTGCGACGCCTCGAGGAGGAGATCGGGCTGTCCCGCGGCGCCATCTTTCATCACTTCCGGGACAAGGACGCGCTGTTCCTCGCGCTCGCGCAGGAGGACGCCGAACGGATGGCCGATGTCGCGGCCAATCAGGGCATCGTCGGGGTGATGCGGGACATGCTCGCCCATCCCGAGCAATTCAATTGGCTTGGCACACGTTTGGAGATCGCGCGGCGGTTGCGCACCGATCCTGAGTTCCGCGCGGGGTGGACTCAGCGGTCGGCGGAACTGACCGCCGCGACATTGGCTCGGTTGGAGCGGCGCAAGGCCGCGGGGGCGTTGCGTGATGACGTGCCCACCGATGTGCTGCTCGGTTATCTCGATCTGGTGCTCGACGGGTTGATCGCTCGGATCGCCTCCGGGCATACGAACGAAAACCTCACCGCGGTACTGGATCTCGTCGAAGCGTCGGTGCGTCGGCGGGACTGAGGTCGCTTCAGAAGGTCGCGTTGATGTAGTCGGCCGCGTCGGTCGTCCACAGACGGCCGGTGCCCGGCATGTTGTGCCCGGAGTACAGCACGTGCTGACCGTCCGGCCACGGGGTGAGGTAGCCGACGATCCCGCGGACGGCCGCGGCATATCGATCGAGGTTCGCGATCGGATCGTGCATCAACCATTCGAGCAGCTCGGCGAATATCAGCGGACCGAGGTTGCCGATGCGGGCCCCCTCCAGGAAAGAGAACGGTGAGATGCCGACGTCGATGAACCGGAGCGGCGAATCGGCGGGTGCGGCGGTGATGATATCGCCCGGATTGGCGTACTCACGGACGGCGACCGCGGCGGGCCAGGCGCCGCGCTGACCGTGCAGGCCATAGGTCGACGGCGGGCAGAGATTCCCGACCGACTCACCCGCCCTGCGCAACGGGTTGGCGATATTCACCGCGAACGCGATCTCCAGCGGTGACCCGTCGGAGTTCTTGTACTTACCTGAGCGCACCCCCTCCAGAATGTGGCTCGCGCAGATCCCGCCGAGTGAATAGCTCAGTAGCCCACAGACATTCGGCGAATCCTGGATCGCCTTGACCCCCGCCGCGGTACCGAGCCGCACGGACGTGTCCAGCGATGAGCCCCAGACATTCGGGTCCGGCCCCACCGACGCGGGCCAATTCGGCTCGAAGAACGAGAACCGTTCGGTATCGAGCAGCTTGGTGACGTCGTGCAGCATTCCCGCGGGCGCCCCATCCGGGTTCCGCGACTCACCGGTGCCGCGCAGGGTGATGATGTCGATCATCGTTGATCTCCTAGCCGACCACGCCGAGGCTTCGGCGCGGAACCCCACGGTAAACCCCGCTGCGCAGGCATTACCCGAGTAACGAACTACTCGATCCGCTCACCGAACCCGCGACTCCGAACGGACCCGCCGCGACCCCATTCGGACTCGCGGCAGACCAGGCTCATTACGTCCACGAGGGATAGCGAGGATTAAGCGGCCGGGCGTTCGCTCTGGCGTGCCATCTTTCGCTGTGCGGTAAGGGCTACTCACAGACGCTGATGGCGGCTGTTACGGCCCGGACTACTCCCCCGATTCCAGACTGTCCAGTAGCACGCGGGCGATGCGGTCGAGTTCGCTGCGGTCGGCCGCGGAAAGCACTGCCAGCATGCGGGTTTCGTTGTCGGCGTGTGCGGTGACGACTCGGTCGATGAGCTTGCGGCCGTCGGCGGTGAGTGCGACGCGCACGGCGCGGCGGTCGGTGGGGTCGGCGATCCGCCGGACCAGCCCGGCCGACTCCAGCCGGTCAAGACGGCCGGTCATGCCCGCGCGCGACAGCATCAGCGTGTCGGCGAGCACGGACGGGTTCAGCTCGTACGGTTCGCCCGAACGACGCAGCGCCGCAAGCACATCGAACTCGCCGCGCTGCAATCCGTGTGCGGTGAAGACCTCCTCCACCGTCCGCTGGCCGACGATGAGCAGGCGGGCGAGGCGGCCGAGAATCGACATGGCCTCCAGTTCGAGGTCGGGTCGTTCGCGCCGCCACTGCCCGATGATCACGTCGACGGGATCGTCCCCCGCGCCGCCGACCGACGGCCGAGCGGACGACGGGGTCGTTGGGTCACCCATGTGCTTGCGAAATCAGTCGCGTCTCAGCCATGGACAGGATTCTATTCGTCGATATATAGTTCGGTAGCGAATTATCAATCACCGAACTACTTGGAGAGCATCATGAGCACCACCCCTCGCATGGACGCCGCGATCCGTCAGCCGCGGGACGCCGAGACATTGGGCACCGACGCGGTCACCATGCGGCTGCTCCTCGATGCCGAGGCCACCGACGGTGCGCTGAGCACGCTCGAGGTCACCATGCGGCCGGGGGCGGACGGCGCGGCGCCGCACTATCACACCAGCTCGGACGAGCTGTTCTACGTCGCCGACGGCGAACTGCAACTGCTGGCCGGCGACAAGATCGTCACCGTCGGCACCGGCGGCTCGATCGTGGTGCCGAAATTCATGCCGCACGCCTTCGGCGCCACGCCCGACAGCTCCGCGCGAATCATGATCGCGCTCATGCCCGGGGTGCAGCGCTTCGAATACTTCCGGCTGCTCGACCGCATCGCCAAGGGCGAATCGCCGCTGGCCGACCTCGCGGCCGCGCAGGAGGAGTTCGACAACCACTTCGTCGACGCGCCGAACTGGTGGGCCGAGCGCAACGCCAATCGCCGCTGAGACAGGTGCACAATTCGACTGTGACCAACCCGTCGTTGCAGGTCGGAACAACTCCGGCCGCGAAGGAGGTTCGCAGGAGATGACCTTTTCCGTTCCGATCGTCGTTCGCGGTTACGAGCTCGACACGCAAGGACACCTGAACCAGGCGGTCTATCTGCAATACGCCGAACACGCCCGATGGGAACTGCTCCGTGCGGCAGGCGCGCCGCAGGACAAACTCGTCGCAGGCGGCATCGGTCCGGTCGTGCTCGAAAACACCATCAAGTACCTGCGGGAGCTGCGCGGCGGCGACGAGGTCACCGTTTCGGTCGACTTCGAATGGTCGACCGGTAAAACCTTTCGATTCCGGCACGAGATCCGCAAACTCGACGGCACCGTCGCCGCCGAGATATCAACGACCGGCGGCCTGCTCGATCTCACCGCCCGCAAGCTCGTCGCCGCGCCGGGCGAACGCCTCGCGGCGCTGGCCGAGCGCCCGGACCTGCTCGGTCTGTGAAGCGGTAAGTACGGATGCACAGCCGTCAACCCACGGCAACGCATTCCTCAAATTTTCCGTTCGGAAATAGCTAAACGGTTGCACAGGAACTATTTCTGGTGTACCGAAAAACTTTCGGCGCTAGCGCATCCTGCGTCGAAATCCGGTTTGCCACCGGCCGTGAAATCTCCCGATCCGATCCGATCCGCCCTCGCTGCGCGATATGATCCAGTTCACGCTCGGGGGTCGTGGCAAATCGCGAGCAGATCGGAGAAACAAGTTATGACCGACGCACTCCGCCTTCCTGGCACCGCGCCGAAGAGTGACCGCGTTCCGCCGCTGCAGGGTTTGCTGGTAGCGGAGTCGGAACGCGATATCACCGTGCGGGTCGCCGAGGGAACGTGGACGTTCTGTCGGTCCGACGTGTTGCGCGTGCTCGATTCGCCACTGCCGGACGGGGTCTCGCGGGTGCCCGATGGCATCGCCACGATGCCCGACGGAGTCACCACCCGGTCCGACGCGCCGGAACACGGCGGTCGCCCGGTGCTGGTCGATATCCGCGCGGGTGCCACCGCCGACTTCACCCGCCGCCTGCGCATCGACCTTGTCGACCGGCCGATGACGCTCACCGAGGCACCGTCCGCGGCGCTCGGCGACGAGCAGTTGCAGCAGCTCACCGAAACCTGGGCCGACCGCCTGCAACTCGCCGACCTCACCGGCGCGCACGGCGCGACCTTTACCTACTGCCAGACCAAGTCGCACGCGACCAGCGACGACGGCATCAACTGCGACAGTCTCGACTGAGCGGTGCACGCATGACGGCACGCCGGGCGAGCTCGGTCCTCATAGTGTCGGAATCCGACGATCTACACGCCACCGCGATGGCGGCGACGCTGCGAGAACACCACGCGCTCAATGCAATTCACCTCGACCTGCGCGACTTCCCCCGGGAGTCGGGCAGTTTCCGGCTGGACCGGCTCGGCACCGCGCGCTCGCTCTCGCACCTGATCGGACTCGACGACGTGCGCTCGGTCTGGTGGCGGCGGCCGCATCCCGCCCAGGTGCCCGGTGGCGTGCGCGCCGCCGACGACGACTTCCGCCAGGCCGAATGCGACAGCTTCATCCAGGGCATGCTCTGGTCCATTCCGGCCAACTGGATCAACGACCCCGGCGCCGACCGCACCGCGACCCGCAAGATCGTGCAGTTGGAGACCGCGTTGCGCGCCGGGTTCGCGGTACCGGAGACGCTGATAACCAACGATCCGGACGAGGCCCGCAGTTTCGCCGAATCTCGGCCCGGCCCAGTCGTTTACAAGCGCACCGGGACCAGTCGCGCCGAGTTCGCGGAGACCAGGATCATCACCGAGTCCGACTACGGCAGGCTGGCGGGGATTCGCTCGGCGCCGACCACCTTCCAGGATTACATCGATGCCGAATGCGACCTGCGGGTGGTCTGGGTGGACGGCGTCGAGTGGACGGTGCGCATCGATTCGCAGGCCGGTGTCGGCCGGGTCGATTCCCGGCTGGACACCTCGGTCGACTTCGTGCGTGAGCATCTGCCCGCGTCGGTGAGCAAGTCGCTCGCGACGTTGATGGGCGCGCTCGGATTGTCCTTCGGCGTCTTGGACATTCGGCTCGGCCTCGACGGCGAGTACTACTTCCTCGAGGTCAACCCGCAGGGGCAGTTCGCGTACCTGGAGATCAAGACGGGGCTGCCCATTTTTCGTAGCCTCGCCAATCTCCTCGTCGATGGCGACGGGGCGGTCAGCGGCTACTGACGAGAGTCCGTCAGGCGCACACCCGATCTCGGACACCAGCGCCGCTCGACCCCGAACCGCAGCCGGAAACGGCAGCAGCCGAGGCTCATCCGGCGCGCGCGACCGGATCAGGTTGGGCCGCACGGCAGTCGCCGACCGGCCAGCGAATCCAGCGCGCGTCCCTGGCCGGGCTCTGGACAACGCCCGACCAGCCGAACTCACCGGTGTCGGCGAAAAACATACCGCCGAAACCGGTTTCGAGTTCTCCGGAACGCTACTGGCTCTTGCGACGGTTCGCACCGCCGCGACTGCGGAGTTGCACGTGCGACTCCACCAGTACGTTGTGGATGAAGCCGTAGGAGCGACCGGTTGCTCGCGCCAGCGAGCGGATGCTCGCCCCTGCCTCGTACTGCTTCTTCAACTGGGTCTGTAGGCGGTCCCGGGACTTCCCCGTGACGCGTGTTCCCTTACCCAGGGTGGCTTTGACTTGCGTGGGCCTGTCGCTCATGGCTTCCTCCGAGTCGCCGAGCAGCTCTTTCCAGGCTAAGCACTCGAGGGTCCGTGATCAACGAATTCTTGTGATGAAAGTCACGCGAGCTGAATAAGTTCCAAATATTCGGCGGACCAATGGTCTTCCGTACCGTCCGGTAGCAAGATCACCCGCTCCGGCGACAGCGCCTCCGCGGCACCCGGATCGTGCGTGACCAGCACGACCGCGCCGGCGTAGGTGCGCAGCGCATCGAGCACTTGCTCGCGCGACACCGGGTCGAGGTTGTTGGTCGGTTCGTCGAGCAGCAGCACGTTCGCGGCCGAGGAAACCAGGCCGGCCAGCGCGAGGCGGGTCTTCTCACCGCCGGACAGCGTGCCAGCGGGCTGCTCCAACTGGGGACCGGTGAACATGAACGCGCCGAGCAGGCTGCGCAGGCTCTGCTCCCCCGCGTCCGGCGCGGCGTGCCGGATGTTCTCCCACACGCTGGCCTGATCGTCGAGGGTGTCGTGCTCCTGCGCGAAATACCCGACCTTCAAGCCGTGTCCGGGCACCAGGTTGCCCGCGGTCGGTTGTTCGACCCCGGCGAGCATCCGCAGCAGCGTGGTCTTGCCCGCGCCGTTGAGGCCGAGCACCACGACCCGGCTACCCCGGTCGATCGCGAGGTCGACGCCGGTGAAGATCTCCAGCGAGCCGTAGACCTTGGTCAGGTTCTCCGCCATCAGCGGCGTCTTGCCGCAGGGGGCAGGCTCGGGGAACTTGATCCTGGCGACCTTGTCGGCGACGCGCACGTCATCCAGCTCGGCGATGAGCCGGTCGGCGCGCTTGGCCATGTTCTGTGCCGCAGTGGCTTTGGTGGCCTTGGCACCGAGTTTGGCGGCCTGCACGCGCAACGCGCCCGCCTTCTTCTCGGCATTGGCGCGTTCGCGACGACGGCGCTGTTCGTCGGTGGCGCGGGCGTCGAGGTACTTCTGCCAGCCCATGTTGTAGACGTCGGCCTCGCCGCGCACCGCGTCCAGGAACCACACCTTGTTCACCACGTCGCCGAGCAGTTCCACGTCGTGGCTGATCACGATCAGGCCGCCGTCGTGGTTCTGCAGGAAACCGCGCAGCCAGGTGATCGAGTCGGCGTCGAGGTGGTTGGTCGGCTCGTCGAGCAGCAGGATGGTGTCGGAACGGCCGCCGCTGCCGTCGGAGGCGGCGAACAGGATGCGCGCCAACTCGATTCGGCGACGCTGACCACCGGACAGGGTGCGCAGCGCCTGGGCGAGCACCCGGTCGGGCAGGCCGAGGCTGTTGCAGATGCGCGCCGCGTCACTCTCGGCGACATACCCGCCGAGCGCCGAGAAACGCTCCTCCAGGCGGCCGTACTTGCGGACCGCCTTGTCGCGTTCGGCCTCGTCGGCCACCTCGGCCATCAGCGCCTGCTGCTTCTCCATGTCGCGGATCAGCGTGTCCAGGCCGCGCGCGGAAAGCACCCGGTCGCGGGCGAGGATGTCGAGGTTGCCCTCGCGCGGATCCTGCGGCAGGTAGCCGATATCGCTGGAGCGCAGAATCTTTCCGGCGTACGGCTCGCCCTCGCCCGCCAGGATGCGCAGCGTGGTGGTCTTGCCAGCACCGTTGCGTCCGACCAATCCGATCCGGTCGCCGGACTGCACCCGCAGGGCCGGTCCGGGGGCCGACAGCAGGGTGCGGACGCCGGCCCGGACCTCCAGGTCGGTCGCGGTGATCACAGATTTCTCCTCGCGGATCAGTGGTGCTGGGCGGTAGCTACTCGATTGTGCGACGCGATATGCACAAGAACCACTGATTTTACCTGGGTCCGGCGACCGCTTTTACCCGCGGCGACGCACATGTGACGGCGCTAACTGAACGGCGGGTAGCCTGCCGATGCATGAGCGAGCGCAGCAAACGACGAATCAACACAGCTATCCCGGTGGTGACGGCGAGCGCTAGGGAGGTGGAGTTGTGAGTACCGATCTGCTCGGCAAAAGCGCGTTGGTCTCCGGTGCCAGCCGGGGCATCGGCAAAGCTGTCGCGGCGGAGTTGTTGAGTCGTGGCGCGAACGTGCTGATCACGGCCCGTAAGAAGGATCCGCTGGAAGAGACCGCCGCGGAACTGCGCACGCTCGGTCATCAGGGCGAGGTCGTGGCGTTCGCGGGCAACTCGGGTCATGCCGAGGATCGCGCGGCGGCCATCGATCGGCTGATGGCCGAATTCGGTTCGCTGGACATCTTGATCAACAACACCGGCATCAACCCCGTGTTCGGCTCGCTGATGGACGCCGACCTGGACGCGGTGCGCAAGATCTTCGACGTCAACGTTGTCGCGGCGCTCGGCTACATCCAGCAGGCGTTCAAGGCGTGGATGGGCGAGCACGGTGGCGCGGTGGTCAACGTCGCGAGCGTCGCGGGCATCCGCTCGTCCGGCGTGATCGCCGCGTACGGCGCGTCGAAGGCCGCGCTGATCCGGCTCACCGACGAACTCGCCTGGCAGCTCGGACCGAAGATCCGGGTGAACGCGGTCGCGCCCGGCGTGATCAAGACGAAGTTCGCCGACGCGCTGTACTCCGACGACGAGGAGCGGGCGGCGAGCATCTATCCGATGAAGCGGCTCGGGACGCCCGAGGATGTGGCACGGCTGATCGGGTTCTTGGTCTCCGACGAGGCCGCGTGGATCACCGGCGAGACCGTGCGCGTGGACGGCGGGCTGCTGTCCACCGGCGGTCTCTGACCGTCCGAAACGCCGATGGCCGTTGCGTATTCGGCGGTGGTCGCGCCATGACGACGGATGTCATCGTCTCTGGTCTCGGTCCCGCGGGCCGGGCACTGGCGAGTCGCTGCCTGGCGCGCGGACTATCGGTCACTGTTGTCGATCCACTTCCTGATCGGCGGTGGTCGGCTACCTACGCGGCATGGGCTGACGAACTTCCCGGCTGGCTGGATCCGGCGGCTATCGCGGCCACGGTCGACCAGCCGACGGCGTGGGGAACTCGCGCGCACCGGATTGATCGGCCTTACGTCGTGCTCGATACGGACCGGCTGCGGGAGTCGCTCGATCTGACCGGTGCCGAGGTGGTCGCGGATCGTGCGATGGAGCTGACCGCCGACACGGTCGTACTGGCCTCTGGACGGCTGCTGACGGCTCGACGGGTGTTCGATGCACGTGGCATTGCCCGATCTGCCGCATTTGCCGAGCAGACGGCTCACGGGCTTGTTCTCGACGCGCGGCACTGTGCAGGCGTCGAACCGTCGTTCATGGACTGGCGCACGGACAACGGCGCACCCGCCGACGCAGCACGGTCGTTTCTCTACGCGGTGCCGCTCGGCGGCGGCTCGATGCTGCTGGAGGAGACCTGCCTGGCGGGGCGCCCTGCGCTCGACGGCACCGTGTTGCGCGACCGGCTGCACCACCGATTGCGTTCGCGCGGAATCGAATTCACCGGCGATGAACGAGTCGAGCGGGTCCGCTTCCCGGTCGAGGGCGGCCGGCCCGGACGGCATACCTTCGGCGCCGCAGGCGGTTTCGCGCATCCGGCCACCGGCTACAGCGTGGCGGCCTCGCTGACCGCGGCCGAGGTGGTCGCTGCGGGAGCGGCGGCCTGGCCCGCATCGGCCCGCGCCGTGTATCGGCTCCGCGCCGCGGGACTGCGCGCATTGCTCGGCCTGCCGCCCGCCGATCTCCCGGTCTTCTTCGACGCCTTCTTCGCCATGCCGACCTCCGCGCAGCGCGCCTACCTGTCCGGTCGAACCGACCTGACCGGCACCGTCACCGCGATGCGCACCCTTTTCGGCGCCCTCCCGCCCCAGCTCCGTCGGCGCGTCGCTGCCGCGACACTCGGGATGGGCATTCGCTCGCGTATTCGAATGCCGTCGGCCATGATGGAAGAATGAGTGGGCCTTAACGTCCAGCACTCATCCCGTTCCGAGTCGCCGAAGCGGTGACCCGCGGACGAGGTACCCGCGTCGAGGGGATGCAGCAGTGAGGTCGATCTGGAAGGGCTCGATCGCATTCGGGCTGGTAAACGTCCCGGTCAAGGTCTACACCGCGACCGAGGACCACGACATCCGATTCCATCAGGTGCACGCCAAGGATGGGGGCCGGATCAAATACGACCGTGTCTGCACGGTGTGCGGTAAGTCCGTGCAGTACGCCGATATCGACAAGGCGTACGAGTCACCCGACGGCGACAAGGTCATTCTCACCGACGAGGACTTCGCGAAACTGCCCGCCGCCGAGAAGCACGAGATCCCGGTGCTGCAGTTCGTCCCGTCGGACCAGATCGACCCGATCCTGTTCGACAAGAGCTACTACCTCGAGCCCGATTCCAGCACGCCCAAGGCCTACGTGCTGCTGGCGACGACGCTGGAACGCATCGACCGCACCGCGCTCGTGCACTTCACGCTGCGGCAGAAAACCCGGCTCGCGGCGCTGCGAGTGCGCGACGGGATGCTGGTGCTGCAGACGCTGCTGTGGCCGGACGAGGTGCGCGCGGTCGACTTCGAATCCCTGGACGGGGTCGCCGCGCCGCGCCCGCAGGAAATCAAGATGGCCGAGACGCTGGTCGAGTCCATGTCGGACGATTTCGATCAGGACCAGTACACCGACGAATACCAGATCGAACTCAAGCGGCTGCTGGACGAGGCCATCGCCAGCGGCACCGGCAAGGTACCCGAGCAGCCCGAGTCGGCGCCCGCCGAGATGGACGCGGAGGTGGTCGACCTGGTCGCCGCGCTGCAACGCAGCCTGGAGGCGAGCGGTCGGCGCGCGGCGGGTGGGGGCGAAGACAAGGGCAAGGCCAAACCGGCGAAGAAGGCGGCCGCGAAGAAGACCGCGGCCAAGAAGACCGCCGCGAAACCTGCGAAGAAGGCGGCCAAGAAGACCGCGGCCCGCAAGGGTGCGTAAGAACGGGCGCACACTCCTGGCAAACTGTCGCGTATGGATTCCGCCATTGTGATCGTCCCGATGGGTCTCGGCCACCTGCGCCAGGTCCTCGATCTCGGTCACGAAGTCTTCGACATCACCACCAAGCCGTACACCTCGTGGTCGCTGACCTCGGTCGCCGAGCACCTGGACAGCCCCGACAACGCCTGCTGGGTCGCACTCGATTCCGACCGAGTGGTCGGTTTCGTGCTCGGGTCGATGGAATTCGAGAACCGCGACGACTGGGCCTACCTCGAGTGGATCGCCGTCGCGCCGGACATGCAGGGGCACGGCATCGCCCGTCGTCTGGTGGACGTCTGCTCGGAAGCCTTGTTCGCCCGAGGCGCGCGGCGCATCGTCACCGATGTCGAAGACCGCAACGCCGCCTCCACGGCTCTCATGACGCGCAGCGGCTTCCTCCCGGCCGCCACGGTCACCCTGTTCGTCCGGCCGAATCCCAATGAACCCGAACCGGATTCGCACCTCGACGCCGCCGCCATCGCACCCGGCTCCAAGCGCGCACTGATCCGCCGCGGGCGTCTGGCCGGGGACAATCACCGCGCCGCCCGCTAGTTCATGCCGTTCGGAACCTGATCCCGGTCGAGATCGCCACCGAAGCCTATTTCCGGTCCGCCACTACGACGTCGGGCGCTCTCGTACACTGACACGCACCATTTCTGGTTTCCCGCACCGAATTTCGCATGCGATGCTCGGTGCGGGAAATCAAGAGGCGTGCGGCGGCCTATCCGACTGCCGCTCGGCCTTGCTCGAAGAACTCCAGCAGGGTTGCGTCCGAGTCGACCTCCGCGCGCGGGCGGAAGGCGCCGAAGGGCGCGTTCCAGAACTCGCCGGTGCGCGGGGCCCACGGGCCGACGTAGGCGTACGGGCCCGAATGAAACGAATCACCCGGCGAGACACCGTAATTCACCTCGTTGACCGTAATCGACAGGTCGAAATGCTCCGGCCACAGCACCGGTGTCACATCCGGCGCCAAGGCTCGCAAAGCCTTGTCCCCCAGCGCAAACCAATCCCCGATCACCCGCGCCGCCTCAGGATCGATCACCATCACACTGTCCGGATCAACCCCAGTCGTATCCTTGTACACCCCCTTCGGCGCCTCCGGCTCGAACCCCGCCAGCCGCCCGAGCTCCCGGTAGGTCCCTTGGAGCGGCGCCCGACCCTCCGCCCACACCAATTCCGCACCGACCACCGAAACCGGCCACTGCACACCACCGAACCCCTGGTGCACCGCCCGCAACCGAATGGTTCCGTGCTGCCGATACTGCGGCCCCGCAATCAACAACTCCGCCACCGCATGCAAACAACGCCGCGACCGCTCGTACATCTGTTCGTCCACACCAGCATCATCGCCGCTACCACCGCCGCCCGCAGCACTTTCCGCTCAGAGCGCAGCCGATAGCACCACGGAGGCAGTTCGATAAGTACACGCGGCAGCTCCCGCATTCCGGCCAGGGTATGCGCGGGCAGTAAGAGATCGCAGATAAGTTAAGCGCGGCCGTCATCGCTGCGGCCGTCGGCTGGAACCTGGTCGCCCACGGCACCGCGCCGTGTCCGAACACCTCCGCTTCATTACCCCGAGATGGACTCAGGCGGCGATCCTCGGCTCCGGCGTCGACGTCACCCACTTCCCGCCGAAAGTCCATGTGACACTGTGGAGTTGAGTGTCCACACCGGGGCATTCCCGGTGTGGACGGTACTAACGGAATCGCCTACGGCCGAGCTTCGTCCTCATGAACTGTCACACCCAGATGCGACGCGATTGCGGCAACCGCGGCGCCCATGCTGCCCTGGTCGTGGACATCGTCAATGAGCTCCTCCGTTTGACGTCGCAAACTGATCACGCTCAGCTGCAGACTCGTGATTCGGTTACGCACATCCTTGAAGGCGTCGTCCGCTGAGAACGGCCTGTCGCCGTGCTCCCCTACCAACCTTTCGAGCACACATACCCTGGCCGCGAGATCTTCCAGCGTTACCGACATACAGCCCCCTGTCTCGGTGAACACCATCCGCCTCGGTGTAGCCGCACAGCCTTCTGCATCGCAGAGCGACGACACCAGAGGACGGATGGGGTGGTCGTTACCTACTAGTTCTCGTCCTCGGGAACTGTGATCCCGAAGTACGAGACGATCGCGTCGACGCCTCGATTGAGCCCGGACACGTCATGCTCGAGCCGCTGCGTCCGCACCTGAGTGTCGAGCACGATCGGCTTCAACTCCGACACGCCCTTTCTCAATCCGGACACGCCCTCTTTCAGCCCGGACACGTCGGTTTTCAATCCGGACACGTCCGTCTTCAGCCCGGACACGTCGGTTTTCAGCCCGGACACATCGGTCTTCAGCCTGGACACGTCCGTCTTCAATCCGGACACGTCCGTCTTCAATCCGGACATGTCCGTCTTCAGCCCGGACACGTCCAGCTTCAGCACCTCGACGCTCACGACGAGTGTGTTAACCGCCTCGTGGGTCTCGACAATCGTGTCCTGGTACGCCGCCATGTCCGCCTCCGAACGCTCGCACCTCCTCTCCAACACGCTTACACGCCCCTCCAGCTCTGGCGGTGTTGCAGACATAAAGCCCCCTGTCTCGTTGAACCCCCATCCACGCCCTCGTGTTGTCGCCGCACACAGCCCTTCAGGCATCGCAGTGCGACGTCACCGGAGGACGGAATGGGGGTGGTCGCCTAACTGCTAGTTCTCGCCCTCGGGCATAACGATCCCGAGGTGCGACACGATCGCACTGACACCGTGCGCCAATGCCGACATGCCTTGCTTCAGACCCGAAACGTCTTCCTTCAGACCCGAAACGTCTTCCTTCAGACCCGAAACGTCCTGCTTCAGACCCGAAACGTCTTCCTTCAGGCCCGAAACGTCCTGCTTGATCGTCGCGAACTCGTCTCGGACCTCGTGCCTGAACTCGCCCATCTCGACCTTGAACTCGCCCATGTCCAGCCTGAACTTCACGAAGTCATCGCGTAACTCCCAGACTTCCTGCTGGATCCCCTGAACCCACCGATGGGTCTTCTTGACCTTCCTCTTGGTCTTGTAGATGGCGTCCTCATACGCGAGCCGGTCCTCATCCAGCGCCGCGTACCTGCGCTCCAAATTGCACACACGTACCTCGAGCGGTTGCAGCGTCACTGTCATTTAGAGCCCCCTACCTCGAATGGAATGAGGCCCCAGTCTAGGGCAAGGTACCGACAGACATGCAAGCCAATTCGGGCGCGAATTTCGTTGAGCCAGAACCTTTTTCACAATATCTCGGAGGAACGTTCCAATAGGAACGTACGTTTACAGGAATGTCACCCGAACGAGCGAACGGGGACGTCCGCGCGTTCCATGCTTGGAGCGGTCACCGACTAATGAAAGGACGGCTCATCGTGGAGTTTCAGGTTCCCGTCATCGACATCTCCGCCTACGTCGGCGATGCGAGCGCCGCGGAGCGGTCGGTGGTCGCGCGCCAGATCGATGAGGCGGCGCGGAGCGTCGGATTCATGCAGATCCGCGGGCACGGCATCGCTGAGTCGGTGCTCGACGAGTTCGCGTCCGCCCTCGACGATTTCTTCGCCCTCGATCAGGCGACGAAGGAGGGCTACCGAGCGGCAGTCGAGTTCAACCGCGGTTACTCGCCGCCGAAGAGCGAGAGCCTGAGCTTGAGTCTCGGAGTGGCGTCCGCGACCCGAATGAACGACTTCTTCGAGGCGTTCAATATCGGCACCACGACCGCCGATTACCCGGAGCTGGACTTGCCCGCCGCCGCGGGCTACGCCGAAAACGTCTGGCCCGCAGAGCTTCCCACCTTCCGGCGACGCGTGCTGACCTACTACGCCGAGGCCGCGCGCGTCGCGGGCACCCTCACCACCATCTTCGCCGACGCCCTCGACCTGCCCGCAGGCTACTTCGACCGCTTCACCGATCATTCGCTGAATGTGTTGCGAATGAACAACTACGCGCTGCCGCCGGGCAGCGTCGACCTCGACGGCGAGCTCAGGGGCATGGGCGAGCACACCGACTACGGCATCGTCACCGTCCTGTGGGCCGATCAGGTGCCCGGCCTGCAGGTGCTCGGCGCGGATGGCCGCTGGCATGACGTGCAGCCCGCCGACGACGCACTGCTGATCAACCTCGGCGACCTGATGGCCCGCTGGACGAACGAGCGGTGGCTCTCCACCCTGCACCGGGTGATGCCACCGATCATCGACGGCACCGTCGAACGACGCCGCAGCGCAGCGTTTTTCCATGACGGCAATTTCGACGCACTGATCGAGACACTTCCCTCCTGCATCGGTGCGGGCAGCAAGTACGCGCCGATCACCGTCACCGAACATGTCCAGGCGAAGCTCGCCGGTTCTCGTGGCCTGCAACCGAATACGAACGCGCAGCGAGAAGCCGCACGGGCTATCGCGGCGCGCTCGTAGCCGAAACTACTTGCGGAACTTGGCTTCCAGCTCGGCCGCCGCGGCCTGTAGGTCGGCGGGCTCGTTGGTTTTGAAGATGCCCTCATAGCCGGTCTCGGCGCGCACCGCGGCCTCGACCTCCGGATCGTGGTACAGCCGAGCCAGTTTCAGCAGCGTCGGATTGTCCTTGTCGGCGGCCCGCGCGGCGAAGATGTTGATGTACTGCTCGAGCTCCGGCAGCTCCGGGTCATCGGTGTAGATCGTGTCGTTCTTCGTCAAACCCGCTGGGCGAGCGAAGGTGTCGTCGACGAACGCGGCGTCCACGCTGCTGAGCGACTGCGCGGTCAGCGTCGGATCGATCGGGGTCAGCTTCACCTTCGAGGCGGCGGTATCCACGTCTTCGATCTTCGAATCCCAACTGGCACCGCCCTTCAGCACGATCAGCCCCGCCGCGGCCAAGCTGAGCAGTGGCCGCACCTGGTTGGCCGAATTGTTGCTCAAGGTGATCTGACCGCCGCGCGGGATGTCGGCCACCGACTTGTGCTTACGCGAATACAGCGCGAGCGGGAAGATCTCGGTCGCGCCGATCGGCACCAGGGTGTCGTTGTTGCGGGCGTTGTAGTTGGCCAGGTATCGCACGTGCTGGAACTTGTTGAGATCGATCTGATGTTGCGCGAGTGCGGGATTGGGCTGGTTGTAGTCGGTGAAGTTGATGAACTCGATGGCGATGCCCTGTTCTGCGGCTTTCTTCTTGTACACGTCCCAGTGCGGCAGGGAGAGATCGTTCACACCTATGCGGATCACGTCGCCGCGGTGCTCCGCGCCACACGAAACAGCGGCGATGGCCAAGGCGGAAAGGAGTGGGATCAACAGTAGTCGGTGCATCAAGCGCATTGCGAGCAAACTAGACGGTCGTCCAAATTTCCGGAAGGGTTTCGCTCACCACAATCTCAACTGTTGTCCACCCGATTGCCGGGCCGCTTGGATTACCGGGTTCATATAGCGACAAGCATTTCGGGAGCACGAGTGAAATTCCATCGGGTACTGGCGATCCCGGTCCTGGTAGCAACCACGGCCCTCACCGTTACGGCGTGCGGTTCTGGCGACAAGGCCTCCTCCGACACGGTAGTGCGGATCGGCACGACCGACAAGGACAAGGCCTGGGACGTCTTCGAGCAACGAGCCAAGGACAAGGGCATCACGCTGAAGATCACCAACTTCTCCGATTACAAGCAACCGAATCTCGCACTGGCGCAAAAGCAGATCGACGTGAATTTGTTCCAGCACCTGCAGTTCCTCGGTGCGTACAACGTCGCCAACAACGACACCCTGACGCCGATCGGGTCCACCTACATCGTGCCGCTCGGGCTGTACTCCAAGAAGCACAAGTCCCTCGCGGATCTGCCGCAGGGCGCCGAGATCGCCATCCCGAACGACCCGACCAACCAGGCGCGGGCCCTGTTCGTATTGCAGGCGGCCGGTCTGCTGAAGCTGTCCTCGAAGACGAATTCGCCCTCCCCCGCCGACATCGACCGTGGCGCGTCCAAGGTGAAGGTGACCACGGTCGACGCGGCGCAGACCGCGCTCTCGCTGGCCTCGGTGGACGGTTCGGTGATCAACAACACCTTCCTCGAGCGGTCCGGCATCGACCCCAGTTCGGCGCTGTACAAGGACGATCCGAATAATCCCGCGGCCGAGCCCTACATCAACGCGCTGGTGACCAGGGCCGAGGACAAGAACAACCCGAAGCTGCTGCAGCTGGTCGAGCTGTGGCACGACCCCGAGGTGCAGAAGGCGCACAGCGAGGTGACCAAGGGCACCGCCGTCGAGGTGCGGCGCAACGCCCCTGAGCTGGAACAGATTCTGCAGCGGGTGCAGCAGTCGATCCGCGACGGCAAGTGATCGATACCAGGCCTGCTGTCGAGTTCCGTTCGGTCACCAAGGTTTTCGGCAAGGGCGCGGACGCCCACGTCGCACTCGACGATATCGATCTGCGCATCGAGCAGGGCGAAATCTTCGGCGTGATCGGCTATTCCGGCGCGGGTAAGAGCACGCTGGTCCGGTTGATCAACGCGCTGGAGAAGCCGACCAGCGGCACCATCACGGTCGCGGGTACCCCCATCACCGGGGTGCGCGAGGCGCAGGCGCGGCGGCTGCGCCGCGACATCGGGATGGTGTTCCAGCAATTCAATCTGTTCCGATCGCGCACGGCCGCAGGCAATGTCGAGTATCCGCTCAAGGTCGCGGGCTGGCAGCGAGCCGAGCGCAAGGCGCGGGTCGCCGAGCTGCTGGAGTTCGTCGGGTTGTCCGACAAGGCCCGCAGCTATCCCGATCAACTCTCCGGCGGACAGAAGCAGCGGGTCGGCATCGCCCGTGCGCTGGCGACCTCACCGTCGCTGCTGCTCGCGGACGAGTCGACCTCGGCGCTCGACCCGGAAACCACCGGCGAGGTGCTTCGACTGCTGAAGAAGGTCAATCGCGAACTCGGCGTCACCATCGTGGTGATCACCCACGAGATGGATGTGATCCGCGCGGTGGCCGACCGGGTCGCGGTGCTCGCCGAGGGCCGCATCGTCGAACTCGCCAGCACCTTCGAGGTTTTCGCGGCCCCGAAGGCGGTGCCGACGCAGTCGTTCGTGGCGACGGTCCTGCACAATCGGCCGTCCGAGGACGAATTGCGCAGGCTCGGTGAGCTGCACGGCGGCAGGCTGATCACGGTGGACGTCGACGACCGGCGCGGCATCGGCGCGGCGCTGGCCACCGCGACATCGGCGGGCGTCCGCTTCGAGGTGGTCTACGGCGGGGTGAGCACGTTGCAGGACAAGACATTCGGCAGCATCACCTTGGCGCTGCACGGCCCCGACGACGCCATCGACGACGTGATCGACGAACTCCATCGCCAGTCGGCCTGAAAGGCGTACCTATGCATGCGAATTGGGACACTCTCCGGCCACTGCTGTACGAGGCCATCGACCGGACCATCTATCTGGTGCTGATCACCTTCGTGATCGCCGGTCTGATCGGCCTGTTTCTCGGCACCGTGCTGTACGTCACCCGCAGGGGTGGGCTGCTGGCCAACGCGCCGATCAACCTGCTGCTCAACGTGATCGTCAATGTGGTGCGGCCCATCCCGTTCATCATCCTGCTCGCGGCACTCGGCCCGGTGACGCTGAAGGTGGTCGGCACCACGATCGGCGGAGATGCCGCGGCGTTCGTGATGATCGTGGCGGCGTCGGTCTTCATCGCCCGGATCGTGGAGCAGAACCTGGTGACGGTCGACCCGGGGGTGATCGAAGCGGCCAGGGCGGTCGGCGCCGGGCCGCTGCGCATCATCCTGACCCTGTTGATCCCCGAGGCACTCGGCCCGCTGGTGCTCGGCTACACCTTCGCGGTGATCGGGATCGTCGACATTTCCGCCATGGCGGGCACCGTCGGCGGCGGCGGGCTCGGCGATTTCGCGCTCGTTCAGGGCTATCAGCGATTCAACTGGCAGGTCACCCTGGTGGCTACGCTGATCATCATCGCGGGCGTGCAGGTCATCCAGTTCTTCGGCAACTGGCTGGCCCGGAAGATATTGCGCCGCTGACGAAACGAGGGGTGTCCGCGCTGAGCACGGACACCCCTCATTCGGTTTGTGTGACTACTCCGGCGTGCACTGGGAGTGCAGGATCTCGGCACGCTTGGGCGCCGCGCTACCGAAGTTCGGGAACGGCGGTGCCAGGGGGCCGAGGGCGGCGATGGCGTTGCGTTCCGCCTCACCCCGGTCCCGGCCGGTGCCGACGGCCCACTTGCCGTCCGAACTCGCCGAGACAGCACCGCAGCCGTCCACGAAGCGGACGACGATGAAGCAATCCCGACTGTCACATTCGGCCAGCGCCCTGGCGTCCGACGATTCCCAGCTCGGGTAGTTGAACCCCGACGCGGTGTCCCCGTTCTTAGGGTTCAGCGCGAGCGAACCGTAGTACCGGCCCGCCGCGTCCGGCTCGGCCTGGGCGGCGCCCGCACCGGCCGCGACCAATGCGGCCGCGGATGACACGACCAGGCCGAGAGCAGCCTTGCGCGACAACGACATTGTGATCCTCCCCGAGAAAAGAAATAGCTTCGAGCAAGATCATGAGGCACCGCTTCCGATTTGTCCAAACCGTTCCAGGCGTGAAAACCGCCGGGCTACAGAGCCTTTCGGAATGAATACCTCAGATTGCAGTGCCGCACCGGTGCGGCACTGCGCCGAGACCACGGCGGCACCACGTCGCGCCAGTCGGCCGGCCAGTTCGCCAACGCGACAATCATCATGATCACCCAGTGGATCGGCGCGGACGTGCCCTGCCAGAACGGGGCGTCGTCGACGAGGTGGGTGGTGACCGCGCCGGTCAGCACGAGCACCAGCAGCGCGGCGCCCAGGAATCTGCTCTCCTTGCGCGGAATCACCAGCAGTACGGCGGCGGTCAGTTCGAGGGCGCCGACCACGAACCGCATATTCGGGTGATAGCCCCAGTCAACGAATTTTTCCGCGTACGCGGGCCCGAAAAAGGTTGGGCCGGGCCAGAATTTGGTGACAAAGCCGACGAAGAACTCGAAGCC
Organism: Nocardia sp. NPDC051321; assembly: GCF_044455225.1. Lineage (NCBI taxonomy): Bacteria > Bacillati > Actinomycetota > Actinomycetes > Mycobacteriales > Nocardiaceae > Nocardia > Nocardia sp. NPDC051321. Next base: position 81,637 of record NZ_JBITEM010000021.1, on the reverse strand, counting down.
GAGAAACCAATACACCCCGGTAATGAGCCTTGCCTTGCGGATCCGTTGCGCCATCGTCGATCCCTTTCGACCGCGATCGCCACGCGACGTGGCGGTGACGGGGCGTTCCCGTCACCGCTATGACCGGACGTCACCGGGATTTGTGACCGCGCTCAGCCCGCGTTCTTCGTGCACGAGGACAACACGATGCTCGCCGCCCGCGGCGAGGCGCTGCCGAGGTCAGGGAACGGCGGCGCACTCTCACCGAGTTTGGCGATCGCCAGCCGCTCCGCATCCTCCCGCGCGGGCGCCCAGTCCGCGGCGAACTGCCCGTCCGCACCCCGCGCGATGGCCGCACACCCGTTGGCGAACCGCACCATGATCCGGCAGTCATAAACACCGCAGTCCCTGATCGCCACCGCATCCGCCGCCACCCAGGACGCCTGATCAGTGGCCGCCACAACCTTCCCGGTCCCCGGCGAAAAAGCCAGCGTCCCATAGTAATTACCCGCCGCCCCCGCCGCCCCCACAAAGGTCAGCGCCGCGGTACACGCCAGAGCCGCACCGAACGCGCCCCTACCCAGAACAGACACCAGAATCTCCCCGTTTCAAAGAAATAACGCGAACCTGATCATCGCCGAGCCACCCCCGCCTGTCCACCACCCTCGCGCGCTAACTCCCCATCGAGTCGAGTCAAATGGTCGCTGTTGAAGATCATTTGGCGACCTTTTGACTCGACTCGATGGTCATCCCCAGCGGGGTGGTTGTGCACAGGGGGTTGTTTTTGCAGGTGAGGTGGCGAGGGGTGACGGGGCGGTGCTCGATGCTGGCGGGTATGAGGGCACAGTTGGAAGGGTTGCGGGATAAGCAGTTCGGCGTCTTCACCACCGGGCAGGCGCTCATCGAATACACCCGCGCGGAGTTGCGCGCACGCCTGCACCGTGGCGAGTGGGTGCCGGTGTTCCATGGCGTCTACCGGGAGACGACCACGCAGCCGGGACCGGAACTGCGCGTCGAGGCGGCGCGCCTGTCCATGGGATTGCCAGTCCTGATCGCGGCGTACGACACGGCTGCCGAGTTACACGGCTTTTCGGTCGCGGATCGGAACGCGACACACGTGCTTGGTGTGCAACTGTCTCGCTCGAAGCACCTTGTCGTACACCTGGATCGACACGATCCCGCACAGGTGGCAACCATAAACGGGATATCCACTACCACCGCCGCACGCACCGCGATCGACCTTGCCCGCACCCTGAACCGTATGGACGCCTTGGCCACGCTGGACGCCGCCAGCCGCCGCGGACTCTCACCAGACGAGCTCAGGGAAGAACTCACCCGCCACCACCGACGCCGCGGCCTCCGGCAGGCCGCCGAACTGATCCAATTGGCGGACTGCAGAGCTGAATCGCCGATGGAGTCACGCACCCGACTGCGCTGCATCGACGCGGGACTCCCCCACCCACAGCCACAGCTGGAAGTCTCGACCCCGGACGGCCCTCGGCGACTCGACCTCGGTTGGCCGCAACATCGCATCGGACTTGAATATGACAGCATCGCTTGGCATTCCGGACTACACGCCGCCGCGCGAGACAACGCCCGCCACAACCACCTGACCACCGAGGGCTGGACAATTTTCTATGCCACAGCCCTCGACGTCCTCCACCAGCCCGAGCTGTTCACTGACCCCATCAGGCGGGCAATCGACCACCATCGAGTCGAGTCAAAAGGTCGCTAGATGATCTTCAATAGCAACCTTTTGACTCGACTCGATGGTGCCAACCTGGGTGCGGGGCTGAATATCAGACGGTGAAGCCGAGGGCGCGGAGTTGTTCGCGGCCGTCTTCGGTGATCTTGTCGGGGCCCCAGGGGGGCATCCAGACCCAGTTGATTTTGAGGTCGTCTACCAGGCCGCTGCGGACGAGGGCGTTGCGGGACTGGTCTTCGATGACGTCGGTCAGGGGGCAGGCCGCGGAGGTGAGGGTCATGTCGAGGATGGCTACCTCGTCCTCGACGGACAGGCCGTAGACGAGGCCGAGGTCGACCACGTTGATGCCGAGCTCGGGGTCGACGACGTCGCGCATCGCCTCCTCGAGGTCCTCGAGGCGCTTGATGTCCTCGGCGGACAGCTCGACCTGCTCAGGTGTCTCGGTTGCCGGTGTGTCACTCATGCCTGGTCCCCGTTTCCCATCGAACGTTGTGCCTCTTCTGCCGAGGTTATCCGGAGCACGGCGTCTTTGAACGCCATCCAACCGAGCAGCGCGCATTTGACGCGCGCCGGGTACTTGGAGACGCCGACGAAGGCGATGCCGTCGCCGATCATGTCCTCGTCGCCCTCGACGGCGCCGCGGCTGGAGATCATCTCGTTGTACGAGTCGACCACCTTCAGTGCCTGCTGCACCGGCAGGCCGATCACCTGGTCGGTGAGGACGGAGGTGGAGGCCTGACTGATCGAGCAGCCCTGACCGTCGTAGGAGACGTCGGCGACGTCGCCGTTGTCGTCGAGCTGCACGCGCAGGGTGACCTCGTCACCGCAGGTCGGGTTCACGTGATGCACTTCGGCACCGAACGGCTCCCGCAGCCCGCGGTGGTGCGGGTGCTTGTAGTGGTCCAGGATCACTTCCTGGTACATCTGCTCCATGCGCATGTTCTATGCAACTCCGCTCTGCCCATTATCGGCCTTCGCTGCGCTCACGCCGAAGAACTGCTGAGCCTTCCGCACCGCGGCAACCAGTGCGTCCACCTCATCGAGTGTGTTGTAGGCGGCGAACGAGGCACGCGCGGTGGCGGGCACGCCCAACCGCCGCATCAACGGCCACGCGCAGTGGTGACCGACCCGGACCGCGACACCTTCGTCATCGAGAATCTGACCGACGTCGTGGGCGTGGATACCGTCCACCACGAACGACACCGCGCCGCCGCGGTCCACGTTCTCGGTAGGACCGATGATCCGTACACCGTCGATCGCGCTCAAACCCGCGATCGCGGCACCGACCAGCGTATGTTCGTGCTCCGCGACGGCAGCCATGCCGATCGCTTCGAGATAACGCACGGCAGCGCCCAATCCGACCACCTGAGAGGTCATCGGCACGCCGGCCTCGAACCGCTGCGGCGGCGGCGCGTAGGTGCTGACCTCCATGGTGACGGTCTCGATCATCGAGCCGCCGGTGATGAACGGCGGCGTCTGCGCCAGCAGCGCGCGACGCCCGTACAGCACGCCGACGCCGGACGGACCGAACATCTTGTGCCCGGAGAACGCGGCGAAGTCGACCTGGAGCTCGCGGAAATCCACCGGCATGTGCGGCACCGACTGGCAGGCGTCGAGCACGGTCAGCGCGCCGACTGCCTTTGCGCGCCGGACCAATTCGGCGACATCGGTGATGGCACCGGTCACGTTGGACTGGTGGGTGAACGCCACAACCTTGGTGGCGGGCGACAATTCGAGCGAATCGAGATCGATCCGGCCGTCGTCGGTCACGCCGTACCACTTGAGCGTCGCGCCGGTCCGGCGCGCGAGCTCTTGCCACGGAACGAGATTCGCGTGGTGCTCCAGCTCGGTGATGACGATCTCGTCGCCCGGCCCGACGTGGTACGGGAACCGGTCGTCGGCGAACGAGTACGTCACCAGGTTGAGCGATTCGGTCGCGTTCTTGGTGAACACGATCTCGTCCGCGTCCACGCCGACGAACCGGCCGATGTCGGCGCGCGCGCCCTCGTAGGCGTCGGTCGCCTCCTCGGCCAGCTGATGCGCACCGCGATGCACGGCCGAGTTGTGGGTGATCAGGAACTCGCGTTCGGCGTCGAGCACCGCCAGTGGCCGCTGCGAGGTCGCGCCGGAGTCCAGGTACACCAACGGTTTCCCGTCCCGAACCGTGCGGCTCAGGATCGGGAAGTCGGCCCGGATGCGGGCCACGTCGAGGGTGCGGACCGTGGCGGTCATATCAAGCTCCCGCAGTAGCAGACTGAGTGAAACGGACGTAGCCGTTGGCGTCGAGTTCGTCGGCCAGCTCCGAGCCGCCCTCGGCGACGATGCGGCCGCCGACGAAGACGTGCACGAATTCCGGCTCGATGTAGCGCAGGATGCGGGTGTAGTGCGTGATCAGCAGCACGCCACCGTTCTCGCGCTCCTTGTAGCGGTTGACGCCCTCGGAGACGATGCGCAGCGCGTCGACGTCCAGGCCGGAGTCGGTCTCGTCCAGGATGGCGATCTTCGGCTTGAGCAGGCCCAGCTGCAGGATCTCGTGGCGCTTCTTCTCGCCACCGGAGAAGCCCTCGTTCACGTTGCGCTCGGCGAAGGCCGGGTCGATCTCCAGCTCGGCCATCGACTCCTTGACTTCCTTGACCCAGTGCCGCAGCTTGGGCGCCTCGCCGCGCACGGCGGTGGCGGCGGTACGCAGGAAGTTCGAGGTGGAGACGCCGGGGACCTCGACCGGGTACTGCATGGCCAGGAACAGGCCCGCGCGCGCCCGCTCGTCGACGGACATCGCGAGGACGTCCTCGCCGTCGAGGGTGATCGAGCCGGAGGTCACCGTGTACTTGGGGTGGCCGGCGATCGCGTACGACAGGGTCGACTTGCCGGAGCCGTTGGGGCCCATGATGGCGTGCGTCTCACCGGAATTGATGGTGAGGTCGACGCCCTTCAGGATCTTGATGGGCTCGCCGGACGCGTCCGGGTTGGCGACCTCGACGTGCAGGTCCTTGATTTCCAGGGTGGTCATCGAATTCGAGTTCCTTTGTGGGGTATGAGTTTTCGGGATCAGGCGCCGACAGCGGCGAGCTCGGCCTCGATGGCCGACTCCAGCCGCTCCCGGACCTCGGGGACCGCGATCTTCTGGATGATCTCCTGGAAGAAGCCGCGCACAACCAGTCGGCGGGCCACGTCTTCCGGGATGCCGCGCGCGCGCAGGTAGAACAGCTGCTCGTCGTCGAAGCGGCCGGTGGCGCTGGCGTGACCGGCACCGGCGATCTCGCCGGTCTCGATCTCCAGGTTCGGCACCGAGTCGGCGCGCGCGCCGTCGGTGAGCACCAGGTTGCGGTTCACCTCGAAGGTGTCGGTGCCTTCGGCGGCGGCGCGGATCAGCACATCGCCGACCCACACGGTCCGCGCGTCGCCCTTGGGCGAGTGCGGATCCCCTTGCAGCGCACCCTTGTACAGCACGTTGGACTTGCAGTTCGGCTGCGAGTGGTCGACCAGCAGGCGCTGCTCGAAGTGCTGTCCCGCGTCGGCGAAGTAGAGGCCGAGCAGTTCGGCGTCGCCGCCGGGGCCCGCGTAGCGGACGGTTCCGGTGAGGCGAACCAGGTCGCCGCCGAGCGTGACGGCGATGTGCCGCAGCGTGGCGTCGCGGCCGAGCAGCGCATGGTGCGCGGTCGCGTTGACCGCGTCGTCGGCCCAGTCCTGCACCGCGACGACGGTCAGCTTGGCGCTGTCGCCGAGCACGAATTCGACGTTCTCCGCGTAGGTTCCGCTGCCGCGCTGGTCGATGACCACGGTGGCGGTGGCGAAGTTGCCGAGCCGAATCTGCAAGTGGCCGTAGGCGGTCCGGCCCTCGCCGGGGCCGGTGACCGTGACGACCACCGGTTCGGCGACCTCGGTCTCCGCGCCGACCGACACGACGGTGGCCGACTCGAAGCCGGAGAACGCCTGGGCGGCAACGCGATCCGCGGGCGTGCCCGCGGCGCCGAGGCGTTCGTCAGCGCGTCCGACGGTCTCCACCCGGACACCCTCGACCGAGCTGACCTCGACCGTGGCCTGTCCGTCGCGCACCGCGGAACCATCGTGCAGCCCGCGCAGGCGGCGCAGCGGGGTGAACCGCCACTCCTCGTCCCGGCCGGACGGCACCTCGAAGGCGTTGACGTCGAACGAGGTGAAGACCTCGCCCTTGTTGGTCGCCGCGCCAGCGCCCGGGTTCTGAATCGGCTTCGAGGTGTTCTCGCCCTCTACCGCTCCAATGACACCAGTCGACATCAGCCAACGGCCCCTTCCATTTGCAGCTCGATGAGCCGGTTCAGTTCCAACGCGTATTCCATCGGCAGTTCCTTGGCGATGGGCTCGACGAAGCCGCGCACCACCATGGCCATTGCCTCGTCCTCGGTCATGCCGCGGCTCATCAGGTAGAACAGCTGGTCCTCGGACACCTTCGACACGGTGGCCTCGTGACCCATCGTCACGTCGTCCTCGCGGATGTCGACGTACGGGTAGGTGTCCGAGCGGCTGATCGTATCGACAAGCAGCGCATCGCATTTCACGGTCGACCTGGACCCGTACGCGCCCTTGTTCACCTGAACAAGGCCGCGGTAGGAGGCCCTGCCGCCGCCGCGCGCCACCGACTTGCTGATGATGTTCGAGGAGGTGTGCGGCGCCAGGTGCAGCATCTTCGCGCCGGTGTCCTGGTGCTGGCCCTCGCCGGCGAACGCCACCGAGAGCACCTCGCCGCGGGCGTACTCGCCGGTCATCCAGACCGCCGGGTACTTCATGGTGACCTTGGAGCCGATGTTGCCGTCGACCCACTCCATGGTCGCGCCCGCCTCCGCCTTGGCCCGCTTGGTGACCAGGTTGTAGACGTTGTTCGACCAGTTCTGGATGGTGGTGTAGCGGCAGCGGCCGCCCTTCTTCACGATGATCTCGACCACCGCGGAGTGCAGCGAGTCCGACTTGTAGATCGGCGCGGTGCAGCCCTCGACGTAGTGCACGTAGGCGCCCTCGTCGACGATGATCAGGGTCCGCTCGAACTGGCCCATGTTCTCGGTGTTGATCCGGAAGTAGGCCTGCAGCGGGATGTCGACGTGCACGCCCGGCGGCACGTAGATGAACGAGCCGCCCGACCACACGGCGGTGTTCAGCGCGGAGAACTTGTTGTCGCCCGCGGGGATGACCGAGCCGAAGTACTCCTGGAACAGCTCCGGGTGCTCCTTCAGCGCCGTATCGGTGTCGAGGAAGATGACGCCCTGCTTCTCCAGGTCCTCACGGATGGAGTGGTAGACGACCTCGGACTCGTACTGCGCCGCGACACCGGAGACCAAACGCTGCTTCTCCGCCTCCGGGATGCCGAGCTTGTCGTAGGTGTTCTTGATGTCCTCGGGCAGGTCGTCCCAGGTAGCCGCCTGCTTCTCGCTGGAGCGCACGAAGTACTTGATGTTGTCGAAGTCGATGCCGTCGAGGTTGGAGCCCCAGTTCGGCATGGGCTTGCGATCGAAGATGCGCAGCGCCTTGAGCCGGATGTCGAGCATCCAGTCCTGCTCGCTCTTCTTCTCCGAGATGTCGCGGACCACCGCCTCGGAGAGGCCTCGTTGCGCGCTGGCTCCGGCCACATCCGAATCGGCCCAGCCGTAACCGTATTTACCCAGGGAAGCGATGGTCTCTTCCTGAGTGAGCGGCTGCACCTGGTCGGTGGTTGTCGTCATTCGGCACTCCTTCCGGAGTTCGTTCGTATTGCTGCGGGCTGTGCAGCGATTTCTGGTGAAGTTTTTTGGGTGATCGGTAGTACGAGCAGCGGCACGTGCGTCGTGCACGCGCAGTCGCCGTTGGCGATCGTGGCCAGCCGCTGCACGTGGGTGCCGAGCAGGTCACGGAACGCCTCGAGTTCCGCCTCGCACAACTGCGGGAATTCTTCCGCGACGTGTGCGACCGGGCAGTGATGCTGGCAGATCTGCACGCCGGTGCCCACCTTGCGGGTGGAGGCGGCGAAACCGGCCTCGGTGAACGCGTCCGCGATCTCCTCGGCCTTGGCCTCGGTCTGCTGCGGGGTGTGTGCCTCGACCGGCGCGATCCCGGCCACGATAGTCCTGGCCCGTTTCCTGGCGAACTCGGTGATGGCTTGGTCGCCACCGATCTCGCCGAGCTGGCGGATCGCCGCGCCTGCCAGGTCGTCGTAGGCGTGACCCAGTTGGCCACGGCCGGCGGCGGTGAGTTGATACTGCTTGGCGGGGCGGCCGCGTCCCTTCTGCTGCCACGGTGCGGACCTGCTCGCCCTGGCCTGACCCGAGTCGATCAGTGCGTCGAGGTGGCGCCGCACGCCTGCCGGAGCCAGGCCCAGCGTGGTGCCGATGGCGGTCGCGGTGATCGGCCCCTCTTCCAGGAGCAGCTGGACGATAGCCGCGCGGGTGTGCCCCTCGCCGGCGGTCGCGGACGCAGCAGACGATCCGGTACCGGCCTTACGACCAGCCCTTTCGTCCTCACTCCGCAAACCCACGGTTTTCACAACATCAGTGTGGCGGAATTCGTTCCCGAAATCTAATAAGGGTGCCCTGAGTTCTCAGGGCTCGTGACCTGCGTAGACCGTCCTTGACAGGTCGGCGAGAGTGCGATCCGGAGTGCCGCGGAGTTGCAGATCGGGGTCGCGACCGCCCGCTATTTAAGCTCAGCCTTAAAACGGCCGAAAATATAGCCTCTGAGCTGCTGTTTCACTGGGCGACCCCGGAACGCCCCGACGTGCGCACTGTTCGCGGTCGACGGGTCGGCCGCTTCGGCGTCCGATGCCTCGACCATCATTTTCGCGGCGATCGAGTCCAGTGCGTTACGTCACATATGGTCATCCGACCACCTCGCTGAAACCGTTCAGCAGACGGCGACGAGCTTCATCGGCGTCTCCAATAACGCCTCGACAGCCTCGTCCCAGTTTGCTGTACAGGTGGTAACCAGCGACGGATCGAACCGCCCCGCGGCGACCAATTCCAGGACCTCGGGGATGGCGGGACGAGCGTGCGCGCGACCCGTATGGAAGGTGCAGCATCGCGAATACATCTGAAAGATCGGCAGTGGCACGTCGGCGGGCTGGACGCTGACGCTCGTGCACCAGCCGTCATAGGCGGTGGCGTTGATCGCGGCACGGAGCGCCGTCGCACCGCCCGCGGACTCGACCGTGATCGGGAACCGGCCGACGCGGGCGTCGGGTGGACCCTCGATTGCCTCGGCGCCCAAGGATTTCGCGATCTCCAAGCGCTCGACGGAGTCGTCCAGGTAGACGACGCGGGCCGCGTCGAGCGCGACGGCAAGGCCTGCGGCGTAGAGCCCGATCGACGGGGCGGCGGGTCCACCGATGACCAATACCTCGGCACCGGGGTTGTCCGCGAGCTGCGGGCCGACCGCGCGATAGCCGTCGGGGATGTTGTCGCTCGCGCTCGCGACGGCCACCGGGTCGATACCGGGCGGCAGCGGCACGAGCATGGCGTCGGCGTGCGGGATGAGCGTGCGGTCGGCCCAGAGTCCGCCCCAGTCCAGTCCGCCGAGCGGGCCGAGGCCGTAGGACGCCAACGGCGCGTGACTCGTGCAGTTGCCGGTGCGGCCGCGCAGGCAGGAAGGGCATGTGCCGCAAGAGATTTGGAACGGCACCACGACCCGATCACCGACCGCGACCGCGCGCACGTCGTCCCCGATCGCGACCACCTCGGCCACCCCCTCGTGCCCGAACGGGTAGGGACCTGGCAGCGGAAAGGCACCGCGCAGGACGGCCGGATCGATATCGCAGGTGGCCAAGGCGATCGGGCGCACCAGTGCCTGGTCCGGCCCGGTGAGCTCGGGTTCAGGGTGCTCCTCCCACCGCAGCTCGCCGGGGCCGGTCAACATCAGACGCTTCATGAGTCGAGTTTCGCTAGAACGTTCTTTCTAGTCAATGCCTTGCCGGGGATTTCACTGCTCGACACCAACTTCCGGGACATTTCCGGTGGATTCCGCGGCCGCCGCCACCACTCTCGCTTCGACCGATGGTGCCGCATCTACCGCGGGCATCCCCTTGTCGATATCGGATGATCCGGTGCCCGACGGACGCGTCTCCGCCGCGGCCGCTTCGGAATTCGGCAAACCCGCCTCGGTGAACGTCACCCGGATCAGTCGCTCCATCGCCGCGGCCACTGTGTGCAGCGGCGCCTCCGAGCGACGCACCCTGGCCAGCATGGTCGCGCCCTCGTACGCGGCGACCACCGTGGTGGCCAACTCCCCCGCGTCCTGCGCAGACAACCCCAATTCGGCGAGCATCCCGGCGAACGCCTGTTCCATCTCCTCGAAGGCGGACGCGCAGGCGGCGCGGATCGTCTCGACATCGCTGCCGCCGTCCAGCGCGGGTGTGCCGATCGGGCAGCCGTCGTCCCAGGCCGACGCGGCCAGCTTGCCGACCATGAAATCGAAGATGGTGGTGGTCGTCGCGAAGACATCCGTCGGCGCCTGCCGGATCATCCGCCCGGTCAACGTCCCCGTCCCGGTGATGGCGGCGACCGCGATCTCCTCCTTGCCTCCTGGAAAGTGGTGGTAGATCGAGCCATACGGCAATCCGGCCGCCTCGCTCAACGCCTTCAGACCGAACCCGTGATACCCGTGCCGCGCGAGCAGCTCGCACGCGGCGACTTCGATCCGCCGCCTGGACTCCGAAACCATGTGTCTGATTGTGCCCCGGCCGGCGACGCTTCCGATCGGAACGAGCACCGCCGTCACCGGTCTGTGCCGGGACCGCGCCCCTTATGCTTCGTCTCGTGGCGGTACTGGAGGGCGCGCGGCGCAGGACACTGGCATTCGGGCGCCGAGCACTCGGGTTGGACGTGCCGACCGCCGATCACACGATCGCGGTCCTGCACCAGGACGAGACCGAGGTTCCGGGCCTCGACCGGAAAGAACGCGTCCAACTGGACCGCATCCGCCTGATGGGCGCCACCGGCACCGTCCTGATGGCGATCAGCGCGCTAGGCATCGGCGCCCAGCCCGTCCACCAGAACCCCACCTCCGGCGTCCGCGTCCTCGGCATCTTCGCCCGCGCCCACACCGGCTCGCTTGCCATGTGCATGGTCGGCACGGTCGTGGTGGTGCTCGCCTGGCTGCTGCTCGGCCGCTTCGCGGTCGGTGGCATCGGTCGTGCTCCCCTGCGTCGACTGACCCGCTCCCAACTCGATCGCACCCTCCTGCTCTGGATCATCCCGCTCAGCGTCGCGCCACCGCTGTTCAGCAACGACGTGTATTCCTATCTGGCACAAAGCGAAATCGCGGCGCGCGGCATCGATCCTTATCAAGAGGGGCCAGTCGCCGGGCTCGGCATCGATAACGTGCTGACCAACAATGTGCCGAACATCTGGCGCGACACCCCGGCGCCGTACGGGCCGCTGTTCCTCTGGCTCGGCCGCGGCATCGCCGAAATCACGGGCGACAACATCATCGCGGGCGTGTGGGTGCACCGGATGCTCGCGCTGGCGGGTGTCGCGTTGATCGTCTGGGCGCTGCCACGACTTTCGGTGCGTTGCGGAGTGGCGCCGGTGAGCGCGCTGTGGCTCGGTGCCGCAAATCCGCTGGTGCTGTTCCATCTGGTCGGCGGTGTGCACAACGACGCCCTGATGCTCGGTCTGATGCTGGCCGGAATGGAGTTCTGCCTACGGGCAATCGAAGACATACATCCGTTCGACGGGCGGGCATATACGTGGCTGATCGCCGGAGCGATCGTCATAACGCTGTCTTCGTCGGTAAAACTCACGTCGATCGTCGCGCTCGGGTTCGTCGGCATGGCATTGGCCCGCCGGTGGGGATTCAGTCTGCGGAACGTACTCATCGCTGCGGCAATGCTTGGTGCGATTGCTATCGGCGTCACACTTTTCATCGGTTCGATGAGCGGGCTCGGCTTCGGCTGGATCCATACCCTCGGTGTCGCGAACAAAGTGCGGAGCTGGATGTCGGTGCCGACGGTGCTCGGCATCATCGCCGGGTTCGGCGGGGTGTTGCTGGGGCTCGGCGATCACACCACCGCATTGTTGAGTATTACCCGGCCGATCGCCTCGGTGATCACGGCCTTCCTCACCGTGCGCATGCTGGTCGCCACCGGTCTCGGGCGGCTGCATCCGATCGGCGCGCTCGGCGTCTCGATGGGTGCGATCGTGCTGTTGTTCCCCGTCGTGCAGCCTTGGTACGTGCTGTGGGCGATCGTGCCGTTGGCCGCCTGGGCCACCCGGCCAGCGTTCCGTGTTCCCGCCGTTGCCTTCTCTGCGGTTGTCAGCGTCATCCTGATGCCGCGCGGCGCCGACCTCGAGGTGTTCCAGATCGTCGGCGCTGCCATCGCGACCGTGATCGTCTCGGTGCTGTTCATCGTGATCACCCGAAACAAGCTGCCGTGGCGGGCACAGCAGGGGGTGTCGGCTCCGTCACAGACGCCCACGTCTTACGGTGTGACATCGTGACAGCCTCCGGACCTGCCGTTCGCGTCGACGGTGTCGTCAAACGTTATGGCGCGACCACTGCGGTCGATGGTTTGAGCTTCGATGTCGAACGCGCACAAGTACTTGCGCTGCTCGGTCCTAATGGGGCTGGCAAAACCACCACCGTTGAAATGTGCGAGGGGTTCGTGACACCGGACGCGGGCTCGGTGCGCGTCCTAGGGCTTGATCCGATCGCCGATTCTGATCGCTTGCGGGCCCGCATCGGGGTGATGTTGCAGGGGGGCGGCGCCTATCCCGGAGCGAAGGCGGGCGAGATGCTCGATCTGGTGGCTGCCTATTCCGCCGATCCGCTGGATCCGGAGTGGTTGTTGCGGACGCTTGGGTTGCAAGACAATCGGCGGACGCCGTATCGGCGGTTGTCGGGTGGGCAGCAGCAGCGGCTTGCGTTGGCCTGTGCGCTGGTGGGGAAGCCGGAGATCGTGTTCCTGGATGAGCCGACCGCCGGGTTGGACGCGCAGGCTCGGCTGATCGTGTGGGAGCTGATCGACGCGTTGCGGCGGGACGGGGTGACCGTGGTGCTCACCACGCATCTGATGGACGAGGCGGAGCAGCTGGCCGATCAGCTGGTGATCATCGATCATGGGCGGATCGTGGCCTCGGGGACGCCCGCCGAGGTGACCGCGCACGGCGCCGCGGGACAGTTACGCTTTTCCGCCCCACCGAAACTCGATCTCGAACTGTTGAAATCGGCGCTGCCGGAGGGCTTCTCGCCACGGGAGACCACGCCGGGCACGTATCTGGTCGAGGGCGAGATCAATCCGCAGGTGCTTGCGACGGTGACCGCGTGGTGTGCGCGAGTGAACGTGCTGGCCACCGATATTCGGATCGATCAGCGCAGGCTCGAAGATGTCTTCCTGGAACTCACCGGACGGGACCTACGCGGATGACCCAGCCCGATCTGACCGCCAACCGCTTCACGCCGGGCACCTTCGCCCCCGATCCACGGCCGAACTCGCGCGCCGCGATGATGGCGGCGCAGACACGCCTGGAGCTGATCCTGTTGCTGCGCAACGGCGAACAGCTGCTGCTGACCATGTTCATTCCGATCACGCTGCTGGTCGGGCTGAGCCTGCTGCCGTTCGGCGACCTCGGCGACGACCGGGTGGACAAGATCGTGCCCGCGGTGATGATGGTGGCGGTGATGTCGACCGCGTTCACCGGGCAGGCCATCGCCGTCGGCTTCGATCGCCGCTACGGCGCGCTGAAACGGCTCGGCGCCACCGCCTTGCCCCGCTGGGGCATTATCGCGGGCAAGAGCGCGGCGGTGCTGATTGTTGTTGTGCTGCAAGCGATTCTGCTCGGTGCCATCGGCTTCGCGCTGGGCTGGCGACCCGAACCCGCCGGGCTCGCGCTCGGCGCGCTCGTGATCGCGCTCGGCACCGCGACTTTCGCGGCGATGGGCCTGCTGCTCGGCGGCACGCTGAAGGCCGAAATCGTGCTGGCGCTGGCGAACATCCTGTGGTTCGTCATGCTCGGCATCGCCAGCGTGGTATTCGCCTCCGACGACCTGCCCACCGCGGTGAATGTGCTTGCCCGCCTGATCCCCTCCGGCGCGCTGGCGGTCACCCTCGAGGACGCGATGCGCAGCAGCATCGACTGGTTCGGCGTCGCCGTGCTCGCCGCGTGGGGCGCGGTCTCCGGCGTGCTCGCCGCCCGCTACTTCCGCTTCGAATAGGCCGGCTCGGCGGTCCGAGCCCGGTACCAACGACAGCGTGTAGTTGACCGTGCTCTACCATCGTGACGTGCTGTATCGCGCCTTTCTGCGACTCGTCGACAAGCTGCCGCTGCCCTCGCTGCGGGTGCAGCGCCTGATCGCCATCGCGGTGATCCTCTCGCAGGCGGGCATCGCGGTCACCGGGGCTGTCGTCCGGGTCACCGCCTCCGGCCTCGGCTGCCCGACCTGGCCGCAGTGCTTCCCCGGCAGCTTCACCCCCGTCGGCGTCTCCGAGGTGCCGGTGCTGCATCAGACCGTCGAGTTCAGCAACCGGCTGCTCACCTTCGCCGTCTCGCTGTGCGCCGCGCTGATCGTGCTCGCGGTCACCCGCGCCCGGCGCCGCCGCGACGTGCTGACCTACGCCTGGCTGATGCCCGGCGGAACGGTGCTGCAGGCCATCATCGGCGGCATCACCGTGCGCACCGGCCTGCTCTGGTGGACCGTCTCCGTACATCTGCTGGCCTCGATGTTGATGGTCTGGCTGGCCGTGGTGCTCTACGCGAAAATCAATCAACCCGACGACGGCATCGAGGTCGTGCAGGCGCCCGCGCCGTTGCGCTGGCTCACCGCGCTCAGCGGTGTCGCGCTGAGCGGCGTGCTGATCGCGGGCACCCTGGTCACCGGCGCCGGGCCGCACGCGGGCGACAAGAGTATCGAGCGTCCGGTCGAGCGCCTGCAGATCGAAATCGTCACCCTGGTACACCTGCATTCCCAGCTGCTCGTCGGCTATCTGGCGCTGCTGATCGGCCTGGCCTTCGGCCTGTTCGCGGTCGGCATCACCCCCGCGGTCCGCACTCGCCTGTTCGTCCTGCTCGCCCTCGTCTGCTCGCAGGCATTGGTCGGCATCGTGCAGTACTTCACCCACGTCCCAGCAGCTCTCGTGGTCGTCCACGTCGGCGGAGCCGCCGCCTGTGTAGCGGCCACCGCCGCCCTCTGGGCCTCCCTGCGCACCAGAGAAACGGTCGCCACCCCTGCCCCCGCGAAGCAGTCCGCCTGACCCACCGCTCCCCCGTACGTCGCCTTTGTCCGCGACAATCCTTGAAGCGGCCGCCCGTTTCGCCCGCCGTTAAGGTGCGAGCGCGGCACGGACGAACCGGACGAGGTCGGTCCTGACGCGTTCCTGATCCAGGCCGTCGGACCCGTTGCGGACCGCTGACAGCAAGGCGGACAACAGGATCGACAGCAGAATCTCGCCGGTCAGCCGCGGATCGAGCGCGGAGTCCATGTACCCGAGGGCAATGCCGTTCTTGATCCACTCGGTGGCTTCGTCGCCGTAGATCGTCAGGTTCTGGATCGATCGCTCGGCTACCCGGTCATCGATCGAGGTCGCCTCGAGCAGGATGAAGGTCACCAAACCCGGTTCCGCAGCGACCAATTCGTAGCACTGGTCGATGACGCTGGCGGCGAGCGCGCAGAATTCGTCCAGGGTCTGCGGGCGCTGCCCGGCCACCACCCGGCCGAAGACACGGCTGCGGATCAACGCGAAATAGTGGTCGATGACCGCGTCGAGCACGTCGCGCTTGTTGGTGAAGTAGTTGTAGAAGGTGCCGTGGCTTACGCCCGCCCTAGCGACGATGTCGGCGACGACAACAGCGCGATATCCCCTGTCGACGAACAGCTCGTAGGCGGCGAGAACAAGCTCAGCACGACGTTTGGCGACATTCATCGAGCGGGTCCGGCCGTGACGGAATGGCTTGGCCGCAATGCCTTTTCGAGCAGGGTGAGCATGCTGGCGGTGGCTCTTTCCCGCGCCTGCGGCGTGTTGTCGCCGCGCATCTCCTGCAACAACCCGGGTACCACCAGCGTGAGCGTAACGTGCGCGGTCACCTCGGGATCGATGTCCGCGCGAATCCACCCGGCCGCGACGCCGCGTCGAAGTTCTTGCGCCACAAAGGTACTCACCAGCAGTTCGACACCGAGCAGCCGATCGCTGAGCTCCTTGTCGATGGCGCTCGCCTCGACGAGCGCCAGCCGAACGAAGTCCGGATCGTGCTCCAGCATCGCGTACAACCGCGTAATGGCCGCCCGCACCCCGGCGAGCAGCTCCTCGGCCGAGTTCGGACGGCTTAGCAGCGACTGCGGCTCCAGCGCGTCGATTAGCTTCTCGAAGCCGAAATCGACCACATGGTCCAGGATTTCGCGCTTGCTCGCGAAGTACCGGTACACCGTGCCCTGCCCGATACCGGCGTGCGCGGCCACATCGGAGATCGCGGTCGCCTCGTAACCGCGCTCGACGAACACGGCGTACGCCGATTCGATGATCTGCTGTCTGCGTCGTTCCGGCAGACCGGCGAGCGGTGGCCGACCGCGGCGGGGCTGCTCCGGCACAGCACTCCCTCTCGACAGAACAGGACAAATAGCGCGTCAGTTTATCAACGCGCCGGTGTATCACCCTTCGGCCCGTAGTCCACGACCTGCCAGTTGCCGCCGTTCTTCGCCACTGTGACCACCAGCAGGTTCGGCACCGTGGCGGGAGTCGGCTGCTGGATGTTCTGGGTCTTCTGTGTCGCGAAGACCGTCACCGAGTACTGATCGTTGCCCTGCGCGTCCACGGCCGTGCCGAGCACCTGCCCGGTGGCCACCACCTGCGCCTCGGTCATGATCTTCGCCAGCGTGTCGTGCACCTCGTCGTAGCGCTTGCGCAGCGCGTCGGACGTACCGCGCTGCACGCCGTCGAAGAAGGCGGGCAGGTTCTTGTGGTCGTAGGTGAGCGAGCGCAGCGTGTAGTCCTTGGCGATCTCGGCGGCCTTGTCGCGGTCGGCGTTCTGCTGACGCAGTGCGCTGAGATCGTCGGAGGTGGACTGCCAGGACAGGCCGAGGGCGATGCCGAGCACCGTGAGCAGCACCGTAAGGCCGCCAAGGAGGTAGCTGGTTCCGTTGCGCCGCAGTCCCTTCAGCTCTGCGACGGGAGCGGCGACACCTCTATTTGCCGCAGTTCCAACCGCATATGCCGGGGCAGCGACAATCGCCGGAACCGGAGCGGCATCCCGCGGCGGCGGCGCGGCCTCCGACATCGGAGCGGCAACGGCCGCTGGCGTCGAGGCGGCATCGGGGGCTGCGTCCTGACCGGTCTCGGACGCGTCAGCGGGCTCATTGGTGGTCATGATGTCCTCAACTCTCTATTTCGGAACGTCGAGCGTGACGCGAGCGGTCCCGTTCTCCGGGAAGGTCGCCGACAGCAGGTCGATGATCGAACCCGCGTCCACCCGAACGGGTTTCAGCACGCTGGTGGACGGCTTCAACGCGGTGGCGATGTGCGCGAGATCGGGCCCGAGCACCGCGAGGTACTGGTCGATCTTCTGCACCAGCGGCCCGAGCGGCTCATCCCAGACATGCTCGCCCGCATAGGAATAACCCTGGAAACCTTGAATCAGGTGCACCACCTCGGGCAGCAGCTGGGTGAAATCGTCGGCCCAGCCACCGATCACCGGTCCGTACCCGTTGAAGTTCTCGGCGAGGTCCTGCCCGCTCAGATACAGCCGGGTGATCTCGTCCCGCTTGTCGTGCAGCAGCTGCGCCGTCATGGTCAGCGTCCGGGTGAGGTTGGCGATCTCCTTCTCGCGCCCCGCGTAACCCTGCGACAGGATGGCGGCGAGCTGTTCGATCTTCGCCGGATCGATCTGCGAGTTCAGCACATCCAGCTTGGCCAGCGCCTCGCTGACCGTCGTGGCGATCCGAACCTGGTGCGCGGGAATGACACTGCC
Source organism: Nocardia sp. NPDC051321 (assembly GCF_044455225.1). NCBI lineage: Bacteria > Bacillati > Actinomycetota > Actinomycetes > Mycobacteriales > Nocardiaceae > Nocardia > Nocardia sp. NPDC051321. The sequence continues at coordinate 64,060 of NZ_JBITEM010000021.1, read as the reverse complement.
GTCGGCGAGATACGGGCCCGCCGTACCGGTCGGGCGGAAGTCCATGAACTGCTCGCCCGCCGCGGACAGGTTGCTGACGTGTACCTCGCTGCCGATCGGCACCCGATACTTCGCGTCGAGCTCGATCCGCACCGCCAGCCCGGTGCCGGTGGCGGTGATGGCGCGCACCTTTCCGATCCGCATGCCGCGCAGGTCGACCTGGGAGGTCTGCATCAGCCCGCCGGACGAATCCATCAGCACCGTCACGGTATTCGTCGTGCGACGCGGATCGATGTCGAGCACCCCGACGGCCAGGTACGCGGCGCACACCACCGTCATCACGAGCAACAGCGCCAGCGAGACCGGACCGGACAGCTTCATCGGACCATTCCTATCGACCGCAGCACCTGGATCATCTGGTCCGAGCGAGCCGACGCGTCGGCGGCGACCGCGTCCGCGCTGAGTCGCTGCACCCGAATGTTCGGTGGCGCACTGAAAAACGGGATCAGCTTGTCGCGCAGCAGCCGGTTCATCGCGTCGACATTCATCGGGACCGTGGTGTCCGAGCTCGCGATGGTGAGCGCCGCGGGCGCCAGGACGCTGATGACGTCGTGCAGGTCGCCACGCAGCGGCAGCGCGAGATCGCCTACGTACTGCGCCAATTGGCCGCCGTCGATGATCAGCTGGACCAGGCCGAACAGCACGTCCGATAGACCGGCGGCGCGGCTGGGCCCGAGGGTGAGGGTGCGGTCGACGTTGTCCTTGTTCGCCTCGAGGGTGGTCGTCACGCTGGCCGCGGCGGCCAGGATCCGGTCGATATCGTCGCTGTGCGTGACGAGGTCATGCAGTGCGTTCTTGCCGCCGGTCAGTATTCGCTGCAGATCCGCCGGATCGCTCGGGAAGGCGGCGTTGACGCTGGCGACGAGCTCCTGCATTTCGCCGAAGCGACCGCCGGTGACGATGTTCGACAGCGCCCGCAGAATGTCTTCCACGTTGGCGGCGGGCACCGTGTGCGAGCGCGGGATGACGTCGCCGTTTACCAGGAACGGCGGACCCGCGTTCGGCGGTGCCTGCAGCGCGATATGGATGTCACCGAGGATGGTGCTCTGCCGCAGTTCTGCGGTGGTCGACTTGGGCAGCCGCACATCGGATTTCAGGTCGATGGTGGCGACGGCGGTGTCCCCGATCAGCTCGATCCGGTCGAGCATGCCGACCTCGACGCCCTCGGCGATGACCTTGGCCCGGTCGGGCAGGTTGAGCACCGAACCGAATTCGATCCTGATCGAGAAGGTTTTTCCCGCCAGATACGTTCCGGGAATCGGCACGTCGGTCGCGCGCACACCGCAGCCGGCCAACAGCAGCACCAGTGCGGCGAGCACGGGTATCACTCGCTTCACGGCGCCCCCAACGATCCGAGGATTACCTGGGCCAGACCCGGCTGGCTGCCGTCCGCCGACTCATAGTGCGGCGGGCGGTAATTCACCCGCACCGCACCCGTCGCCGGGTCGAACACCTGAACCAGCCGATTACTCAGCGGCGGCAGCTGCACAAGCAGATCCACGATGCTGCCCGCCAGCACCGCGTACCGATGCGCCTCCGGCACGATCCGATCCAGGAATTCGTAGGACTGTTGATCGTATTTGCCGACATTGCGGGCGATCACCGGCAAAAACTGCAGCGCGAGATCGACCGCCCTGGACAGTTCGGCGGAGAAGCCTTCGACCAGCTGGACGCCGTTCTTCAGATTGTCCAGCAGCGCCTGCATATCCGGCCAGTTGGTGATGAACATCGTGGTGAGCTGGTCGAGGTTGTCGACGAGCCTGCGGATCACCACATCCCGGTCGGCCGGATCACCGATCACCTGAGACAGCCGCTGCAGCAGGGCGTTCCACTGTGGTCCGGTGCCGTCGAGCGAGCGGACCGCGCCGGTGATCGTCTGATCGAGCAGCGTGTCCGAGGGTGCGCCCGGCGTCGGCGACTGTTGCGCGCCGAGCAGATCACCGGAGAGTTTCCCGAGTGCGTCCAACGCTTCGCTGATGCCGACGGGAGTCTTGGTGTGCTCCAGCGGAATACAGGTCGCGGTATCGAATTTCGGCCCGCCGGTGTAGGTCTTGGTCAGCTCGACGTGCCGGTCGGTGACGATCGAACCGGACATGGTCACCGCGCGGATATCAGCGGGCAGCGCGAGCTTGCCGTCGATCGTCATCGACACCCGCATGCGGTCACCGCGCGCCTCGATACCGGAGACGGTGCCCACCTCAACGCCGAGCATGGTGACGCTGTTGCCCTCGTAAAGCCCTACGGTGTCGGTGAATTCGGCGCATAAGGTCTGCTTGGCGGGCTGCACCCGATCGCGCCAGGTCGCACCGCTCACGCCGACCACCACCGCGACCGTGACCACCACGGCGGCGATCAGCACGGCTGCTCTGCCCCAGGCGCGCATCAGCACGTCCTCCCCTCGAACGGAACGCACAGTGCCGGACCGCGAATCACGCTGGCGGACTGGTCGATGGTCACCCCATCCGCGCCGAGCATCGCCGAGATCTTCCCGATGAAGTCCTTGACCCCCGCGACGACCGTGTCGAGCCGGCCGGGATCCTGCACGAGTTTGTTGAACAGGTCCTCGAATTCGGCGACCGACGGCTCGATCGAATCGCCGTAGGCAAGCACCGGCCGATGGATCACCGCGAACAACCGCTTCAACAGTTCGAAGACCTGGACGACCTCGCCCTTGCGCTGGCCGAGCACCACGGCGACGACGCCGAGTTCGCGCACGAAATCGGCGAGCACCGCCCGGTCGGTGGCGATCGCGCCGATGTATTCGTCGGATACCCGCACCGCCGAATCCAGCTGCTTGGACCGGTCGGCCAGCACGCCGGTCAGGTCGTTGAAGTTGCCGATGATCGAGCGCACCGCGTCGGGCTGACCGGCCAGCGCGGCGTTCACCTCGGCGATGGTGCCGCGCAGGGTGGTGCCGTCGACCTGGCCGAGCACCGGCGTGGCCACGTCGAGGATGTCGGTGAGCTCGAACGGTGTGCTGGTCCGCTCCGGCGGAATGTGCTTGCCGCCCAGCGCTGGCTCCCCCTGCGGAGCCAGCGACAGGTAGTGCCCGCCGATCGGGGTCAGCATCTTCACCGCCACCGCCGAGGCGTCGCCGACGTGCACATCGCGGTCGACGCCGAAGCGCACCTCCACGTGGTCGCCCACCAGGTCCACCGAACGGACTTGCCCCACTTTGATTCCCGCGATCCGCACCTCGTCTCCGGAGCGGGCGCCACCGGAGGATCGGAAGTCCGCCGTATAGGACTGCTCGCCGAACGGCACCACGTACAGCACCGCTGCAGCCAGCAGGGCCAGCACGCTCAACAGCACACCCGCTATCCCCCAACGCAATTGGGACCACGACTCCGACTTCGCGGCCCGCAGCTCTTTCAGCTCGCCGAACAGCCGGAACGGTAGCCCCGCCAGTTGCCATGCCGCACCGGTCATTTGCACACCACCAGCTTCTGATTACCGAGCACGACATTGCCGATGCCCGGTATCCCGAGCTCACCACCGGCACACGAATACGTCTTCGCCTCGCCGCTGGCCGGTATGTGCTGGTTGAGGCCGGTCAGCAATGACGGCACCAGCGACAGGATTTCGACCAGCTGATCGGTCTGCGGCAGCAGCCTGCGCAACAACCCGTCCAACGGCAGGTAACTCTGGTCGTAGGCTCCTTGCAGTTCCTCGAGCAGCGGGATGAGCGGCACCAACGTGCGATTGGCCTGCTCGATGGCGGTGATGATGGTCGCGGTCCGGCTGCCGAACGCGTTCAACACGCCGTTCAGCTGTTTGACGAGATCGCCGACCGCCGCGGACTTTCCGCCGATCGACCGGGAGATCTCGCCCAGGTTGTGGATCAGCAGCACGACCACCGCCTCGCTGCTCTTGGCGTGCTTGGTGAGCTGGTCCAGATCGGCGAGCGCGGGGCCGATGCCGCCACCGTCGCCCTGCAGCACCCGCAGGATGTTGGTGCCGAACTGGTTGAGCTGAGCCGTATCCAAGGTCTCGAACAGCGGTTTGAAGCCGTTGAACAGCTTGGACACATCGAAACTCGGGATGGTGCGCTCCACCGGAATGGTGGCACCCGGCGCGAGCCGCACCCCACTGGTTTTCGCGGTCAGCAATTCGATGTAGCGCTGGCCGATCAGATCCTGGTATCGCACAGCGGCTTCGGTGTTGTCGAAGACCGGGCGCTGGCGGTCCACGGTGAACCGGACACGTGCGCGCGTGCCGTCCAGGGACACGGTGTCGACCTTCCCGACCGCCACCCCCGACATCCGGACAACGTCTCCGGCGTAGAGCCCCGAAATGTCGGTGAAGACAGCGTCATAGGAGACCTTGTCCGCCGGCACCGGCGTATTCAGCGCGGCCACGATGAAAGCCGAGCACACCGCGACGATCGCGACGAAGATGCCGAGCTTGACGGCCGCACCGGTCACACTGTTCATCGCGGCGCCCCGATGATCGAATCCGCCAGGTACGGCATGTTTTTCACGATTACCTCGAGTTGCAGCTGTACCCGGCCGTCGATCACCGGGAACGCGCTGTCGATGCGGGCCAGCAGTGCGGGCAATCGGTTGTACGCGGGTGCGACCGTGCCGATCGACGCGCTGATCGGTACCACCAGATCCAGCACTCCGCCGATGATGGCGGCCAGATCGGGGTTGTCCCTGCGCAATAGATCGGTGACGGGCAGTAGCAGCGCGCTGTCCAGACGGGACAGCGAATGCTTGGTCCGCTCCCGGTTCTCCTCGGTGCCGAAATACTCGCTGTTGTCGAGCACGCCGAGAATCACGTCGACCACCGGCGGCGTCACCTGCGCCGCGCCGGCACCGACATCCGCGCCGATGTCCAGGTAATGACCGAGCGGCGCACGCTGATTCATGGCGAGCACGCGCGCGGTGGCGAAGAACGACCGCACCGCCGGACCGAGCGAGGCGGTGTTGTCCAGCAGCAGATCGAACAGCGCGCGCACGGTGTCGGAATCGAGCACCTGGGTCAACCGCGCCGCCCTGCGGAACACGCTCGACACCGTCGCGTTGGTCGCGTTGGCGCCGATGAACAGCGTGGTGTTCTCCGGTAGCCGCCCACCCTTGCCGGTGTTCACCAATTCGATTGCGCTGGAACCGAAGATGTTCGACGAGGTGAACCGCGCCGACACGTCGTCGGTGAGCGCGGCGGCCTGGGTGCGATCCAGCGACAACTCGATGCGCTGGTGCCCGTAGTCGACGGTCTCGACCTTGCGCCCGGTACCGATCCCGAAGCCGCGGAACTTCACCTCCGCCCCCGGCGCGAGCCCCTCGCCGAGGGTGGCCGCGTCGATGGTCAGTGCGAAGGTGTCGGCGAACTTGCCCTGCGCGTATTGCGTGGTGAACACGGCCACCACCAGGATGACCGCGGCGACGACCAGCCCGCGCAGCCGCAGCATCCACCGCCCGGCGGTGCGCCCCGAATGATCAACGAATATCGGCACGCGTCACCCCGAAATCTTGATTCCGACATCGAGACCCCAGAAGACGATCGTTATGATCATGTCTGCGATCACCACGAGTACCAGGCTTGCCCGGATCGCCCGGCCCGACGCGCGCCCGACCCCTTCTGGTCCACCGGTCGCGTAGAAACCCTGGTAGCCGTGGATCAGGATGATCATCACCACGAAGACCGTCGCCTTGATCAGCGACGCGATCACGTCGCCGGGTTGCAGGAAGGCGTCGAAGTAGTGGTAGTAGGTGCCCGAGGATTGACCGTGCAGCACGTTGACGACCACCGCGCAGGACAGGTAGCTGAGGATCAGCGTCAGCAGGTAGAGCGGGACGATGGTGATCATCCCGGCGATCACCCTGGTGCTCACCACGAACGGAATCGGCCGGATGCCAATGGCTTCCAGCGCGTCGATCTCCTCGGAGATGCGCATTGCGCCGATCTCGGCGGTCATCCGGCAGCCCGCCTGCGCCGCGAAACCGATCGCGGCCACCATCGGCGCCATCTCCCTGGTGTTCGCGTACGCGGAGACGAATCCGGTCAATGGACCCATGCCGACCATGTTCAGCGCGGTGAATCCCTCGACGCCGATCGAGCCGCCGACCGCGATGCCGAGGAAGACCAGCACCGCAACGGTGCCGCCACCGACGATGATATTGCCGCTGCCCCAAGTGATATCGGTGAGGATCAGCATGGTCTGACGGCGATAGGCGCGCAGCGTGTGCGGCACCGCGGCGAGCACCTGGATGACGAAAGTCAGTTGGTGGCCGAGTGATTCGAACAGGGTCATGGGTCCGCGCGCGCCGCGCTCGACGAGGCGACCGGCCCGGCCGAACGGCCGATACTGAGCGGGAACTTCAGTCATCAGCCCACCTTTTGCGGCAGAAACATCGAAACCAGCTGGGTGATTACGAGATTCACGCCGAACGCGGCGATCACGCCGATTACCACGGCCGCGTTCACCGCGTTCGCGACGCCCTTCGGCCCGTGCGTCGCCTCCAGCCCGCGCTGGCAGGCGACGATCAGCACGATCACCCCGAATACGACCGACTTCGCGATCGCCACCGCGAGATCGGCCATGGTCGCGAAGGCCGCGAACGAGGAAAGGTAGCTGCCCGGCGTCACCCCCTGGAAGCCCACCGCCACCACGTAACCGGTGAACACACCCATGAAGATGACCAGCAGGCACAGCAGCGGCGTCAGCACGATCATCGCCGCAAGCCGCGGCGTGACCAGCCGTCGCACGGGGTCGATTCCCATGGTGCGCAACGCGTCTACTTCCTCGCGGATCGTGCGGGCCCCGAGATCCGAGGCGATCGCCGACCCGGCCGCGCCGCCGAGCAGCAGCGCGGTCACCATCGGCGCGCCCTGCCGGATGACGCCGAGTCCGCCCGCCGCGCCGGCCACCGAGGTGGCGCCGACCTGCTGGGTCAGGCTGCCGACCTGGACCGAGACGATCACGCCGAACGGAATCGCCACCAGCACAGCGGGAATGGCGGTGACGCTGACGATGAACCAGCCCTGCTGCACCGTCTCCCGCCACGGATGGCGCAGCCTCAGGAGGTCGCCGACGAGGAAGCTGAACGCGGCGGCCGCGAGTTGTATTGTCCGGCCGAAGGTCTGCAGACTCTTCAGCACGAGATCGAATCCCCACCGCACCAGTGGCTCGGACACCCGAGCGACCCTGTCTACGACCACAGCTACCTCTATTCCACCGGCTCCCCCCGGCGAGGCCTAATTTAACCGACTGATATGTCACTCTGCGGCCGTTTCGGCCCGATCGGCCCACCGACTGAGACAGTTGCGGACAAATGCGTTTCCGCGGGCCGACCGGCCGGAAAAAGTCCGGCGGAGCCGGGCGCACTCGGGGCCGCTAACCTGGCCTGCATGGCGGTCATTGTTCTGGTGCCGGACGACTATGGCGTCGCGGCGCTGTCCGGAATCGACGGGGTACAACTGGTGCGATACAGCGCGGGCGAGCCGCTGCCCGACGGCGCGGAACACGCGGAAGTGCTGGTGCCCAAGTTCCTTTCCCGGGCCGACACGGTCGACCTGACCCGACTGCCCAAGCTGCGACTGGTGCAGACGATGACCGCGGGCGCCGAAGGATGGATCAGCCAATTGCCCGACGGGGTGCGCCTATCCACCGGACGCGGCGCACATGGCGGCAGCTCGGCCGAGTGGGTACTGGCCGCGCTCTTGCATATCTACCGTGAACTCGGCGGCTTTACCGATGCCAAGCGCGCGCAGCAATGGACCTTCCATCAGACAGAGACGCTGATCGGCAAACGGATTCTGGTGGTCGGCGCGGGCGACCTGGCCGCCGAATTGATCCGCAGGCTGACCGGCTTCGACACCACGGTGACCCTGGTCGGCAGCCGGGCCCGCGATGGCGTGCACGGCGTCGACGAACTACCCGGCCTGATCCCCGGACATGACGTCGTCGTGCTAACTGTCCCGGTCACTTCCCGGACCACCGGCATGGTCGACGCCGCGTTCCTCGCCGCGATGGACGACAACGCCATTCTGGTCAACATCGCGCGCGGTCCGATCGTCGACACCGACGCCCTGCTCGCCGAACTGCAATCGGGCCGACTGCGCGCCGCGCTGGACGTCACCGACCCCGAACCGCTCCCACCGGGCCACCCGCTATGGACCGCGCCGAACCTGCTACTCACCCCGCACGTCGGCGGCAGCAGCACCGGCAGTTACGAACGCGGCTACGCCGTCGTCCGCGCGGAGATCATCCGCTTCATCGCGGGCGAAGAGCCGAAAAACCTGGTACGCGGCGAATATTGAGCGTCGCGCACCAGGTTCTGCCGAATGACTCCGCAGTCAGCGCGAAGTCGCCGAGCTACTACGGCCGGTCGGCACCGACCTGGCCGTTCTCCGCCGGCTTGACGCCGGAAGTCATTGCCGGGGCCAGTGATTCACGGGCCATCGAGGTGAGCGCGCCCGCCTGCTGAATGATCTCGGCGAGCGCCGAGGTCACCCCCTGGGCACCGTTGAGCACGGTGAAACTGTCGATGTGCTCGAACGGGGCCGCGGCCGCCGCGACGATCTGCGGCAGTTTCTCGGCGATCTGCTGGGCGATCACCGCCTCCTGGTTCTGACTCATCGCCTCGGACCGCAGCTGGATACCCGCAGCCTCGGCTGCCATGTGCGCGCGGACCGCGTCCGCCTCGGCCAGGCCGCGTGCCTTGATCGCGTCGGCTTCCGCTTGGCCGGCCAGGCGGGTGGCGTCGGCCTGTGCCGCCGCGCGCAGCTTGATCGACTCCGCCTCGGCGAGGGCCTGCATCTTCGTCTGTGCCGCAGCGGCTTCCGCGCGCAACCTGGTTTCCTGGGCATCGGCCTCGGCCTGGCTGATCCTGGCGTCGCGGTTGGCGGTCGCGAGGGTTGTCTGCCGGTAGGCCTCGGCGTCGGCGGGCTTGCGCACGTCCACCTGCAGCTGCTGTTCCATCTGCTGCGCTTCCAGCTGGGAGACCTTCGTCGCCACCTCGACCACCGCCTGCCGCGCCGTGGCCTCCGCGAGCGGGCCCTGCTGTGCGGCTTCCTGACTGGCGCTGTCGATCTCGGCCTGATACTCCGCCTTCTTGATCTGGGTGTCGCGCATAGCGAGCGCGATCTGCCGCTGCGCCGCCTGCTCCTGCTCGATGGCCTCCCGGTCGGCGTTGGCCCGCGCGATCCGCGCCTTCTGCTCGACCGCCGCCTGATGCGGAATCGCCAGGTTGGCAATGTAATTGGAGCCACTGGCGATCGATTGGATCTGGAAACTGTCGATTACCAGGCCGAAGGACTCCATCTCCTGTGAGCACCGGTCACGCACCTGCTCGGAGAACTTGTCCTGATCGCTGATCATGTCCTCGACGGTCATCGAGCCCGCGATGGCCCGCAGGTGCCCGACAAACACGTTCTGCACCTTGGTTTCCAGCTCCTCGGCCGGACGATCCAGGAAGCGGCGCGCCGCGTTGGCGATGGACCGGTAGTCGTCGCCGATCTTGTACACCACCACCCCGCCGAGTTGCAGGTTGATCTTCTGCTGGCTCACGCACGGCACCTGGATCTGGCTCTCGTGTGCTTCCAGCGAAATGAAGCGCACCTTGGTGAGGCCGGGCATGACGAAGCAGCCGCGGCCGGTGACGATCCGGAAGCCCATGCTCTCGCCGACCCCTGATGGTCCTTCACCCGCGCGGAAACCCGAAATAATCAGTGCCTCATCGGGTTCCGCGACCCGCCAGGACAGGCGGAACAGCACGGCCAATGCGATAAGAGCGACGACGACGAACCCGATGACGACCAAAAGTTGGACGTCCATGATGCACCTTCATTTCCAGGGAGTGACTTCGACCGTGCGCCCGCCCAGGCTCCCCGTCACGAGAACCTGGGTGTGCTTCGGAATGGTTGTCGTCCCGTCGGCGGCCCGCGCCAGGAATCGTTCGGTCCCCGCCCGCACCTCGATCACCACCTCACCGAGATGGTCCGGCCGGATTGCCGCGGTCACGCGCGCAATCTTGCCGATTACATCTGTCGCCACCACTCCTCCGACCCCGCCGCAGTTCGACCCTTCACGGTGACCCCACCGAATCCCCTGCCGCAAGCATTTTTACAAAACCGATACGGGGTCAGCCGACGGGGGCGGTCGGGTTCGGACCGATCCACTGGGCGAATAGGTGGTCTACGCCGCCTGTGGCGAGTTGTGTTGCTAGCCAAGCGTTGAGCGCGGTGGACAGAAGTGGGGCGTCCTTGCGGATCAGCAGCACCTTGCCGAACGAGTCGAATGGCTTGTCGGGGTGCAGGACCTGGAGGGCGGGGTGTTGACGAACGCGGTAGCGGCCCTCGACGCCGTCGGTGACGAAGACGTCGACTCGGCCCTGTTCGACCTCGTCGAAGATGGTGAGATTCTCCGGCCAGAGGGTGAGTTGGGCGTCGGGGAAGTTCTTGCGGGCGAACTCCTCGTTGGTGCCGCCGCGGTTCGCGATCACCCGCACCTCGGGGCGGTTGATCTGCTCGATCGTCGAGTAGTCGGTGTCGTTGCCGCGCCGGGTGATCGGCGTCTTGCCGTCGGTGCCGTAGGTGATCGAGAAGTCGGCGAAGGCGCGGCGGGCGGGCGAGTCGGAGATGCCGCCGACGGCGATATCGCACTGTCGCTCAGCGAAATCCGTCCTCAGGGTCGCCCAAGTGACCGGAACGAATTCGGCCGGTCGGCGGAGGACCTCGGCGAAGCCGCGCGCCAGATCGATGTCTACGCCCCGATATTCGCCCGCCCCCTCGGCGATCGCATACGGCGGATAGTCCCCCGGCGTGCACACGCGCAGGGCATTCGGCTCGGCTCCGGCCGGAATCGCCGGTGCGACAAGGACTGTCCCGGCCAGCAGCGCCGCGCCGACCAGTCGTGTTCCGCGCATCGCTCAGCTCTCGTTGCGCGCCTTGGGGAACTTCTTCTGCCGGGCTACCCAGCCCGCCATCTTGGTCCAGTGCGACTTGCGCGGGGTGACGATCGAGGTGAGCTCGCGGTCCCACTCGTCGGCCTCGGTGAGGCCGTCGACGGTGGCGACGAGCTCCTTCGCGGTCGCCAGGTCGGCGACGACGCGGTCGCCGAGGATGCCGTCGGCACCGACCAGCGTCACGCGGACACCGGCGCGGCCGACCGGCTGCAGCACGGCGGTGGCCGAACCGTCGTGATCGGCGACGAATCCCTTGACGGACTCCACGAGGGCGCCCGACAACTTCACTGGGGCCGTGGCGGCATGAGCACTCATGGACCGTAGTTTACCGACCAGTAGGAAACGGTCCAGTCCCCGTGCCGGATTGTCGGCGCGCGCAGGCCCTCCTCCGGATCGGACGCCCATGCCGAGTGGGTGTAGAACAGAACTCATGCGTGCGATCCAGGTGTCCGAACACGGTGGTCCCGAAGTACTGCGGTACGTCGATGTGCCAGACCCACAAATCGGCCCTGATCAGCTGCTCGTCGACGTACAAGCGGTCGGCATCAACTACATCGACACCTACATTCGCACCGGGCGTTATCCGCAAGCCGTGCCCTACATCCCCGGCTCCGAGGCCACCGGTGTGGTCTCTCAGGTCGGCGCGGCTGTCACCGAGTTCGCGGTCGGCGACCGGGTGGCCTGGGCGACTGGACCCGGCAGTTACGCCGAGAAGGTCGCGGTGAACGCCGCAGTCGCCATCCAGGTGCATGACGATGTCGAGCCGCCGGTCGCCGCCTCCGCGTTGCTTCAAGGGATGACCGCGCACTACCTGCTCGAATCGATCTACACACCTGAGCCCGGCGAGACTGTCCTCGTGCATGCGGGCGCGGGCGGCGTCGGCCTGATCCTGACCCAGCTCGCCGTGGCCCGCGGCGCCCGGGTGATCAGCACGGTGTCCACCGACGCGAAGGAAAAGTTGTCCCGCGAGGCGGGCGCCGCCGAGGTGCTGCGCTACGACGACAACCTCGCCGACCACGTCCGCGCGCTCACCAACGGCGTCGGCGTCGCCGCCGTTTACGACGGAGTCGGCGCGTCCACCTTCGAGGCGAGTCTCGCGTCGCTGCGCGTGCGCGGCATGCTCGCCCTCTTCGGCGCGGCCAGCGGCCCCGTCCCGCCCTTCGACCTGCAGCGCCTCAACGGCGCGGGTTCCCTCTTCGTCACCCGCCCCAGTCTCGCCTTCTACACCCGCGACCGCGCCGAATTGACCTGGCGCGCAACGGATGTCTTCAACGCCATCGCCGAAGGCACCCTACGCATCCTGGTCGGCGAAACCTACCCCCTCGCCGAGGCCGAACGCGCCCACCGCGACCTCGAGGCCCGCAAGACAACCGGCTCGATCGTCCTGATCCCCTAACCCGCCGCGTTAGTAGTCGAGCCCGGTGAGACCTCGGTAGATGAAGCGGGTCAAAGCTTCTACCGCCTGCTTGTCGGTCAGTTCGACGGTGCCTTCTTCGACGGCCTGCACCATGCCGGTGGTGAGCAAGAACATCATGGCCAGGCTCGCATCCGGCGTGCTCGGCAAGGTGAGCCCACGCGGACCGAACCCGTCCAGATGATCGGCGATGTCGCGTCGCTGCTGAATCGCGAATTGCCCCGCCTGCCTGGCGAATTCGTCGTTGACCAGAGCCGCTTGCTGGATCGATCGAAATACCGCCCAGTGCTGCCTCGCCGCGACCCAGTACCCCTCGACGTGGAAGCGGATCGCCGCCGGATCGGTGAAGTCCGGGCTGTGGTCGGGGCCTTCCGCCGTCACATCACCCGCTGCCGCGACGTCGTTCAGCAGCGCCTGGAGTAGTTCTTCCTTGCTCGCGAAATGGTTGTAGAACGACCCGGCCGCGCGATTGGCCGCGGTCGTGATGTCGACGATCTTGGTGTTCAGGTAGCCACGCTCCGCGAACAGCCGTAGGGCCGCCGCCTTCAGCGCGAGCTCGGTCTCGGCCGACTTCTCCTTGCGACTCATCGACACCTGCACCCACCTCCTTGACAGGGAACGTACCAACTCCAATACTGAATCAGAATTCATTGAATGTTGGTTCATCTAGGAGAAATCGTGCAGAACCAGGTACTCGTCGCCGGTGCCGGACCCACCGGCCTGACCCTCGCCCTCGATCTGGCCCGCCGGAATATCCCGGTGCGCGTCATCGACCAGGCCACCGAGTTCTTCGCAGGCTCGCGCGGCGACGGCATCCAGCCCCGCACCCTGGAGGTGTTCGACGACCTCGGCGTGCTGGACGCGGTACTGGCCGCGGGCATCCCGGTGCCGATCATGCGGGCCTACCTCGGCGGCGAGTTCGCCGGTGAGCGCCGGATGTGGGAGCCGATCGCGCCGACGCCCGCACTCCCCTACCCCAATCCGTGGGTGCTCGGGCAGTCCAGGACCGAGGCGATCCTGCGCGATCGACTCGCCGAATTCGGTGTGCGTGTCGAACTCGGCACGGCCCTGGCGCAATTCGCACAGGACGCGACCGGCGTCACCGCGACGCTGACCCGCGACGGCGTCGACGAGACCGTCCGCGCCGCCTACCTGGTCGGCGCAGACGGCGGCAGCAGCACGGTACGTAAGGCGCTCGGCATCGCGTTCGAGGGCAGCACCGACGAATCACTGCGGATCCTGCTCGGCGATGTCCGGGCCGACGCACTCGACCACGAGTTCGGCTACTGGTTCGCCGGGGCCGATCGGCCGATGGAGGGAATCGCCATGTCCCCCTTGCCCGGTGGACACCAGTTCCAGTTCGCGGCCCCGCTGACCGGCGATGCCGAGCCGACTCTCGCCGTCCTCCAGGAGTATGTCGACCGCTACTCCGGCCGCACCGACATCACGCTGACCGACCTGACCTGGGTGACGGTGTGGCGGCCGAATGTCCGGCTGGCCGAACGGTTCCGCGACGGACGCGTCTTCCTGGCCGGCGACGCGGCGCACGTGCATCCGCCCACCGGCGGGCAGGGCATGAACACGGGCATCCAGGACGCGTACAACCTCGGATGGAAGCTGGCCGCCGCGCTGCACGGTGACGAATCACTGTTGGACAGCTACGAATCCGAGCGCCGAACGGTCGCCGCCCGGGTGCTCGGCGTGAGCTCGGCATTGCTGGACAAACTGGTCGACGGTGCCGAAGACGCGATGGAACGCGGCCCGGAAACCCAGCAGCTCGACATCAGCTACCGCGACATCAACGACCACCGGCCGCTCGTCGCGGGCGATCGCGCTCCCGACGCACCGCTGAAAGACATGGCAGGCAACCCGATTCGCTTGTTCGACCTGTTCCGTGGTCCGCACGCGACGGTGCTGTGCTTCGGCGAGGCCGGTGAACTTCCGGAGGAACCGGGCGTGGCGGTCTACGTAGTGGTCCGCCCCGGCACCGCGGCGTCCGAGCGGCACGTCATCGATATCGAAGGCCACGCGTTCACCGCGTATGCCGCCGAGCCCGGTACTCGCGTCCGGATCCGTCCCGACGGCTACCTCGGCCACCGCGCCTGAACTGCCGCGGACATCTCGTCCTGCCGCTCACGAATTCGTCGGCAAATCCCGGCGCAGGAGGGACGCGCTATCGGATCCGTGCGCTTAGAACAGACTGCCGATCGTGTCCCAGCCGAGCACCGAATCCACCGCGAGGCCGCAGAACACCACGGCGAGATAGTTGTTCGACTGCAAGAACAACCGCAGCGGCTTCACCGACTCACCGCGCCGCACGCCGGAGTAGAGCTGGTGCGCCATCAGCAGGAACCACGCTCCGGCCACCAGCGCAACGGCCGCGTAGACCACGCCGGTCGCCGGGACCAATGCGAGCGTGGTGAGCACGGTGAGCCAGGTGTAGATGACGATCTGCTTGGTCACCACCTGCTCGGTCGCCACCACCGGCAGCATCGGGACGCCCGCCGCGCGGTAGTCCTCCTTGTAGCGCATGGCCAGCGCCCAGGTGTGCGGCGGCGTCCAGAAGAAGATGACACCGAACAGCGCGATCGCCGGCCAGCCGATGCCGCCGGTGGCCGCGGACCAGCCGACCAGGGCGGGCATGCAGCCCGCGGCGCCGCCCCACACCACGTTCTGTGAGGTGCGGCGCTTGAGACCGAGGGTGTAGACGAAGACGTAGAACAGGATCGTCGCGACCACCAGCACGCCGCTGAGCAGATTCGCCTGCCACCACAACCAGGCGAACGAGGCCAGGCCGAGCAGCACACCGAACACGAAGGCGTGCGAGGTGGGCACCGCCTCCCTGGCCAGCGGGCGCTTCGCGGTCCGCTTCATCACCTTGTCGATATCGGCGTCGGCGACGCAGTTCAGGGTGTTCGCGCTGGCCGCGCCCATCCAGCCACCGAAAAGGGTGACCAGGATGAGGCGGATGTCGATGTGCCCGCGGTCGGCGAGCAGCATCGTCGGAATCGTCGCGACCAGCAGCAGTTCGATGACCCGCGGCTTGGTGAGCGCGATGTACGCGAGCACCCGCCGGGTCAGTCGGGACGGCAGGCCAGGACCCGTGAACCGGTCGGCCAGCACCGTGGGAGCGGAGCCGTGCGCGTCATTGCCACCCGGCTGTTGCCCAATCCGCACTGTTTCTCCTCGCACGCTGTGCATCGCATCCGGCATGGACCAAGCAGCGCGCTCGGTCCCGCCGACCTGGATGCGCGAGAGCTGGACCTTCGCCCGCCTCGGCGCCCCTTCGGCCGTGCGGCGCGGCTACTACTACAGAGGATGGTAGACCCCCGCCGACCCTGCTCCGCGCATAGCCCCACGCAACAAGTTCCGAAATGTGGTCCAGCACACGGGGCAATACGCACCGCGCGGCAGCACACACTCCTGTAGCGAACCCCCTCGTGACATATCGCCCCAACCCGCCCCGCACAAAGCGAGTCATACGAGCGCGTTCGCGGCCCGTCGCGCGTCCGAGCTGTCGAAGCGCATGCGCCGCAGGCGCGAGTCTCGACAGCTCGGACGCGCG
>NZ_JBITEM010000021.1:0-48122 GCF_044455225.1 Nocardia sp. NPDC051321 | reverse complement strand
CGCCGGGACCCTCCGTCCCCCCACCCCGCGCGCCCTGACGTCCTGCACCCCCGCCCCCCCCCCCGCGGCCCACCCGTCGCCCGACCACCACCCCTCATCGAATCGCTAACGCGATGCTGAGACACGGGCCGCGAACCCGCCGCGCCCGCGCGGCCAATAAACACAGGGTTCCTCTCGTACTGCTGAGCGGGCACAACTAGGGTGGTTGGGTACACACCCGGTAAGCACGCGCGCTGCCGTGCGTTCACCGCCGCCAGTGTTGCCGCCGTCGACGAAACCAATGTCAGGAGAACCTCGGTCGTGTCAGTCACAGACGACATCCGCGCCCTCACTCAGCCGAATCACCCGGACGACTGGACGGATCTGGACACCAAGGCCGTCGACACGATCCGAGTGCTCGCCGCGGACGCGGTGCAGAACGCCGGAAACGGGCACCCGGGCACCGCGATGAGCCTGGCGCCGCTGGCGTACTCCCTCTACCAGCGCACCATGCGGATCGACCCGAGCGATCCGAGCTGGGTCGGCCGGGACCGTTTCGTGTTGTCCTGCGGTCACTCCAGCATCACCCAGTACATCCAGCTGTACCTGGCCGGTTTCGGCCTGGAGCTGGATGATCTGAAGAACCTGCGCAAGTGGGGCTCGCTCACCCCTGGTCACCCCGAGTTCCGGCACACCGACGGCGTCGAGATCACCACCGGCCCGCTTGGTCAGGGCTTGGCCTCCGCAGTCGGCATGGCGATGGCGGCCCGCCGCGAACGCGGCCTGTTCGATCCGAACGCGGCGGCAGGCGCCAGCCCGTTCGATCACTTCATCTACGTGATCGCCTCCGACGGTGACATGGAGGAGGGCGTCACCTCCGAGGCGTCCTCGCTCGCGGGCACCCAGCAGCTCGGCAACCTCGTGCTGATCTACGACGACAACAAGATCTCCATCGAGGACGACACCACCATCGCGTTCGACGAGGATGTCGCCAAGCGCTACGAGGCGTACGGCTGGCATGTCCAGGTGGTCGAGGGTGGCGAGGATGTCGTCGCCATCGAGTCGGCGCTGGCCGCGGCCAAGGCGGAGACCGGCAAGCCGTCGATCATCGTGCTGCGCACCATCATCGGCTACCCGGCGCCGAACAAGATGAACACCGGCGCCGCGCACGGTGCCGCCCTCGGTGCCGACGAAGTGGCCGCCACCAAGAAGATCCTCGGCTTCGACCCGGAGCAGACCTTCGAGGTGTCCGCCGAGGTCATCGAGCACACCCGCAAGGCCATCGAGCGCGGCAAGCAGGCGCATCAGGAGTGGCAGCAGCAGTTCGACGCGTGGGCGCAGGCCAACCCGGAGAACAAGACCCTGTTCGACCGGCTCGCCAAGCGCGACCTGCCCAAGGGCTGGGCCGACAGTCTGCCGACCTACGAGCCGGACCCGAAGGGCGTCGCGACCCGCAAGGCCTCCGGCAAGGTGCTCGCCGCGCTGGCCTCGGTGCTGCCGGAACTGTGGGGCGGCTCGGCCGACCTCGCCGAATCCAACAACACCACCATGTCCGGCGAGGGCAGCTTCGGCCCGGAATCGATCTCCACCGGCATGTGGAAGGCCAACCCGTACGGCCGCACCCTGCACTTCGGTGTGCGTGAGCACGCCATGGGCGCGATCCTCAACGGCATCGCGCTGCACGGCCCGACCCGTCCGTACGGTGGCACCTTCCTGGTGTTCAGCGATTACATGCGCCCCGCGGTGCGCCTGGCCGCGCTGATGCGGGTGCCCGCGATCTATGTGTGGACGCACGACTCCATCGGCCTCGGTGAGGACGGCCCGACGCATCAGCCGATCGAGCATCTCGCCGCGCTGCGCGCCATCCCCGGCCTCAATGTCGTTCGCCCCGGCGACGCCAACGAGACCACCTACGCGTGGCGCACCATCCTCGAGCGTGACAGCAGCGAGCACACCTCGCACTTCTCCGTCTCCGAGCTGCCGCACCAGGACGGCCCGTCGGCGCTCGCGCTGACCCGCCAGGATCTGCCGGTCCAGGAGGGCACCAGCTACGAGGGCGTCGCCAAGGGCGGCTATATCCTTGCCGAATCATCCACCGGCACTCCGCAGGTGATCCTGATCGCTACCGGTTCCGAGCTTCAGCTCGCCGTCGACGCCAGGACTACATTGGAGTCGCAAGGCATCGGCACCCGGGTGGTCTCGATGCCGTGTGTGGAGTGGTTCGACGCGCAGGACAAGGCGTACCGGGACGAGGTGCTCCCGCCCGCGATCCGCGCTCGGGTCGCCGTCGAGGCCGGCATCTCGATGCCGTGGCACCGGTTCGTCGGTGACGCGGGCGAGACGGTTTCGATCGAGCACTTCGGTGCGTCCGCCGATTACAAGACTCTGTTCCGCGAGTTCGGCTTCACTCCGGACAACGTCGTTGCCTCCGCGCAGCGCGCACTCGAGAACGTGAAGGGATAAGCGCTCATGGCACAGAACGCGAATACCACCGCCCTCTCCGCGGCAGGTGTGTCCGTATGGCTGGACGACCTGTCCAGGGACCGGATCCAGTCCGGCAACCTGACCGAGCTGATCGAGACCCGCAACGTCGTCGGGGTCACCACCAACCCGACGATCTTCCAGGGTGCGCTGAGCAAGGGCCACGCCTACGACGGACAGCTCAAAGAGCTTGCCGCCCAGGGCGCGGACGCCGATGCCGCGATCCGCACCATCACCACCGACGACGTGCGCGCCGCGTGTGACCTGTTCACCGGCACGTTCGAGGCGTCCAACGGCGTCGACGGCCGGGTCTCCATCGAGGTCGACCCGCGTTTCGCCTTCGACGCGGACAAGACCCTCGCGCAGGCGATCGACCTGTGGAAGACCGTCGACCGGCCGAACCTGTTCATCAAGATCCCGGCCACCGAGGCGGGCCTGCCCGCGATCACCAAGGTGATCGCCGAGGGCATCAGCGTGAACGTGACGCTGATTTTCTCCGTCAAGCGTTACCGCGCGGTCATGGGCGCCTACCTCGACGGCCTGCGCGCCGCCAAGACCGCGGGCCACGATCTGGGCAAAATCCATTCGGTCGCTTCGTTCTTCGTGTCCCGGGTGGACACCGAGATCGACAAGCGGCTGGAGGCGATCGGCACCGACGAGGCGCTCGCGCTGCGCGGCCAGGCCGGAATCGCCAACGCGCGCTTGGCCTATGCCGAATATCAGGACGTGTTCGACGGTGGCGCGCACACCTCCACCTACAACCACCTCGGTGCGGCGGGCGCGAATCGTCAACGGCCGCTGTGGGCTTCGACCGGCGTCAAGAACCCGGAGTACTCCGACGTCATGTACGTCACCGAGCTGGTCGGCGCCAACACGGTGAACACGCTGCCGGAGAAGACCCTCGAGGCGGTCGCCGATCACGCCGAGATCCGCGGCGACACGCTCAGCGGCACCGCCGCGGCGTCGCAGGAGGTGTTCGACAAGCTCTCCGCTGTCGGCATCGACCTCGACGACGTGTTCCAGGTATTGGAGACCGAGGGCGTGGACAAGTTCGAGAAGTCGTGGGCGGAACTGCTTTCCGCCACCACGGAGGAGTTGTCCGCAGCGGCCGGGAACAACTGACAACGATGGCCGGCCCCAAAACCCCGACCTGGCAGAACCCGCTGCGCGACGAGCGGGACAAGCGGGTACCGCGCATCGCGGGCCCGTGCAGCATGGTGATCTTCGGTGTCACCGGTGACCTGTCCCGGAAGAAATTGATGCCGGCCATCTATGACCTCGCGAACCGGGGGCTGCTGCCCCCGGGTTTCGCGCTGGTCGGCTTTGCCCGGCGAGATTACGCGGATGAGGATTTCGCCAAGGTGGTGCTCGACGCGGTGAAGTCGCACGCCCGCACGCCGTTCCGGCAGGAGGTCTGGGACCACCTGGCCGAGGGAATCCGGTTCGTGCAGGGCAGTTTCGACGACGACACGGCCTTCGCCACCCTCGCCGACACCCTGGCGAAGCTGGACAAGGACCGCGGCACCGGCGGCAATCACGCCTTCTACCTGTCGATTCCGCCGAACATGTTCCCGGTGGTGCTCAACCAGCTGTCCGAGCACGGGCTCGCGCAGCCGTCCACCACCGACACCGCAGGGCGTAAGCCGTGGCGTCGGGTGGTGATCGAGAAGCCGTTCGGGCACGACCTGGAAAGCGCCCAGGAGCTCAACGCGCTGGTCAACGGGGTGTTCCCGGAGGAGACGGTCTTCCGCATCGACCACTACCTCGGCAAAGAGACGGTGCAGAACATTCTGGCGCTGCGCTTCGCCAACCAGCTCTACGACCCGATCTGGAACGCCAACTACGTCGACCATGTGCAGATCACCATGGCCGAGGACATCGGATTAGGCGGGCGCGCAGGCTATTACGACGGCATCGGCGCGGCGCGGGACGTGATCCAGAACCACCTGCTGCAACTGCTCGCGCTCACCGCGATGGAGGAGCCGATCAGCTTCCAGCCCAAGCAGCTGCAGGCAGAGAAGATCAAGGTGCTCTCCGCCACGAAACTCGTTGAGCCGCTGGACGAGACCACCGCACGCGGGCAGTACGCGGACGGCTGGCAGGGCGGCGAGCAGGTGGTCGGCCTGCTCAACGAGGAGGGTTTCGATCCGGAATCGCGCACCGAGACCTACGCCGCGATCACCCTGGAGGTCGACACCCGCCGCTGGGCAGGCGTGCCGTTCTACCTGCGCACCGGAAAACGGTTGGGGCGCAGGGTCACCGAGATCGCGGTGATGTTCAAGCGAGCGCCGCACCTGCCGTTCGACCAGACCATGACCGAGGATCTCGGTCAGAACGCGCTGGTGATCCGGGTGCAGCCGGACGAGGGCATCACCACCCGGTTCGGCTCGAAGGTGCCAGGGTCGAGCATGGAAGTGCGCGACGTCAACATGGATTTCAGCTACGGCGAGGCGTTCACCGAGTCCTCCCCCGAGGCCTACGAACGCCTGATCCTCGACGTGCTACTCGGGGTGCCGTCGCTGTTCCCGGTGAACGCGGAGGTCGAATTGTCCTGGGGCATCCTGGATCCGGTGCTCGAGCGGTGGGCCGAAGAAGGTAAACCCGAACCGTACGAGGCGGGCACCTGGGGTCCGTCGTCGGCCGACGAGATGCTCGCCCGCACCGGGCGCGAATGGCGGCGGCCATGATCATCGACATTCCGAACACCACGACCGGCGAGGTCACCAAGCGCATCGTGCAGCTGCGCGAGAGCAACGGCGTGATCACCATGATGCGGGTGCTCACCCTGGTGGTGTGCACGCTGGACAGCTCGGAGGCCGAGGACGCCATCGACGCCGCCAACGATGCCAGCCGCGAACACCCTTGCCGGGTGGTCGTTTTGGCGCGCGGTGACCGGGACGCCGAGACTCGCCTCGACGCCCAGATCCGGGTCGGCGGCGACGCGGGCGCGGCCGAGGTGATCGTGCTGCGGCTGCAGGGTGAGCTGATCAACCACGAGAGCAGCGTCGTCATCCCATTCCTGTTGCCGGACACCCCCGTGGTGGCCTGGTGGCCGCGTGGCGCCCCGGAGTTCCCGTCCAAGGATTCGGTGGGGCGCTTGGCCACTCGCCGCATCACCGACGCCACCTTCGCCGCCGATCCGCAGGCCGCGATCAAGAAGCGGCTCGCCTCCTACGCGGCCGGCGACACCGATCTCGCGTGGAGCCGAATCACCTACTGGCGTGCACTGCTGGCCGCCGCGCTGGACGAGCCGCCCTTCGAGCCGGTGGATTCGGTGCTGGTGTCCGGGTTGCGCGACGAACCGGCGCTGGACACCCTGGCCGGTTGGCTCGCCATCCGTCTCGGTTGCCCGGTGGTCCGCCGCGCCGGTGCGCTGCGGGTGGAGATCCACCGCCCGTCGGTGTCGGTCACCATCGAACGGCCGCAGACCGGGCGCACCGCGACGCTCACCCGCACCGGCGATCCGGATCAGCGAATCGCGTTGGCGCGCCGGGAAACTCGCGACTGCCTCGCCGAGGAACTGCGCAGGCTGGACGCGGATGAGATCTACGCTGAGGCGCTCGCCGGAATCGAGAGGGTGACCTATGAGTGAGTCCGCTAGTGACACAGTCGAAGTCCACATCGATACCGAATCGCTGATTGCCGCTGCGGCGGCCCGGTTCGTCGAGGTCGTCGTCGCCGCCCAGACCGAGCGCGGTACCGCGTCGGTCGTGCTGACCGGCGGTGGCACCGGCATCGGGCTGCTCGAGTTGGTTCGCAAGTCCCCCGGCGACATCGACTGGTCCAACGTCGACTTCTTCTGGGGCGACGAGCGTTTCGTGCCCGCAGAGGACGCGGAACGCAACGACCTCCAGGCGCACCAGGCCCTGCTCGACCATGTCCCGGTCGACCCGGCTCGCGTGCACCAGGTCGCGGCCTCCGACGGCGAATACCCCGACCCCATCGAGGCCGCCGCCGAATACTCCACGGCCGTACACGCTTACCTCGCCGAACACGGCGCCTTCGACCTGCACCTGCTCGGCATGGGCGGCGAAGGACACATCAATTCGCTGTTCCCGCACACCGACGCGGTCCGCGAGGAGCACGAACTCGTTGTCGCCGTGACGAATTCGCCGAAGCCGCCGCCGGTCCGAGTCACCCTCACCCTCCCCGCCATCCGCCGCGCCCGCCACGTGGTGCTGGTCGTCGGCGGGGCGGCCAAGGCCGAAGCGTCCGCGGCCGCCATCTCCGGCGCGGACCCGGTCGAGATCCCCTCCGCAGGTGCGGTTGGCCTCGAATCCACCACCTGGCTACTGGACCAAGACGCGGCATCAGGGTTGCAGCTGCCGGACTGAGCGACACGTTCGGGCCGTGCTCGCAGGGCGAATCCTCCCCCTTCCCGAGACCGGCCGGGTACGGAGCTCGAGAAACAGTGCGGGCGTGGCCAACTGCGTCGGCCACCAGTACAAAAGCCAGCAAGGTCCCACTCGACCCACCGCTCCAAGGCTGCCGCCCACCGGACGGGACGTGGTGGCGGGAAACACGGAGTAAGCCCGCCACCATGTCCCGTTGACCGCACCGACCTCGCGCTGCTGATCACCGAACGGGCCTGGTGGCGAAACACCGACCAGCCCACCACCACGCCCCTCAGCCCACCAACCCCGGACCAACGGTCGCCGAACGGGACATAGCGGCGGAACACACCGAGTGAACCCGCCACCATGTCCCGTTCAACGCGCCAAACCCCGGACTGCCGATCACCGAACGGGACATGATGGCGGAAAACGCCAAGTAAGCGCGCCACCATGTCCCATTCAACGCACCAAACCCCGAACTGCCGATCACCGAACGGGCCCTAGTGGCGAAAACATCGAGTCCAGCCCGCCACCCGTCCCCCTCGGCCCACCACCCAGGCGCCAGCTCGCCGAACAGGTCTCGAAAAACGGTGCGGCTGCGGCCAACTCGGCGGCCGCCAGCGCAAGCTCCGGCTAGGTCCCCGCTCGACGCAGCCCTCCAGGGCTGGCACTTATCGAACGGGACATGGTGGCGGAAAACGCCGAGTGAGCACGCCACCATGTCCCGTTCAACCCCCGACTGCCGATCTCCGAACGGGACTTGGCGGCGAAAACATCGAGTCCCGCCCCCCACCCGTCCCCCTTGGGCTTGCCCACCACAGGCGCCGGTCGTCGAACAGGTGTCGAGAAAACGGTGCCGCTGCGGCCAACTCGGCGCCAGCGCAAGCTCCGGCTAGGCCCCCGCTCGACGCATCCCTCCAGGGCTGGCACTTATCGAACGGGACATGGTGGCGGAAAACGCCGGGTGAGCACGCCACCATGTCCCGTTCGGCGCACCAAACCCGGGCTGCCGGTCGCGCCGAACGGGACCTCGTGGCGGAAGACATCGTGTGGGGCCGCCAGGGTGTCCCTATTCGGCGACCGACTGGGAGTTGCCGTCCGGTGTGAGTTGGCTATGGCCGAGGGCAGGGGCTGGTGTCTCCAGCGCCGCGAACCTGTTCGGTATCCAGCCCTCATTGCCAACCATTCACATTACATCAGCGCTGTGCACGGGAATTAGTCCGGCCGAAGCGCCGATGGCGCGCAAAATCACCGGATGACCGATAAGCTGGCGCGAATGAGTGAGCGGGACGCGAACCCCGGATCCAGCCCGGGCAAGGTTCTTGACGATCGGTTTCGGGCGGCGGTGGGTGCGCTGACGCCGGGGCAGGCGGTGGTGGACGACATCGCGCCCGGGATCACCGGTGCGATCCTGCTGGAGTTGTTCGAGTCACAGGCGACGAGTCGGCAACTGGATCTGGCGGCTCGGCAGTTAGGTGCGAGTAAGCGTGGGTTTTACAGCATCGGGTCGTCGGGGCATGAAGGGAACGCCGCGCTCGGGCTAGCGCTTCGGGTGACCGATCCCGCGCTGCTGCACTATCGGTCCGGCGCGTTCTTCGTGCAGCGCACCCGGCAGGTGCCCGGTCTCGACCCGATCCGCGACGTGCTGCTCGGCATCGTCGCGGCGGCGGCGGATCCGATTTCCGGTGGGCGGCACAAGGTATTCGGCAGCAAGCCCGCCGCCATCATTCCGCAGACCTCGACCATTGCCTCCCACCTCCCCCGTGCCGTCGGCCTCGCCTTCGCGATCGATCGCGCAGCGCGGCTGGGTGTTTCGAGTGAATGGCCCTCGGATGCGGTGGTGCTCTGCAGTTTCGGCGATGCCTCGGCCAATCACTCCACCGCCGCAGGCGCCATCAATGCGGCGATTCACACTGCGCGCCAAGGCGTTCCGCTGCCAATCCTGTTCCTGTGCGAGGACAACGGCATTGGAATCAGCGTGCCAACCCCGGCGGATTGGATCCAGCAGGCCTACGGCTCCCGCGCGGGCCTGGAGTATTTCGGCGCCGACGGCTGCGATCCCGTTGACGCACTGACCACGTCGACCGCGGCCGCCGCCTGGGTGCGCGAGCACCGCAAGCCGGCATTCCTGCACATGCGAACCGTCCGGCTGATGGGCCACGCCGGCTCCGACGTCGAAGCCGCCTACCGCAGGCCCGCCGACATCGCCACCGACCTCCTCCGCGACCCGTTAACCGCGACCGCCCGCCTACTCGTCGCCACCGGCACAGCAACCCCCACCGAAGTCCTCGACCGCTACGACAACATCGCCCACCGCGTCACCACCACCGCCGAACTAGTATGGCGCGAACCAAAATTGACCTCCGCCGCCGCAGTAATGACCCCCCTCGCCCCCACCCACCCGGCACTGGTGCGCGAGAACGTCCTCCGAGCCGACGCAAGCCTGAGCGCCGCGGCGACGATGCCCCAAGCGCAACGGCGTGCGGGCGAGGCCCCGTCAACCACATCAGCCCCGTCAACGTCTGCAACTGACACAACCAGCAACGCTGGCACGGATGGCACGACTGGCGCCGTTGGTGCGACTAGCACAGCTGGCACGGTTCGCACGACCGACACGGTTGGTATGAGCGGCACCGCCGACACGACGAGCACGGCCAACACCGCTGACACCGTTGGCGCGGCTGGCGCAGTTGGCGCAGGTCCCGCCACTGGCACGGCTGGCACCGCCGACACGACGGGCACGGCTAACACCGCTGACACCGTTGGCGCGGGTGACGCGGCTGGCGCGACTGGCGCAGGTCCCGCCGCTGGCACCGTTGACGCGGTTGGCAACGCAGGCAACGCGCTTCCACGGGATGGCGCGCAATCGAGCAGTCTCGGAGCACCTGCCGACTCGACGGTGCGTACTGCACACCAGGGCGACGCATTACACGCCGATGCCGCGCACGCCACCTGCATGCCGCAGATTGCGGAACGACCTGGCGATCGTGCTCCGAATCATGGTGTGGCGGTGGCGGATCCGATGACCCTGGGGCAAGCGATCAACCGGACCCTGGCCAACCTGCTGACCCGCGATCCCGACGTGCTGGTGTTCGGCGAGGATGTCGGCCGCAAGGGTGGCGTGTACGGCGTAACCAAGGGTCTGCAAAAGCAATTCGGTAAGCGTCGCGTCTTCGACACTTTGCTCGATGAGCAGAGCGTGCTCGGCACCGCGCTCGGCACCGCCCTTGCCGGTTTCATTCCGATCCCCGAAATCCAGTATCTGGCCTACGTACACAACGCCGCCGACCAGCTGCGCGGCGAGGCCGCCACCCTGTCCTTCTTCTCAGGTGGGCAATACCGCAATCCGATGGTCGTCCGCATTGCCGGCTACGCCTACCAGAAGGGCTTCGGCGGCCACTTCCACAACGACGACTCCATCGCCGCCCTCCGCGACATCCCCGGCGTTATCGTCGCGTCCCCTGCCCGCGCCGACGACGCCGCCGCCCTCCTGCGCACCTGCGTCTCCGCCGCCCGAGTAGACGGCCGCGTCTGCATCTACCTGGAACCCATCGCCCTCTACCACACCAGAGACCTGTACAAACCGGGCGACAATGCTTGGCTCGCAACAACTTCCACCCCGCATGCCGAAATCGGCCGAGCCCGCGTCTACGGCGACGGCACCGACCTCACCATCGTCACCTTCGCCAACGGCGTCCCCATGAGCCTGCGCGTAGCCCGCCGCCTAGCCGACCGCGGCATCCGAACCCGAATCCTCGACCTCCGCTGGCTCTCCCCGCTCCCCGAAGCCGACATCCTCCACCACGCCCGAGCCACCGGCCGAGTCCTGATCGCCGACGAAACCCGCCATAGCGGCGGCGTCTCCGAATCAGTCTGCGCCGCACTGATCGACGCAGGCTTCGAAGGCCGAATCTCCCGAGTAACCAGCGAAGACACCTTCATCCCCCTGGGCCCAGCAGCCGACACCGTCCTCCTCGACGAAGTCAAAATAGAAACCGCCGCCGGAAAACTCCTAGCAGGTTAAACACCCCCTATTGAATCCACATTCAGTGGCACACCACGGCGGAGCCTTCGCGTTTCGCCGCCACCACGTGCCACTGAATGTGGATTCGCTGGGGTCAACCGAGGTGGATGGGGAAGGCGGCCAGGTCGTTTTGGGTGAGGACGGGGAGGTTGCGGATTTGCTCGTCGGGGACGGCGAGGCGCAGGTTGGGGAAGCGGTCGAAGAGGGCGGGTAGGGCTATACCGGCTTCGAGGCGGGAGAGGGCGGCGCCGGGGCAGATGTGGGGGCCGTGGCCGAAGGTCAAGTGGCGGTTGGAGGTTGAGCGGGTGAGGTCGAAATCGTCGGAGTTGTCGCCGTGTACGGCGGTGTCGCGGCCGATGGCTCGGTAGGACATGACTACGCCTTCGCCTTTTTCGATCACGGTGTCGCCGATGGTGATGTCCTCGGTGGCGAAGCGCATCAGCAGGTGGCTGACCGGGCTGTCCCAGCGCAGCGTTTCCTCGACCGCCTGCTTCCATTCGATGTCGCCGGTGCGCACCTTGTCCAGTTGTTCGGGCCGGGCAAGTAGGGCACGGACGGCGTTGAGGATGAGCCCGACGGTGGTCTCGTGACCCGCGGCGACCAGCGCCTTCAGGTTGCCGACCACTTCCTCTTCGGTCAACGGCTCACCACCGTCGGACGCCAGGATGAGGGCACTGGTGAGATCGTCCGTGGGATGGGCGGTCTTCTTGCGCACCAAATCCGTGTAGTAGACATCCATTTCGTCGATCACCCGCAACCGCTCGTCCTGCGGGGTGACCAGCGAGAAGAACGCTTTATACCAGGTGAGCAGCATCGGGTGATCGGCGCGATCCACGCCCATCAGCTCACCGATAACGCGCATCGGCAGCGGGTACGCGAATACCTCTTTGAGATCGACGACGGAATCGCGGCTGGCCGAGGCACTGAGATCGTCGAGGAGCTCGGCGGTCAGTCGCTCGATGACGGGCCGGATGTCCTCTAGTCGGCGCGGCGACAACGCCTGCGTCGTCTTGATCCGCAGCCGACGATGCTCGGGACCGTCCACGGTGAACATGGATCGCCCGGCATCGATCATGCCGATCAACGGCCACTGCCGCGTCACCACACCGGAGTTCCACAGCGACCAGCCGCTGATGTCCTTGATCAGCCGCGGATCGACGAGCAACTGCCTGGCCACGGCGTGCTCGGTGATCGTCCAGGCGGGAACGCCGAGCAGTTCGATCCGCGTCACCGGTCCCGCGGTGCGCAGATAGGCGGTCTCTCCAGCGAGGTCACCGACCATCGGATCGATGGCGAATGGACATGTTTGGGTCACTGGGTACCTCCGACTGCACGAACTGGGGTGAAACGAACCGGCAAAGAAGTCATGCCGCGCAGGAACGCCGACGGCCGCCGGACCAGGTTCTGCGCGGGAACGGACAGATCGATATCGGGCAGCCGATCGAGGAGCACCTCGATGCTGGTCCGCGCGATGATCTCGGCCAGTTGCTGAGCCGGAAACGGGCACCGGTACTCGCCATAGCTGAACGCGAAATGCGCGCTGTTACCGGTGTGCGCGGGCTCGACGCCGTCGACAAGATGCTGGCGCACATGCGGATCCGCGTTGGCGGCGGCCAGTCCGAGCAACAGCATGTCGCCCGCCCGAATCACCTTGTCCGCCAACCGCGTATCGCGCGCAGCCCAACGTCCGGCGAGGATCTGGGTGGGCGTGTCCTCCCACAGCACCTCGTTCATCGCCTCGCCGACACTGCGTCGCCCGCCGCCGAGCGCTGCCGCGAATCGATCGTCGGTGAGCATGAGCCGCACCGAGTTTCCGATCCAGTCGGCGGTCGGCAAGTGTCCCGCGGCGGTGACCGCCATCAGGTCCTGCACGTACTCCTCGTCGCTGAACGGACCGGGGTGCGCGAGCATCCGGGAGACCAGGTCGGTGCCCGGCCGAGCCTTCTTCGAGGCCAGCACCTGCTGCATCTGCTCGTAGTAGCTCCCGTAGGCCGCCTGCGCGTCCGCGCCACCGTCGGCGAGCGCCTTCATGCTCCAGGCCAGCCGCGGCCCGTCCTCGTCGGGGAAGCCGAGCGCCCACGCGAGCGCGAGCACCGGCATCGGCACGGCGAACTCGGCGACCAGATCCGCCTCGCCCCGGCCGCAGAACCCGTCGATCAGCCGATCGGCCAATTCCTCACAGGTGCGGCGCAATTCGAACGGATCGACCGATTCCAGCGCGGGCTCGACCATCGCCAAGTGCCTGCGATGCTCGGCACCGGCGGTGAAGTAGATCGACGGCCTCGGCTGCCCGACCATCGGCAGCAGCGGCCAATCCTCGGGGATGTTGGGCCACTGGTTCCACAGGCCGACGTCGCGCGGGAACAGCTCCGGGTCGCTGGTCACCTGGTGCAACTCGCGATACCCGATGACCAGCCAGGCCGGAACATTGCCCGGCAACTCGACGGACACGACGGGCCCGTGCTCGCGGCGCATCTCGCGGTAGAGATGCTGCGGGTCGGTGTGGAAACGCGGGCCGCTCAGCGGAACCGCGCCGGTCTCCGGATGCACCGGGCAGCCGCCGGTGGCGGCCGATGCCGCGCTCGAGGTGGTCATGATGCGGTCTCCGCTCGCGGTGCATCGGCGTAGATGTGCTCGACCAGGCTGATCAGCACGCTCTTACAGGATTCGCGCGACCTGGCATCGCAGTCGACCAACGGCACCTGCGGATCCAGATCGAGGGCGTCGCGGACTTCGTCGAGTCGAGAGGGCCCGCCGAAGTTGTTGCAGGCCACCACGAATCGGGTGTGCTGGGCTTCGAGACGGTCGATGGCGTACCAGGAGTCGGCGATCCGGCGCTGGTCGACCAGCACGATCGCGCCGAGCGCACCGGAGAACAGCCGGTCCCAGAGGAAGAAGAACCGTTCCTGCCCCGGCGCGCCGAACAGGTAGAGCACGTTTTCGGCGTCGATGGAGATGCGCCCGAAATCGAAGGCGACCGTTGTCGTCGACTTACCCGGCGCGCCGCTCGGATCGTCGATGCCGATGCCCGCGTTGGTCATCGTCGCCTCGGTGTCGAGCGGGCGGATCTCGCTGACCGCGCGCACCATGGTGGTCTTGCCGACACCGAAACCGCCGACGATGACGATCTTGAGTCCCTGGCGGGTTGCGCTGTTCAGCGGTGCGTCGGCACGGGCGGGCCGAGCGTCAAAGATTGCGGAGTCCAACGAGCACCTTCTCGAGGGTGGTGGAGTCAGGCACCGAATTCCACGGCGCGTCAAGGTAAGCGGGGCCGTTGCTGGGATGCCGAACGGTGATCTTGCCTGCGTGCAGCAGGTCCGACAGCAGGATGGTCGCGATGCCGACCGGGATGCGGAGCTCGGCGGCGATCTCGACGACCGCGGTGGGTGCCCGGCACATGTCCAGAATCGCGACGTGCTCGGACTGCATGCCTTGCGTCGGATCGCATTCGCTGACCACGAGGGTGACCAGGTCGAAGCTGTCGGAGTCCGGCTTGCTGCGTCCCCCGGTCAGTGTGTAGAGCCGGTCCGGATCGTCGTCGCGCCCTGGCCTGTTCACGACACGCTCGCTCCCCCGACACGTGGCTTCGACGCGAGATGGTGGCCTAGCTGCTCGACCAGTTCCCGCATGTTGTGCCCGACCAGGCCCGCGTCCGCGTCCTCGGCGGCGACGACCGCGATGTGCGCCGCGAGACCCGCCTCGACGATGAACAGGATGCCGCCGTAGAACTCCGTCATCGACTGGCGCACACCGCCTCTGCCGTCACCGAACTCGACGGAGGCGCCGTGCGACAGGCTCTGGATGCCCGCCGCGATGGCGGATAACTGGTCGGCCTTGTCCATGCTGAGTTCCGGGGTGTGGCAGATCTTCAGGCCGTCGCCGGAGAGGAGTAGCGCGTGGCGGGTGCGCGGGGTGCGGGCGAGCAGTTGCTCCAGCAGCCAGCTGAGTTGCGACGGAACAGACGTGGTCATCGATCATTCTCCACGGCAACGGTAGGGGACGGGGAAGGTGTTGCGGCAGCGGAGTTGTCGGTGTCACGACCGGCCAACGCACGCTGGAACGCGCCGAAGTTCGCCGTGGTCGACGCGGGCGGGGTCGGCGTTGGCGCGTCGAGCGAGGGTAGCGACAGACCCGCGGGGTGGACCGCGGCCAGGGTGCTGCCGCGGCGCCGCTTCGGCAGGCCCATGCTGGTGTGTTCGGTGGGGGCTTCGGGCGCCGCGGGTGCTGGCACCGCCGCGCTTTCCGGCAGCACCGCGACCTGCTCGGCGGCCGCGGGTGTGTGCGCGACGGGCTGCGGTGCAATGGCGACCCGCGATGCCGCGGTCGGCAACGTCGCGGTCGGTATCGCGGGGATGGTGGCCAGCGACGCCGGTTGCGAACGGTCAACGCGCGCAGTGAGATCGCGCGGTACCACGACGACCACCGCGGTGCCGCCGATGGCGGAGGGCCGGTAGGACACGGTGAGTCCGTGCTTACGGGCGAGGTGTCCGACGACGGCGAGACCGAGTCGCGTTCCGCTCAACGACGACAGGTCCGACGAGCGCTGGCCGCGGCCGTCCGGGCTCGCGTTCGACACCGTCTGTTCGGCGCGGCGCAGCGCCGATTCGCTCATCACCAGGCCGCTGTCCTCGATGGTGAGCACCACGCCCGCGGGCACCTCGGCGGCGTAGACGTGCACCTCGGTGGTGGGCGGGGAGAAATTACAGGCGTTGTCGAGCAGTTCGGCCAGCGTGTGCATCACGCCTTCGGCCGCGTGACCGGCGATGGCGATCTCGGCGATGGCCCGCAACCTGACCCGCTGATAGCCCCCGACGCGACCCATCGCGCCACGCAGGATCGACTCCATGGCAATGGGTTTGGCCCAGCGGCGCCCGGATCGGGCGCCGCTGAGTACGGCGATACTGTCGGCGAGGCGGCCCGCCTGTGCGGTGCGATGGTCCAGGTGCAGCAGGTCGGCGAGCACCTTCGGGTCGGCGTGCCGGTGTTCCATCTCGCGCAGTTCGGCGAGCATGCTGGTGGTCATCGCCTGCATGCGGCCCGCCGCACCGGCGAACGCGGCCATCGCCGCGGACCGGCGGCTCTCGCTCGCCTTCGACTCCCACGCATGCACGCCCGCGGCCTCGCTGGCGGCCGCCATCCTGGCCGTCGCCTCGGCGGTGATGGCCGCCGCGGACTGCCTGGCCCGGACGGCGGCGCCACGGTAGTGCACCGCCGCGGTTACCGTGGCGCACAACGCGATAGCGGCCACGACGGCGCCGGCAGTGAGCGGGATCCGGAAGTCGGTCGGCGCGTAGTACACCGCGATCACCACCACGACCGAGGTGATCGCCGCGCAGGTGAGCAGGGCTAACAACGGCATGCGCAGACGTCGAAAGAGTGGTTCCCGACGCTCGCCTTCCGGCGCATTCAATGACTGTGACAAGTTCCGTACTTCCGCACTCACGTTCACGACGAAGGCATGTTTTACGAGTCCCGACCCCTCCTGCGCGTTCGGGCTGCACCAAATGTACAGACCACCAACCGGTTCCGCATCTCGGCGAACGCATCTAACAGGCAGTATTAGCAGATTGCACAGTGGTTGTATTGTATTGCGCTACTTTATTTTTCAATGACGTGGGCGATTCCCATCGCGACCTATCGGCAGTTTTCGGATCACCGCTTCGTCATACGGCGGTCACGTCGGCGCCTTCCGCCGTCCTCGTCAAGGCCACGTCGAATCCGGGATAGGCACGCCGATCCGGTATCCCCACGATTCGGATTCGACGGGGGAATACTGGATACCCAGTGGCGATGATGACCAGCAGTGGAGGACACGGGATGACCATGATGTCCATGCTCGGTGAGGTTCGGCCGGAGCACGATCGCGCGGCCGACGGCGAACTCGTGCTCCTGCACTATCTGCGATCCTTCCGTAAGCCGGTGCTCGAGGTGTGGTCGGCGGCGACCGACCGCGGACAGCTGGCGCGGTGGCTTGGCGCGGTGTCGGGCGGCAGCGGGAACCTGACGATCGAACCGATGGACGGACCGGTGTCGCGGCCCGTCGCGGTTCGGGTCGGTCACTGCCAGGCGCCGCACGAGTTGATCGTGCACATCGACGGGTGCCTGCTGGAGATCCGGATGACCCAGGTCGGCGTGGTCACCAATGTCGAGCTGATCCGCAGGCACGTCAGCCCGGCCGACGCGTGCGAAATCGGCCCGCGCTGGCAGTACCTGCTTGATCGGCTCACCGCCTACTTGGACTACCAACCGCTGCCGCAGTGGGCCGACTACCCGAAGCGGGCCGACGAGTACCGCTGAACCCTCAGACGAAGAAGCCCGCGATCCCCCAGCCCGGCCTGGCCTGCGCCTCGCGGACCCACTCCATGCACGATTCGATCGCGGCGAGCACCTCGTGATCGATCTCCTCGCGCTGCTGCGGGGTGGTCGACTCCCATTGCACCAGCGCTTCGGCGCATTGCTCCGGGGTCCATTCGCCGTAGCCGGGTAGCTCCT
This sequence comes from Nocardia sp. NPDC051321, assembly GCF_044455225.1. Lineage (NCBI taxonomy): Bacteria > Bacillati > Actinomycetota > Actinomycetes > Mycobacteriales > Nocardiaceae > Nocardia > Nocardia sp. NPDC051321. The sequence goes on along the minus strand of NZ_JBITEM010000021.1, from coordinate 30,812 downwards.
CCGGCTCCGGGAGGGCGGCGGGTAGCGCGTGGTAGACGAAATCGGCGAGGCTGATCGCCTTGATGCCGAGCTCGGCGAGACCCTCGTCGACCTGTTCCAGCCAGCTACCGCGGAACGGGGAGAAGTAGCGGTTGTCCAGGAATCGGCCGTAGAACTGGCAGATCGTTTGATACGCGTAGGCGTATTGGAAGCCGTATGCCTGATCGAACGGGCCACCGTCGATGACCGCGCGCACCGCGTCGTAGCGCGCGGGGGCACCGTTGGCGATCTCGTCGGCGAACCAGTCGTCGGCGTGCGCCAGCTGCGCCTTGAACCGGCCGCCGATCATGCGCCGGAGCTTGTCGTCCCGCGCGCCGATCGCGGCCCTGACCCTATCTAATTCGACGACGTAAACGCTCAGGCTGTAACTCATGAGCGAACATTAGCGACACCCACCGACATGAACGGCGCACCGACGGAAGGCGTTTGACGCCAGGTCGGCAGGGCAGTTACGCCGGAACGTCCGAGGAGTTGGTGACCAGTTCGCGTAGGTGGGCGGTGAGCAGGGTGTTGACCTCGGTGGCGCGTTCCAGTTGGACGAGGTGGCCTGCGTCGGCGATCTTGGTGACCTCGCGGAGGCCGGGGACGTGGTTGCGCAGGGTAGTCAGTGGATCGCGGCCGCTGAAACCCTCCATGTCCGGGTCGTGGTCGCCGTACATGAAATAGGCGGGGACGGTGACGGCGGCGTCGGCGTAGTCGGCGGTGAGTTCCCAGTTGCGATCGAGGGCGCGGTACCAGTTCAGGCCGCCGGTGAAGCCGGTGCGCTCGAAATCCCTGGCCAGGGTGTCGAATTCACTCTCGGAGAGCCAACGCCATGGCAGGGCGGGCGCGTCCGGCAGGACGTCGAGGTAGCCGGTGCCTTCCGCCGGGAACTGCCAGGTGTCGAGGTAGTGGTAGTCGGCGCTGAGCGAGTAGTAGACCCGCTGGAGGAATTCCCTTGGGCGCGCGGCGAGTTCGGCGTCGGCGACGCCGGGAGTCTGAAAGTAGTGCAGGTGCAGGAAGTGTCGCGCGGCGGCCTTCGCCCATAGTTGCGACGGTGAGCGTGGCGGACGAGGCGCGAAGGGGTTGTTCAGGACGATGACGCCGCGTACCCGTTCCGGCGCGCGTAATGCCAACTCCCACACCAGGGCCGCGCCGAAATCCAAGCCGACGAACACCGCTTGTTCGGCGCCGATGTCGTCGAGCAGCGCGAGCAGGTCGCCGATCACCGCTTGATTCGTGTAGGCCTCGACCTCCGACGGCACGTCCGTCTGCCCGTAGCCACGCAGGTCCGGCGCGATGGCGCGATATCCCACCGCGGCGACGGACGCCAGCTGGTTGTGCCAGATGAACCAGGTGTGCGGGAAGCCGTGGCAGAAGATCACCGGATACCCCTCGCCCTGCTCGGCGACGTGCATTCGGACGCCGTTGGTCGTCACGAACCGATGCGTCAACTCCACTGCTGCCTCCAAAACCTAGAACGTGTTCTTGTTTCACGGTAGTGTCCTGGAGTCGTGAGCGGAATACCTAACGCACTGGCCAGCAAGATCGCGGTGGTCACCGGCGCGAGTCGCGGCATCGGCAAGGGCATCGCGCTGGAGCTCGGCGCGGCCGGCGCGACGGTGTATGTCACCGGGCGCACGGACACGCCCGGCCGCCTGCCCGGCACGGTACGGGAGACCGCCGCCGCGATCGATACGGCGGGCGGGATCGGCATTCCGTTCGTCTGCGATCATCGCGACGACGACGCGGTGCGGCGACTGTTCCAGCAGATCCGCGACGACCACGGACGCCTCGACGTGCTGGTGAACAACGTCTACAACTCCCCCGCCGCGGCACGCTGGCTCGGCAAGCCGTTCTGGGAGGTCCCGCCGAAGGCCTGGGACGAGACCTTCGACATCGGCGTCCGATCACATTACGTGGCAAGCGCTTTCGCGGCGCCGCTGCTGATCGAGTCGGACGGGTTGATCGTCAACATCTCCTCGCCGGGCGCGCAGCGGTACATGCACAACGCGGTCTACGGCGTCGCGAAGACCGCGCTGGACCGCCTCACCGCCGACATGGCACACAACCTCGCCGACACCAAGGTCACCGTCGTCTCACTCTGGCCAGGCATCGTGGATACCGAACTGCTGCAACTGGTTCCGGCCGACGCACAGGGTCAGCGCCTGGTCACCCTGCCGGGCGAAGGCACCTTCGACCTCGCCCAAGCGGAAACCCCACGCTTCCCCGGCCGCGCCGTCGTCGCCCTGGCCACCGATCCCGACCGGCGCTCCCACACCGGCTCCGCCCGGCGCGTAGCCGACCTGGCCGAAACCTACGGTTTCACCGACCTCGACGGCCGAGTCCCCCGCACGGACTGACCACACCCGCCCCTCCGCGCCGAACGAGCCCACAGCGATCCCCTGCACGGCGACGCTCGCGAGCGCTGTCAGCTGGGCTGCGGGCAGCCGCAGCGGACGAAAGTGCGCCCTCCGGCGGCGTGTTCATCTATGTGTCCAGCGTATATGTCGTGCATAGAAAGTATTTCCCAGGCGGCGGGTCGGACCGTACGGTCAGTGTGGTGACCGCTACCCTCGCTCCCGCACCACGCAGCAGTCTCGCACCCGCCTTCGCAGCCGCCGCAGGATTGGCGGCCGCGATGGGTGTCGGCCGGTTCGTTTACACGCCGCTGCTGCCGATCATGGTGGACGCACACCAGATCACCACCAACGACGGCGCGGCGATCGCGACCGCCAACTACGCGGGCTATCTGCTCGGCGCCATCCTGCTCACGCGCTGGCCGGAACTGAACACCCGCAACGTTTTCCGGCTGTCGGCCGCACTGCTGATCGTCAGCGAGCTGCTGATGGCCGTGCCGGCGCCGACGTTTTTCCCTGCGGCACTGCGCTTTATCGCGGGTGTCACCAGCGCCGTCATCTTCGTCGCGTGCGCCGGGGTGGCCGCCAGGCACGGCAGCAGCCGGGATGCCGCCGGAATCGCCATCAGCGGAGTCGGACTCGGCATCGCGCTCACCGGCCTGCTGGTGCTGGCGGTGCGACCGTTCCTGGGTTGGCAGAGCATGTGGCTCGTCTCGGCCGCGCTGACCGTGGTGTTGCTGTTGCCCGCGTTGCGCCTCGAAATCCGGCCCGGTCGCCGCGCGGGCAAGGCCACCATCCGATCGCGGGGTGCGTGGCGGGCGCTGCTGGTGTCCTACTTCCTGGAGGGCGTCGGTTACATCGTGATCGGCACGTTCCTGGTGGCGGCGATCAGTGATCAGCGCGGCCAGGTGATCGGCGCGTGGATGTGGGTCGTGGTCGGCACGGCCGCGGTACCGGCCACCGTGCTGTGGGGCATTGCCGCGCGCCGCTGGTCTCCGGCGATCGCCATGCCGATCGCGCTACTGGCGCAGTGTGTTTCGGCGGTGCTGCCGGCCATCTCGACCGCGGTGTGGCCTGCCGTGCTGTCGGCGGCGCTGTTCGGCGCCACCTTCCTCGGCATCGTCATGCTGGCGATTCGAATAGGCGGCGAACTGTCGGACGGCAACGCGGCGGCACCACTCACCGCGGTCTATGGCGCGGGGCAGATGCTCGGTCCATTGGTGGTGGCGCCGGTGATCGGCGACAGTTATCCGGCCGCGTTCGTCATCGCCGCCATCGTGCTGGCGGGCGCGACGATCGCGGCCGGTGTGGTGACGCGCCTGATCAGGCGAACTTGATCTCCAGGCCGATGCCGACGATGGCGATGAGCCACACCAGGCCGGTGAAGACAGTGATTCGGTCGAGGTTTTTCTCCACAACGGTCGAGCCAGAGAGGCTGGACTGCACACCGCCGCCGAACAGGCTGGACAGACCTCCACCCTTGGCGCGGTGCAGCAGCACCAGCAGCACCAGCAGCACGCTGGCGATGATCAGGAGGATATCGAGGAACATCCGCATGCCGGACAGTGTATGCGGACGATCCGATCCCACCGAATCAGGCACTCGGCAAGGGCGATGCTAAGCAGGCAAGATCGCCACCAAGTGGGTGATCCGGTCGTCCCCAATGGTGTATTTGTACGCCTCCTGCTCGCGGATCTGGTCCTGCGCGGTGAGCCTGACCTGGTGCTGGTGCATGTGCTCGGCCCAGGAGCGGACCACGAACGCCTCGACGTAGCGGTCGAGCACGCCGACGTCGCGATACAGCCGCCACTCCATCGCGCCGGTGCGCTGCCTCGACCGGCCGACAAACGCCATCGCGGTCATGAACTCGTCCAGATTCTCCGGCGGGACGTCGTAGGTGCGCAGCACCATGACCGGCCCGTCGGCCGGTTCGGGTTCGACGGCGAGCTGCGGTTCCGGCCAGAACGCCGACGGCGTCTGATCCAGGTTCTCCGCGTTGTGACTGATCGGCAGCCACACCGTGCTCAGTGCACATAGCCCGAGCAGCACGGCCGCGACCAGCAGCGCGAACACCGGCCCCGCCGCGCCGGCCACCACGCCCCAGACCAGCGAGCCGATCGCCTGCCCGCCCATGAACACCAGCAGATACACCGAAAGCCCGCGCGCACGCACCCACGCGGGCAGCAGCAACTGCATGGTCGAGTTCATCGTCGACATCGCCAGCAGCCAGGCGAAACCGGCGAAAACCAACAGCACCAACACGAGCGGCACCACATGCAGCAGCGCGGTGCCCGCCGACGCGACCCCGAACAACACCGCGGCCGTGCTCAGTCGCTGCGTGGGTGTCATCAGGGTGCGTAACCGCGACAGGCCGACGGCGCCGAGCACCGCGCCGATGCCGAGCGCGGCCAGCATCAGGCCGTAGCCGGACGAGCCGAGCCCGAGTTCGTCGCGCGCGATCACCGGAAGCAACGCCCATACCGCGCTGGCCGGGGCGATGAACAGGATCGAGCGCAGCAGCACCCGCCGGATCCCGGGCGCCGCCTTGATGAACCGGGTCCCAGCCTGCAGCGCCGCCAACGGACGCTCGCTCGGCAGCTGCCGATCCGTCGCGGGCCTGCGCCACAGTGCGAGCACCGCGACGATGCCGCCGAAGGACACCGCGTTGAGCACGAACACGAACGTCGGCCCGGACAGCGAGACCAGCACACCCGCGATCGCGGGCCCCACCGCGCGACCGATATTCACGCTCATACTGCCGAGCGCCGCCGCCGACGGAATCTGTTCGCGCGGCACCAGTTCCGGCTGAATCGCCTGCCAGGCCGGCCCGGTGAGCGCCTGCCCGCAGCCGATCAGGAACAACAGGATGAGCAACACCGACGGCGTGGTGTGCCCGGTCGCCGTCGACACCGCGAGCACTGCGGCCAGCACCGCCATCGTCGACTGCGCACCGAGCAACAGCCTGCGCCGATCGACCAGGTCGGCGATCACCCCGGATGGAATGGCGAGCAGCATCACCGGCAAGGTGATCGCGGTCTGCACGAACGAGACCAGCACGGCCGCGTTCGGCTCGTCGACAAGCACCCATTGCGCGCCCACGGTCTGCATCCAGGTGCCGAGGTTGGACACCAGCTGCGCGATCCACAACGCGCGATACACCCTCGACCTCAACGGAGCCCAGGTGGAGACTGCGGTGTTAGGGGCGGTGATCACTCACCGAAGCTTAGGCTCACCCGCCTCTCCGCGTATTCAGGCCAGACCAAGCGCCGCGAGATCAACGTTGGCGGCCGGCGGTGTGGTGGTGGTCGAGTGCGCCCGTACCTGGTGAGTTACCCATGTACTCACGAGATCAGTCACGGCGTGGGGCGACCCCGCCTGTGTTGGGCTGATTGCTGGTAAGAATCAACGCCACGATGAGGAGACCGGCGCCGAGCAAGCCCAGCGGGGTCAATCGTTCGCTGAGGACGATGGCGGCGAGGATCGCGCCGGTAAGGGGTTCGAGCAGGGCGAGGATCGCGGCGGTGCCGGGGCCCGCGTCGGGAAGGCCGCGGAAGTACAGGGTGTAGGCGATCGCGGTCGGCACCAAGCCAAGGGCGGCGAGTAGGGCGACGCTACCGGGGGTCGGGGCGAAGGTGATTCCGGTGGTGATGGCCAGTGGGGCGAGTAGCACTGCGCCGCCGGTGAATCCGAGGCCGGTCGTGGTCATCGAGTCCAAGCCGGATACCGGTTGGGCGCTGATCACGGTGACCGTCGCGAACGCGGCCGCGGCCGCCACGGCGAGAGCGGCACCGGTGAGTAGGCCGGTGGAACCCACGTCGTCGGAGGGCACGCCGACCAGTAAGGCCAAACCAGACAGGGCAAGCCCGATCGTCGCGGCTCGCCTGCCATCCACCGCGCGACGACCGGTGAGCTGTTCCAGCAGCGCGACCACCACCGGCGACGCACCGATGGTGATCAACGTGGCGCCGCTGACCGACGATGCGGCTACGGCACCGAAATAGCACGCCTGGAAGGCCGCGGCGAGGACAGCGACCGCGCCGATTCTGCGCCAGGCCAGGAGATTTCGTGGCCACGGTCGTCGCGTCGCGAAAAGGAGGGCGACGAGCAGCAGCCCGCCGACGGCAAGTCGGCAGGTGGCCACCGCAATTGGTGACAATCCGGTGGCTCGGCCGAGCAGCGTGCCGAGCAAACCACCGGTGCCCCAAAGCATTCCGGCGCCGACGAGGTAGACCAATCCGGAACGGCTGGTCGTTGACAGAGATATGGACATGAAGGGTTCGCGCTCCTGCGACAGAAAGGGATGGGGTCGCGGAAGCGAGGTGCACAACGGATACCGAAGAGACGCAATCGCGCTAAGGCGAGCAGCCCGCCCTCAGACCGCGTATCGCCATAACAGGAGACACGCGGGCCAGACACCGCCGGACGCGGTTCGCTGGACCGCGCATCGCCGTAGCGAATACGCCGGTACGCAGAACGAACTCGATCCGGCGCAGTCCATCAGCCGCGCATCGCCGTGGCGAACACGCTGGCACGCAGTCAGGTACCGCAAAGCGGACCATCAGCGGCGCGTCGCCGTGGCGAATACGCAAGCAGGCAGAACAGACGTCGACCGACGCAGTCCGTCAGACCGCGATGGCCGTAGCGAATGCGGAAGTACGCCTACACCTCGCTCAGGAGGCGGGCGGCGGGGTGATCGGGAAGCATCGGTGCACGCGCCCGATCCTAGTGCCCGTCGCGGCTGCCTGTCGCGCGGGTTTCCGGCGGGAGCGCGCGCAGCAACGGATCCGCGGCGATCCTGCCCGCGGTCTCAGCACTCGGCTGGTTGGGACGCGCACACGATCAAGGCTCTAGCGCGCGGAGCAACGGATCTGCCGCGATCCTGGCCGCGGTCTCGGCGTCCGGTAGGTAAGGGCGTGCTCGCACGATCCACTCGGAACGCAGTTCGGGGATCGTCACCTGCTGCTCGTCCCATTCGGAACGCAGCAGGCCGGTCCAGTCCATTTCGGCGGTACCATCGGGGTCGCCGAAGGCGTAGGCGAGGTGGTCGTTCCATGCCGAGTACGACGTGGCGAGTACGCACGCTTCCGGCACACGGAGTTTCAGCAACCATCTACCGTGCGCCCATTCATGGTCTCCGAGAAGCGCATTCGTGGTGCGTCGAACGGAAGCTCCGCGAAGTCCGCGGCCCGGCCAGCACCATATCGGCGGCGCGTCCCCGCAAACGATTCCGCGCCTTGCCATTTCGGCGGCCATGGCCGCGTAGGCCGGTCGCATATTCGGCGAAACCAGTTCCCAGCTCGCCCGGTAACCACCGCTCGCCCGCACCGCGGCGACCACCTCGGCCGCCTGCAGCGTCCACAACCTCATCCGCTCGGCCTATTCGTCGACCGAATCGGCGTAGGTCCGCAGCATGTCCCCGACCAGTTTGACGACCGCGTCGTCTAGTTCGGGGCGCTGATATACGCCACGGACGACCGCCTGGCCCGAGAAAACGTGCAGCGCCATGAAGAAGATGGGCTCGCGCAGCCGCTGCGGAAACTGGTTCAGTACTCCCGTGCGGTCTACCTCGGCGACGATGTCGTCGTAGTAGTTCTCGACGGTCGGCGCGATCCTGGCCCGCAGTTCGGCGTCCGAGCGGGCCGCGAGGTAGATCTCGCGCAGCGCGTGTGTGACGGTGGCGGACTGGGCCTCCTGCAGGAAGCGCAACGCGGTGTCGAGCGGATTCGCTTGATCGCCAAGCTGTTTCATCACCACGGTGAACGCGGCGAGCTGCTGGGTGACGATCTCCTCGGCGGTCCGCACGATCAGGTCGAGCCTGCTGTCGAACTGCCGGAACATGGCACCGACGGATAGTCCCGCACGTCCGCAAATTTCCTGCACGGTCGCGCGCTGATAGCCGACCTCGCCGATCGCGGCGATTGTTGCATCGGTCAGCTTGGCGACGGTGGCCGCGCGGCGTTCCTGTTGCGTCCGGCGTGGACGCGATGTTTCTGCGTTCCCGCTCATGGCTGACCATCCTGCCCGGTCCGTGGGATGTCACCGGTCATCGGGTCAGCGTGATCGTTGACACAGCGACGAAACGCACTCTACAGTCGACGCGCCAGTTAGGAAACAGGTGCTCTCTTTTTGCCCGAGAGCCGTGACACGTTGCGTTGCGTAGAGGTCGAGGAGTTCCAAATGAAGATGGGCACTGCCGCGGGCACCAAGAGGATGGTCGCGCACACTTGCCTGGCACTGACCGCGGGTTTAGCCGTGGCGATGAGCCCCATGGTGATCGGCATGGCACACGCGGATCCGGTGCCGGTGGCACCGCCGCTGCCGTTTCCGCTGCCGCCCGCGCCACCGTTCCTGGATCCGGCGTTCTATAACCCCGATCCGGCCAGGGTTGCCGCGGCACAGCCGGGCGAGATCCTGTCCGCACGCCAGGTCAATCTCGCCAACGCCTGGCTCATCCCGCTCAACACGCGGGCCTGGCAATTGTCCTACCGCAGCACCAACACCCGCGGCGAAGCCATTCCCGCGGTCGCCACGGTGATCGTGCCGTATCGCCCGGCACCGAGCGGGCAGCGCGGACTGGTCTCGTTCCAATTCGCCGAGGATTCGCTGTCGCAGAACTGCGCACCGTCCTATGCCTTGCAGATGGGGTCGCTGCCGAACCCGCTGAACTCGGTCCATCAGCTGGAGTTCGTCGAGGTGCAGGCCATGCTCCAGCTGGGGCACGCGGTGGTCGTTCCGGACCATGAGGGCCCGAACGCCGCTTACGCCGTCGGTCCGCTCGGCGGCCGGATCACCCTGGACGGCATTCGGGCTGCGGAGAACTTCGGCGAGGCCGGGCTGTCCGGCGCGGGCACCCGGGCCGTCCTGTGGGGTTACTCGGGCGGCGCCATCCCCACCGGCCACGCCGCCGAACTGCAACCCGAGTACGCACCCGAGCTGAACCTGGTCGGCTCCGCTACCGGCGGACTGATGGCCGATATCAGCACGGCCGTCGACTACAACAACGGCACCTCGACCTTCGGCGGTGCGGTGCTCGGTGGATTGTTCGGTGTGGCAAGGGAATACCCGCAGGTCGACAAGTTCATCGATCAGTACATGAACCCGCTCGGCAAGGCGACCCGGGTGGTGCACGAAGGACAGTGTGTGGCACTGCAATTCGCGGGCTTCCCGTTCGTGAACATCAAAGGCCTGTTCGACTACCCCGGCGGCGATCCGCTCCGCGCACCCGAAATGCAGCCCGTGCTGGACGAATTGAGCCTCGGCCGGCGCGGCACCCCCACCGCGCCGATCTACATCTACGAGGCCCCGCTCGACGAGGTCATGCCCGTGAACGCGGTCAACAAGCTCTACGACACCTACTGCAAGGATCCCAACGCCAAGGTCGCCTACACCCGTGACCTGCTCAGCGAGCACGGTGTCGCCGCCGTCTCCGGCGCGGGTTCGGCCGTGATCTGGTTGAACGACCGGCTCAACGGCCTTCCCGCGGCGGACGGTTGCCACAACCGCGATGTGCCCTCGGAGATCCTCGACCCCGGCGCGATCGGCGCGGTCGTCAACACCATCGGCGGAGTTCTCGCCTCCGCCCTCGGCATGCCGGTCTGACCTGCCGATAACCCGGCCGGACCGCGGGACGTCGGTAGCATCGCCGTCATGTCGGCTACTTTCCTGCGGTTCGGCCCGGTCGCGCTGTTGGCCCTGCTGGCGGTCAGCGCCTGCTCGAGCGGCGATTCGGACTCGAACTCGACCGCGCCGACCCTGGCGGGCCGCACCTTCCTCTCCACCGGGGTCGAGGGCGCGCCGATTCCCGGCGGCGGCCCGCTGACGCTCAGCTTCAAAGACGACCGGATCGCGGCGGACGCGGGCTGTAATTCCTTTTCGGGCGCGGTCGCACTGGACAACCACAAGCTGCACGTGGCCGGGCTCGCGGGCACCCTCATGGCCTGCGCGGGCGACCGTGCGGGCGCCGACGAATGGCTCAACGGCCTACTGACGTCCGATCCCACCTGGCAGCTCGACGACACGAAGCTGACCCTGAAGAGCGACAAGCTGACGGTGACCATGCTGGACAAGAAGGTGGCCAAGCCGGACCGGCCGATCAAGGGCGTCACTTGGATCGTCACCGCCCTGATCACACCCGACGCCCAAATACGTTCCCAGACAATCGATGAGGTGAAACCCACCCTCACCATCGCCGAGGACGGCAACGTCTCCGGCACCGCGGGTTGCAACCGAATGACCGGCAACGCAACAGGTTCCGACACCGACCTGACCTTCCAGGTCGCCACCACGAAGATGCTGTGCGCTCCCGAGGTGATGGAGGTCGAGCAGGCGGTCCTGAAAGCCTTGGACGGCAAGACAACCGCCACCGTCGACGCCGACACCCTCACCCTCCGCAACCAGAACGGCAACGGCCTGACCCTGCACACAGAGTGATCAGCGCACGACGAAACCATCCTCCAGATACGCCGTAATCCCCTCGGCCCGAGCGCGATTCGCCGCAGCCACCCGCCTGGCCAGCACCACAGGCAGATGCTCTGTGGCGGCGGCAGCTTGCTCGGTCGGCATGGGCACAGATTAAACGAAGCAGAGCCGGACATTCGCTGTTGCGGCGTCCGGCTCTGCTTCGGAAAACGGTTACGGCAGTGGGCCGCCTGCGGCGATCGCGGAGACCGTGGCGAATTCGTCACCCTTGAGTGACGCGCCGCCGACCAGTGCGCCGTCGACGTCGGTCTGCTTGATGAGCTCGCCGATATTCTTGGCGTTGACCGAGCCGCCGTAGAGCACGCGGACACCCGCGGCGACCTCCGCGGAGGCGAGTACGGCCAGCTCCGCACGGATCGCGGCGCAGACTTCCTGCGCGTCGGCGGGAGTGGCGACCTTGCCGGTGCCGATGGCCCAGACCGGCTCGTAGGCGATGACGACCTTCGAGATCTCCTCCGCCGTCAGCCCTTTCAGCGAACCACGCAGCTGCTCGAGGTTGTACTCGACGTGCGTCTTCGCCTCGCGGACGTTCAAGCCCTCACCGATGCAGACGATCGGGGTGATCCCGAACTTCAGCGCCTGCTTGGCCTTGGCGAGCACGGTGGCGTCGTCCTCGTGGTGGTACTGCCGCCGCTCGGAGTGGCCGACCGCGACGAAGGTACACCCGAGCTTGGCCAGCATGGCGCCGCTGATCTCACCGGTGTAGGCACCCGAGTCGTGCGCCGAAATATCTTGCGCGCCATAGGTGAGCAGCAGCTTGTCGCCCTCCACCAGCGTCTGCACGCTGCGCAGGTCGGTGAACGGCGGCAGCACCGAGACATCGACCTTGGCGAAATACTTCTCCGGCAACGCGAACGCGATCTTCTGCACCAGCGCGATCGCCTCGAGGTGGTTGAGGTTGAGCTTCCAGTTGCCCGCGATGAGCGGCTTCCTGGCGAGAGACTTTGTCACAGCCGTAGCACTCCTCAATCTTCCAGCACTGCGATGCCCGGAAGTTCCTTGCCCTCCAGGTATTCCAGCGACGCGCCGCCGCCGGTGGAGATATGCGAGAAACCGTCATCGGGCAACCTGAGCGCGCGCACGGCCGCCGCGGAGTCGCCACCGCCGACGACGGTGAACGCGCCCTTGCCGGTCGCGGTGACGATGGCCTCGGCCACGCCCTTGGTGCCCGCCGCGAAGCTCTCGAACTCGAACACGCCCATCGGGCCGTTCCAGAACACCGTCTTCGCCTCGGTCAGCAGCGCAGCGAACCGGGAGGTCGACTCGGGCCCGATGTCCAGGCCCAGCCAACCGTCCGGAATCTCGTGCGCCGGAACGACCTTCGAGTCGGCGTCGGCCGCGAACTTGTTCGCCACCACGATGTCGCGCGGCAGGTGGATGACGTCGGCGTACCGGTCGAGCAGGTCCTTGCAGGTGTCGATCATCTCGTCCTGCAGCAGCGAGGCGCCAACCGAAAGGCCCTGTGCGGCAAGGAAGGTGAAGCACATGCCGCCACCGATGACCAGGGTGTCCACCTTCGGCGCGAGCGCCTCGATCACCGCGAGCTTGTCGGAGACCTTGGAGCCGCCGAGCACAACCGCGTACGGCCGCTCGGTGTCGGCGGTCAGCTTGGCGAGCACCTCGACCTCGGCGGCGACCAGCTTGCCCGCGTAATGCGGCAGCAGCTTGGCCACGTCGTAGACCGACGCCTGCTTGCGGTGCACCACACCGAAGCCGTCGGAGACGAACGCGCCGTCGTCGCCGACCAGGTCGACCAGCGCGGCCGCGAGCTTGGCCCGGTCCGCGTCGTCCTTGCTGGTCTCGCGCTTGTCGAAGCGGATGTTCTCCAGCAGCAGCACATCGCCGTCGGTGAGTCCCTCGGAGCGCGCGAGCGCGTCCCCGCCGACCACGTCACCGGCGAGCTGGACGTTGCGGCCCAGTTCTTCGGCGAGCTTCGCGGCGACCGGCGCCAGCGAAAGCTTCGGGTCCGGTTCGCCTTTCGGTCGGCCGAGGTGCGCCGTGACAACCACCTTCGCGCCGGCCTCGACCAGCGCCTTGATCGTCGGCACGGACGCGATGATGCGACCGGGATCGGTGATCTGACCGTTGTCATCGAGGGGGACGTTCAGGTCGGAGCGCACGAGCACGCCCCGACCTTCGACACCCTCGCTCAGCAGATCGTCGAGAGTTTTGACTGCCATGGCCTCAGAGCGACTTGCCGACGAGGCCGATGAGGTCGGCGAGACGGTTCGAGTAGCCCCACTCGTTGTCGTACCAGCCGACGACCTTCACCTGATCGTCGATGACCTTGGTCAGCGGCGCGTCGTAGATGCAGGAGTGCGGGTCGGTGACGATGTCGCTGGACACGATCGGGTCCACGTTGTACTTGAGGTAGCCCTTCAGCGCACCCGCGGCGGCGGCCTGGTAGGCGGCGTTGATCTCGTCGATCGAGGCCGACTTGGCCAGCTTGACGGTGAGGTCGGTGACCGAGCCCGTCGGGACCGGCACGCGCAGCGCGTAGCCGTCCAGCTTGCCCTGCAGTTCGGGGAGCACCAGGCCGATGGCCTTCGCGGCGCCGGTGCCGGTGGGCACGATGTTCAGCGCGGCGGCGCGGGCGCGGCGCAGGTCGGCATGCGGCGCGTCCTGCAGGTTCTGGTCCTGCGTGTACGCGTGGATGGTGGTCATCAGACCACGCTCGATGCCGAAGCTGTCGTGCAGCACCTTGGCCAGCGGGCCGAGGCAGTTGGTGGTGCACGAGGCGTTGGAGATGATGTTCTGGCTGCCGTCGTACTTGTCGTCGTTGACGCCCATGACCACGGTCAGATCCTCACCCTTGGCGGGTGCGGAGATGATGACCTTCTTGGCGCCCGAGGCGAGGTGGCCCTTGGCCTTCGTCGCGTCGGTGAAGATGCCGGTGGACTCCACGACCACGTCTACACCCAGGTCGCCCCACGGCAGTGCCGACGGGCCCTCCTTGATGGCCAGCGCCTTGAGCCGCTGGTCACCGACCACGATGGTGTCGTCGCCGTCGAGCGAGACGTCCTGCGGCAAGCGGCCGAGGATCGAGTCGTACTTGAGCAGGGTCGCGAGAGTCGCGTTGTCGGTGAGGTCGTTGACCGCGACGATCTCGATGTCGGTGGTGCCCAGCGCCTTCTGCGCCTCCACCGCCCGGAAGAAGTTACGTCCGATACGACCGAAGCCGTTGATGCCTACCCGGACAGTCACGTTATCGCTCCTCAGCTTTCAAGCGGATCATTCCGATGTCTTGTAACAGTAGTGCCCGCCTGTTACCGCGCTGACATGCACCTGCACACACCACTACGGTAACCAGCGGAATCAATCACCGACCGGTCTGTTTCCTCACACTACGGCCCGCCTACCTGCGATGCAGCACAGTCAATCACCCTGGCATTCCAATACGGCGCTCCCCCGGCGTGCCATACGTCCCCTTTCCCGCGCCCGCACCCCGCCCGCAAGAATCCACACTGACTATCGGGATCCGCACTCGAAATAGGGGCCGAAAGTCAGTGCGGGAGGCGTAGCGCTCTTCGAGGTCGGCCTGTTGTGGGTCGCCGGAGACAGCGTGATACCCGAACAGACCTCCGGCCGGCTGTCCAGCGAGACAACCGGCCGGGTGACGACTCGATCAGGCTTCGTCGAGCAGTTCCGCGGTGACGGCCGACTCGGTATCAGGGATGCCGAGTTCCTTGGCGCGTCGGTCCGCCATCGACAGCAGCCGCCGGATCCGGCCCGCCACAGCGTCTTTCGTCATCGGCGGGTCGGCGAGCTGGCCGAGTTCCTCCAGTGACGCCTGACGATGCTGTACACGAAGCTTGCCCGCGGCGGCGAGATGGTCGGGCACGTCGTCGCTGAGGATCTCCAGCGCGCGCTCCACCCTGGCGGCCGCGGCGACCGCGGCCCTGGCCGACCGGCGCAGGTTGGCGTCGTCGAAATTGGCCAGCCGGTTGGCGGTGGCGCGCACCTCGCGGCGCAGCCTGCGCTCCTCCCAGACGATGCGGGTGCCGTGCGCCCCCATCCTGGTGAGCAGCGCGCCGATGGCCTCGCCGTCGCGCACCACGACCCGGTCGGTGCCGCGCACCTCCCGCGCCTTGGCGGTGATGCCGAGCCTGCGGGCCGCGCCGACGAGCGCGAGCGCCGCCTCCGGACCGGGGCAGCTGACCTCCAGCGCGGAGGAGCGACCCGGTTCGGTGAGCGAACCGTGCGCGAGAAACGCTCCGCGCCAAGCGGCTTCGGCGTCCGCGATGCTGCCGCCGACCACCTGGGCCGGCAGGCCGCGCACCGGACGACCGCGCACATCGAGCAGCCCGGTCTGCCGGGCCAGCGCCTCGCCCTCCTTGGACACGCGCACCACGTAGCGGGAGGTCTTACGCAGACCGCCCGCGCCGAGCACGTGCACGTCGGAGCCGTAGCCGTATAGCTCGAAGATCTCCCGGCGCAGCCTGCGAGCGATGGAACCCATGTCCACCTCGGCTTCGACGATCACCCGTCCACCGACGATGTGCAGGCCGCCCGCAAAGCGCAGCAGTGCGGACAGTTCCGCCTTGCGGGAACTGACTTGCGACACCGTGAGCCTGCTCAGCTCGTCTTTCACATCGGCTGTCATCGCCACGAGACGCGCTCCTTTCCACCCAACCCGGAACGCACATCCTGGCCCATGTGCCGTCCCTCGACTCGAAGCCCTGCCATTTGCGGCCGCGGTTGCCGGATCAGTTGATCCAGTGCGGCGGCAAGCTTTCCGGGGTGATGCCGGTCCGTCCCCGCCTCGGCGACATCGGAGAAGGTTACCCGTGCGCGCAACTGTTCGGCGGCTCTCGCCACATGTTCTCTTTCGCGACCCTCGGGCACCGACCCCGAATCGACCAAAACTTCGTCGACCACGAATTCCGGTGCGTGCTGGGACAATACATGTAGGTGCCGTTCGGCGGAGAAACCCGCCGTTTCGCCGGGCTCGGCGGCGAGATTCAGCACCAGAACTTTTCTGGCTCGGGTGTACACCAGCGCCTCTCGTAGTTCGGGGACGAGCACATGGGGGATGACGCTGGTGAACCAGGATCCTGGTCCGAGAACGACCACATCGGCGTGTTCGATGGCCGAGGTGGCTTCCTGACTGGCCGGCGGGTCGGACGGGATCAACCGAACCCGCCGGACCTTGCCCGGGGTGGTCGCGATGGCGACCTGGCCGCGAATGCAGCGGCTGACTCGCGGATCCGCTTCCAGCCCAGCCACATCCGCTTCGATATCGAGCGCGATGGGTGACATGGGAAGCACCCGTCCGGTGATGCGCAACATCTTCGCGAGCTCGTCGAGCGCGGCGACCGGGTCGCCGAGCACCTCGGCCAAGCCGGCCAGGATGAGGTTGCCGACCGAGTGACCGGCGAGGGCTCCGGTGCCGCCAAAGCGATGTTGCACGGTCTGCGTCCAGATACCGTCGGAGTCCTCGGCCAGCGCGGCCAGCGCCATCCGCAGGTCACCGGGCGGTAGCACACCCAATTCGGCGCGTAGGCGACCGGACGAGCCGCCGTCGTCGGCGACGGTGACGACCGCGCAGATCTTTCTGGTCAGCCGCCGGATCGCGGTCAACGTCGCGTATAGACCGTGCCCGCCACCCAGCGCGACAATGCTGGGATCGGATTCCCATCCGGTCATGCCTGCGCCTCGCTGACGCTCGGCTCCGGCATGCCCGAAGGGCGCTGCAACATGATTCGTTCGCTGCGCTCACTCATTCGCGCCCCAGATCCCGATGCACGACCCGCACCACGTCGGCGGATCCCTCGGGCACGCCGGTGCCCTCGCTCATCAGTTCGCCAAGAGCCTCGGCTATCGCCACGCTGCGGTGCCTGCCTCCGGTGCAGCCCACTGCCACCGTCATGTATCGCTTCCCCTCTTGGCGGTAACCGTTCATCGTCAGATCGACCAGGTGGTGGCAGGTACGCAGGTAATCGTCGGCGCCGGGGCGCGACAGCACGTACTCGCTCACCACTGATTCCTGACCAGTGTGTTCCCGCAATTCCGGTATCCAATGTGGATTAGGTAGAAAACGCACATCCAACACCATGTCGGCGTCCAGTGGAACCCCATGCTTGAAGCCGAAGGATTGCACGGTCAGCTGCAGCGCACTTGGCGCGCCGCCGCCGAAGGCCTCCTCCAGCTTGCGATGCAGCTGATGGATGGACAGTTCGGTGGTGTCGATGACCAGATCCGCCGCGGTTTTCACGGCCGAGAGCCGGATTCGTTCCGCGGCGATGCCCGCCGAGAGTGTGCCATCTTTGCTCTCGCTCTGCAGCGGGTGCCTGCGGCGGGCGAAGCCGAAACGCCGGATCAGCACGTCATCGGAAGCTTCGAGAAACAGCACCCTGGTCTCGATGCCGAGCTTGCGCAATTGATCGGTGACCACGGACAAATCACCGGTGAAAAACCTGCTGCGCACGTCCATCACCAGGGCGAGGCTGCGGATCGGTGGCTCGGCGGACGCACCGAGTTCGACCATCCGGCCGATCAACTCCGGCGGCAGGTTGTCGGTGACGTACCAGCCGAGATCCTCGAGCACGCGGGCGGCGGTGCCGCGGCCCGCGCCGGATAGTCCGGTCACGATGACGACCTCGACCTGCGGGTTCGTCGCCGCGACAGCGCTCGAGGGGCTGGCCTGCCCCTCGGTCTGTCGCGGATCTCCCGCAGTGTTGTTCGATTGAAGGCGTGTCATGTCCTACCGGATCCGTCACCCGACTGCACCTCGCCGGCGCACGGCTCTGCCGTGCGCCGTGGCACGCTGTGTCGTCGGTTCACTCGCTCCGCTCGCTCTCTGGGTACCTCTCGAATCATCCCGCACTGGTCCCGGTATCGGGCGCAGACATGCGCGATTACCTTCTGTGGTGCACGTGGACGCTGATTCCCTGGCTCGCTCGCTGACGCTAGCTCACAAATATGTGATGGAACGGTACCGAGGATATAGGGGGATGGCAGGGAAGCCGATGATTCCGATGTTTCTCAGCCTTCCTGCAGCGCAGCGAGTACCGCCTTGGCGGTGGCCAGCCCGATGCCGGGGACCTCGATGATCTCCTCCACCGTGGCCTGCTTCAGTTTGGCGACAGATCCGAAATGGGTAACCAGCGCGGTTCGGCGCGCCGCACCGAGCCCGGGCACCGAGTCCAGCGCGGACGCGGTCATCCGGCGGGAACGTTTGCTGCGGTGGAAGGTGATCGCGAAGCGGTGTGCCTCGTCGCGGACCCGTTGCAACAGGAACAGGGCCTCGCTGTTACGCGGCATGATCACCGGGTCGCTCTCCCCCGGCACCCACACCTCCTCGAGGCGTTTGGCCAGGCCGATCACCGCGACATCGGTGATGCCGAGTTCGTCGAGCACCTCGGCGGCGGCCGCGACCTGGGGTGCGCCGCCGTCGACGACGTAGAGGTTGGGCGGGTAGGCGAACTTGCGTGGGCGGCCGGTGTCCGGATCGATGCCGGGGCGCGACAGGAGTTCCGGTGTGCCGTCGATGTTTTCGGTCGCCGCCAGGTCCTCGCTTGCCATCAGTTCGCGCTCCTTCTGCAGCTTGTAGAAGCGCCGCCTGGTCACCTCCCTGATGCTGCCGACGTCGTCGGAACGGCCATCGCCCGCGGCCTCCTTGATCGCGTAGTGGCGATACTCGGACTTGCGGGCCAGGCCGTCCTCGAACACCACAAGCGAGGCGACCACGTCGGTGCCCTGCACGTGGCTGATGTCGACGCATTCGATCCGCAGCGGGGCGCTGTCGAGTTCGAGTGCGTCTTGAATGGCTTGCAGCGCAGCCGATCTCGAGGTGAGGTCGCCCGCGCGTTTGAGCTTGTGCTGCTGCAGCGCCTCCATCGCGTTGCGCTGCACGGTCTCGGCGAGGGCTTTCTTGTCGCCGCGCTGCGGCACCCGCAGCTGCACGGCCGAGCCGCGCAGGTTGGACAGCCACTCCTGGATCTGGTCGGCGTCGCCGGGAAGTTCGGGAACAAGTACCTCGCGCGGCACCACGGTCGCGGGCTGCTCGGCCTCGCCGAGTTCGGCCACCGAGACCTGCTCGCCGTAGAACTGGGTGAGGAACTGCTCGACCAGCACGGCCAGCTCGCTGCCCGCCTCCGGCGCATCGATGGCATCACCGGATTTGTCGACCACCCAGCCACGCTGGCCGCGGACCCGGCCGTCGCGGACGTGGAAGATCTGTACCGCCGCCTCCAACTCGTCGGTGGCGAAGGCGATCACGTCGGCATCGGTGCCGGTGCCGAGCACCACGGCCTGCTTTTCCAGCGCGCGACGCAGCGCCTGCACGTCGTCGCGCAGGCGGGCGGCGTTCTCGAAGTCCAGGTCCTCGGCGGCGTCCTGCATGCGGCGCTCGAGCTGGCGCACCATGCGGTCGGTGCGACCGGCCAGGAAGTCGCAGAAGTCCTCCACGATCTGACGGTGCTCCGCGGCGCTCACCCGGCCGATGCACGGTGCCGAGCACTTGTCGATGTAGCCGAGCAGGCAGGGGCGGCCGATCTGGTTGTGCCGCTTGAACACTCCGTTGGAGCAGGTGCGCGCGGGGAACACGCGCAGCAGCAGGTCCAGGGTTTCCCTGATCGCCCAGGCGTGCGCGTAGGGCCCGAAGTAGCGCACACCCTTCTTGCGCGCGCCGCGATAGACGAACAGGCGGGGGAACTCCTCGTTCAACGTGACCGCGAGCACCGGATACGACTTGTCGTCGCGGTACCGCACGTTGAAGCGGGGGTCGAATTCCTTGATCCAGTTGTATTCGAGCTGCAGCGCCTCCACCTCGGTGGAGACGACCGTCCACTCGACGCTCGCCGCCGTGGTGACCATCTGCCTGGTACGCGGATGCAGCGAAGCCACGTCGGCGAAGTACGAGTTCAGCCTGCTGCGCAGGCTCTTTGCCTTGCCGACGTAGATGACCTGCCGATGTGCGTCCCGGAACTTGTATACCCCGGGTTCGACGGGAATCGTGCCCGGCTTGGGCCGGTACGTCGCTGGATCTGCCACCCATCAAGCCTATCGAGCACGTCCGACAGGTCTGGCACAGCGCCGGGTTCAGCGCGCCCGGCCGAACGGTCGCGCGGTGATCCGCCGAAACATACTGCCCGACAGGAGCGTTTCCGTTACGAGCTGTACGTCTCGTCGAAGTCGAACCACGTCTTGGTTTCGGCGCGGTTCAGCTGGCAGACGACGGCGGTCGACGCGGCGAGTGAATAGAGCGCCGCCACGATCCATTGCTCGAACGGCACGTCGAGGGGGTGGGTGCGCCAGCCGACCACGGCCTGCGCGACGGCCAGGATGATCGCCAGCACGCGCACACCGTTCGCGCCGCGGGTGAATCCCCAGACGACCAGGGCGAGCAGCCAGCTGAACAGGAACTGGATCGCCGCGCCACCCGCGGCCTCGCCCCCGAGCATCAGCCCCATCAGCAGCGCGTACGCGACGCCGAATCCGGCCAGCCCCAAGGCCGCTTCCCTGGCTTCCCGCGCGGGCTCGGGCATCTCACCCAGCGCCCATAATCGCTCGGCGACGGCCAGATCATCGTCCGAAAAATCGGCGCCCATGGCGCTCCCCCACTTCCGATCCGCACTCGGCCCGAGTCAACGGGCGCGCGGGCAGAACGCTAGATCACTGGGGAGAGTCGGACAACTCGGGCGCGATGACCGTGACCCAAAAATGACCCGACCGTGATCAGCCCGGGTCGATCATTGTCAGCGCGAAAGTCCGTGACCGCGTAGGGCGTCGAGCAGGCCGGATGGGCGTTCTTCGGACGGGAGCGGGTCGACCAGGGCGAATCGGCAGCCGAGGGCGGTCGCGCCGCCATCCGCCTCGGCGCTGTCGCCGACCATCAGGGCCGCCTCGGGTTCGACGCCGAGCTTGCCCAGGGTGGCGGCGAAGATGCGGGGATCGGGTTTCACCGCGCCGATTTCGAAGGAGAGGGCGAAGGCGTCGAGGTATCGGTCCCAGTTCCGGCTGGTGAAGGCTGGGCGGATGTCGAAGGCGATGTTGCTCACCACAGCGACCTGAATGCCTTGGGCGGCAAGCAGAGTGAGCACCTCTTCGACGTCGGGGTAGGGCGTCCAGGTCAGTGGATCGATGAGGCGCTGGTAGAGGATGGCCGCCTGCTCGTCGGTCGGTACGCCGGACTTGCGCAGGACCTCCGTATAGGCCCGGCGATGCAGCTTCGGGTCCAGGTCGCGGTTGTCCCAGGCGTATTGGCCTTCGGTGCCGAACTGCACGAGTTGCTCGACCGGTGCGGTCATCCTGCGCAGGATCTCGGTTTTCTCGTGCACGTCGAAGGCGCGGCCGTCGGCGTCGACCATCTGGTCGACCCACGAATCGTCGTCCTCCAGTCGAAACAAGGTCCCGGAATAGTCGAAGAGCACCGCCTCGATCGTCACCGGACCAGCCTACCGACCGGTCTGCGATGCGCGAGGTCGTCGCAGGCCACGGCGCCGAGGGCCGCGGCGGACCGGCCGGTTCCTGGCGATAGGTGGTGGTGCGCAACCGAGTTCATCCCGACAGGCGGGAAACCCCCGGTGCGACGAAACCTCCAGCGCGATCGACGAACCGCCGCAGCCTGGTCGATCGACGGACGGCCGCCCCGCTGGTACGACAAACCCCTCCCGGTGTCGGTGCCGAGCGTTAGAGTCCCCCCATGAGGCGCGCGCGAGGAACGTGGACGGGTGTGGCGGCGGCTTTGCTGCTCACCCTCGGGACAGTCACGGCTTGTTCGTCCGACGAGGACAAGGCAGCCGGCGTCTGCGACACGGTGCCGAACGGAACACCGGTGGCCGCGACGCCCGCGAACGCCACGGGCGGTAAAACCCAGGACATCAGCACGAACCCGGAGATCGCCACCGGATACCGGTCCGGGATGACACCGGTCCACACGAAGACGTTCGCGGTGTCGACGGCGAACCCGGTGTCGACGAAGGCGGCGTGCGCGGTCTTGCGGGACGGCGGCACCGCCGCGGACGCGCTCATCGCGGCTCAGGCGGTGCTCGGTCTGGTGGAGCCGCAGGCCTCTGGCCTCGGCGGCGGCTCGTTCCTGATGTACTACGACGCTGCCAGCAAGACCGTCGACGCCTACGACGGACGTGAGGTCGCGCCCGCCGCGGCGACCGAGAACTATCTGCGCTGGGTCGACGACGTCGATCGATCGCAGCCGAAGCCGAACACGCGAGCCAGTGGTCGATCCATCGGCGTGCCCGGCGTTCTGCGGATGCTCGAGATGGCGCATCGCGATCACGGCAAGACCGGCTGGCGCGAACTGTTCGACCCGGCCATCCAGCTCGCCGATCACGGATTCCCGATCAGCCCCCGCTTCGCCGGACAGATCGCGGAGTCGGCCAAAGACCTCGCCCTCGACGATGCCGCGAAGGCTTACTTCCTGAATCCCGACGGCACCGCCAAGGCCGCCGACACCGTGCTGACCAATCCGGCGATGGCGAAGACGTTGGGGGCCATCGCCTCCGACGGTGCCCAGGCCTTCTACACCGGCGCCATCGCGCAGGACATCGTTGCCGCGGCCACCACCACCTCCGGCGGCCGCACCCCCAGCCTGATCACGACCGCCGACCTGGCGAACTACCAGGCGAAGAAGCGCACCGCCCTCTGCACCAGCTACCGCACGCACGAGATCTGCGGCATGCCGAACCCCTCCTCCGGCGGCATCACCGTCGCCTCGACCCTCGGCATCCTGGAGAACTTCGACCTCGCCGCCCTGCCGCCGGACAACCTCGGCTCCGGTGCCGACGCCCGCAACGGTGGCAAGCCGAAGGCCGACGCGGTCCACCTCATCTCGGAGGCCGAGCGCCTCGCCTACGCCGACCGCAACAAGTACGTCGCCGACGCCGATTTCATTCCGCTGCCCGGCAATTCACCGCAGACCCTGCTGAACAAGGACTACCTGAAGCAGCGCTCCGCACTGATCGACCGCGGCCACAGCATGGGCACCGCACAGCCCGGCGACTTCGGCCCCGTCCCGGTCGGCGTCGGCCCGCAGCCGCCGGAACACGGCACCAGCCACATCTCCGTGGTGGACAAGTACGGCAACGCCGCCGCCATGACCACCACCGTGGAATCCGCCTTCGGTTCCTTCCACATCGTCGACGGCTTCGTGCTGAACAACCAGCTCACCGACTTCTCCGCCGATCCGCTCGGCACCGACGGCGCCCCCGTGGCCAACCGGATCCAGCCCAACAAGCGCCCGCGCAGCTCCATGGCCCCCACCCTGGTCTTCGACAAAGCTCCCGACGGCACCCGCGGCCCCCTCACCCACGTCGCAGGCTCCCCCGGCGGTTCGGTGATCATCCAGTTCGTCGTGAAAACCCTCATCGGCATGCTGGATTGGGGCCTCGACCCGCAACAGGCCGTCTCCGCCCTCTCCTTCGGCGCGGGCAACAGCCCGGAAACCGGCCTCGGCGGCGAACACCCGAGCATCAACACCACCGACAACGGCAACAACGACCCCCTGGTAACCCGCCTCCGCGAACTCGGCCACAAGGTGTCGGTAGCCCCGCAATCCAGCGGCCTCAGCGCACTACAACACGACGGCGAAGGATGGGTCGGCGGCGCCGATCCTCGCCGAGAGGGCGCGGTCCTCGGCGACGACCGCTGACCAACACAGCCGCGGGGAAGCAACGGGTCGATGGGGTCAGCGGGATAGGAGCATGGGGTAGACGACTGGGCCGTGGTCGATGGTGAGCTCGCCTTGTTGGACGAAGCCGAAGCGTTCGTAGAAGGGGATGGTTTCGCGGGAATTGCAGACCACGAAGCAGGGTTCGACGGAGCTGGCGAGGCGTTGTTCGAGTAGCGATGACGCGAAGCCCTGTCGTTGGGCGTCCGGGCGGGTTCCGACTGCGGCCAGGTATAGGTGTGGCATGTCGGGGCGGACGTCTTCCATTTGGCGCGACGCCGCGAGTGCGCGCGGGAGGTGCCCTTGCAGCGCTCGGAGCAGGCTGAACGGCTTGGCGATCGACGTGACGATGCCCGCGGGTTCCCACAGCGCGACGCTGACGATGTTCCCGTCCTCGTCACACGCCGAGTCGACCATGCCGGTGTCGGCTCGCGACGCGAGGCGCGAATCCCAGAAGTCCGGCAACGCCTGCGCCCGCATTGCCGGCCGTGGCCAGAGATAGGTCATCAGCGGATCCTCGGCGAGGGCCGCCGCAAGGACGAGCGCACCGGTCTGCATAAGTGCAGGCTAACGGCCCACCCAGGCCTTACCCCGGCATGAACCTCCGACACGCTAACCGTGTCGTCGTCCCTGGTCACTCCTGGTCGGCGGTGTACTTCGCGCCGAGTTCGCGGAGTTTGTCCATGGCCTTGGCGGCGTGTTCCTTGTCGTTGGAACGGATGGCGAGCATGGGAACGTAGTCGTCATTGACGAGTTCTAGGCGGGCCCAGGCTTTTTTGTCGGGGAAGGTGACACCGCGGACGGTGTCCCAGGGAAAGTCACTGTCGCCCAGGATGTTTCGGACCGAGACGCCGCTGGCGCCGACACGCACCCGGGGGCGGGTGAGCAGCAGAACGGCGGCGGCGATGAGTAGGCCGATCCCGATCATGGCGAGTTGGTCGGCGACCCGGAAGTTCACGCCGGTCGATCCGGACCGCAGCCAGATGCCGCCCGCTAGGAAGGCGATAGCGATTACGGCAGCAACGACCCGCGCGGTACGTACCGCACGACGCGGACGCACCTCGAGCTCCCACGGAGACGGACCACCCTGTCCCGCAACGGATTCAGCGTTCCTTCGAAAGATACGAGCGACAGGCATAAGTTACGCGCACCTCCACGTGCGTTGCGGAAAGTAGGTCCGCTCGCCCACTACGCCGACTGCCGAAGCGAACGCAGCGTGAGCGCGGCATCGAGTGCCGCCGCACAGGCCTGCTCGCCCTTGTTCTCGGCGGAACCGGGGAGCCCGGCGCGGTCCAGTGCCTGCTCCTCGTCGTTGGTGGTGAGCACTCCGTTCGCAACGGGTGTGCCCGCATCCAGCGAGACTCGAGTCAGACCGGCGGTCACCGCGTCACAGACGTACTCGAAATGCGGTGTGCCACCGCGGATCACCACGCCGAGCGCGACCACCGCGTCGTGTGAGCGAGCTAGTTCCTGCGCCACCACCGGCAGTTCCATCGCGCCCGCGCACCGCACCACCGTGACGTGCAGGACTCCGGCGTCCTTGGCCACCTGCTCGGCGTTCGCCACCAGGGTGTCGCAGATCGTGGTGTGCCAGCGCGACGCGACGATGCCGAGTTTCAGGTCCTTGGCATCCGCGAGCGCGAAAGTCGGTACGCCGGTACCGCTCATCGATGTCTGCCTCTCCGTGATTCAGCGGGCGGTCTCGCCCAGATCGATGTCGTCGAGCCCGATCAGGTCGTGGCCCATCCGGTCGCGCTTGGTCCGCAGGTACCGGAGGTTTTCGGCGTTGGCGCGCAACGGCATCGGGACCCGTTCGGTGATCGCGAGCCCGTAACCGTCCAGGCCGACCCGCTTGGCCGGATTGTTGGTGAGCAGCCGCATCGAGCGAATCCCGAGATCGACCAGGATCTGCGCGCCGGTGCCGTAGTCTCGCGCGTCGGCGGGCAGCCCGAGCTCCAGGTTCGCGTCGACCGTGTCGTGGCCGGAGTCCTGCAGCTGGTAGGCCTGCAGCTTGTGCATCAGCCCGATGCCGCGGCCTTCGTGCCCGCGCATGTAGAGCACCACGCCGCGGCCTTCCTCGGCCACCATTTCCAGCGCGGCATCCAGCTGCGGCCCGCAGTCGCAGCGCAGCGAGCCGAACACGTCACCGGTGAGGCACTCCGAATGCACCCGCACCAGCACATCGTCGCCGTCGGCGAGATCGCCGCGCACCAGCGCGACGTGCTCGACCTCGTCGTAGATGCTCTGGTAACCGACGGCCATGAATTCGCCGTGCGCCGTGGGGATCCGCGCCTCGGCGACCCGGATGACGTGCTTCTCGTGCCTGCGCCGCCAGGCGATCATGTCGGCGATGGAGATCATCGCGAGGTTGTGCTCGTCGGCGAAGACGCGCAGCTCCTCGGTGCGGGCCATGTGGCCCTCGTCCTTCTGGCTGACGATCTCGCAGATCACGCCCGCCGGACGCAGGCCGGCCATCCGGGACAGGTCGACCGCGGCCTCGGTGTGGCCGGGCCTGCGCAGCACGCCACCGTCCTTCGCGCGCAACGGCACCACGTGGCCGGGCCGGGTGAAGTCGTCGGCCTTGGCCTCGTCGGAGGCAAGCAGCCGCATGGTGGTCGCGCGGTCGGCACCCGAGATGCCCGTGGTGATGCCCTCGCGGGCGTCGACCGACACGGTGTAGGCGGTGCCGTGCTTGTCCTGGTTCATCGCGTACATCGGCGGCAGGCCGAGGCGGTCGCAGTCGTCACCCGTCAGCGGCACACAGATATAACCGGAGGTGTAGCGAATCATGAAGGCCACCAGCTCCGGGGTGGCCTTCTCGGCCGCGAAGATGAGGTCGCCCTCGTTCTCGCGGTCCTCGTCGTCGACGACGACAACGGCTTTACCGGCGGCGATGTCGGCGACTGCGCGCTCGATGGTGTCGAACCTGGTCACGTCTGTTGTGCTCCATCTCGAAATAGGTCCGCCCCTACACTACGGCCTGGCTCGCGGATGTTGACCGCCCGGCCGTTCACCCGCGCTGCTGCAATCGTTCGACGTACTTGGCGATGACGTCCACCTCCAGGTTGACCGTCGTGCCGACGGTGGCAAAGCCCAGGTTTGTCAGGGCAAGTGTGGTGGGGATGAGCGAGACCTCGAACCAGTCCCTGCTGTCGGCTTCGGCGGGCTCGTCGGCGATGCCGAGGCCGGAGACGGTGAGCGAGATGCCGTCGACGGTGATCGAGCCCTTCTCCACCACATAGCGGGCGATCGCGTCGGGCAGGGAGATGCGCACGACTTCCCAGTTCTCCGAGGGGGTGCGGGAGAGCACGGTGCCGGTGCCGTCGACGTGGCCTTGCACGAGGTGTCCGCCGAGGCGGCTGTTCAGCGCGGCGGCCCGTTCCAGGTTGACCTTGGATCCGGTGTCCAGCTTGCCGATGCTGGAGCGGTTCAGCGTCTCCTGCATCACGTCGACGGTGAACGAATCGCCGCCGACCACCTCGACGACGGTCAGGCACACGCCATTCACCGCGATCGAATCACCGTGCCCGGCATCGGAGGTCACCAGTTCGCCCCGGATCGTCAGCCGGGCGGCGTCGGCCAGCCGCTCGGTGGCGACGATCTCGCCCAGTTCCTCGACGATGCCTGTGAACATGCCTGACTCCCTGTCGCGTCGTTGTCCCCGGTTGCGGAACAGCCCGGCAGCGACGGGTATTCCCGCCGGTCGATGCCGCTGGACCCCAGCTTAACGACGGCTCGTCGTAGTCGACAGCACGGTTCCACTCGAGGAACCTTCGGACCGATTCCCGGCAACCACGGAGGGAACCAAACCGTCAGCCAGGCGACACTCGCCATAGCAAACGGCCAATAACGAACCAATACCGAATTGAGTTCGAGCCTGCGGATATATCGCACATTTGTTGTCGACAAGAATTGTCTGATCGCACTATTGATACCGCATAGTTGCGTTTTGCAGACTTCTAGCAAACCCGCGAATCTTCGGCATACCCAGTTGCAACACGCTTTTAACGTTTGCTTGCGCCGTGACCGAAATAGACGCAATATTGTTATGTAGCTGATTCCTACCGTTCAACTTCCGACCCGAGCAGTTCAATGCTGAACCGTTCGACCTGGTGACGCTCCTGCGGACCCAGGAAGTTCGACCCAGGGATTGTCCACCACTCGAGGAAGTCAGATAACCACAGTGGGTCAAATCAAGTTCGACACAGTTGGGGGCGCGGAGTGACCACTCTTCTCGATTCGACGCTGGAAGTTCGCTGCGTGCAGTACCGCCGCGAATTGCACCTGCCCGCCTCGATCGATCCCACCTCGCGTCGCATTCTGCTGCATATCGGCGCCCATTACGGTGCCATCACCATGCCCGCCGATCTCGGCGAGCGAGTGCGGCAACGGCTCGAGCAGGCCACCATCGCGGGGCCGATCGTCGATCATCCGCGCGCCAAGCGCTGGACCTTCCTGACCGGTCCGTACCGTCCGGACACCTTGAGCGCCGCGGTCTCCGCCGAGCTGTTCCGGATGTACGCGACGGTCGCCTGCACCGGCAGTCAGGTGGTGCTGCCGTCACCGGACGACGAGCACACCGGCTATCGCACCTGGATCCGCCCGCCCGAGTCGGCGACCACCCGGCCGCCGCTCAACGCGGTGATCGAGGCGACCCGCGCCATCGGCACCCGCAAAGTCCGCGCGCTGTAAGCGATTTCGCGGATCAGACCGTTCGCAGCGCGGCGGCCTGCCCGCGCAGTTTCTCGACGGCGGCACTCGGATCCGCCGTGTTGTACACCGCGGACCCGGCGACGAAGCAGTCGATGCCCGCCGCCGCGGCGGCCTCGATGGTGTCGGTGTTGATGCCGCCGTCGATCTCCACCAGCAGCCGCAGCTCGCCCGCGTCGACCAGCCTGCGCACCGTGCGCGCCTTGTCCAGCACCTCGGCGATGAACGACTGTCCGCCGAATCCGGGCTCGACGCTCATCACCAGCAGTGTGTCGAACGACCGCAGAATCTCCAGGTACGGCTCGATCGGTGTGTTCGGCTTCACCGAGAGACCGGCCTTGGCGCCCGCCGCGCGAATATCGCGGGCCACCGCGACCGGATCGTCGGTCGCCTCGGCGTGGAAGGTCACATTGTGCGCGCCCGCCTCGGCGTACGGCGGCGCCCAGCGGCCCGGGTCCTCGATCATCAGATGGCAGTCGAGGGGAATGTCGGTCGCCTTCAGCAGGCTCTCGACCACCGGGAGCCCGAGGGTCAGGTTCGGCACGAAGTGCGCGTCCATCACATCGACGTGTAGCCAGTCGGCACCGGCGACCGCTCGCGCCTCGTCCGCGAGGTGCGCGAAGTCGGCGGAAAGGATGGAGGGGGCGATCATCGGGACGGCCGGGCGCGCGTAAGTCGGGGTGGACACAAAGCCGCAGTCTATCGGTAGTGGGGGTTGCCCAGCGCGGGAGTGGGTAGCCTGATGAGGGTGATCAACATTTCGGCGGAACAGGGGCTGTACAGCACCCCGGTGGAGATTCGGGTGGCCGCATCGGTCACACAGCTGCCCATCGTTCGTGGGCTCGCCGAAACTCTGGTCCTACTAAGCGATTTCACGCTGGACGAGGTGGCCGACATCCGGCTGGCCGTCGACGAGGTCTGCTCAACGCTGATCGCTGTCGCCGCGCCCGACACCAGCTTGAACTGCCGATTCACCGTCGGCGAGACCGAACTGCTGGTCCGCGTCAGTGGTATCGCCGCCAAGGCGGGCTTACCGGATCAGCGCAGCTTCGGCTGGCATGTGCTGCGCACGCTCACCGATGAGGTACAGGCCACCCAGGACTCGTTCGATTCGACGATTTCCGGATATCCGACGACGGTCGAGTTCCGTCGGGTCCGGGGGAAAGCGTAGTGGCGGACGAGGACACCGTGTTCGACTCCGATCGCGACGACAATGCCGATACCGTCACCGACGAGGCGGAAACCCCCGCCGACGACGCGGAGACCGTCACCACCGAGGACGCTGCCGAGGAAACCGAAACCCTCGAAGCCGTAAAGACCGTCGCCAGCTACGACGACGTCGGGTTGCTCTTCGAACAGCTCGG
This sequence comes from Nocardia sp. NPDC051321, assembly GCF_044455225.1. Taxonomy (NCBI): domain Bacteria; kingdom Bacillati; phylum Actinomycetota; class Actinomycetes; order Mycobacteriales; family Nocardiaceae; genus Nocardia; species Nocardia sp. NPDC051321. The sequence goes on along the minus strand of NZ_JBITEM010000021.1, from coordinate 1,254 downwards.
CGCGAGCAAGCCGGGGACCGCGCGGCACACCGCGATCCGCGCCGAACTGATCAGCCGCTGCATCCCGCTCGCCGATCACATCGCGCGCAAATTCAGCGGGCGCGGTGAGCCGTTCGATGATCTCACCCAGGTGGCGCGCGTCGGGCTGGTGCACGCGGTCGACCGCTTCGACGTCGAGCGCGGCTCCAACTTCCTGTCCTTCGCGGTGCCGACCATCATGGGCGAGGTCCGCCGCTACTTCCGCGACAACACCTGGGCCATGCGGGTGCCGCGCCGGGTCAAGGAAACCCATCTGCGCATCGGCGCGGCCATCGACGCGCTCTCCCAGCGCCTCGGCCGATCACCGACCGCCAAGGAAATCGCCGCCGAGCTCGACGTCGACCCGGACGAGGTGACCCAGGCCGTCATCGCGGGCAACGCCTACCAGCCGAGCTCCATCGACGCGGCCACCCTCGGCCGCGACACCGACGCCTCACTGCTGGACACCCTCGGCGAGGAAGAGACCCAATTCGACCGCGTCGAAGAGTATGTCGCGATTCGCCCGCTGCTGGCCGGGCTGCCCGAGCGGGAGCGGCGCATCCTCACCATGCGGTTCTTCGAATCGATGACGCAAACCCAGATCGCCCAGCAGATGGGGATCTCACAAATGCACGTCTCCCGCATCCTCGCGAAAACCCTTGCGCGACTGCGCGAACAATCCAGCCGGGAGTAGTCGGCTCAATACGTTTGGAACTCACGCTGCGCCCGTACCTCGGGCGGGGCGGTGAGCCACCATGCGTCATCAAGCATTTCGCGAAGTTGTTCGGGGGCAACGCGATCCAGATCGATGAGGATGAACCCGTGCCCGTCGTAATGCGGCGTGGTGTAGAACGCCGGATCACCGGAGGCCAGCAGCGCCTCCTTCTCGGTCAGATCACACACCAGAGCCAAGCCGCCCTCCGCCTTGACGCGCAACAGCCCGAACCCTTTACCACCCACCTTCAACGCCGGACTGCCCCACCAAGTCGATTCCTCAACTCCCGGCAGCGCAGTAGCAACCTTGACCACGTCTCCCCACGTCAATGCCATAAACATCAGTCTGCAGCACCACCAAACGCCCAGGCTTGGACAAATGGAATCGGACGACTGATCGAGGGGGAACCGGTGTTGGCATCGCGCGACTTGGGTTCAAGGGGTGGATGCAACACCGATGAGAATCGAGCTGTTGTATGCCTCAGCAGAGTCTGCCGCGGTCGTTGCGGCGAGTGTTCTGGG
>NZ_JBITEM010000020.1:0-157202 GCF_044455225.1 Nocardia sp. NPDC051321 | reverse complement strand
CTTTTGTTTGTCCCGCCCCCCCCGCGGGGGGGGGGGGGGGGGGGCGGGGGGGGGCGGGGGGGGGGGGGGCGGGCCCCCCCCCCCCCCCCCCCCCCCCCCCCCACACCGGCCATGTCGCTTTCAACGCGCCTTGCGCAACGCCACCAGCCTCAGCCGCGGAACGCCGCGATCAGCGTATTCGTCAGGGTGTCAAGGTAATCGGGCCTGGTCGGCTCGCCGCCAACCAGCTGCCGCCAGAACAGCGGGGCGATGCAGAGGTCGAGGGCGAGCTCGAGATCGAGGTCCGCCGGCAGTTCGCCTCGATCGATCCCGCGTCGCAGCAACTGCCCGACCTTTACGCGACGGCTTTGCCCGACGGCCTGCAGCGCGTCGGCGACGGCGGGTGTGCGGATGCCCTCGGCCAGCAGGTCGGGGATGATCCGCGCGGCCAGCGGATGACTGAAACCGCCTGCGGTCACCTCGAGAAACGCCCGCAGATCACCGTGCAGCGAACCGGTATCGGGCACCTCTGCGGCCGCGACCGCGACCTGCTCGACGAGCGCGAGCACCATCTGCTCCTTGGTTGCCCACCGCCGATACAGCGTCGGCTTGCTGACGCCCGCGCGCCGGGCGATCCCCTCCATCGTCAGCTTGCCGTAGCCGACCTCGGCCAACTCGGTGAAGGCGGCACCGGTGATCGCGGCGGTCACCTGCGGCTGCCGCACCGCGGCACCGGCGGGAACGCGCTTGCGGTCGGGGAGTGCCTCTGTCATGCCCGCAGTCTACCAACGTCGATACGGTTGCGTTTCGTCGTCAGTCGTCGTACCGTTCTACTCGTACGACGAAACGCAACCGTATCGACGTTAAACGCGAGGTAGAGATGAAATTCCTGTTCGACGACGAGTCCTTCGACTTCGAGACGCTGCGCGCGGCGGGCTTCGCCTGCTACGGCGGCGCCGAGCTCGGCGAGGTGCTGACCACCGCGCGCCGGATCACCGACGGCGACGAGGCGGCATGGCTGCGCGAGTGGCGAGCCACCGCCGAGCGGGTGCACGCGATCGGCGACGACTGCCTGGCGAAGGGGCGCAAGGTCAGCGCCCGCGAGGCCCTGCTGCGCGCCTCGAACTACTACCGCACCGCCGAGTTCTATCGCCGCGACAACCCGGCCGAGGACGCCGAGGCCCGCGAGCTGTCTCGCCGGTCACGCGAAACATTCACGCAGGCAGCGCAATTGCTCGACACGCCGGTGCGGCCGGTGTCGATTCCCTTCCAGGACACCACCCTTCCCGGCTACCTGTATCTCGCCGACGACTCCGGTGCACCGCGCCCGACGGTGATCTTCAACAGCGGCTTCGACTCCACCCTGGAGGAATCCTGGTTCGCCCTGGCCGCCGCCGCGGTTGCGCGCGGCTATCAGGTGCTCGCCTTCGACGGCCCCGGCCAGGGCGCGGTGATCCGGGAGCAGGGACTGCCCTTCCGGCACGACTGGGAGGCCGTCATCACCCCGGTGGTCGACTACGCGCTGAGCCTGCCGGAGGTGGATCCGGCGCGAATCGCGTTGTACGGCTACAGTCTCGGCGGCTACCTGGTCGCCCGCGCCGCTGCCTTCGAGCACCGGCTGGCCGCGCTGGTGCTCAATGACGGACTCTTCGACTACCACGCCACCAACGTCAAGGCGATGCCCGAATTCCTCGCCGAGTGGGTCGAATCCGGACGCGATGCCGAGGCCCTTCCGGTCACCGCACTACTCATGGCGTACAGCACCACCGTTCGATGGGCACTGCGCAACGGCACCTGGACCTTCGGCGCCGCCTCGCCCGCCGATTATGTCCGCAAGACCGAGCCGTACACCTTGGCCGGGATCGCCGACCAGATCGTCTGCCCCACACTGGTTCTCGATGCCGAGAACGATCTGTTCTTCCGAGGTGAGGCGCAGCGTGTCTACGACGCGCTCACCTGCCCGAAGGAGCTGATCGTCGGCACCGAAGCCGAGGGGGCGGGCGAACACTGCCACATGGGCGCGGCGCTGCTGACCAACCAGCGGGTATTCGATTGGCTCGATGCCATTTTCGAAGCGCTGCCGGTTGCGTGACTTCGGTGCCGGCGGGATCTGATGGGCCGGAAACCCCTCCAGCGCATCAGATCCCGGCGACGTCAGCGAGTTGCCCGATGCCGTAGGTGACCGCCATGGCCAGCGCTCCGCCGATCACCACGCGCAGCACCGCCCGGCCGCGCTCGCTGCCGCCGAGGCGGGCGCTCACCGAACCGGTGACCGCCAACGCGACAAGCACCGCGGCGAAGGTGATCGGAATTCGCACCGAAACCGGCGGCAGCAGGATGGCGAGCAGCGGCAGCAGCGCGCCGAGTGTGAACGACACCGCCGAGGAGAACGCCGCCTGCCACGGATTGGTCAGTTCGTTGGGGTTGAGCCCCAACTCCGCCTCGGCGTGCGCGGTGAACGCGTCATGTGCGGTGAGCTCCTCCGCGACCTTGCGTGCCGTGGCCGCGGACAGCCCCTTCGCCTCGTAGATGCCCGCCAGCTCGGCCAGCTCGAATTCCGGTTCGTCGAGCAGTTCGCGCTGTTCCTTCGCCAGCAGCGCCCGCTCGGAATCGCGCTGAGTGCTCACCGACACGTACTCGCCGACCGCCATCGAGATCGCGCCCGCCGACAGCCCCGCGATGCCCGCGGTGAAGATGGCACCGGTGCTGGTCGTCGCGGCCGCGACGCCGACGACAAGCCCGGCCGTGGACACGATGCCGTCGTTCGCGCCGAGTACTCCCGCGCGCAACCAGTTCAGCTTGGACGCCAGCCCCTCGCTGTGGGGCTCGTGCGGGTGGGCACCTGCGGGTTGCCCGGTTGTTTCGTCCATGAGGCGAAAGACTAAGCGACGTTCGGCCCGCGGTCCGTCAGCCCGCTCAACAACCCGGTGACAGGAACGCTCGCAGGTAGCCCGCCGACTGCCTGAGGTACATCCACGCCCAGAAGCGCAGGCCCGAATCGCTCGGGCTCGCCACCATGGTCAGTTCGCCGTCGAAGCATTTCGACACGATGTAGCGCGCCCGCGACACGTGCGGGGTGTAGGTCACCACGATGATGTGCCGCCAGCCGTGCTGCTCGGCCTGCCGCCGGATTTCGTGCGCTTCACCCTCGGTGGTCCACGGATCGGGCACGAAACAGCTGACGGTGAAGTCGAATCGGCCCGCACAGTACTTGTCCATCTCGTGGTCGTCGAGTCCGGTGGACCGTGAAATCAGCAGCGTAGGAGCATATCCCTGCTGGGCCAGCTCGAGCCCGATGTCGAAGCGTTCGTAGGCGGTGCCGCCGAGTACCACGATGGCATCGGCCTTGCGCAACGGATCGGTCTGCGGATAGACGTACACCGGCAGACCCGCGAGCCCGATCAGCACGACCAGCGCGAGCAGGGCTCCGAAGAAGATGCCAGCTCGTCGCAGCCCGATCACCAGCCCGACGATACCGAAATCCGGCCGGCGGCTGATGTCACGCAGTCGGGAAGGCGTACAGCCGCCGCGGCCACGGGTGCCGATTTCGGCCAAGGGGAATACTGGGCGCCAATCGGCGCATTCCATTCCATGGAATGGATATTTTCGACGTAAATTGCTCAGCAGTCGGCCTCCGCTAGTTCAGAGGCATGACGCAGAATGGAGTATTTGGTGGCGGAAGCGCGCTTGGTCGAGCTGTTCGACCAGCTGGTGCGGGTGGAGATCCTGCTGTGGAACGCCGTTGAGCGGCGGCTGCGCGACGACCATTCGATGCCGCTGCCGTGGTTCGAGATGATGCGGGTCGCCGAAAGGCTCGGCGGGGCGCGGGTGCGGGATATCGCCGACGCGATGACCATCACCGAGGGCGGTGCCAGCAAGGTCGTCGATCGGGTGCAGGCCGCGGGTTACGCGGAACGGCAGCGCGATCCCGCCGACGGGCGTTCATCGCGAATCACGTTGACGCCCAGTGGTGCGCACAAGCTGCGTGCCGCCACGGCAGCCGTCGAAACCGAACTCGTCGAGCGGATCGGCGCGGTGCTCGGCACCGATTCCGTGGACCGGCTCGACGCCACCCTGCGGCTGCTCCGCACCGCCAACCTGTCCGCCGCGCCGACGGCGGAGCTCGCGAAGGAGTAATGGAATGTCTGCGATTCCCAGCACTATGCGGGCCGTCGTGCTGGATGGCCCTGGCCCGCTGGAGGCTCTGCGGATACGGGAGCTACCGGTGCCCGTGCCCCGGCCGGGTGAGGTGCTTATCCGGGTAAAGGCGTTCGGCCTCAACAGGTCCGAACTACACACCAGGCTCGGGCTTGCGGAAGGCGTCATCTTTCCCAGGGTGCCCGGTATCGAGGCGACCGGCATCGTAGCGGCCTGTCCCACCGGCGAATTCGAGGTCGGTCAGCAGGTCGTCGCGATGATGGGCGGCATGGGCCGCACTTTCGACGGCGGATACGCGGAGTACACCTGCGTCCCTGCGGCCCAGGTCATTTCGTTCACCAGCACTCTGGACTGGCCCACCCTGGGCGCCGTTCCCGAGATGCTGCAAACCGCCTACGGTTCGCTGACCGTCGGGCTCGATGGCCAACCGGGTCAATCGATCCTGATCCGCGGCGGCACCTCCTCGGTCGGCGCGGCCACCGCGATTCTCGCCAAACAGCGCGACATGATCGTCTTCGCGACAACGCGCAATCCGGCGAAGGTCGACGCGCTGAAGCAACTCGGCGTCGATCATGTGCTGATCGACACGGGTTCGGTCGCCGACCAGGTCCGTCGCATCAGCCCCGGCGGCGTCGACACCGCCCTCGAACTCGTCGGCACCCCGACCCTGCCGGATACCCTGCGCGCCACCAGAATCCACGGCGTCGTCTGCTTCACCGGCATGCTGTCCAATGAGTGGCTCGTCGAAAACTTCTATCCCATCGGCTATCTCCCGCAGGGTGTCCGCCTCACCGCCTACGGCGGCGACGCGAGTGACCTGCCCGCCGACGTCCTGCAGGAGTTCCTCGACGCGGCCGCGGCCGGGCGGATCGTCATACCCGTCGATCGCGTTTTCACCCTCGACCAGATTCAGGAAGCCCACGGCTACCTGGAGTCCGGTGCCGCCACCGGCAAGCTCGTCGTCGCGCTCTGAGCATCGGTGTCCCAGCTGATTCGATAGTCGTACATCCAACTCAGCGGGGCGACACCGGTTTTGGCGGCCTTCTTCAGGAAGTATGGGGTGAGCAGGCGGACAAGCAGTCTGCCGAACCCGTTGGACGCCTTATCGCCGCTGGTCTCCGCCCCCTGCGCGACGACACGTTCGACGCGGTCGCGGCGGCGGGCCTCGTATTCCGTCAGCGCGGCGGCGGTGTCGGGGATGTCGCGCAGGCAGATCGCCAGTGTCACCGCGTCTTCCACCGCGATTGAGACACCCTGGCCGGACGAGGAGGCCACGGCGTGCGCGGCGTCGCCGACGATGACCATGGTGTCGTTGTGCCAAGTTCGTACCGAGGGCATGTCGTACTGGTTGAAGCCGGGGACGAAGGTGTGATCCGGTGTCGCGCCGACAATGCGGGCGGCCGGGGTGTTGTCGGCCAGTAGCAGCTCGACGAGTTGGTCCCGCCACTGCGTCACCGTGGTGCTCACGGATTCCTCGCGCGAAAGTTCGTTCGCCCGAGGCACATTCGCGAACCACCAGATCTCGCCGTCCGGCGCGACCAGGTAGCCGAAGAACGCCTTCTTGCCGAAGATCATGCTGTAGACGCCGGGCCGGAGGCCGAGCTCGGCGTACAGGGCTCGGTTCGTGACGAATCCGCCGAGCCCGTAGATGCCGAGGTAGTGCGCCGCCGGCGCCGTCGGATCAATGATTTCCCTTGTCCGGGAGCGGATTCCGTCGGCACCGATCAACACGTCGGCCTCGATCGTGCTGCCGTCGGCGAACCGGGCGCTGACCCCGCCGTCGGCTGTTGGCGTCGCGTCGACCAGTCGCTTGCCGTATTCGTAGCGCACGCCGCGTCGTGCGGCTTCGGCATTGAGTGCGCGGTACAGGTCGCGCCGCTTGACGCTGTGCGTGGTGGTGCCGTCCGGCAGGGTTCCGCCGATCGGCATGTCCACGATGTGCTTGCCCCCGCTGGTCGAGAAGGACAGCGTGCCGGTCGGATGTCCGGTCTCCGTCACGACGCGCTCGGCATCCAGCAGTGACAGCGCCGACAGCCCGTTCACCGCGACCGTCAGGTACGCGCCGATCTGCTCGGCCGCCGCCTCCTGGTAGGCCTCGCAGACGATCGGTTCGAGCCCCGCCTGCTGCAGTGCCATCGCCGTGACCGGCCCGGCGATCCCGCCGCCGATGATCAACGCCTTCTTCATGGTGTGCCTCCGAAACTTCGCTTCGCTCTCATGTATCTTGATTATCAAGACATAAGTAATTTGACCGTCAAGAGGCTTGAATGTCAAGGGAAACCGTGGAAGGCCTGCGTGCGCAGGTAGGACACGAATCGCAGTCGTTGCAGGCTGCGGTCGACTCGGTCGACTCGGCCGCCGCCGCCGTCCTCGGCGTCAACCGGACCGACCTGCGCTGCCTGGAGATTCTCTTGGCGGGTGACGCCACGCCGAGCGTGCTCGCGACCGCGCTCGGCCTGACCAGCGGCAGCGTGACCACCATGCTGGATCGCCTGGCCAAGCTCGACTACGTCGTCCGTCATCCGGAGCCGGGGGACCGGCGCAAGGTTCTGGTCCGGATCACGCCCGAGGCCGCCGCGAAGGCATGGGAGATCTACGGCCCCATCGCCGAGGAGGGCGCGTCCGACGTGGGTCGCTATACCGCCGACGAGCTGCGCACCGTACTGGACTTCTTGCGCAGCTCCCGCGAACTGCAAGAACGCCACCAGAGTCGAATCAGCGCTCTGCCCAAGGGGATTCGGCGCTGACGAACCGTCAGCGCCGTCGCACCGATGCCGATATCATCGGGTCCGCGCAACGCCTCGCGCACCCCGCGCGCGCGAGTCGGCGCGGACCCGACCGACCGCGCGGTCCCAGTTCCGGCGGTCGCGAGTCCGCACGACCCATCTCCTGCGCACCACTGGCGATGGTGGTCGCATCGACAAAGCAGGATGCCAGCCGCCGCTCAGTGGCCGATAAATATCGAATAAACGTTCGTTATTCGACGCCGTCGAGGCGGTCCGCGCCGGGGCCGAACAGCCGGTCGATGGTCGGCGGCGAAAGCCCGGCGCGACTGAAGATCTCGGCAGACTCCCGGAACTCCTGCTCGGCGCGCGCCTGCCGACCCCGCGCCGCTAGCGCGGCGGCATGCAACGCCATCGCCCGCGCCCGATCGATCGGGTCGGCGGCCGTGGTCAGCAGGTGCAGCGCGCCCGCGGCGTTCGCCTCGGCGTCGGCCACATTGCCTGCCTGCAAATGGATCTGCGCCAGCCGGGTGCGCGCCCAGCCCTCCCACAGGCGCACCCCATTGCGTTGCGCCGCGCGCACCGCCTCGGCGCCGAGTTCGATCGCGCGCTGGTGCTCGCCGCGCATCGACAACGTGGCCGCCAGTTCGTGCGTGGCCCAGCCGAGCGCCACCGGATTGGACGACTCGCGCGCGAGCGTGATGGCCCGCTGCGCCATCGCCACTGCCTCGTCGTATTGCCCTGCCTCGCAGTAGGTTCGGGTCACCAGCGCCAGGCACCAGGCTTCCATCGATCGGTCACCGAGGGTGCGGGTGAGCTCCGTGGCGTGCTCGAAATGCTGGTGCGAGGCGTCCGCGTCACCCATCCGCCGGGCCGCTACGCCGAGCAGCACGGACGCGAGCACCGAGAGCCTGCGGTCGACATCGTCGGCCGGCGGACCGGAAACCGCGCGCAGGTGCGGCAGACTCGCCTCGACCTCGCCGAGCCCGACCTGCAGCAGCGCGCCGAGGGCGGCCCTGATCCGCCGTTCGGCGGCCAGGTTGTCCTCGGCAATGGCGGTGTCCAGCAACGATTCCAGCGCGCGGGACAGCTCGCGCGCACCCGTGCCCGCGTCCATCAATTCGGCCATCACCCAAGCCAGGTCGGCCGCCACGTCGAGCGCGCGGCCGCCGACCCGTGCCGCCTGCTGATGCAACGCGATGACGACCGGGCGTTCGATGTCGTTCCAGGCCTGGCCATCCGAGCCGCTGTCGAATGCCCGGCCGGGAACCGTGGTCGCGACGAGCAGCCGGGTCGTGTTGCTGTAGTCGATCGCGCTGAGCAGGTTTTTCGCGCTGGCCAGGTGGTAGTCGAGAACGCGGACCAGCACGGCGGATTCGTCCTCGTCGGCCACCCCGCGCGCGAAAAGCCGCAGCAGATCGTGGAATCGGTAGCGACCGGGCGCGGTGGTCTCCAACAGGCTGAGGTCGACCAGTGATTCGCACACCTCCTCCGCGTCGAGCGGGGAGCTGCCGAGAACCGCCGCGATGCCGTCGACGGACAGATCGGGCACCTCCGCGAGGGCCAGCGTGCGAAATGCCTTGGCCTGTGCGTCGGACAGCTGGCCGTAGCCGAGCCGGAACACCGCCTCGACCGCGAGCTCGCCGGTCTTCAGCACGTTCAGCCTGCTCTTCTCGTCGGCGAGCCGGTCGGCGAACGAGGCGATCGTCCACTGCGGCCGTACCGCGAGCCGGGCGCCGACAATGCGCACCGCCAGCGGCAGCAAGCCACAGTGCGCGACTACCGCGCGTGCCGACTCCGACTCTGCGGCAACGCGTTCCGCGCCGAGGATGCGGACGAGCAGCGCCATCGCCTCCGCCGTCTCCAGCACGTCGAGCCGGGTGCGGGTCACCGCGGGCAGCTCGGTCAGCGCGGACCGGCTGGTGATCAGCACCGCCGACCCGGCGAGCAGCGGGGCCACCTGCGCGTAGTCCCGGGCATTGTCCAGCACCATCAGTATTCGCTTGCCGGACAATCGGGTTCGCAGTTCCGCGGCGCGCTCGTCGACGGTGGACGGTATGTCTGCTTCGGCGATGCCGAGCGCGCGAAGGAAGCCGCCGAGCGCGGCGCCAGGGGGAGTGGGTACCGGGTCGACGCCGTGCAGGTTCGCGTATAACTGCCCGTCCGGGAACCGATCTCGCACGCGGTGCGCGACGTGCAGGGCGAGGGTTGTCTTGCCGACCCCGCCCATGCCGCCGACGGCGGAGATCGCCACCGCACTGCCCGCGTCGGTCAGCTGCGCGGCCAACTCGTCGACCAGTCGTTCGCGGCCGGTGAAATCGGCTATGTCGGGCGGCAATTGGGCGGGCACCGGTTCGGCTCCTGCTTCAACCGGCACGCGTGGCTCGGCGATCGCGGGCATCGCGCCGCGCAGGATCCGCTCGTGCAGCACGGTCAGCTCCGGGCCCGGCTCGACGCCGACGCCGTCCACCAGTGCCCGGCGCGCCTGCGCGTAGGCGTCGAGCGCGTCGGATTGGCGGCCGCAGTGGTACAGCGCGATCATCAGCAGCGCCCGAAACCGTTCGCGCAGTGGATATTCCTCGATCAACGCGGCGAGCTCGGCGACGGCGTCGGAGCTGCGGCCGGTCTCGATGTCGAGGGCGAGTCGATCCTCCAGGATGGCCAGCCGCCACTGCTCCAGCCGCGCACGTTGCCGCTCCGCGAACGGGCCGGGTAGTCCGCTCAGCGCGGTGCCCCGCCACATGCCGAGCGCGGCAACCAGATTCGCGCGCGCCGCGGCGGGATGACTGTCGCGGACCTGTGCGGCCGCCGCGACGAGCCGCTCCACCTCCGCCACATCGGTCGATCCCGGCGGTATCCGCAGCAGGTAGCCGTCCCCGATGGATACCAGCACCGTCGCCGGTGCGCGCGCCGCCCGATCGGGCTCCAACGTCCGGCGCAACTGCGCGACGTGGGTGCGCAGCGCGGCGGTCGCGCGCGGCACCGGTCGCGCTCCCCAGAGCCCCTCGACCAGTTCGGCCGCCGTCACCGCGCTACCGGCACGCAAAAGCAGGGCCGCGAGCACGGCCCGACGCTGGGGCGGCCCGAGCGGCAGCGGTTGTTCCCCGCGCCACGCCCTGACCTCGCCTAACACCACGAACTGCACCTAGTACCTCCCGAACGCTGGGAGTGTACGTGGCGCCGTGTCGCCGCCGCGCGATCGGCGAGTCGACCTCGGCGTGGCCGCGCCGGCAAGCCGACGGCCCAGCGCCGCGAGTGGACACTGGACCGCCGGCTTTCCGCGCCGAAGGCAATCAGCTGGTCGATCGGTTGCTTCGGAAGGTGAGCGCCACGAGGAAGGTCAGTACGGCGATGCCGGTGGCCGCGGCGAAGGCCGTCGTGATGCCGCTGACCAACACCTGCGGTGCCGATCCGGTGGCACCGCGCGCCGCCGTGCCGAACACCGTGACCAAGATGGCCAGGCCCAACGAGGAGCCGGTCTGCTGCAGCGTCTGCAGCGCACCGCCCGCCGCACCGGCGTCGCTCGGCGGCACGGACGACATGATGATCACGTTCAGCGGCGAAAACGCCAGTCCGATACCGAGTCCCATCAGCAGCATCGCCACGAACAGCAGCGGGAAATAGCCGCTGTCGGTACTCAGCTGGGTCAGCAACGCCAACCCGGAGCCCATCAACACCGTGCCGATCATGGTCACCGGCTTTGGCCCGAACCTCGGCAGCAACCGGGGGATCAGCCGGATCATCGTGAACATCAGCACCGCGGTCGGCAAGAACGCGAAACCCGTTGCCAGCGCGCTCAATCCGCGCACTTCCTGAAGATACTGGGTCAGGAAGAAGAACATCGACATGCCCGCCATCGGCCCGAGGAACATGTTCGCGTACGCGGCGGCACGGTTGCGGTCGATGAACAATCGCAGCGGCAGCAGCGGCTCCGCCGTTCGCAGTTCGATGGTCAGGAACGCGGCGAGCAGGATGACGCCCGCCGCCAGCGAGATCTCGGTGATCTCGTTGCTCCATCCCTTCGACGCGGCGCTGATGAAGCCGTAGACCAGCGCCGCGACACCACTGGTCGCGGTGACCGCGCCGGGCAGGTCGAGGTGGGCCGGCTTGCGCACCGCGTCAGGCAGATACCGCAGCGCGAGGACCACGACCACCAGCCCGAAGGGCACATTGATGAACAGCACCGAACGCCAGCTGAGCCATTCGGTCAGCAGTCCGCCGAGGATCAGGCCGATAGCGAAGCCCGCACTGGACATGCCGGAGAACAGCGCGAGCACCCGGATGCGTGCCTTCGGTTCGGTGAACGTGGTGGTCAGCAGCGCGAGCGTGCTCGGGCCAGCCATAGCGGCGCCGATGCCCTGCACCACCCGGGCAACGAGCAGCCAGGTCGCCGACGGTGCCAGGCCGCCTGCCAGCGAGGCCAGGGTGAACAGGGTGGTGCCCGCGATGAACAGGTTGCGCCTGCCGAACAGGTCGCCGGCGCGGCCGCCGAGCAGCAGCAGACCGCCGAAGACCAGGGTGTAGGCGTTCATCACCCAGGACAGGCCGGTGGCGCTGAACTCCAGGTCGGTGCGGATGCGTGGCAGTGCCACGTTCATCACGGTGATGTCGAGGATGATCATCAATTGGCAGGTCAGCAGGGTGACCAGCACTAGGCCGGAGCGGAACGGCCGGCTTCCGATGGCGGACGTGGGGGTGCCCGCGGAGATTGTGGTCGTGGACAAGAAGCGCTCCATCGAATCGTGAGCTAAACGGAGAGAGTCTCCGTTTCCGATAGAGCTATCATATGGAGAGGTTCTCCGTTTACGCAAGACTAACCGGAGATTTCATCCGTTTCCACTGGAGGGCTCGTGGACGTACCGTCGACGGCGCGGCCGATGCGGGCCGACGCGCGACGCAACTACGCGCGGATCGTCGAGTGCGCGCGCGAGGCGTTCGCCGAAGAGGGCCCGGAGGCGCCCCTGGATGACATCGCGCGCCGCGCCGCTGTCGGACCGGGAACGCTCTACCGGCACTTCCCGAATCGCGAGGCGCTCATGGAGGCGGTATATCGCGACAGCATCGAACGGCTCAGTCTGCGCGCCTACGAACTACTCGAAACCCACTCGCCCGCAGACGCATTCGAGCAATGGATGCGCGAGCAGGTGGCGTTCGTCATGGAAAAGCGCAGTCTCGCGGCCACCTTGAAGGCGTTGATCGACCACGACTCCGAAACCTTCACCCTGTGCCGGACGGTGATCAACGACGCGTCCACCGCGCTGGTGAAAGCCGCCCAGGACGCGGGCGTGATCCGCACCGATGTCGAGGCGCGCGACGTGCTGCGGTTGGGGCACGGCATCGGCGCCGCCTGTGAGAAGGCGCCGGAGGCGGCCGAGCGGCTGCTCGGTGTCACCCTCGACGGGTTGCGCGTTACCCGATAGTCGTCATCCTCGATTGGTCGCACCCTCGCGGCGTACCGCGGTCGGCGTTGTGCCCCACCATCTTCGGCAGCATCGGGTGAAGGTGGACTGCTCGGACAGCCCGAGCACGGAGGCCACCTGGCTCATCGGCATGTCGGTTGTCGTGAGGTAGCGGTGGGCTTCGTCGCGGCGGACGTCGTCGAGGATGCCGGCGAACGTCGTGTCCTCGGCGGCCAACCGGCGTTGCAGAGTGCGCGGATGGACGGTCAACAGCCTTGCGACGGCACCGATTTCGGGCGCGATGGTGCCGAGTAGTTGTTGCACGGTGGCGCGGACCTTGGGCACCACCGAGGCGTCGATGCCGCCCGCCTGCTCGGCCAGGAACGCCATCGCCAGCCGGTGCAGGTTCTCGTCACCGCCGCTCAGCGATAGTGACGGCAGATTTCGCGGTACCCGTAGCGCCGCGTACGGCCGGTTCGTCCGTACCGGCGCGCCGAAGAATTCCTCGTAGCGGTCGATCGGTGCCGTTGGGCGATAAGGCAATTCGACCGAGAGTAGATGGTAGCGATCGCCCGCCAGGCGCTGAATTGTGTGATGCACGAACGCGAGTCCGAGATCTGTTGCCTGGATGGGGGACAGCATGCCGGGCTGGACGCCGTAGTGCAGCGCGATCACGCCGCGATCGCCGTACGGGTCCGGCTCCGGGGTCAGGGTGAGCGCGCGGGCATGCAGGAACAGGTAGCGCGCCGAGCATTCCAGGACATGGGTCAGCGACGGCGAATTGCGGATGGCCAAGGCCAGCGGGCCGAGCATGTCGAGGTCTTGGCGGCGGGAGATGAGCAGGCCGAGGTCGGGGCGGTCCAGCCGCGTCGCGGCTAGCTCCAGCACCGCGGCCAGTGCTTGATCGGGGACAAGTAGGTCGTCGGTGTCGAGCGCGGCGATCGGCAGGCCGCAGGCGGCGGCGAACTGTTCGGCATCGCCGCCGAGTTCGGCGACCGTCGCGCGGAAGCCGCGCAGTCCAGCCGATCGGATCACCGTCATGTCGTTCAGAGTTAAATACTTGTCGCACAAAGTCAAGAATGCGGGTCTATCCGGTCTCACACTGGAACCATGAACGAGACCGCCGTAGCCCTCGAACACCTCGACGTCGTGATAGTCGGCGCCGGACTGTCCGGCATCGGCGCCGCCTATCGGCTGCAGACCGAGTGCCCCGGCAAGACCTACGCCGTCCTCGAGGCCCGCGCCGCGATGGGGGGCACCTGGGATTTGTTCCGCTATCCCGGCATCCGCTCGGACTCGGACATGTTCACCCTCGGTTACCCGTTCAAACCGTGGCGCGAGGCCAAATCGATCGCCGACGGACCGTCGATCCGGCGCTACATCAACGACACCGCCGCCGAATTCGGCATCGACCGGCACATCCGCTACCAGACCAAGGTCGTCGCCGCCGACTGGTCCAGCGAAACCGCCCGCTGGACACTGACTCTCGAAGAGCGTGACGACACGGGCGGCATCTCATGGCGCTCGCTGACCTGTGGCTTCCTGTACGCGTGCGCGGGCTACTACAACTACGACCACGGGTACACGCCCGAATTCCCCGGACTCGCTTCGTTTTCCGGGCGGGTGGTGCACCCGCAGTTCTGGCCGGAAGACCTCGACTACACCGGCAAGCGCGTCGTCGTAGTCGGCAGTGGCGCCACCGCGGTGACTCTCGTGCCGTCGATGGCCGAGCAGGCCGAGTTGGTGACCATGTTGCAGCGCAGCCCCACCTGGATCAGCGCCGTCCCCGGCCGCGACAAGTACGCCGACAAGATCCGTGAGTTGCTGCCGCCGAATCTGGCACACCGGGTGATCCGCACCAAAAACATCCTGTTCACCATCGGCTTCTACCAATACTGCCGTCGCCGCCCCGCTGCCGCGCGCAAACTGCTCACCGGCCTCACCACTCGAATCCTCAAGGACGAGAAGGCGGTAGCCGAACACTTCACGCCCACCTACAACCCGTGGGACCAGCGCCTGTGCGCCGTGCCCGACGCCGACTTCTTCAAGGCGATGAAGAAGGGCAAGGCCGAGGTCGTCACCGACCACATCGATAGCTTTGTGCCGGAAGGCATTCGGCTGAGGTCCGGCCGAATCCTGCAAGCCGACCTCGTCGTCACCGCCACCGGCCTGCAGATGCTGCCGTTCGGCGGCATCGTCCCGCGCGTCGACGGCGCACCGGTCACCCTGTCCGACCAGTTCATCTGGCAGGGCGCCATGCTCACCGGCCTGCCCAACTTCGCCGTCTGCGTCGGCTACACCAACGCCTCCTGGACCTTGCGCGCCGACCTCAGCTCCCGCCTGGTCTGCAAGATCCTCAACCACATGGACCGTCGCGGCTACGCCGCCGTCGTCCCCGAGCCCGACGGCAAACTCAACGAACAACCCCTCCTCGACCTCGACGCGGGTTACATCCAGCGCTCGATCGCCGACTTCCCGCACCAGGGCGACCGCCACCCCTGGAAGGTTCGCCAGAACTACCTCCTCGATTCGGCGACCACCTTGCGCACCGACCTGAACAAAACCCTCGCCGCCACCCCGAAATCGGCAGTGCGAGAACCCGATCTGTCGACGGTGCGCTGACCGAACCCGTCGGCCGGGACATCATCGGGGCCCGCACTCTGTCGCCGCGGTCATGTCCCGTTCGACGGGCCGGAGGCTGGTCGGATAGTGCAGGGTTCGACGATCTTGTCGATAGGCTCGGGTAACGGCGTCAACCCCTTTCGCACCCGAGGAGCACCGCATGTCCGACTGGAACTCGCAGATCATCGAAGAATTCCGCAGCAACGCGGGCAAGGTAGGCGGCCCCTTCGACGGCGCTGACCTACTCCTGCTCACCACCACCGGCGCGAAATCCGGCCTCTCCCGAACGACCCCCGTCGCCTACCTCCGCGACGGCGCCAACCTGGTCATCATCGCCTCCAAAGCAGGCGCCCCCACCAGCCCCGACTGGTACCACAACCTCCGCGCCAACCCCGAAGTCACCGTCGAGGTAGGCACCGAAACCCACAAAGCCACCGCCACCCCCATCACCGAAGGCCCAGAACGCGACCGCCTCTACGCCGCCATGGTCGAGGTAATGCCCGGCTTCGCCGAATACGAACAAAAAACCGACCGAGTAATCCCCGTCGTCACCCTCACCCTCACAGACTGACGGCTCGGCCGCGTCGGTAGGGGACGTCTGCAACGAGCGGCGTTAGGGTCGGATGTATGCGATACGCGATCTCTATTCCGCAGCATGCCCCCGACGGCACCTTTCGGCCCGAGGAACTTCGGGAGTATCTGGGGCGGGCGGAGGGGCTCGGGTTCGAGGGGGCGTGGATGACGGAGCAGGTGTTGGGGTCGGCGCCTGCTTTGAGTCCGTTGGAGACGTTGGCGTTCGCGGCGGCCAGTAATGAGCGGTTGCGGTTGGGGTGTGCGGTGTTTGTGACGCCGTTGCACAATCCGGTACATCTGGCGAAGCGGATCTCGACGTTGGATCAGTTGAGTCGAGGGCGGCTGGAGGTCGGGGTGGGGATCGGCGGTCGGGGACGGATGTTTACGGCTTTCGATGTCGATCCCGCGGACAATCTGGTGCGCCGGTTCAACGAGGGACTGCGGGTGATGAAGGCGCTGTGGACTCAGCCGCAGGTCGATATCGATGGGGAGTTCTGGCAGTTGGCGGGGGCCACGATGGAGCCGAAGCCATTCCAGAAGCCTTATCCGCCTTTGTGGTTCGGTGGCAGTAAGCCTGCCGCGCTGCGCCGGGCGGTTCGGCACGGGGACGGTTTCTTCGGAGCCGGTTCCACGACGACGGCGAAATTCGCCGAGCAGGTTCCGGTTGTCCGCGCGGCGCTCGCCGAGACCGGTAGGGACACCACGGATTTCCCCATCGCGAAGCGCGTGTACATCGCGGTGGACGACGACGTCGACCGCGCACAGCAACAGATGACCGAGGCCCTGATCTCCCAATACGGTGACTTCGGCAAGACTTTGCTGCCGGTCGCAGTCTGCGGCCCGCCGGAAACCTGCGTTCGGGAGCTGCGCGCGGTAGCGACGGCCGGAGCCGAAATGATCCTGATCAACCCACTTTTCGACTCGGCCGCACAGATGGAACGCATCGCCGCCGAAGTCCTGCCGCACGTCGGCTGATCTCAGCTAGGACGAGGCGCCCCACACTCGCAGCGGGCCAACGGGTGTGAACCCATGGTGGATGGCGGCGATCAAGTCCTCGTCGTGCTCGTAGCCGACGATGCTTCGGCCTGGCCACATTTGGTAGATCGTGCTCGAGCAATCAGCCCAAGCCTCGGCTGCCTCGATCGCTGGGTGGAACAGGTTGGATATGCCCACCACGTTCCCACTCCGATGGGCGACCGCACCGGCGGTGAGCCGGCCGCCATCCCAGCGGCCGAGCACCGTTACCGCGAGCGCGGCCACATGTACCCACTTGGTCGAGTCGATCTGCGCGGTCACGGTAGACAGGGTGACAGATCCGTGCGATCTCGGTGTGCCCCTTGAAATCTCTCTATCCGCGCGGTCGAAGATCAGGCAGGATCCGACTTGTACCGAATCGGCCTGGGGGTATGCGGGCCGGTCACCGTCTGGCTAGGGGGATTACTCATGGATTGGGTCAAGGTGTTCTTCGAGACCGCGCCGATGCGGTGGGGTCCGCAAACGGTGCAAGAGTCGGACCGGCAGCGCGCGGCGTCTATTGCGCGGCTGGCGGGCGGCGGGGTCGAACGAGTCCTCGAATTGGGGGCGGGCAGCGGGACAACCGCGGTCGTGGCGGCCGATCTCGGCTACTCCGTGGTCGCGGTCGAGCTCAGTTCGGTGCGAGCGCGGCAGGCGCGGGAGCGCGCGGCCGAGGTGGACGGGCGCGACCTGCGGATCGTCGAAGGTGACTTCTACCAGGTCGAGCTCGATGGGCAATTCGACTGTGTGGTCTATTGGAACGGCTTCGGTATCGGCAGTGATGCCGAACAGCGCACGCTGTTGCGCCGAGTGAGCGGCGAATGGCTGCGCCCCGGCGGCGCGATGATCGTCGATGTGTTCAGCCCGTGGAAATGGGCTCGTGTCGCAGGCGAACTCGACCGCGAGGAATACGTCGTCGACCTCGCGAACTTCAACGACTACGACCCGATAACCAGCCGGTTCAGCGACAGGTGGTGGCCGGTCGACAAGGAGTCCGAAGCGCTCGATCAGTTCGGGCGCTGCTACACGCCCGCCGATCTGCTGCTGTTGGTCGAAGGCACCGGCCTTGCCGTCGAGCGGATGGAACTCGACGGCGCCGAACTCCGGACGGACCAGCGGTATTCGACCGCCCATCCGCTGTGGGACGCGTGGGAATATCAGGCGGTGTTGCGCCGGGAAACCCCTTGACCGCGAAGCCGTGCTGAAGGTGACTGTCCAGCACGGCTTCTCAGCGGATGAGGCACAGTGATCGTCATGCGTATTGCGGTGTATCTGGCCCATCCTGGGGTCGGCAGTTTCAACAGAGCGCTTTTCGACGCGGTGCTCGATGAGTTGCGGGGGCGGGCGATCGAGGTCGTGTCGCACGACTTGTACGCGGAGGGCTTCGACCCGATGCTGGCCGCCGCGGAAACGGAAACCGTCGACGGCACGCCGACGGACAACGCGCAGGTCCGCCGGTACCAGGAGGAACTGGCCCAGCTCGACGCCCTGATTTTCGTCCATCCGAACTGGTGGGGTCTGCCGCCGGCGATCCTCACCGGCTGGGTGCAGCGGGTACTCACCCCCGCCGTGGCCTACAAGCTGGCCGACGCCGCCGGGGAACCGATCGGATTGCTGCGGGCCAAGCGTGCCCTGGTGCTCAACACCTCCGACACCACCGAGGATCGGGAGCGCGACGTCTTCGGCGACCCGCTGCAACAGATCTGGGCGGCCTGCGTGCTGCCCTACATCGGCGTGGATGACGTGCGGCGCAAGGTGTTCCGAACGGTCACCGACTCCACCGAGGAGACGCGCACCGCTTGGCTACGGGAAGCCCGCGACCTGGCGGCCGCCCTTGCCACGGACATCTAGGCGGTCATCGAGCCGATGCGCCGGCGACCGGCCTGCGTTGGATGTGAGCACATGCTCACGTGTCCTGATTGTTATCTCGAACAACAAATTGGTCGCTAGAACAGGTTGTGCGGTGGGTCACAGTCGAATATGTTGCAGCGAACAACATTCGCTCGACCTCGACCGCCCGGGCACTCCCGGGGCGGTGGTTCCACGAAAGGCCCCCTCATGCGTAAGGGCATTCTCGGCGTCGCGGCCGTCTCGGTCGCCGTGCTCACCTCGTTGACATTGACCGCCTGTGGTGACGATTCGAAGGGCTCGGGAGGTGGCGGCGGAGCCAAGGTCGGGGTGATCCTGCCGGACAGCAAGACGTCGGCCCGCTGGGAGACGGCGGACCGGAAGTACCTGCAGCAGGCGTTCGACGCCGCGGGCGTCAAGGCCGACATCCAGAACGCGCAGGGCGACAAGACCGCGTTCCAGACGATCGCCGATCAGATGATGACCAACGGCGCATCGGTGCTGCTGATGACGAACCTGGACAGCGGCACCGGCAAGGCGGTGATCCAGAAGGCGAAGGCGCAGGGCGTCACGGTCATCGACTACGACCGGCTCACCCTCGGCGGCGGCGCGCAGTTCTACGTGTCGTTCGACAATGTGAAGGTCGGCAGCCTGCTCGGGCAGGGCGTCGCCAAGTGCCTGACCGACAAGAACGCGGTCAAGCCCGTGGTCGCCTACCTGAACGGCGGGCCGACCGACAACAACGCCACGCTGCTGAAGACCGGCTACGACGGGGTGCTGAAGCCGAAATTCGACGCGGGCGAGTACGTGAAGGGCCCGGATCAGGCGGTCCCGGAATGGGATAACACCCAGGCTGGCACCATCTTCGAGCAGATGCTCACCGGCACGCCGAACATCGGCGGCGTGGTGGCCGCCAACGACGGCCTCGCCAACGCCGCGATCGCGGTGCTGAAGAAGCAGAAGCTCAACGGCCAGGTTCCGGTGAGCGGCCAGGACGCCACGGTGCAGGGGCTGCAGAACGTCCTGAAGGGCGATCAGTGCTTGACCGTGTACAAGGCGATCAAGAAGGAAGCCGATGCGGCGGCCGAGCTGGCCATCGCGCTGACCAAGGGCCAGCAGGGTCAGGCGAACGGCAAGGTGCAGGACCCCGAGGCGAAGACCGACGTGCCGTCGGTGCTGTTGGAGCCCAAGCCGATCTACATCCAGCAGGTGAAAGACGTTGTGGCGGACGGCTATGTGACCAAGGCCGAGCTGTGCACCGGCGAGATCGCGAAACTCTGCGCGGACAACGGCATCTGATCGCACCCAGCCCCTGCCGCCGTTTCGATGAGGGGACGGCGGCGGGGGCACCTTCTCAGGAGCAGCACTCATGATCGGTACGCCGGTAGTTGAATTACGCGGCCTAGAAAAGAGTTTCGGGCCGGTGCACGTTCTGCACGACGTCGCCTTCAGCGCCTACGCGGGTGAGGTGACGGCGCTGGTCGGCGACAACGGAGCCGGAAAGTCCACGCTCGTCAAGTGTATCGGCGGCACCCACCCGATCGATGCGGGCGAATTCCTGTTCGAGGGCAACCCCGTTCAGGTGCACAGCCCGCGTGACGCGGGCGCGCTCGGCATCGAGATCGTGTACCAGGATCTCGCGCTCTGCGACAACCTCGACATCGTCCAGAACATGTTCCTCGGCCGCGAGCGCAAGAACGGGATCGTGCTCGACGAGTACGCGATGGAGGAGCTGGCCGGAAAGACCTTGGCGAGCCTGTCCGTCCGGACCGTCAAGAGCGTCCGGCAGCAGGTGTCGAGCCTGTCCGGCGGGCAGCGGCAGACCGTCGCGATCGCGAAAGCCGTGCTGTGGAACAGCAAGGTGGTGATCCTCGACGAACCGACCGCCGCGCTCGGCGTGCAGCAGACCCAGCAGGTGCTGGAGCTGGTGCGCCGACTGGCCGACAGAGGCCTTGCGGTGGTGCTGATCTCGCACAACATGAACGACGTCTTCGCGGTCTCCGATCGGATCGCGGCGCTGTACCTGGGCCGGATGGCCGCCCAGGTCCGGACCTCCGATGTGACCCACGGCCAGGTCGTAGAACTGATAACGGCGGGCCGCAGCGGCGCACTGGGCCTGGACGCGAATGGAGTAAAAGGATGAGCGCCGTTTTGACTGAAAAGCCTGCTACTGCACCGGTTTCCGACTTGGTGAATACCTACGTCGGGCGAGTGCGTAGTGGCGATATGGGCGCGCTCCCCTCGGTGCTCGCCTTGATCATCCTGTCCTGCGTCTTCTGGGCCGCGCGCCCGGTCTTCATGTCCGAGGCCAACTTCGCGAACCTGTTCACCCAGGGCGCGGCGATCGCGGTGATCGCGATGGGCCTGATCTTCGTGCTGCTGCTCGGCGAGATCGACCTGTCGGCGGGATTCACCAGCGGTGTCTGCGCTGCGGTGCTCGCGGTGTTGCTCACCGACCGCGGCTGGCCCTGGTACCTCGCGGTATTGGCGTCGCTGCTCACCGGCGTGGTGATCGGGCTGACCATCGGCACCATCGTGGTGAAGATCGGCATACCGTCGTTCGTGGTGACGCTCGCGGCATTCCTTGCACTGCAAGGAGTCGCGCTGAAGATCATGGACAACGGCCGCAACATCTCCATCCGCGACGACACCATCCTGGCCGTCGCGAACAAGAACGTGCCGCCGCTGCTCGGCTGGCTGATGTACCTCGTGCTCATCGTCGGGTTCGCGTTCCTGCAGTACCGAAAACTGCGGGCCCGCACCAAGCTTGGGCTCACCGGCGAGACCGCGCCGGTGATCGTGGCGCGGATCGTCGCGGTCGCGGTGGTGCTCGGCGTCGCGGTGCTGGTACTCAACGGCGAACGCAGCCGCAACCCGGAACT
The DNA here is from genome assembly GCF_044455225.1 of Nocardia sp. NPDC051321. Taxonomy (NCBI): domain Bacteria; kingdom Bacillati; phylum Actinomycetota; class Actinomycetes; order Mycobacteriales; family Nocardiaceae; genus Nocardia; species Nocardia sp. NPDC051321. The sequence goes on along the minus strand of NZ_JBITEM010000020.1, from coordinate 136,004 downwards.
GCACTCGCTCAAGGGCATGCCGATCGTGGTCCCGCTGATCGCGATGCTGTTGCTGCTGTGGACCTTTGTGCTCAACCGCACGTCCTTCGGCAGGCACATCTACGCCGTCGGTGGCAACGCCGAAGCGGCACGACGCGCGGGCATCACGGTCGATCGCGTGAAAATCGCTGCCTTCGTGCTGTGTTCGACGATGGCGGCGGTCGGCGGTCTCGTCGCGGCCTCGCGCGCCAACTCCGTCGACCCCAACACCGGCGGCAGCAGTGTGCTGCTCCTCGCGGTCGGCGCGGCGGTCATCGGCGGCACCAGTCTGTTCGGCGGTCGCGGCCGGATGCTGGACGCGGTCCTCGGCGCCGCGGTGGTCGCGGTGATCGACAACGGCATGGGCCTGATGGGCTACAGCGCGGGCACGAAATTCGTTGTGACAGGATTCGTCCTGCTCTTGGCGGCGGGGGTAGACGCCCTGTCGCGTAAGCGCACGCTACGAACCGGATAACCGCTCGAGGATCGGTCTATGCGAAGGAGGCCACCGTTACGACTGATTTCGCAGGTGCATGGGTAACTCCACGCCTTCGGCTTGGGCGCTCTGTTACCCCGCGAACTCCGCTTCGAGGCACCAACGACCGGCAGCAGGCGCGGAGACGCGGATGAGGGCAGCCCCCTCGCCCGATGAGATCCGCAAGAGCAACTTGGCCGGGTTGCTTCGGCACGTCCATCGCGGCGGTCCGGTCTCGCGGGCTACCCTCGCGGAGCGAATGGGGTTGAACCGCAGCACCATTCTGGCGCTGACCGCCGATCTCGCCGCGGCCGGTCTGGTCCGTGAGGAACTCCCTGGCCAGACCGGCAAGGCGGGCCGGCCCTCGCTGGTGGTGCGGCCGGAATCGGATCGCGTCTACGTCGTCGCGCTCGACGTCGGCGCCGATCGGCTCGCCGCGGCCAGGGTCGGTCTTGGCGGATCGGTCCTCGACCAGGTCGAAACCGCCCGGCCGCGCGGCACTTTCGACCCGGACGACGTGATCGTCACGCTGGCGACCATGGCCCGCGAGATGATCGCCGAGGCCGCCCGCGATGCCGTGTGTGTCGGTGTCGGGGTGGCGTTCTGCGGAATGGTGCGGGAGGAAGACGGCGTCGTCCGCTACGGACCGAACATCGGCTGGGTGGATGTGCCGTTCGGCGCCAGCCTGACTCGGGAACTCGACCTCGGCCTGCGCGTCGCGGTCGGCAACAACGCCAACCTCGGCGCGCTCGCCGAACGCGAACGCGGCGCGGCCTCGGGTCTTGCCGATCTGATCTACCTGCACGGCGACGTCGGCATCGGCGCGGGCATCATCATGGGCGGTCAGCTGCTCGGCGGCGAGGGTGGTTACGCGGGCGAGGTCGGCCACATGATCGTCAACCGGGACGGGCGGCCCTGCGCGTGCGGATCGCGCGGTTGTCTAGAGGTCGAGGCGGGCGAGCTCGGCTTGATCGCCGCGGCCGGGCGCACCGACCCGGCGGGCCGGGCCGCGGTCGAGGCGATCGTGGAGGCCGCGGCGCGCGGCGATTCGACGGCCAGGGACGCGCTGCATCAGGTGGGGGACTGGCTCGGCTACGGCGTCGCCAATCTGGTCAATATCTTCAACCCGTCGATGGTGGTCTTCGGCGGCGTGCTGCGCGAGATCTACCTCGCCTCGGCGGCCCAGGTGCGCAGCAGGGTTGCCGTCGACGGCCTGCTCGCGGTCCGCGAACGGGTGCGGCTGCGCACCTCGGCGCTCGGCGGTGACGCGACCTTGCTCGGCGCGGCGGAGCTCGCTTTCACCGACGTGCTGACCGACCCGGTGCAGACGCTGGCCAGGATCCGCGCCTGAAACCGGGTGCGGGCCAACCGCGGTCAGACGCGATCTTCCCGCTGGTCACCAAAGCCGACTACTATGCTCAGACCACCGTTGTGGTGATCAAACACATGGCACGCGAGTGGGTCGGCCGATCCAATGACGGCGTTGTCGAGCGTGAGCATAAAAGGGGTTTCGATGGACAGGCCTGCGTGGGCACCCGAAGGCGTGGATATGCAGCAGGCGAGCCCGGCACGGATGTACGACGCGCTGCTCGGCGGCTCGCACAATTTCGACATCGACCGCCGAGCCGCCGAGATGGCCAAGACGTTGGTGCCCGACCTGCCCCGGCTGGCGCTGAGTAATCGAGCGTTCCTGCGCCGGGCGGTGCGCTTCCTGGCCGATTCCGGCATCCGCCAATTCCTCGACATCGGGTCGGGGATTCCGACGGCGGGCAACGTGCACGAGGTTCTGCAGAGCATCGACCCCGATATTCGGGTGCTTTACGTGGACATCGATCCGGTGGCCGTCGCGCATTCGCGCGCGATTCTGCGGGGCAACAGCCGGGCCGGTGCGCTCGAGGCCGACCTGCGCAAGCCCGCCGAGCTGCTCGACCGGGCGGCGGAGACCGGCTTGATCGATTTTGACCAACCGGTCGGCCTTCTTCTGGTCGCCGTTTTGCACCTGCTCTCGGATGCCGACGAGCCCGTCAAAAAGGTGGCTGACCTGCGCGCCGCCGTCGAACCTGGCAGCTACGTCGCCATCTCGCACCTCACCTCCGAGATGCGCCCCGAGGACGCGGGCAAATTAGGCGCCCACGCAACGGATAAGAGTCGAGTTGGTATCCATTTCCGTGATCGCGAGGGAATCGCCGCTATGTTCGATGGATGGGACCTGATCGAGCCCGGCGTGGTTGCGTTGCCGGTCTGGCGCCCGGAGTCCGAGCGGGATCTGCACGAGGCACCGGGCCGGTCGCTCGGTCTGGCCGGCGTCGGTCGAAAGGTCTGAAGCGCGAATACGAACCAGCAGGGGGTCCCTGAGTGGGGTCGCATGAGCTAGCGATGCGGTGGGCCGAGGCGCTCGATGGCGCGGTGGCCCCCACTCTCACGCGAACCCAGATCGAGGCCATGCTGGCCAGGCTCGGTGAGGCGCTGGCCGCGGTGGTGCTCGGCACCGCCGATCTCACCGTCGCGCGCGATGCCGCGTCCGTGCTGGTCGCGGCGAATTATCGGGACGCGATGGCGGTCAGTCGCTCGGTGGTGGTGATCTGCCGTGACCTGGTGGCCGACCTCTGCCCGACCCGGACCGAGCCGAACTACGAGCGCATCCGGGACCGCGCGGTGATCGCCGCCGCCGAGTTCGCGGCGGGCTTCACCGCGGCGTTGCGTACGGCCGCGCTGGCCGAACAGGAAGCCACCTTGTCGGCGACCCTCGCCGCCGCGCAGGAGGCCGAGGCCAGGCGGCAGCTGTCGGAGGCCAGGTTCGCCGCCGTCTTCGCGGGCGCCTCAGTCGGCATCGGCACCATCGATGTCGCGGGGCGGGTGCTCGACTCGAACGTCGCCATGGCCGAAATGCTCGGTCTGCCAGTAGAAGTCATGCCAGGACGGTCGGTCGACGAACTGCTCGGCCCGGCGAACATCGGGTACGCCTTCGCGGAGTTGCAGCGGCTGTTGAGCGGCGAGTCCGACCGCTTCCGGCTGGAGACCGATCACCTACGCCCGGACGGCACCATCACCACCATCGACCTCTCGATGTCGGCGGTGCGCGACAGTGCCGGGCAGGTGCGGTTCCTGATCGGGGTGGCGATCGACATCACCGAACGCAAGCAACTGGCCGACCGGCTCTGGCACGACGCCAACCATGACAGCCTCACCGGCCTGCCCAACCGCACCCTGTTCTTCGACCGGCTGGCGAACGCGAGTCCCCCGATCGGCGTGTGCTATCTCGATCTCGACGGATTCAAGGAGATCAACGATGTGTGGGGACACACGGTGGGGGACAAGGTACTTCGCGTGGTCGGGGAGCGACTACGCGCGGCCGTCCAGCCCGTCGAGGGACTCGTCGCGCGGCTCGGCGGCGACGAATTCATCGTGCTGATCGAAAAGTGTACGGGCGCAGGGAAATTGACCGAGGTGTCCGGTTGGCTTTCGCAGGCGCTTGTCGAGCCGATGGAGGTGGAGGGCCATCTGGTGACCGTGGCCGCCAGCATCGGCACCGTCTTCCTCGACGATGTGCCCACTGCCCCGGACCAACTCATGCACGCGGCCGATACGGCCATGTACCGCAACAAGGCCGCGCAGAGCATGCGCGAGTCACGGTTCCGGCAGCGGTAATCGCGGATTCAGCGGGCATCCAGCGCGCGGAGCATATGGTCGGCCAGCCGGTCGAGATAGTCCGGTTCTTCTTCGGCGTGCCGGACGTTCAAACGCCAAAACATCGGCCCGGCAATGAGATCCAGCGCCAGTTCAATATCGGTGTCGGCGGGTAGCTCGTCGCGCTCGATGGCACGATGCAGCAGTTCGGTACCCAGCGCGCGCCGTGGTTCGCCGATGGTCGCCCGAACCGCTTCCGCCAGCACCGGATTACGGCCTGCCTCGGCCGTGATGTCGGGCAGGATCGTCGCCATTTGCGGATGGGTGAGCCACGCGTGCAGCACTTGAAGGGCGGCAATGAGATCGGTGCGCAGCGCGCCGGTGTCGGCGAATTCGGCCAGCTCGATGCTGAATTCGGCGAGTACCGCGATCACCATGTCCTGCTTGGACGGCCAGCGCCGGTAGAGGGCGCTCTTGCCGACGCCCGCTCGCTTGGCCACGGCCTCCATCGACAGCCGGACGTAGCCGCTCGCGGCGAGTTCGTCCAGCACCGCCTCGGTGACGGCGGCGGTGATCTGCGGCTGCAGGACCGCGGCGCCGGTGGGTGCGCGTCGGGGCTTCTCGGGCATGGCGACAGTATACGGAATGGACGAGACGGTACCGTCCCGGCTATATTCGGACGGGACGGTACCGTATCGTCCAAATGAAGTGGAGGGTCTGATGCCCGAATCGGTACGCACGCCGACCGAAGTGGTCGACGAGGCCTTACGGTTGCTGTTGGCGAAGGACATGGTCGGGTTCGCCGGGCTCTGGGCGGAGCAGGGAAGCGTCGAGTTCCCCTTCGCGCCGCCGGGATATCCGTCCGAGGTGACCGGGCGCGCGGCCATCGAGGACTACCTGCGGGACTACCCGGAGCAGCTCGACGTCCGTGCGATCGATGCGCCGATCGTGCACGTGACCGCCGACCCAAAGATTGTCGTCGTCGAATTCGCGGCCGATGGTGTCGCGGTGCGGACCGGGCGGCCGTATCGGATGCGGTACATCGCGGTCATCACCGTGCGCGCGGGCGAGATCGTGCATTACCGCGACTACTGGAACCCGCTCGCCGCTGCCGAGGCGCTTGGCGGCGCCGACGAGCTCGCGTCGTTCGGCGCCGCGGAAGGAAGCCGATGAGCGAGCCGACCATCCTGGTCACCGGCGGCACCGGGACCACAGGCAGCAGGGTCGCCACCGGGCTGCGCGCGGCAGGTGTCGCAGCACGGATCGCCAGCCGGAAACCGCTGGGCGCCGATCAGATTCGTTTTGACTGGACTGAGCCGGCGACGCACGCGCCGGCGCTGGACGGAGTCGACGGCGTTTACCTGGTCCCGCCGATCGGGTTGTCCGCCCCCGCACCGATCGTGGAACCCTTTCTGGCCCAGGCGATACGGGCCGGGGTGCGGCGGGTGGTGCTGCTCGGCTCGTCGGCGATCACCGACGAGACACCCGGGTTGGGGCGGCTGTACAGCCTGGTGCGGGGTGCGGCGCCGGAATGGGCGGTGCTGCGGCCGTCGTGGTTCATGCAGAACTTCGTCGGCGGACACCCGGTGGCAGCTGGCATCCGAGCCACCGGGGAGATCATCACCGCGACCGGTGACGGCCGGGTGGCCTTCGTGGACGCGGACGACATCGCCGCGGTCGCGGTACGTGCGCTCCTCGACCCGTTGCCGCACAACACCGATCACCTGCTCACCGGGCCCGAGGCGCTGAGTTACGCGCAGTGCGCCGCGATCATTGCCGAGGAGACCGGTCGCATGGTGCGGCATCGACCCGTCGGCGTCGCCGAATTCACCAAGCTGGTCCGCGAATCCGGCGTGCCCGCCGACTTCGCGGCCTTCCTCGCAGGACTCGATGACGACATTCGGCGCGGTGCCGAGGACCGTGTCACCGCGGTCGTGCCCGACGTGACCGGCCGAGCCGCCGGATCGTTCCGCGCGTTCATCGCGCGGCACCGCGCGGAGCTGACGGAAAGCGCGGCGCTACCGGCGGTTTAGCATCGATCGCCTGGTTCCCGCGCTGATCCACACTCGACCACCAGCCTTCGTCGACACGCCCAGCGGAATTGTGCAATAGCGAAGGAACTGGTCGACACCCCGCTGCGCCGGTTTTGGTTCTGTTAGAACCGGAACCGGAATGACTGAGACAGTGCGCCGGAGAGGCGCCGTCTTTACCCGGAGTCGTCGCGCCGAGAGTGGTTGGTCAGATGAAGATCTCGTCTATTTCGATGATCGGTGTCGTGTTTCTCGGCGCGCTGTGCGGGGCGCCGGGCCATGCGGCCGCCGATACCGGGTCGGCGGGGACGTCGCCCGAAGTGTTCACCGTGACAACCACTGCCGACGGTGCGGCCGCGAATCCGTTCGACGGTCAGTGCCGCACCGACTTCGGCGAGTGCACGCTGCGGGCCGCGGTGCAGGCGGCGAATGTCCGGCCGGGCAGCACTATCCGGCTGCCGGAAGGACGGTATGTGCTGACGATTCCGCCGAACTTCTGGAACAGCAACGGCCCCTTAATCGATCCGGCCACCGGCGACCTCGATGTCAACGCCGACACCACCATCGAAGGCGCGGGGCAGGACCGTACCGTCCTGGACGCCGGACACCGCGACCGTGTCATGCTGACCACCGCGCACGTCGCGATCTCGGGGCTCACCATCACCGGCGGCAATGCCACCGAACACGAGATCCCGCTGTTCGAGACCGGCGGCGGCGGAATCGCCAACTCCGGCAAGCTGTTTCTCGATCATGTGACGGTTACCGGAAACGCCGCCGACTACGGCGGCGGCATCTTCAACATCCCCGTCGCCGACATGAAAGCCACCGACAGCATCATCACCGCGAATGCGGCGGGCGAGGCCGGGGGCGTCCGCTGTGACAACACCTGCACCTTCACCCGCACCGAAATCACCGACAACCGCGTCGTCAACCCGCACACCAAGTGGTACCGATTCGGCGGATTCGCGGGCCGCGGTGGCGGACTCGACATCCGCGGTGTCGGCGAGGTAGTGCTCATCGACACCCTCGTCCTCGGCAACAGCGCCGATGAGGGCGGTGGCGGCATCAATATCGCCCCCGGCTATCTCGACACCCTGCCGTACCAGCTCACCGATGCCGTCAATCCCGGTATGGGCCACCTGATCCTGCGCGGCTCCACCATCGCGCAGAACACCGCCGCCCTCGGCGAGCAGAACTGCAAGAAGGTGTTCGCGATCATCCTCTCCACCGGCGGCAACCTCAGCAACGATCACTCCTGCGACCTCACCGCCACCGGCGACGAGGTCCGCCCAGACGCAGGCACACGGTGAAACCGACACAACCAGAAAGGAATTCGCGATGGGTTCATTCAACGTAGGCGACTGGATGACGATCCTCGGCCAGGCCTTCACCTGGGTGATGTCGATGCTGGTCTCCGGCGCAACCGCCGGATCGTCCTGATCAGCTGGCCTGTCGTGCGGCGGGGAACGACCGGAATCCGCGCACGAGATTTCGGCTACTCGCCTGGATAACCGCGTCCCGCGGCAGCAGCCCCGGATCATGGTCGAGTAGCCGCCGCTCCAGCCACGGCTGCCCACGCCATAAGGCGAGACCCGCGCGCAGCGTGTCTACCGCCTCGTCCGCTCTATCGTCGAGCAGCGCATGGGTTCCCGCGCCGATCAGGTTGGCGAACTGCCCATGATCAGTGTGCTCGGGCGCGAGCATCAACCAATAGCCGCATCGATCCAGCGCGAGGATTTGCCCGGCGTGCGGTCCGAGCGCGGCGCGCAACCGGTGCACGACAACCCGCACGTTGGCACTCGGCTGGTCGAGTGCCGAGCGGCCCCAAAGATATTCGGCAAGAGCCTCGTTCGAGACCGACGCGCCCGCCGCGAAAGACAGCGCGGCAAGCAGTTGCCGCGGCCGCGCGCCACGGAGATCGACCGGAACGCCGTCGATCTCGACCTCGATCGGTCCGAGGACCCGGCACCGCACCGCCACGTCGCGCTGGATAAGGACGCCGCTTACCGTGTGCTCCAGGTTTTCCACGATTTCCTCCGCACAACGCCTGTCAACCCGCCCGCCACTACCGCGGGCGAAGGCATGTCGTCGATTTCGGATTTCAAGCGCGCCGCGGCGGCGGTATACGACGCATCGGTGAGCATCGCCTCGATCCCGGCCCGGACGGCGTCGGTCGTGCCCACATCGGGCGGCAGCACCTGAGCCGCACCCATCGACCGGCATGCCGCGGCCGTCGGAAATTGATCCGCGCCGCGCGGCAGCAACAGCAGCGGAAGGCCATGGGACAGCGCGGCCAGCGTGGTTCCCGCACCGCCGTGACAGACCACGGCATCGCATCGCGGCAGCACCGCCGCGAGCGGCAACCACTGCTCCAGGTGAATGCTGTCCGGCAGCGGGCCGAACGCCGCTGGATCGTTCGTGCGGCCGACCGTGACGATCGCCTCGACCGCCAGATCGGCCAGTGCCCGCAATACCGGCTCGAACATGCTGGGCTGATTGAAGATCGGCACCGTGCCGAGGGAGAAATAGACGACCGGCCGATCACCGAGCTGCCCCATCCAGTCGGGCAACACCTCAGCCGGAGACCCTGGCACATGTGGCCGGATCGGCCGCGCACATTTCGCTGCGGGCCCTCGATCCGGTTGTAGCGCAGCGGGAACCGGATCCAAGTAACCGGTCCGATACATCCCCGCGTGCGGATCGGGTGCTAGGCCGGACGAATCCCACAGCGGTGCAACCCATTCCGCCATGGCCGCCATCAACTCCGACTCCAACAGCAGCCCGGTGCCATAGGTGATCGACGGAATCCCCAGCGTAGCGGCGACTATCGGCGCGGCCAGATCCACCGGCGGTTGCAGGATCAGATCGGGCCGGAACTCCGCCGCGATCCTGCTGAGCTCGGGCAGCTTCTCCGGCGCCATGATGCGCGCGAACATCACCGCGCCGATCCGCCACGGCTGCACACCATCCGCGAACACCGGATCGGTGACCGCCCGCCCGGCCGCGACGGGCGCGGGTGGGCCGGCGAGCGCGGTCGGTAATCCGGTCGCCCGCACCCGGTCGGCCAGATCGGGCGCGGTAGCGACCAGCACCTCATGGCCGGCCCGCACCAGCTCGGTGAGCAGCGGCAGGGCGGGCGCGAACACGCCCTCCATCGGTGTCGTCGAACAGAGAACACGCACGGGAACCCCTTACCTATAGCTGACTATATAGTGAACTATAGATAAGCTGGCGGGCATGTCAACACCGATTCAGCCCCGGGGCGGCCGCCGCCGGGCCACTCGACGCAAGGTGGCCGAGGCGGCCGCGACCCTGTTCGCCGAGCACGGCTACGCCGCGACGACACTGCAGGCGATCGCGGACGCGGCCGGTGTGCACGTACAGACGATCTACCAGGCGTTCGGCACCAAGGTCGCGGTGCTCGCCGAGGCGGCCGCGGTGCTCGTGGCCGGCCCCGGCGAGGAGGCGGCCACCCCGCCACCGGAACGCGAATGGGTGCGGGAACTGTTCGCCGAACCCGACCCGGTGCGCCAACTCGCGCTGTACGCCAAGCACATGCGGCTGGTGTCCGAGCGCTACATGGGACTGCTCGATGTCATGCGAATGACCGCGTCTGCCGACCCCGAAGTCGGTAACTTTCTCGCCGAGGCCGAACGCGGCCGCTACGACGGGCCTCGGCACATCACCCCGGAGCTGGCGGCCAAGCACGCGCTGCGCCCCGGCCTCACCGCCGAGCGCGCGGCCGACATCCTGTACGCGGTGACGACCTACGACGTGTACCGCTCACTCATCGAGGACCGCGGATGGTCCGGCTCGGAGGCGGAGAACTGGGTCGCCGAAAGTCTGGCCGAGCTCTTGCTCGCGCCGGAGCTGTTGTCCGGGTTATGACAGGGTGTCGGGTCGAAGCGAACTACTTACGCGGCGCCGACTACGCGGACCGCGTCCAGGTGCGCCGCGAGCAGGCGCACTCGCCGGCGCTGTTGCGCGGTGGTCTCCACCGGATGATGGATCTCGATACTGAGCTGGTCATCGAACGTGCTGATGATGATGGTGCCGCTCGGCTGCTGTAGCCGATGCCCGGCCTTGTCCGGCTTCGCGATCATGACTGTGCGAAAGTCGTTGATACACAGCCCTTCCGGTAGTCGCGGCCGGTCGATTCGGCCCCAGTTGGTGGCCAGCACGATGCCGGGAGCCTGTGGTGGCGGGCCGGACGCGATGTCGGGGATGTGCAGCGGGGTCTGCTGCACGACGCCGCTCGCGAGGCCGTTGCGCAGGGCGTCGCTGATGCCGCGGGCCAGGCCGATCAGCGTCGTGTCCGCGTCGCGGGTGGGTACGAAATCGGCGAAGCCAAGCACATTCGTGCCCTCGGTGTGGCCGATCGCGGGGGACACCCGGTTACGCAGGTCGACCGAGTAGGTGTAGCTGAGCTCGGTCAGCGGCAGCTCGCGCAGTTCGGCCTCGGTGAGCAGGATCGCGGCCGAGGCCAGCCCGTTGATCGTGGTGTCCTCGCGGTGCGCGAGGTCGGCGAGCGCGGCGGTCTCGCGCTTGGTCAGCCGGCAGCGGGCCGTCAGTGGTAGTAGGTACGATTCGTCTTCCGCGACAGGTGCGGCGGCGCTGGGGGATTCGGTGACGATCAGCGGCCGACTCGACACCGGCAGGCCGGACATCTTCTCGACGCACCTGGCGAGCAGTAGGTCCTCGACCGCATCCGGAAAACGGTGCGAGCTGAGCGTCGGCGTGCGGCCGTCGCTGATTTCGGTGTAGCAGGCCCACAGCTCGGCGAGTACCGCGAGCGAGTGGCAGGCGTCCGCGACGCTGTGGTGGGTCACCAGCGTCACCCCGGTGCTGTCGCCGTCGCGGACCACGCACAGTGCGGCGAGTGCCGCGCGCTGGTCCAATCGCGCGCCACTCAGCAACTGTTCGGGATCTCCGTCGACGACGGTGATTTTCGGTGCCCTGCCGGGCGATTCGACGAGGATATGGCCGCGCCCGTCGGGCTCCAGATGCGCGCCGAGCGCCGGATAAGCGCGCACCACCGCGTCGAACGCGGCGGACAACGCCGTCAAATTCAACCGACCGGACAGTCGCATCGAGTATCCGACGAGAACCTCACTACCGGCGAAGATTTCTTCGCTCGGCGCCAACGGCCGGATGACGGTAGCCGTGGTCATGTCGAAATACCCTCCACATGAGACTGCCCATCGAGGCTAACTCGAATACCGGGCCCTGCACGGCCTTTCGGGATCATCGCCTCTCAGTGGTATATCGCGCATACCGAACGAGCTGTTTCCGGTCGTTGCCACAACGAGACCATGCTCGGCGATCAGCCACTGACCACACACGCAGCGCAGGTAGCGGACGGAACCATGCGCGGATACGAGAGTCGGTGTCGGCCAGGAACAGGAGGGGCAGGTCAGGTTCATGCATCCAGCGTGATGTAATGACCTAGTGCATTTCAACCCTTACGGTGGCGCGGCCGCCGAACTCGCCGCTCGGCTGGTGAACGCGGGCCGGGGCCAGGATCTGCGGGAGTTACTGGCCGCGGCGGATTACAAACCAATCGGTTCTCTCGATACGGCCCAGGCCGCGGAACTACGCCGCTGGATCGATGAACTCGGCGCGGTATTCGACCACCCCACGGTGGATCGGCTCAACGCGTTGCTCGCGAAAACGACCAGTCAGCCCTATATCTCGACGCACGACGACCGGATGCCGCATATGCACTTCGCTCAGGAGGCCGCGCCGGTCGACGAACGAGTCAAGGCCTACACCGCCGTCGGCCTGGCCACGTTGTTCTGTGACGACCCCGAGCGCATCGGCAGGTGCGCCCGTGCCGGGTGCGACACCGTCTTCATCGACACCTCGCGCAATGGCAGGCGTCGCTTCTGCTCGTCGCAGTGCTCGAACCGGGTGCATGTGGCCGAGCACCGGTCGCGGCGCGCGAGCTGAGCTCAGTACGCCTTGTCCGCCGCCACGATCCGGCCGGATTCGATTGCGGCAAGCAGGGTTTGGTGATCGATGGTGGTCTGATCGGCATAGGCGACGGCGAAATCGATCATCGCGCGATCGAAGGTGTCACTCGCCCCGAGATACGACGCGATAGCGACCCGGTCGCCCGAACGGGCGTGCGCGCGGGCCAGCGTGTGGCCGCACAGTGCCGCGTAGTCGCGCAGGTAAGACCGCGACATTTCCTCGATGACCGGGGAACCCTTCATGTCGCGCAGCTGGCGCCAGTAGTAGTGCCTATTGTCCGCGCCGCTGGCCCAACCGAGGAAGATGTCGCTCGCGGCCTGAATGAGCCGCTGCCCGTGCACCACTCGATGTCCCTGGTTGCGGAACTTGCTCGCCGCGGTGTGTGGCGCGAGCACCGACTGCTCGGCCTCCTTCACCTGCAGAAACAGCGGGCTGCCGTTCACCCGCCCGGCGAGCAGGGCGACGAAGCAACGGGTGCCGACGCTGCCGACACCGACCACTTTGACTGCCAGATCGAGCATTTCGTGCCGATCGAGCAAAACCCGGCGTTCCTCGGCGAGGGAGCGGCGATAGTCGCTGAACACCTTCTGGATCGTCGCGGCGTCGATCTCCCCGATCGGGATCAGCAATGGCGGGCGGTGCCGGATACGGGGGACGCCGTCGGCATCGGGCTCGGTCAGCTTCTCCAGCGCCTGCAGGTTGGTGCGTGCCCGCGCCTCGGCGAGTGCCTGCTCGACGCCCTTGCGGCGCTTGGGTTTCTGCACCAGCGTGGCCAATTGGTCGGCGTCGATCTTCTCGTACCAGACGGTCAATTCGCCGAGTCCGGACAGCCGGATCATCGCCTCCCGGTAGGCCATGGCCGCGGCGCCGACCGCCGCTTCGGCGTCGGTGTCGGCGAATCCGTTGGCGCGCGCGGCGACCGCGATGCTGGCCGCCAGGCGCTTGACGTCCCATTCGAAGGGGCCGGGCAGGGTCTCGTCGAAATCGTTCAGGTCGAAGATCAGCGCGCGTTCCGGCGAGGCGAACAGGCCGAAATTGGACAGGTGCGCGTCACCGCACAGCTGGACGGTCAGCCCGGTGTTGGGGGAGGCCGCGAGGTCGGCGGCCATGATCGCGGGCGCGCCGCGCAGGAACGGGAATTCGCCGGCGGCCATCCGGGCGTATCGGATGGGCACCAGCTCGGGCACCCGGGTCTCGGCCTGGCGTTCGAGCACGGCGATCGGGTCCGCGCGGCCCGCGGGTGGCTCCCATATTCCCAGCGTGCGCCGTCCGACCCGCTTGCGCGCCTGCCGGCCCAGCTCGGCCGCGCCCCGTTCCACAATCGCCAAGGTGTCCGCCATCGTGCCAGTTTGTCATCCGATGGCAACCGGCGAGCAAATTTGCTACGAGTGTCGACCTCGTTCGCGCCACCAGGACAGGAAGACGAGGACACCGAGCACCAACATCGCAAGGGTGATTGCCGCGCGGAGCGGACCCACCGGGATCACCGCGACGTTCAGGTCGTAGAGAATGTGCGCGGCAATGAACGGCCAGATCAGCCGCACGCGCGGGTACGCGTAGCGCAGCAGTGCGCACCAGACCAGCACCATCAGTATCGCGGCGGGGCCGTAGTAGAGATGAAAAGGTAGTCGCAGCCCCATGAGCACCGCCAGCTGTGCGGGCCAGGACCAGCGCAGGCGCAGCATGATGGCCATCGGCAAGGCAAGCAGCATGGTCTCCTCGACGAATCCGGCGCGCAGACTCCAGGTCACGCCGTCCCAGGCGGACATCGCGCCGAGCGGATCGCCGTCTTCGCCGGTGACCCATTCGGGAAAGGTGCCGAGGCCCAACAGTCCGAGCCAGATGGTGAGGTAGCCCGCGCCCATCGCGCCGAGGAAGCCCGCGCGGGTCCGCAAGCCCGCGCGCAGACCGAGTTCGGCACCGGTCAGGCCCAGCCAGCGGTGTGCGACCCAAAGCGCGAGCGCGGCGAAGGGGAAGGCAGTCCAGCCCGCGATGCGGTAGGCGTCGGCCGGGAAACCGGTCCACCGCGGGTCGGTTCGGTGCACCAGCAAGACGATGGCGACAACCGTGGGTGCGCCGAAGGTCAGGACGAAGGCGATGGTTTGCAGAATCCAGGCTTTGACCGCCCACGATTTATCGGTGGTCGAAATCTCGACGGATTGTGAAGTCATCGCGCCTTTCTCGGCGTTAAGGGTGACCGGAAACTAGCACAGGAATTCTGCATCACCGCATCGCTATGTCTGCAAGTCGAAACTCACCTTTGCGGATGCTTAATTGTTATGTAACGCAGCGCTATGCGATTCGTGTTGCCGGATGGCACAACTCACATTCCGTCACGATGGTCGCGCGAAAGGGGTTGATCCGGCGACGGTTGTATCGGTGAAAATGTCATGTGGACAATACATTTCGGTCCATGGCTGGTGCGCATTTCGATGGCGCGCGGATCGGACTCGAAATTCTCCGAGAACAGCAATCGTTGTTTTCGCGAAACGGAAGACGACGCCGAGCGGATCGGGCACCGCGACATCGGGTTCGGCAATCCGGGTCGAACGGTTGCACATCGGCGGACTGTGATCAACAGTGGTTGTTCAACGGTGTAGTGACGGGAGGCCGACATGGACCACGCTGAGGTGGTTGTCGTCGGTGCCGGATATGCGGGACTGGCCGCGGCGCGGGCGCTGCGGGCGGCCGGACGCGAGATCGTCGTGCTGGAGGCAAGCGGGCGGGTCGGCGGCCGGGCACAGACCGACCGGGTCGCGGACGGGTGGGCCGTGGATCTCGGCGCCCAATGGATCTTCGGCGGCCACACCCGATTCGCCGCGCTGGCGCGGGAGTACGGCGCCGAGACGTACGCCGCACCGTCCGACGGCGCGAATCTCCTGGTAGAGGGCGCGGTGCGGCGCCCATTCGCTGGCGCGCGGCCCCCGCTGCCGCCGCTCGTGCTCGTCGTTCTCGCGCAGGCCATGTGGCGGATCGAGCGGCTGGCCGCGCGCATCGACCTCGCGCGCCCATGGACCACCCCGGGCGCGGATCGGCTCGACGCGATGACCGCGGCCACCTGGCTGCGCCGCAACCTGCCAGAGCGCCGGGCCAGGCATCTGGCCGAGGTGATGATCGGTGAGGAGTTGTGCGTCGACGTCGGCAGCGTCTCGATGCTCGCCCTGCTGACCACTATTCGCGCCGCGGGTGGCGTCGATGCGGGTGCGGCGGCGGAGACGGGGACCCGACTGTTCGTCGACGGCGCCGACGGACCCGCTCGTTCGATCGCCGCCGAGCTGGCCGACGTGCTGCGATTGCACGCGCCGGTCACCTCGATTCAGCAAGTGGCGCAAGGTCTTTTGGTCAGCGGCGAGTTCGGTGCGGTGCGCGCCGCACAGGTGATCGTCGCGCTGCCGCCCGCACTGGCCGGGCGGATCGCCTACGACCCGCCACTGCCCGCCGCCCGCGACCACCTGACCCAGCGGATGCCGATGGGGTCGGTGCTGAAGGCATTCGCCGTCTATGAGCGGCCGTTTTGGCGCGATGATGGACTAACCGGCCAGGCGCTGAACCTGCACGATCCGGTCCCGGTCACCTTCGATGCCACCCGACCCGGCGGGCCGGGCTGCCTCGGCGCCCTCATCCCCGGCCGCGCGGCCCATCGCCTCGCCGCGCTCTCCGCCGACGAACGCCGGACGATGATCGTCGGCTCGTTGGTCCGCGCCTTCGGGCATGCGGCGCGTGCGCCGATCGATTGGCGCGAGAAGGTCTGGGCCGACGATCCGTACGCCCGCGGCGGGTACGGCGCGTTCTTTCCGCCCGGTGTGCTGACCAGTATCGGTTCGGCGCTTCGTCAACCGATCGGCGCGATTCATTGGGCGGGCAGCGAAACCGCCACAGAATGGGCAGGCTATGTGGAGGGTGCGGTCCATTCCGGTGAACGTGCGGCCGGTGAGGTGCTTGCGGCATATCGGGCTACCGCCGTGGGTTAGCGCGCCGATTCCGGTGTCGGACTGTGGTTTCCAGGCGTCCGATGAGGCGAACTGGACGAATGACCAATTGAGATTTGAATCATAGGCCGAATGAGAATGCCTGTATATATCCGTTAACGCTTTTCTGACGCGCCCCGCTGTTCCCGAGACCAAAAAGGCGCTTTTGACCTCGGCGAATGGCGGATAGTGATCTCCGTTATGTTGACTGAGATTCTGCCCTGGGCGAACCATGGACCGCATGGCACATTCAGCAAATGTTCAGCAAAGCACGGGGTGGCCGAGTCGCACCTTCCCGGCCGCGCTGCTGGTGTTGTGCACAGTGCTGGCCGGCGGATTGGTCGCCGGATCCGGCGCGGCCACCGCGGACCCGGATCTGCCCGGATGCACCACGGACTCGTCAGTACCCAATGAACTGACGGTCACGTGTGACCCCGGCGCCGGCGTCGGCGAGCACGCCTTCATCCGCTGCCGCGACCTGCTCGGCATGCCGCACACCCACATCGGCGCCACCATCGGTACCGATGGTGGCTGGTCCAGGGCGAATTGCGCCCCGGCCGAAACCGGTCCGGTCTGATCCGGGCGGGGACTCGACCCCGATATCGCCTGCCGCGCCGGAGCCCGCGAACTCTCGACCACCAGGGCCATGGGCGCATCCAACCAGCACGTCCCCTAGCGACGGGTTCAAGGAGAGGCTCCTAATGCGTGTAGTCACCAACGAACGTCAGCGCGAAACCAAAGCATCCGCCAAACACCGCAAGAGCGTCGAGAAGTCCCGGCGCGGCATGTACGCCGCAGCCACTTTCGCCTCGATGGCGACCGCGATGATCGGCGCCGGTCACGCCAGCGCCGATATCGAGTTGCCGCCACCGCCCGCCGATCTGAACGGGGTGCTTTCCGGCGCCGGTGACGTGGCGGGGCAGGTGCTCGATCCCGGCCAGCAAGGCGCGCTCGATGACGCGCTCGGTGCCGCGAGCGCGGCAAGTGCGAACACTCCCTTCGGTGACCAGGTGAACTCCGCGATCGACACCTATCGCGCCGGTGGGGCACCGCCACCCGGACCGGACTGGTTCGGTGGTGGCGTAGGCCAGGGTGGTCAGAGTGCCCCCGCCGCGGCCGCCTCCGAGGTGGCAGGCCGCGTCCCCGCACCCGTCGCCGACCTTGCGGCAACCGTCGCGCAAATCGCGGGGTCGGGTATGCCGCTCGAACAGCTGGCCACCTGGGCAAACACCACGTTTCCCGACGGTCCGATGCGCGGCCCGGTGAACGATCTGCTGGCCTTCGTCGAGCAGGCCACCGAGCTGGCCGGCACGCGCCGCAGCGGCACCACCCCGGCCATCGACGACCTGATCGACCAGGCACGCACGCTCTTCGGCTTCCCCAAAGACGGACCCGATCCGGTCAAGGGCCTGCGTGACATGCTCACTCCGGCTGTGGGACAACAGGATCCCGTCGCCCAGCAACTGCCGCCAGGACTGCTCGCGATCGCCGCGCCGATCATCGGCCTCTTCGCGCCCCAACTCGCGGGTATGGCGCCAATGCTCGCGTTCCTCGCACCGCTGATCGCGCTGGCCTCGAACCCCGCGGCGGCGATCGGCGCGGTATTTACCGAGATCCGCGAAGCGGTGCGCGGTCTGGTGTCCGATGCCAGGCATCCGGCGGCGCTGCCGCTGCTCGCCCTGCCGGTGATCGCGGTACTCGCGATCGTGCCGCTGCTGTTCGCGGGCGGCATCGGGGTGGCGGCCGTATTCGCCCTCGGCGCGGTGATACTCGGCGCGATTGTGTTGGCGCCATTGGTGATCGGTGCGCTGATCATCGGCGGCCTGGTGCTGGCGGTGCTGGCCATCCCGGTGCTGATCGTGCTCGCGGTGATCGCGATTCCGGTGCTGCTCATCGCGATTCCGGTCGCCATCGTCGCGTTCTCGGTACTGGCGCCCGTCATCCTGATCGGTGGCATCGCCGCGATCGCGGTGGCCATCGTCGGCGGAATCGCCCTCGCCGTACTGGCATTGGCCGGTGGACTGGTTTTCAGCATCGTCGGCTTCGCCGTGCTGGCCGTGGCCGCGCTGTTGGCCACCGTCTTCGTGCCGGTTCTCGGGCTGGTGCTCGCGCCGCTGTTGTTCGGCGGCGTACTAACCTTCCTGGTCGTCAGCCTCATCGCAACGGCCGTTGCCTTCTTCGGCGTGCTCGGTGTCGCCGGACTCGCCACCGCCGCACTGATTGTCGGCGTCGGCCTGCTGTCGCTGCTGACTCCGTTCGGGCTCATCGCCATTCCGATCGTGATCGCACTCGCGGCCGTCGCCCTGGTGGCGTTCGGCGCGGTCGGTCTCGCGGGCGGTGTGATCCTGGCCGTGGTGGCGCTCGCCGGGTTGCTGGTGCTCTCGGTGGTGGCCGGGGCCGCGGTGACCGTGTTGTTCGCGCTTGCCGTGGTGGCGACCGCGATTCAGCTCGTCGCGGCCGCGGTGTTCTGGGCCGGGCTTGCCGCGGCGGGCATCGTGTTCGCCGCGCTCGGTGCGGTGGGCGTCGCGCTGGCGGTGGTCGGCGGACTGATCGCCACCCTCGCACTGGTCTTCGCCATCCCGGTCCTCGGGCCGCTGTTGGCCCCGCTGCTGTTCATCGGCCTGGTCGCCATTCCGGCGGCCATCGGGCTCGCGGTGCTGTTCGGCGGCTTCGGACTGATCGCGTTCTCGGTGTTCGCCTTGACCGGGACGGTCCTGCTCGGGATCGCGACGCTGGCCGGCGCGGCACTGCTCGCGACGCTCGCGTTCATGGTCACCATGCCCTACGCGATTCCGCTGATTCTGGTTGCCGCACTGGCCTTCTCGATCATCGCGGGCGTCGGCATCGGCGCGGTCGCCGCGGCGTTCGTGGTGGCGACCTGGGTGGGCGGCGGCGCCATCGTGCTCGGCCTGCTCGCGGTCGCACTCGCCGTCGTCGCCACGGTATTCGCAGGCGGGCTGGTCGTCGGGGTGCTCTCGTTCGTCATGCTGACCCTCGCGGCGTTCGCGGCGATCGTGATCAACGCACCGCTCGCGCTGCTCGCGATACCGCTGCTGTTCGGCGCGGTACTGCTCGGCACGCTGGCGACCATCGGCACCGTGGCCGTGGTCAGCACGCTGCTCGGCGGATTCGTCGCGGCGCTCGGGCTCGGCCTGGTGGCCGCCTGGATGTTCTTCGGCGTGCTCGCGCTCGGTGTTTTCGTGGCCGCGTCCGCGCTGTTCCCGCCGTTGCTGCTGATCACCGTGCCGCTCGCGGCCGCGGCCTTCGCGGTGATGGCGGTGCTGGCGATCGCGACAATCGCGGTCGGCGGAGTCGGGCTCGGCGCAATCCTGTTGGCGGGCTGGCTGATTGCGGCCGTGCTGGGGGTGGCGGCGGTGATCGCCACTGCCGCGGTCGCGGTGGTCGGGTTCGCACTCGCCGCCGTGCTCACGGTGCCGTTCTTGATCTTCGGGCCGTTCGCGGTGGTGGTGTCGACGGCGCTGTCGCCGATCATCGCGCTCGCGCTGCTCGCGGTCTGGTCGCCGGTACTGGTGGCGGGACTCGTCGTCGCGGCGGCCGGCATCGGCATCGGCCTGCTCGGGCTGGTCGGTCTGCCGGTGCTGGCGGCGATCATCGGCGTCTCGGTGGTGGCCGTGACCACGGCGCTCGCGGTCACGCTGTTCGCAGGCAGCCTGCTGCTCGACTTCGCCACGCTCGGCCTCGTCGCGGCGATGCTCGCGCCGCTGGTCGCCTTGGCCGGCCTCGGCGCGCTCGCGCTGCTGGCCCTCCCGGTGCTTGCCCTGCTCGCCGTGCCGGTGCTCGGCCTGGCCGCGCTCGGTGCGCTGGCCCTGGTCGCGCTGCCGGTGCTGGCCGTGGTCGCGCTGCCCGTGCTCGGGCTTGCCGCACTCGGCGCGCTTGCCGTCGTGGCTATTCCGGTCCTCGCGATCCTCGCGTTGCCGGTTCTCGCGCTGCTCGCCCTCGTGGCGGTGCCGCTCCTCGCGCTGGCCGGATTGGCCGCGCTTGCGGTGACCTTGGGAGCCGGTGCGGTCGCCGGGGCAACGGCGCTCGCGGTAGCGGTGCTCGGGGTTCTGGCGATCGGTGCTCCGCTGGCACTGCTGGCGATCGTTCCGCTGCTGGCCTTGGCCGCGGTCGGTGCGCTCGCCCTGCTTGCACTGCCGGTGCTGTTGATCGGTGGGGCGTTGGCCGCCGTGGTCGGTGTGCCACTGGCCGTGCTCGGTGCGCTGGCACTGCTCGCGCTGCCGGTCGTGCTGATCGGTGGTGCGCTGGTCGGCTTGGCCGCCTTGATCGGTGTGCCGCTGGCTGCGGTGGGAGTGGTTGCGCTGCTTGCAATTCCGCTGCTGTTGGCCGCCGGTGCCCTGGCTACGGTAGTCGGCGTCGCGCTCGCAGCGATCGCCGTTCCGGTCTTGCTGGCCGGTGCCGCCCTCGCCGCGGTGATCGGCATTCCGGTGCTCCTGGTCGGCGGTGGACTGGCAGCTCTCGCGGCCGCGTTCGTCGCGGTCACGCTGCTGATCTGCCTGCCGCTGGCTCTCGGCGCGCTTGCGCTCCTTGCTCTCCCGGTGCTTCTGGTCGGTGGTGCGTTGGCCGGACTGGTCGCGCTGGTTGGCGTGCCGCTGGCCGTCGTCGGAGCGCTTGCACTGCTTGCCCTTCCGGTGTTGCTCGCCGGTGGAGCGTTGGCCGGGCTTGCGGCTCTGGTCGGCGTGCCGTTGGCGGCTCTCGGCGCGCTTGCCGTGCTTGCCCTTCCCGTCCTGCTGGTCGGTGGTGCGTTGGCCGGGCTTGCCGCGTTGGTCGGTGTGCCGCTGGCTGCGGTGGGTGCGCTTGCGTTGCTTGCCCTTCCGGTGCTGTTGGCCGGTGGTGCGTTGGCGGCCGTGATCGGAGTGCCGCTTGCGCTGGCGGGTGCGCTTGCGCTGCTTGCCCTTCCGGCGTTGCTCGCCGGTGGGGCGCTGGCCGCGGTGATCGGCCTGCCGCTGGCGGCGCTCGGCCTGTTCGCGCTGATCGAGATCCCGAAGTTGCTGATCGTTGGTGCGCTGGCCGGCGCGGCGGCGGCGGTCCTGGCACCGCTTGCCGCGGTCGGTGTGGCCGCGCTGATTGCCGCGCCGCTGGTCGGGCTCGCGGCGCTGATCGGTGCGCCGCTGGCCGCGCTCGGCGCCGCCGCGGCGGTGGCGCTCGCCCTCGCGATAGCCGTGCTGCTCACCCCGGGTGCGCGGGTCGGCATCATCTCCGCCATCCGGGCCGCGCTGGATCGCAATGGGCCGCTTGGTGCTTCGGGCGGCGGGACCGCCGCGACCGGAACGCAGTTCCTCGACGACATTCCCGACGACCCGAGCCTGGAGCAACTGGCGGCCTCGCTGCAGCAGCTGCTCGCTCCACTGCCGAGCACCCCTGCCCCCGCGCCGGTCGCGTTCGCCGACCTGCCCTACTCCGGAAAGGGGGCCGCCGAAGCGGTGGCGCACGATCGCGCCCCGCGCCTCGTCAGCATCTCACTGTGACGAATCCTGCTCTGTGCCAAGCCATCCAGTACTAGCCAAGGAGATCAGACATGACGAACGCCACCGAAACCCTGCACCTGGAGTACCTCTACGGCCCGCAGTGGCAGGACGCGGTCCGCATCATCGAGCGCTCCGGCCAGTTGACCGCCGACGAACGGGAAAAGCTGAACGCGGCGGCGAAGAAGCTGATGCAGGACAAGGTTTCGGCTCTGTCCAACGGAGCAGGCTTGGAAGGCGGCCTCAGCGGCCTGCTGGCCGGGCTCGGCATGGGTGCGAATGCCCAGACGGTGGCGTCGCATCCGTTGAACATCGCGGCCGCGACGGCCAAGGCGTTCGGGCGATCCCGCAACGTGCAGCTGGCGGGCATGATCGCCGGTCAGGCCGTCTCGCCTACCGCGGCGGGCGCACCGGGTGACCTGAGCGGGCTGCTCGAGTCGTTCGGCTCGATCGGCGCGGTGACCGTTGTCGGTCAGGCCGTCACCGCCTCGGTGCTGAGCGACCTGGTCGGCCAGGGCGACTTCACCCAGGCGGTCTACGACGAGCTGATGCGGCCGTGGAGCAGCAATATCGACGTGTAGTCCGCGTCGAGCACGAAAGGGGTTGGCACCATGTTCGATTCGCGAAACATCGGCTCCGGTGGCGTCGCCACCGATCCGCTCGGCGGTCTGCTCGACGTCCGATCGGCCCCCGTTACGTTCGGCTACTACGAACGCAATGAGGTCGCCGTCGCCAACGGCGTCGAGTGGAACACCCGGTCCCGCACCGCCCCGATCGGGTGGTGGAACCGGCATCGGCACGTACAGGCCGGGTTCGGCATGGCGATCGTCATGACGCTCGCCTTCGTGCCCGCCGTGCAGAACGCGGTCCTCACGGTGCTGACCCATGCTGGATAACGCGCGCAGGCGGCCGTCACGCCGAGGGACAACCTCGCTCGGCGTGACGGCCATGGCCGTGCTGTTCTTGGTCGCCGCCGCGCTGTTGAGCGCGTGCTCGAGTGGTGGCTCGACCAATGCGATCCGCGACCGCGTCGCCGACGCGGACACCGCGGACTGCGCCCTCGGCGGCCAAGCCGTCGCGGGCCTGCGCGACACCTTCCGTCAGCTGTCCGAGCAGCTCGACGGCCTCGGTCCGGCCGCGTCTCGCGGCGACGTCGGCGAGGTGAAAAATCGTGTCACCCATGGCATGTGGCTGTCCGATCAGGTCTCGAACACCCTCAACCCGGCGGTCGACCGCATGGGTTCCCCACTCATCGGTAGCGCCTATCGCGACGTCGCCACCGCGGGCGGCCAACTGCACAACTCACTGTCCGACTTCGCCGCCGTTCTGGACAACGGCAACCCGGCCCAGCCGGTGGCCGACTCGGTGACCGCCGCGTTGACGTCCCTGAACTCCGCCATGGACCGCATGCGCCGGACCTGCCCCACCGTGTTCGCCGAACCGAAGGGCCCGCAGTACGGCCCACCGCTCAGCGCCCGCTGAGCCGAATCAGGCGCCCGTCGAGCGCCTTTCGAAGAGCCGATCCCTGGCGACGGACAGCGCGCGGGAGACGGCACCGGTGAGGACCCCGTCGTCGCCGAGCGTGCTGGCGACGATGCGGGGGTGCAGCGGGCCGAGTTCGGCCATCCGGCGCGCGATCGCGTCGCCGAGTAGCTCGAGGTTGTTGCCGATACCGCCGCTGAGCACGACGAGTTCGGGGTCAAGGATCGAGGCGACGGCGGTGATGAGCGCGCCGATCCGCCGTCCCTCGGACTCGACCACCGCCAGGGCGCGTGGGTCGCCCGCGGCCGCCGCGGTGAAGACCTGCTTCGCGGAAGCCCCTGCGAGACCGGCCTGCTCGGCCGTACGCGTGACTCCGCCCGCAGCGGCAACGGTTTCGGTCATGCCGCGCTCGCGGGCATCGAGCGGGGGAGCGTCGACCTCGGTGGCGGGCAGGAACGAAACCTCGCCCGCCGCACCGGTATTGCCGACATAGAGCTCGCCGTTGATCACGATGCCCATGCCGACGCCGGTGCCGACCGAGATGAGCACGAAGTTGCGCACGCCGGCGCCTGCGCCGAAGGTGAGCTCGCCGACGGCGGCGAGATTGATGTCGTTCTCGATGGTCGATTCGACCGCGAGCGCGTCCCGCAGCTGACCGACCAGCCCGGCGCGGCCCCAGCCGGGCA
Organism: Nocardia sp. NPDC051321; assembly: GCF_044455225.1. NCBI lineage: Bacteria > Bacillati > Actinomycetota > Actinomycetes > Mycobacteriales > Nocardiaceae > Nocardia > Nocardia sp. NPDC051321. The sequence goes on along the minus strand of NZ_JBITEM010000020.1, from coordinate 112,262 downwards.
GGTTCTGGGCGTAGTCGAGGCGGCCGGTGCGTGGATTGAGCACGCCGGGACTGCCGATGACCGCGTAGTGCACGTCCGACCAGTCGACGCCGGACTCCTCGGCGACCTCGTCGGCCAGCGCGCGCACCCGCCGCACCAGATCGGCGGCCGAACGGGCCGAGTTGCGCACATCGCGGCGCCCGATGAAATCGCCGCGCAGGTCGGCGATGGCGAGGCGAATCCAGTTGCGGCCGATGTCTATGCCCGCAACCACCCCGGCGCGCACGTTCACGTCGTAGAGTGCGGTGGTCGGCCCCGGCCTGCCGCTGAGCGACCCGACCAACTGCACCAGCCCGGCCTGCTCCAGCCCCGAAAGCGCCGCCGACACTGTCGGTTTCGACAATCCGCTGGCCTTGGCCAGGTCACCGCGCGAGGCAGGCCCACTGAGCCGCAGGTAGTCGAGCAGCAACCGCTCGTTCATCGTCCGAAGGAGCTGGGGATTGCCGACCCTACTCATCAATCCTCCTGCTCGTACCACTGGACACCTCCGTGTTAGTAAACTACCTTTCTTACCAACGCTCAACCGGGCGCTCTCACTCTCCTCTCGGCACGGTGACCTCATGCGTCGAATTCAGCTCCTCACCGCGGCGGCGGCCGCACTCGTCCTGGCGGCAGGCTGTAGCTCTGGCGACAGCACCACAGACGCGAAATCGGGCGGCGACACCCCGACGATCGCGCTGCTGCTCCCGGAATCCAAGACCACCCGTTACGAAGCCTTCGATCGTCCGCTGTTCGAGGCGAAGGTCAAGCAGCTCTGCGACAAGTGCAAGGTGCTCTACTTCAACGCCGATCAAGACGCGGCAAAACAGCAGGGCCAGTTCGAATCCGCGCTCACCCAGGGCGCCGACGTCATCGTCTTCGACGCGGTCAACGCCGATGCCGTTGCGCCACAGGTGAACACGGCGCGGCAGAAGAAAATCCCGGTGATCGCCTACGACCGGCTGATCTCCGGCATCGGCTACGAGTACTACGTGTCGTTCGACAATGTGAAGGTCGGCAGGGTGCAGGGCGAGGCCCTGCTCGCCGAGTTGAACAAGCGCGGCACCGCCGACAAGGGCCAGCTGGTGGTGATCAATGGCTCGCCGACCGACCCAAGCGCGGGCGACTACAAGAAGGGCGCGCACGAGGCGCTGGACGGCAAGGTGAAGATCGGGCGCGAATTCGACACTCCCGATTGGTCTCCCGACAAGGCGCAGCAGCAGATGGAACAGGCCATCACCGCGCTCGGCAAGGACGCGATCGTCGGCGTGTACTCGGCTAACGACGGCATGGCGGGTGGCGCCATCGCGGCGCTGAAGCGGGCAGGCTACGCGACGTTGCCCCCGCTCACCGGTCAGGACGCGGAACTCGCTGGGGTGCAACGGATTCTGACCGGCGAGCAGACCATGACCATCTACCTCGACTACCGTGCCCAGGCGGAGAAGGCGGCCGAACTCGCGGTGGCCGTCGCGAAGGGCGAAAAGCCCACGGCGCCTGCGAAAACCAACAACGGCGCCACCGACATACCGTCGTATCTGCTCGACGCGATCGCGGTCGGCAAGGACAACATCAAGGACACCATCGTCAAGGACGGCCTATACACCGTCGCCGATATCTGCACGCCCGACGTGGCGGCGGCATGCCAGGCCACGGGCATCAAATGACGGCTCCCACAACGGTTCTCTCGGCCCGCGGGCTTACCAAGCGCTACGGCGCGGTGCAGGCGCTGGCCGGCGCGGATCTCGAGGTGCACGCCGGTGAGGTGGTCGCCCTGGTCGGCGACAACGGCGCGGGCAAATCGACTCTGGTGAAGGCGATTTCGGGTGTGACAGTGGCCGACGAGGGGGAGATCGTCTTCGCCGGTTCGACCGTGCGGATCACCCGTCCGCAGGACGCGCAGGCCCTCGGCATCACGACCGTGTTCCAGGATCTCGCACTGTGCGACAACCTAGATGTCGTCGCCAACCTGCATCTCGGTACGGAGACCAGCATTTGCAGCGTGCTCGACGAGATCGAGATGGAACGCAGCGCCCGCGATCTGCTCGCCTCGCTCGACGTGAAGATCAAGGACGTCCGCTCGCCGGTGTCCGCACTGTCCGGCGGGCAGCGGCAGTCGGTCGCCATCGCGCGGGCGCTGCTCGGGCGGCCGCGGATGGTCATTCTCGACGAGCCGACCGCGGCGCTCGGCGTCGAACAGACCGCGCAGGTACTCGCGTTGATCGGCCGATTGCGCGAGCGCGGCCTCGGGGTGCTGTTGATTTCGCACAACCTGGTCGATGTGCGCTCGGTCAGCGACCGCGTGGTGGTGTTGCGGCTCGGCCGGAATGCCGGAGAATTCGAGACCGCTACCGCGACTCAAGAAGATATTGTGGCAGCGATCACGGGAGCAGCTGCATGAGAGAGCGAAGCGAACGAATCATGTCACAGCGTGCGTCGCTTATGACGGAACCGAGCGCCAGCCAGGTGGGGTCATGAGTGACGTCGCAATGAAAAGAACTGTCTGGCAGGGAAACCCAGGACGCGGCTTAGCCGACGCCGCACTGGACCGGCTACGTCGCGGCGAGGTCGGATCGGTACCGGTGGCAATCGGTCTGGTCATCATCGGCATCGTGTTCTACCGGCTCAATGCCCACTTCCTGTCCGCGGAAAACCTCACCAACCTGGCCTTGCAGATGGCCGCCACCGGAACCATCGCGCTCGGCATCGTGCTGGTGCTGCTGCTCGGCGAGATCGACCTCTCCGCCGGCTCGGTCAGCGGCTTGACGGCCGTGACGATGACGCTGCTCTACGTGCGGCACGGCTGGAATGTCGTGCTCGCGGTACTCGCGGCCGTCGCGGTCGGCGCGGCAATCGGCCTGCTGCACGGGCTCATGCGCACGATGCTGAGCATGCCGTCGTTCGTCGTGACGCTGGCCGGCCTGATCGGCTGGCAGGGCATGATGCTGTATCTGCTCGGCAAGGAAGGCACCGTCAACCTGCCGTTCGATCGCGGCATCGCCACCATCAGCGACACCTGGCTGCCGTCCGTCCTCGGCTGGCTGCTGGTGGTGTTGCTCGCGGGCGGGCACCTCGTCGCGAGTCTGGTCACCCGGCATCAACGGGTGCAGGCGGGGCTCGACGCCCCCACGCCGGTCTGGATCGTGGTGCGTTCCGGCGGGTTGGCCGTGCTACTCGGCATCACCGTCGTCGTGCTGAATTCCGATCGCGGCGTGCCACTGACCCTGGTGATCTTCGGCGGACTTGTCCTCGCCCTCGACCTGATCCTGCGGCGCACGGTCTTCGGCCGCCGCATGTACGCGGTCGGCGGCAATGCCGAGGCGGCCCGCCGGGCAGGCATCAACGTCACCGCGATCCGCATCTACGCCTTCGTCGGCTGCTCCGTGCTGGCCACCCTCGGCGGCATCCTCGCCGCTTCCCGGCTGGTCGCGGTCAACCAGAGTTCCGGCGGCAGTGACATCCTGCTCAACGCGATCGCCGCCGCCGTGATCGGTGGCACCAGCCTGTTCGGCGGACGCGGCCGCGCCTACGCCGCGCTGCTGGGAATCCTTGTCATCCAATCGATTACGAACGGAATGCTGCTGCTCAACGTGGACTCCTCAGTGCGCTTCATGGTCACCGGCGCAGTGCTCGCGATCTCGGTCGCCATCGACTCGGTCGCGCGACGCGGCGCCGAGGGAGCGCGCTGAGCGGAGGGCGATCTCACCATCGCCCGTCGGAGGGCGCCTGGGCGCGGCAGGGTTGTCCCGCGTCCAGGCGGTCCTGAACTTGCGGCGGCCTTCGTGTGCACAGCGCACGGAGGCCGCCGCTGTCGTGTGTCCCAGCGAACATCCAGTAACAGACCTGGGCAAGCGACCGACACGGTGGGGAAGTTGTTTTCGAGTTCGGAGCCGTGTGGGTCGGGGTTTGGGAGTGTGTTCGTGGATCGCAGATCGATGTGGGTGGTTCGGGCTCGGGCGGTAGTGCTCGCGGCGTCGTTGTGTGTCGGCGTCGGCATCGCGGCCGGGGCACCGGCGCAGGCGACGGCGTCGAGCGCGCGGTGGGTTGATACACCCGCGGCGCCCGACGGATCGGTGATCGCGCGGGTGGAGGAACCCGACGGACGCAACATTCGGATCTGGGTGCGATCGACGGCGATGAAGGGCGCGACCTTCCCGGTCGACATTCAGCGGCCCGCCGACACCTCGCAAGCCCGGCCGACGCTGTATCTGCTGAACGGCGCGGGCGGCGGTGTCGACGATGCCAGCTGGCAGCTGCGCACCAATGTCCTCGACTTCCTGTCGGACAAGAACATCAACGTGGTCCAGCCGGTCGGCGGGCAGTTCAGCTACTACACCGACTGGCTCGAGGACGATCCGGTACTCGGCCCCAACAAGTGGAAGACCTATCTCACCGAGGAATTGCCGCCGCTGATCGATGCGGCGCTCGGCACCAACAAGGTGAATGCGATCGCGGGTCTTTCGATGGCGGGTACCTCGGTGCTCGCGCTGTCGATCGCGAAGCCGGAGCTGTATCGCAGCGTCGCCTCCTACAGTGGTTGCGCGCAGACCAGCGACCCGATCGGTCAGGCCTTCGTGCAGATGACGGTGGAACGTGGTGGCGGCACCGTCGCCAACATGTGGGGTCCGCCCGACGCCCCGGAGTGGGCGGCCAACGACCCGTTCGTGCACGCGGACAAACTGCGCGGCGTGAACCTGTTCGTCTCCAGCGGCAGCGGACTGCCCGGGGCGCACGACACGCTCGACGGGCCGTTCCAGATCAAGCCGGGCGTCTCGCAGTGGGCCGATCAGCTGGTGGTCGGCGGCGCGATCGAGGCGGGCATCCGAATGTGCTCGGCGAACCTGCAATTCCGGCTTGGCCAGCTCGGTATCCCGGCCACCTTCGACTTCACGCCGACCGGCACGCACTCGTGGGGCTACTGGCAGGACGCGTTCGTCGCGTCTTGGCCGGTGCTCGCCAAGGGTCTCTACAGCTGACGCGCCCGCCGACCGCAGCCGTGTGATCTAGGTCATCCGACGTAGTAGGCTGCGGTCGGCACAGGGTGGGCTAAGGTGAATCGAACAGATGCAGATATGCGCATACGTGGCGGTGATGAAAGCGGGCGGCTAATGGGACATGAACACGAGCACGGGCACAGCCATGGTGGCGGCCACGGACACTCGCACGGGGTGTCCGGTGACGCCGATCGCCGCTGGCTGACGGTCGCGCTGGCGCTGATCGCCGGGTTCATGATGGTCGAGGTCGTGATCGGCTTGCTGGCGAATTCGCTGGCCCTGCTCTCGGACGCGGCACACATGCTGACCGACGCGGCGTCGATCGTGCTCGCGCTCACCGCGATTCGGCTCGCCGCCCGCCCCGCGCGCGGCAAATACACCTACGGCTTCAAGCGCGCCGAGATCCTGTCCGCGCAAGCGAACGGCATCACGCTGCTGGTGCTCGCGGGCTGGCTGACCTACGAGGCCATTCGACGGCTGCTCGATCCGCCGGACGTAACCGGTGGGCTGGTGGTCGCCACCGCGCTGTTCGGCATCGTGGTGAATGTGGCCGCGGCATGGGCGATCAGCAAGGCGAACCGCTCCAGCTTGAATGTCGAGGGCGCGTTCCAGCACGTGCTCAACGATCTGTACGGCTTCATCGCGACCGCCGTCGCGGGCGTCGTCGTGCTGGTCACCGGATTCGCCCGCGCGGACGCGATCGCCACCCTGGTCGTCGTCGCGCTGATGGTGAAGGCCGGCCTCGGCCTGGTCCGCGAGTCGGGCCGCATCTTCTTGGAGGCCGCACCCGCAGGCGTAGACCCGGACGCCCTCGGCCGCCGTCTCGTCGAGATGCCCGGCATCGACGAGGTACACGACTTGCACGTCTGGCAGATCACCTCCGGCAACGTCGCCCTCTCCGCCCACGTCCTCGTCCAGCCCGGCGCCGACTGCCACGGCCTACGCCAGCAGATCGAACGCCTCCTCGACCACGACTACGAAATCACCCACACCACCCTCCAAGTCGACCACTCCCAACTGATCTCCACCACCCCACCCCCCAACCCCGACCGCCTACTCCCGGTCCTCGAAGAACACTGCGACGACTCCCACGGCCCAGTCCACCGCGAACGCGCCTAGACCCCCTCCCCACCCGCCCTTTCGGGATTTACCCAGAGAAGGTGCAGATCCTGAGAAATAGTGCGGATCCTGCCCGCCCGGCGCAGGCGCGCCTCGGAGCCGGTCGCTCCGGGGCGCAACCTGAACGGCCGAAATCCGCACTGACTCTCGGGATCTGCACTGCCTTTAGGGCCCTACTGTAGGTGCACGTCAGGCGCACGCCCTCGCGTTCCCGAAGTGGTCACTTGGCTGTGGTGACGTCTCGAGCATTTTCAAGATCAACCGAGTCGAATGGTCGCCACCCAAGATCGTTGAGCCACTAAATGGCCCACTTTGACGAACGCCCGGTCCCAGGTATGCATTGACGTGAGTCAAATGGTCGCTATCGAAGATCGTTAAGCGACCATTTGACTCACCTCGATAAACGGCAGGGCCCGGGGTGTGTGTTGACGTGAGTTGAATGGTTGCTATTGGAGATCGGGTAGCGGCGAAATGGGTTGGCTTTGTTAGTGGTTCAGGTGGGGGAAAGGGTGTTCGGCTTCGAGGAGGTAGGCGAGTTCTAGGAGGGGGCGTTCGTTGCCTTGGGTGCTGGCTAGTTGGACGCCGATGGGTAGGCCGGTGGGGGTTAGGGCGGCGGGGATGGTGATGGCGGGGGTGCCGGTGATGTTGTTGATGGGGGTGAAGGAGACGTAGGTGCGGAGGCGGGCTAGTAGGTCGTTGAAGGGCACGGTGGGGCTGAGGTGGCCGAGTTCGGGGGTTTCGCGGCCTAGGGTTGGGAGGAGGATGGCGTCGTAAGGGCCAAGGGCGCGTTGGTAAGTGGCGGCGGCGGCGCGTAGGTGGTGCAGCATGATGGGGGCGCGCCATGCGTTGCGGACGAAGTAGCGGCGTAGGCCGAGGGTTAGGTCGTCGAGGCGGGTGGGGGCGAAGCGGCGGTCGGCCAGCTTGCCGGTCGAGGCGATGAAGGTGGCGAGTAGGCCCCAGTACTGCAGGAACGCTGTTTCCAGCGTGGCATCGAAGGGCATCGGCACCGGCTCTACGTGGTGTCCGTGGGATTCCAGTGTGACAGCGACCTTTTCGACGGCGTCGCGGATCGGGCCGGCAGGTACGGGGCCGCCGATGTTCTCCAGCAGCAGCGCGATGCGGAGCCGCTTCGACCCGGGGCCCTCGACATAACCGATCGGCGGCAACGCTGGATTGTGCCAATACTGTTCCGCCGCAGCGGTATACGCGGCAGTGTCGCGTACCGTCCTGGTCAGCACGCCTTCGCTGACGATATTGACCGGCAGCTTGCGCGCCATCGCCGAATCGACGTGCCGTCCTCGGCTCGGTTTCAGTCCGACCAGCCCGGCGCAGGCCGCCGGTATGCGGATCGATCCGCCGCCGTCGTTGCCGTGCGCGATCGGCACCACGCCGGAGGCGACCAGTGCCGCGGCCCCGCCGGACGATCCACCCACTGAATGGCCTGTGTGCCAAGGGTTTCGGGTCGGCCGCGCGAATGGCGGTTCGGTGGTCGCGTTGAAGCCGAACTCGGGCAGGGTGCTCTTGCCGAGCGCTGTCATTCCGGCGCTGAGGAATTGGCGGGCATACGCGCCGTTCTCCTGCGCTATTTTGGCCTTGAACGCTTGCGTGCCCTGGCCGGTCGGCATCCCGACGATGTCGGCATTGTCTTTCACGAACGTCGGAACCCCGTAGAACCGGCCGGTTCGCTCAGCGGGCAGCAGCGGCTTCTCGTAACTCTCGTACGCGACCGCCGCCAACTCCTCGACCTTGCGCGCCCGTTCGATCGCCGCCGCGGCGAGCTCACGCGGACTGCGTTCCCGGCTGCGCACCAACTCGGCCAGTGCGACCGCGTCGTGCTCGCCGAGCGCGTCGTCGGCGAAGGAATGGCGGCGGGTGGTCGGAGCGTCAGGGGTCACTCTTCGAATCTAGCCGCGCGCCACGCGGTGGACCGTCTGTCCAGTGGTGGCCGTCACGCGCATACGGTGGAACGGCAACCCCGCTTGACGAACCGGAAGGAAGTACATGGTCCAGTCGGTCTCCGACCCGCTGCCCCCGCAGGGGCGAATCGGCGCACTGCTGTTCGCGCTTCCGCCTGCGGGGCGGCGCTGGAGTCCGGGTCTGCGGTCCGCGCTGGCCTTCGCGCTGCCTGCCGCGGTGGTCGTCGCGACGGGGCATCCGCAGCAGGCGTTGTTCGTGCTGTTCGGTGCTTTCGCGGTGATGTACGGCGAGCGCAGGGCTTATCGCATGCGCGCGGGGGTGGTGCTCGTCGCAGGCCTCGCACTGCTCGCGTCGTGCGCTGTCGGCGCGCTGCTCGGGCACGGTCTTTCCGGTGGACTCGGCGCTTCGCTGCTCACGGTGTCCCTGCTGACGATGGTCGCGGTGGTTGCCGTCTACGCGATCGACGCGCTACGACTTGGCGCGCCGGGCGCACTGCTCTTCGTGATCGCCTGCGGCGGCGCCATGATGGCCGCCGAGGCGGGCGTATCGACGACGGCGCTGTTGTCCTGCACCGCATTCGGCGTCGGCGCGTCCGTGCTCGCGTCGATGGCCGGAGTACTGCGGGATCGCCGCAAGCCCGAGCGGGTTGCCGTCGAGGCCGCGATCCGTGCGGTGGACGCCTATCTGTCGGCGCGGGAGTCGGGCCGGCCCGCCATCGACCTGCGACATCAGGCGGGCGGCGCGGTCGCGGAGGCGTGGGCCGCGGTGTACGACGCGGGACTGCCGAGCAGAACACCGGATTCGGAACTCCTGGCGACTCTGGTCGCGGCCCGCCGCCGCCTCGCCGGTCCGGTTTACGACGACACCAACGACCTGGTTGTCGACCCACTGATCTCGTTCGTCCGCCCCGGCGTCTGGTTCCGGCTGCGCCGATCGCTGTCGTTCGATGCGCACGCCACCATCAGCGCCTTCCGCGTCGGCATCGCCTGCCTGCTCGCGGGCGGACTCAGCGCGCTGCTCGGCCAGGACCGCCCGCACTGGGCGGTGTTCACCGCGCTGATGGTGTTGCAGATCGGACCGGATCGAGTCCGCGGCAAGGTGCGTGGCATCCACCGCTTCGTCGGCACGGTCGTCGGCTTGGTGCTCTTCGGTGTGGTGCACCAGCTCGCGCTCACCGGCTATGCCCTCATCGCGCTGGTGGCGGCGTTGGTGTTCTGCATGGAGCTGTTCGTGCCGCGCAACTACGCGCTCGCCGCGATCTTCATCACGCCGATCGCACTGCTCGCGGTCGGCTCGACGCCAGACGGTGCCGTCGCACCGCTGATCCGAGATCGCTTCATCGAGACCGTGCTCGGTGTCGGCGTCGCGGTGCTCGTCCCGCATGTCGTTGTGCCGCGCGCACATCGGCGCACCTTCCGGTGGATCGAGATGCGCGTCTGCGCCGTCGCTCGCGCCCTGTTGGAACTGTCGCGCACCCAGCCCGCCGGTGCCCCCGCGGTCGCGCTGATCCAGCAGCTGCAATTCGAACTGGTCGGGGTCGCCCGCACCGGAATCGACTCGGCCACCGAGGAGCCGCGGTGGACCAGCGCACACTGGCCGACGCACGCCGCCACCGCACATCTCGGCTACGACCTGCTCGCCGCCTATTGGGAATTGCCGCCCGGCGCACTGCTTCCCGACCCGGACCGCTGGGTGGCGGCATTCGACGCGCTGACGCCTGTTTCCGACACTCGGTAGCGCTGCTAGCGTTCGAGCATGCAGGACAGTGTGACAGTGCGAATGGCCGCGCCCGCCGACAAGATATGGGAGTTGGTCAGCGATATCACGAATACCGGACGGTTCAGTCCGGAGACTTTCGAGGCCGAATGGCTCGGCGGCGCTACCGGACCCGCAGTCGGGGTGAAGTTCCGCGGGCACGTCAACCGCAACGGCTGGGGTGTGAAGTATTGGACCGTGTGCCGGATCATCGCGTGCGAGCCGGGGCGCGAATTCACGTTCACGGTGCTCGGGCCCGGCGGGATGTCGATCAATACCTGGAGCTATCGGTTCGAGCCGGTCGAAGGCGGCACCGATGTCACCGAGTCGTTCCAGCTGCACAGCAATCCGATGCTGCGGGTGTACTGGTTGCTGGCCGGTCGGGCGCGCAACAAGACGAACGTCAACGGAATGCGAGAGACGTTGAACCGGATCAAGGCGTTCGTCGAATAGCGGTCAGTTCACGCAGGGGATCGTGCTGCCGATCGTCGTCGTAACCGGCTTGCCTGCATCGGGTGCGGGCTCGCCCGTGGTGGTGGGCGTCGGCGATGTCGTTGTCGAGGTGGTCGAGTCCGAACTCGTGGTCAACTCGGCGGGCATCGTGAAGTCACTCCCGATGACGACTTGAATGTGACCAGATTGCACGTTCGACGAAACGGTCGCGGTGAGTCCGCCGAGTGTCTCGGCCAATTGGGTGGCGTCCGCCTCGGCGCCCGCGCCATAGGCCACCGTGGTCGTCGTCATGGTGGTGCCGAGGTTCCCGACCTCACCCTCGCGATAGCCCCGCTTCGTCAGCGCGGTGGACAGTTTTCCGGCCACGCCCGCCCCGCTGCCCGCGTTCTTCACATCGACCGTGCTGGTCGGCGTGTGCGCCGGTGTAGTGCTCGGCGTTGCGATCCCGAACGCGGCCCGCACTTCCTTCTTGATGGCGGCCGGATCGATGATGTTGACGTCCTGCTCGTTGATGGTGTCGTAGCGCAGTACCGGCAGCGTCCGGAACTCGACCGACATCGAGCCCGCGCCCCCGAGGTTCTGCGCGAAATCGAGCAGGTCCCAATTGTCGGACAGCACCACGTCCTGGTGCGCCACCTTCATCAGCTCGGTCACCTTGCTGACATTGGTCAGCGTCCCGGAATCCTTGAGCGACTTGGCAACCGAGGTGAGATATGCCTGCTGCCGGTGCGTCCGGTCGAGGTCGCCGTTCTCCAGCTCGTGGCGCTGCCGGACGAACGCGAGCGCCTCGGAACCGTTGAGGTGCTGCGGCCCGGCGGGGAACTTGGCGCCGGAGAAGTAGCTGTCGTCGACGGCCTTGTTCAGGCACACGTCGACGCCGCCCAGCGCCTCGGCCAGGTGGTAGAAACCGGCGAGGGCCACCTCGGCGAACCGGTCGATCGGCACGCCGGTCAGGTTGCGCACGGCGGACACGATAGACGCCCGCCCCGCCTCGCGGCCCGCGTGTTCCAGGGTGACCTGATCCTTCTCGCCGTTGGCGATCAGCTTGGCCTCCGCCGCCGCCTTCTTCAGGCCGTACGCCTCTTTGATCTTGACGTGGTCGTAGCCGGGAATGTTGGACACCGCGACGTAGTCGTCGCGCGGAATGGAGAACGCGATGATGTGCTGCATGTTCGCCGGAATGTGCAGCAGGATGAGCGAGTTGGCGTTGTAGCCGCCCTCGTCGCCGTCGCCCGCGTGCAGCTGGTCCAGGATCGCCTTCGGCAGGTTGTTGCCGTTCTGATCTTTGCGGGTGTCCAGGCCGATCAGCAGGATGTTGAGGTCGCCGCCCAGCGAGTGCGGTGCGTCCTCGCCGATCGCCTCCGAGCGGCCGAACCCGTTGTTGAAGTCGACCTTGGCCGACCAGGCGAACCCGGTACCGGACAGCACCGCGAGCGCGGTGACCGAGACGACGACCCGCACCGCGACCTTCGCCGCCTGCTTGGCCCGATGGGGTTTTGCCGCGACTCGGCGCGCTTTCGGCGCGGCCCGCCGATGGCGCGCCGGCCGTGCGGGCGGGTCGGTGACCCGGGCAAACTCCACTGTGTCGTCATCGTTCAACGCCGCGGACTCTGTGCCCCGCGCTTTTCTCGGCACTCGCGCCACGGATCGTTCCTCGCCGTCTTGTTCTTCGTCCGACTCGTTCGAGAGTACGCACGCGCGCGTAATACCCAGATCATCGGCGTTATATAGCGGCGTTCGCGGGCACCTACCCAGCAACTATTGGCCGTGATCACCGCGTCGGCTCTAGGCTCGAGATCATGTCTGCTCCCGTGCTTCTCGTGCTCGGCGCCGGTCCCGGTGTCGGATTGGCCGTTGCCCGACTCTTCGCCGACGACGGCTATGCCGTGTTTCTGGCCTGCCGCCTGCCGGAGGAGGCCGAGCCGCTGGCCGAACAGTTACGCGGCGAGGGATTCGACGCGGAGGGGGTCGGCGTCGACCTGTCCGACCCGGCCGACATCGCGCGCGTGGTGACCGCGGTGGGGGAGCAGCACGGCCGGATCGACGTGCTGCATTTCAACCCGAGCATGTTCCGGCAGTCGGACCCGCTGCAGCTGTCGGTGCCGGAGTTGATCGAGGACTTCACCGTCGGCGCCGCCGCGCTGCTGCCCGCCGTGCAGGCGGCGCTGCCGTTCTTCGCCGCGGGCGCACGGGTGCTGGTCACCGGGAGTGCGGCGGCGGACAAGCCGTGGCATCAGGCCGCGTCGCTCGGCGTGCAGAAGGCGGCGGTCCGCAACCTGGTCACCAGCCTGGATACGACATTGGCGCCCAAGGGTTTTCGGGCGGTGGCGGTGCAGATCAACGGCGTGCTCGGCGAGGGTGCGTTCACCAGGGAACGGGTCGCCGAGGCGCTGCACTCCGCCGCCGTCCGGCCGCTGGACGACTGGACGCCGCACACGTCCTATGACGGTTAGCGTGGCCGGATCGCGGCGTATTCGATCGGCATCTGCGCCGGGCCGCGCAGGTTCACGTGTTCGCGATAGACCGGCGGATCCGTGGGCAGGCGCGGTGCTTCGACGCGCTGGCTGAACCGGGTGAGCGCCACCCGCGCCTCCAGCCGGGCCAGTGGCGCGCCGAGGCAGAAGTGCGTGCCGAGCCCGAAGGCCAGGTGGCGGTTGTCGCGCGACGGGTCGAACCGGTCCGGGTCGGGGAACGCGGCGGGGTCGCGCTGCGCGGCGGCGATCAGCATCACCACCAGATCGCCGCGGTGCACGGCGAGCTCGCCCACCGTCAGATCGTCGGCGGCGATCCGCGGAATCAGCTGGACCGGCGGATCGAAGCGCAGCGTCTCCTCGACAACACCCTGTGCCCGTTCGGGATTCGCGCGCAGCGCGGCGAGTTCGGCAGGGCGGCGCAGCAGTGCGAGGGTCGCGTTCGCGATCAGGTTGACCGTGGTCTCGTGCCCGGCGACGAGCAGCAGCGCGCAGGTGGAGATCAGCTCGTCGTGGGTGAGTGTGTCTCCGGCGTCCTCCGCCGCGAGCAGCTGCGAAAGCAGGTCCGGTCCCGGTGTGGCGCGGCGGCGTTCGGTCAGCCGCTCGAAATAGGTGCTGAGTTCGGTTCCGGCGCGCTGCAATTCGACCGGATCGACCCGGTGCTCGGGCGCGTGACGCGAGGTGGGGTCCAGCGTGCGCGACAGTAACGATGACCAATGACTCAGTTGCGCTTCGTCTTCCAGCGGCACGCCGAGCAATTCGCAGATGACGGTCACCGGCAGCGGATAGGCGAACTCGGTGACGGCGTCGAATGTCCCTGCCGCCGAGTGCTTGTCGAGGATGTCGTCGACGAGCTCGGTGATCCGTGGCTCGAGCTGCTGCACTACGCGCGGGGTGAAGGCCTTCGACACCAACCGCCGCAGCCGGGTGTGGTCCGGCGGATCGAGGAACACAAAAGACGGCTTCGCCTGCTCCGCGGTGGTTTTCGAGGAGTCGTAGATCGGCATCGAGCTGAGTTGCAGCTTCCCGAGCGAGCGGTCGACGCTCACCCTCGGGTCGCGCAGCACGGCCGCGCAGTCGGCGTGGCCGGGCACGATGACGACCGGTGCCGTGCCGATCCGGAACGGCCCGCGCTCCCGCAACCGCGCGAACAGGGGATAGGGGTTTGGCCGCTCGGCCGGATCGAGTAAACGGATGTAGTCGGCGATCGACTGTTCTGCTGACGTCATGGGGCTCCCACCTCATCGACCCGGCGGCAACCGGTCGTGCCCTTGCCGCGCTCGGATAAGTAGTAGTATTCCGATACCGACAGTAGGAATGCAATACCGAAAGCGAATGCGAAGATATCCGGATGACCATCCGACGCCCGGCCGACGATTCGGTGACCCGCGTCGTCGAGCTGCTCGGCGACCGGTGGAGCATCCTGGTCATCGCCGAGGCCTTCTTCGGCGTGCGCCGGTTCAGCGATTTCGCCCGCAATATCGGCATCACCAACCGCAACCTGCTCACCAGCCGCCTGCGCATGCTGATCGACGCGGGCATCTTCGCCCGCACCGACGAGGGCGGCGGCCGCGTCGACTACCACCTCACCGCCGCGGGCCGTGAGCTGTATCCGATCATCATCGCCATGTCGGCGTGGGGCGACCGGCACCTGGCCGACCCGGACGGACCGCCGCTCATCCTCGAGCATCGCAGCTGCGGTCACCCGATCACGCCGCTGACGGTGTGTGCGCGCTGCCGCGCCGAAATCGACCCGCGCGACGTCGAGCCACAGCCGGGTCCTGGCTTCCACCCGCCGCAGGCGACCGACGCGGCAGGCTGACGATCAGGACAGCGCGAGTGCCGCGGCGGCGATCGCCTTGGCCGCCCGGTCCACGTCGGCGTGCGTCGTGCGCCAGTTGCTGAACGCGGCGCGCAGAGCGTGCTGACCGTCGTAAACCGTTGGGGTCACGAATGTTTCGCCGGTCTCGGCGATGGCGGCGGCCAGCGCGTCGATGCGCTCGGCGGTGGGCCGGTCGGCCAGCGTGAAGCAGACCACGTTGAGGCGGACCGGAGCGGCGAGCCGGAGCAGCCCGGTCGCGGTGAGCTGCTCGGCCAGGCTGTTGGCGCAGGAGATGTTGCGCTGCACGATGTCTCGATGTCCGTCGCGGCCATACGCGGTGAGCGAGAACCACGCGGCGAGCGCGCGCAGCCGTCGTGAGTTCTCCGGCACCAGGTGCCCGAAATCCGGTGTGCCAGTGGGCGCGGTCAGGTACGCCGCGGAATTCAGGAAGACGCGCAGCTGCAGATCTCGGTGCCGGGTGAACTGGACCGCCGCGTCGTAGGGCACGTTGAGCCACTTGTGCAGATCGACACAGACCGAATCCGCCTCGCCGAGACCGTCGACCAGCGCGGCATGCTCCGGCGCCAGCGCCGCGAACGCGCCGAACGCGCCGTCGACATGTAACCAGAACGGATATCGTTGGCGCAGTGCGGCAATCGCGCGCAGATCGTCGAAGTCGACGGTGTTCACCGTGCCCGCGTTCGCGACAACGATGGCGGGACTGCCGTTCAGCGCCGCGAGGGCCTCGGCCAGCCGAGCTACGTCGACGGCCTCCCGGCCGGGCATGGTCGGCACCAATCGCATGCTGTCGCGGCCGATTCCGAGCATGGACAACGACTTGACGATGCTGGAGTGCGGCGTCCCCGACAGCACCCGCACCGGCCCAAGCGCGCCGACTCCGGACTGTGCCACCGAAATCCCTTGCTGTTCGCCCAGCCACTCCCGCGCGATCGCCAGGCCGACGAAGTTCGACATGGTCGCCCCGCTGACGAAGGCCCCGGTGTGCTGTTCCAGGCCGAACAGCCGCCCGATCCAGCCCACCGTCTGATGCTCCAGCTCGGTCGCCGCGGAATCCTCGCCCGACATCGCGTTCTGATCGAGCACCCCGGTCAGCCAATCGCCCGCGACCGACGCCGGGGTGGCGCCGCCGGTGACGAAGCCGAAGTAGCGCGGGCCGGCGCTGCCGGAGAACTGCGGTTCCCAGCGCTCGCGGAACCGCGCGAGGGCCAGTCGCAAACCGACGCCGTGTTCCGGAAGCTCCTCCGGCCCTACCTCTTTCGGTACCCGCGCGACCGGCCGCGTGTCGATTCCGGTCAACAGGTCGGTCGCCGACTCGTGTACCACGTCAAGCAACACAGGCAGCTCGGCGAGGTCGGTCGCAAGGTTTTCGTCCACCCCTCGACGCTACGAGGCGCACCCCGGCTTGTCGGGGGCCAGTCGGCAGGTGCTGGCCTTGCTACTTCAGCGCGCTGCCTGCCTGCCACTGATCCCACGGCACGCCCCAGTCACCGTTCTGCCAGACATCGAGCGGCGCGCCACCGGTATTGCGGACCTCGACCACGTCGCCGGGCACCGCGAAGTCGTAGAACCACCGCGCGTTCGCCGGGCTGAGATTCAGGCAACCGTGTGAGGTGTTGGTGTTGCCTTGCGCCCACACCGTGGACGCCAGCTCGTGCAGGTAGATGCCGTCGGTGCTGATCCGGGTCGCCCAGTTGATGGATTCCTTGTAGCCGAGCCGGGAGTTGACCGGCAGGCCGAAGGTCGACGAGTCCATGATCACCGGGTTTGCCTTGCTCATCACGGTGTAGACGCCGGGCTGGGTCCAGAAGGTGATTGTCTTGCCGCCGACGTTCTCGCTGCCACCCATGCCCATCGAGGTCGGCATGGAACGGATCATCTTGCCGTCCTCGAAGACCTGGACCTGCTTGGTGTTGTCGTCGGCGATGGAGACGTGTGACGCGCCGATGGTGAACGACGCCTTGGTGTCCTCCTGGCCGTACAGGCCGCCGCCGAGATCGACCGCGTAGATATTGGCCGCGACCGTGACCTTCGTGCCGGACGGGTAGTACTCCTTCGGCCGCCAGTGCACGTGCTGGTTGTCCAGCCAGTACCAGGAGCCCTCCACCGGCGGGGTCGTGGTGACCTGCAGCCGCTTCTCGGCGAGCGCGCGGTCCGGGACGTCCTCGTCGAAGTGGGCGGCGATCACCGCCCCCACGCCGAAGGTGCCGCCGTCGAGTAGCCCGCCGCCGGTGGTCTCGAAGTACACCTTGGTCTGGTTGTTCGGCGTCAGCGTGGCGAACGCCGAGGTCAGCGGGCCGCTACGGCCGGTGATCGTCAGGCCCTCGGCGGTAATCGTGTACGAGTGGCCGTAGCCGACCGGTTCGGTGGGTTTCCACGCCGTCTTGTCCGGCGTGAAGATGCCCTCGATGGGCTTGCCCTTCTCGTTGGTCATGGTGACCGACGTCAGCACGCCGTCGCCCGCGGTCACCTGGACCGGGGTTTTCGGATCGACATCTTTCGCGCCCGACGCCGGGGTGATGGAGATAGCGGGTGGCGCGGGGTCGGCCGATCCCGGCTTCTTCGACTCCGACGCTGAACAACCGGCAACCACCAATGCGGTGACCAGGATGACTATCCCGGCCACGCTGGATCGGAAGCGGCGACTCGACATGATTTCTCCTGTGTTCGCCGTGCGCTTCCCGCTGCGCACCCTCGACTTACTGTCCCGCTCAGCAGTTTACCGGCCCGCGAGGGGGTGCTTTCGCCAGTGTGGGGCCGTCAGTTGTCGGGGCCTAGTCGGAACTGGGTCGCCAGCTGCTGGGCGACGTCGTCGCCGAGGAACGGTTGCAAGAGGAGATAGAGAATCATGGACATCGATAGGGCCCCGATCACGAAACGCGGTACTTCTTTCCCCCGTGGTCGCCGAGCCCCGACCTCGACGGCACAGCCCGACCTGGCACAGAATCAATTCCAGGTTATGGCCGCCGGCGATGCTCGGCAACAGTCGGCCGCATCCCGGGCGCGGCGCCTGACCAGTGGCGAGCGCCACAGCGGATCCGCCGGATACTCATTGACGGTTCATGTTTGCTCATGATTTGCTGACTCATCTTCAAGCGATCGACCAGCATGATTGGGAAGGGCTTGTGATGATCAGCATGACAACCGCTCGGCAGGACCGGAGACGGATCGGCGCCCGGAGCGACGGCGCCGCCGGGCTACCCGACGCGACTGTGGAACGCGCCGCCATCGAACGCTTCTACGAACTGCTCTTCCTGCAGGACCATGAACAGATCCTGGACCTGGTCACCGCCGACGTGCGGTTCCACGCGCCGTGGCAGCTGCCCGGCCTACCGGACACCATAGACGGCCGCGAGGAGCTCGGCGAAAGCATGCTCTGGTGGAGCACCGAGCTGTGGCAGCCCGGCAGCCTATGCCGCATCACGGTGCGCCCGTTCGCCGCACCGCACGCCTGGTTCGCCGATATCGAGGGCGACTTCACCGCGTTGGAGAGCCAACGTCTCTACCACGCAACGTTTCTCAGCGAGATGCGCTTCGAGAACGGTCAGATCGCCGAGGTGCGGCAGCATCACAACACGTTGAACCAGATCATCGCGCTCGGCGCGGACGTGCCAGGCATCAATGTGCCCGGATACGGCGTCGACACACACCGCGATTACACCAGCGCCCGGAACGCGGCCATCGCCTGACTCACCGCGCGACCGGATGGAACGCGGCCTCGAGTGCAACCTCGAAGACCCTACTGAGCGACACAGCTCGATCGCGCGACCAAGAGCAACTCGGGTTGTCGCGAGTCTCCGATCGCGGCTCTGATAGAACTTGCCGTAGTTCGGCCGAACGCGGTCGAGTGTCCGCGGTAGGAGGAGGCGCGTTTTGTCGATGATCACGGTTACCCGCGAGATCGCCGTGCCGCCGGAACAGGTCTGGGCGGTGATCACCGATCTCGACCGCACCGCCGAGGTGATCAGGGGTATTACCCGGCTGGAACGCCTGGATGGCGGTACCGGGTTCGAGGTCGGCACCTCCTGGCGGGAAACCCGGGTGGCGTTCGGCAAGGAAGCCACCGAGACCATGACCGTGACAGCCATCGTGCCCGGCCAGTCATACACCACGGAGGCCGATTCGCACGGCACCCACTACCGCTCGATCTTCACCCTCACGGCGCAGGGTTCCAATACCCTGCTTGCTTTGGGTTTCGAGGGTCGGCCGCACGGCAAAGTCGGCCGCATGGCCGCCTTCATCGGCAAGCTTTTCGAAGGGCCGACCCGTCGCATGCTCCGCCGCGACCTCGACGACATCGCCGCCGCGGCCGAGCGCTGAGCGACTACGCCGCGGGCCGGATATCGAGGAGTTGCTCGAAGAACCCGCCGATATTGTTGGCCCGGTCTACCAGGTGGATCTCCAGAATCCAATGGCAGACCCGGCCTTTGGGATCGAGGCGGCGCATCGGCGGCGTCGAGCCCGCCGCCACGTAGGAGGTGAGCTCGGTGCCGGAGATCTGCTTGTGCGGGAACTCGCCGACCAGATGCCCGGCGATCGCCGCGGTCAGCTCCCACCCTTGCGCGGCCGCCTGCTCGGCAACCCAGGTGTAGAGCTGGTCGCCGGTGATATCGGGATGCGCGTCGAAGTAGGCCCGACCCTGCTCCCAGAACGGCTCCAGCGCGTCCCGCAACGCCAGCTTGGCCGGATCGTCGCCGAGCACGTAGGTGCGGCCGAAGTCGGCCTCCCATTCCGCGAAGATCGGCCCGAAGTCCAGGAAACAGATATCGTCCGCGCCGATGATCCGGTCCGGCGGATTCGCGCTGTACGGCTCGAGCGTATTGATCCCGGACCGCACGATCCGTTTGTGCCAAAACCGCCGTGTGCCGAACAACTCGTCGGCCAGATCGCGCACCGCGTCGCTCACCACCGATTCGCGCGCGCCCGGCGCGATGATCCCGCGAGCGACCACCTCGTCGAACAACGCCACGGCGTTGGCCTCTGCCGCCAATAAGGCGGAAACCCGCTCGGCCTCGGTCACATCCAGCGTCTCCATAGTTCGACCCTAGATCATTGAGACCGCCTGGTACGTAGGCGATTCAGCATGCGCGACATCCCTGCGAACCCGAACGGCCATGAGCACGTTTCTTGCGTCGGGCACGCGTCGGCCGGGAAGAATCGACGGCATGCCACTGTTGACGGACGGCTTGGTCGCCGCCGAAAGGTTCACGCGGTCAGCGCAGCCGGTGCTCGCTACCGGCGACGGACTGGTGCTCCGGCCGTGGACCGCTGAGGACGCGCCTGCGGTTCTCGAGGTCTATACCGATCCCTCGATCCAGCGCTGGCATGTCCGCAGCGCGGACTCGGTCGCCGAGGCGCGCGACTGGATCGAACGGTGGGCGGGCACGTGGCGCGCGGGCGTCGGCGCCCACTGGGCGGTCACCGAGGTCGCCAGCGGACGGCTGGTCGGCCGAGCCGCGTTGAAGGATTTCGAGCTGGACAACGGTCAGGCCGAGGTCGCCTACTGGACCGCGCCCGCCGCGCGCGGGCAGGCCGTCACGCCGCGCGCGGTCGCCACTCTGACGAACTGGGCTTTCGAGGTCGGCTTCCATCGCATCCAGCTGAGCCACTCGGTGGCGAACCAGCCGTCGTGCCGGGTCGCCGCCAAGCTCGGTTACGCCCTGGAAGGGACCATGCGCAGCGCGGGACTGCACGCCGACGGCTGGCACGACATGCATTTGCATGCTCGCGTCGCGGACGGGTATCCGGCGGGCATGAGCGGACCAGAGCAAGACCGGACGACGGCCGAAATACAGCAGCAGGAACCGGACTTCGCGGCGGAGCACGCCAAGCCGACGCACGCCGATGAGCATCCGAAAGGGGCAGATCTCGAGACCGATGAGTCGACCCCCGATGGTCACGGCGGTATGGACATCTAGACGCGGCGGATCCGCGCCACCCACGCCGCCACGTCGATCGCGCCGCCCTCGGGCACGCCGAGATCCGGCTTCTGCTCGAGCACGGACGCGGTGACCCGGCCGCGATAGTGGGTGGTTTGCAGATCCTCCAGTTCCCATCCGTCGACGAATGATTCGCGGATGATCGAGTCGCTGATCTGCGGCCCGAAACCGGGTCCGGCGTCGGACAGCGCGAGAATATTGACCAGCCCGCCCGGCTTGCAGAGCGCGCGCAGGCTGCGCACGTACGCGGCGCGGGCGTCGGGTTCGGTACCGAAGACGTGGAACAGGGCGCTGTCCATGATCGTGTCGTAGGCCGGTGATTCGCTGCTGTCCCCGAGGGCGATGGCGTCGCCGACCTCGAACCGGGCGGTTGGAACCCCTTGTGCGGCAGCATTATCGCGGGCGAACGCGACCGCACTGGCGGACAGGTCGATACCGAGCACGTCATAGCCGAGCTTGGTCAGCAGGATCGTGTGTTCGCCGGCTCCGCAGCCGGGATCGAGCACCCGCCCGCGAATCCAGCCATCGCGCTCCAGCGCGATGATCGCGGGTTGTGGTTCACCGATAACCCACGGTGCGATGTCGTTGTCGTAGGCGGCATTCCAGAAATCGGCGGATCGAGTCATGACCTTCATGGTCCACCCTGAACAGGGGTTGAGGTCAATGATCGGTGCCGAAAATCGGTGGATCCCGACCAGGTCGCTCCGTAATCTCACCGCTCATGGTCTACGAACATCCGCTGGCCTACCTGCTAGGGCTGGAAGGCATCGCGCTGTTGCGCGCGTTCACCGGCGAGCACGACCGCGCCTTCGTGGACGCGCGGCTCGCCGAGGTGCGCGCCCTGCTCGCGGACGAGTCATTGCGCGACGCCGCCGTGCACGCCGAAAGATTCGACACTGTTACGGGGTATCGCGACTGGTCGGCGCGATATGACGACCCGGGCAACCTTGCCTTTCAGATCGACACACCCATCGTGCGTGAGATCGTCGGCGCGCTCCCCGCCGGCGTCGCCTTGGACGCCGCATGCGGCACCGGCAGATACGCACGATGGCTGGCCGAACGCGGCCACAAGGTGATCGGCGTGGACAGCTCACCCGACATGCTCGCGTTGGCTCGCACCCGGGTTCCGGCGGCCGATTTCTTACTCGGCGACCTCCATCGGCTACCGGTAGACGACGCCACCGTGGATCTCGTCGTGTGCGCCCTCGCGCTGAACCACAATTCGTCGCTGGACCCGATGCTGGCCGAGTTCGCCAGGGTGCTGCGTCCCGGCGGCCATCTGGTGATCACCGACACCCACCCCGAAGCCGTTGCGCGCGGATCGATTCCGACCGTCCGAAATCCCGAGGGACAACCCGGCCGCATCCCCGTGTATCGCCACCTGGTCGGCGACTACCTGCGTGCCGCCCTGCCCGTAGGTTTCCAGCTACGGCGCTGCGAAGAACCACTGCTCCCAGCCGCACCCACGCCGCCTCCGGCGAAAGACCCAGGCCCCTGGGACCTTTGGCCATGGTCGCTCGCCCGCATGGTGCCCGAGGCCGCCCAGGCGGCGGCCGCCGGTGCCCCCGCCATGCTCATCTGGCACTTCCAACTGGACTATCAGTCGCGGCCCGGCGAGCTCGATGGCCGGCCGAAAACGCAGGCCTGAACCAGGATCGAGGTCGCCGGGCGACGCGGGTCAGGCGACGGCGACCAGGCGGGCGGCGTTCGCGGCCTCGTCGTCGGCGGCCCGGTTGGCGGCCAGTTCGGCTTCGACGCGGTCGCGGTAGCGGCTGAGCTCGCGCTCGGCCGTGTCCGCATCCCAGCCGAGCCTGGCGCCGATCAGGAAGGCCACCTCGGGTGCGGCGATCAGGCCGCGGTCCGACGCCTCGATGGAGATGCGGGTGCGGCGGGTGAGCACGTCGTCGAGATGCAGTGCGCCCTCGTGGGTTACCGCGTAGACGATCTCGGCGGCGAGGTACTCCTCGGCGCCCGCGAGCGGCTCGCCCAGCGCCGGATCCTCGGCGATCAGCTCGAACAGGTCGTGCACGGCGGAACCGTAGCGGCCGAGCAGGTGTTCGACGGTGGCCGTTGACAGCCCGGCGCGCCGCGCGACGCTGTCGAGGTCGGCGGCCAGCTCCTGGTAGCCGACCGCGCCGAGCAGCGGCAGCTTCTCGGTCACCGACGGCGCGACGGCGCGGCCGAGGCCCGCCACCGCGGCGTCCACCACGTCGGTGGCCATCACCCGGTAGGTGGTGTACTTGCCGCCCGCGATCACGAACAGACCCGGAACGGGTTCTGCCACAGCGTGTTCGCGCGAGAGCTTCGCGGTGTCGTTGGACGCGCCGGACACCAGCGGCCGCAGCCCGGCATAGGTGCCGACGATGTCGTCGCGGGTCAGTGGCTCGCGCAGCACCGCGTTGACGTGATCGAGGATGTACTGCACATCGGCGTTGCTCGCGGCCGGATGATCCTTGTCCAGCGACCAGTCCGTGTCCGTGGTGCCGATGATCCAGTGCTGGTGCCAAGGGATCACGAACAGCACGCTCTTCTCGGTCCGCATGATCAGGCCGGTGTCCAGGTCAAGGCGCTCGCGCGGCACCAGGATGTGCACGCCCTTGGAAGTGCGCACGTGGAACGGGAATTCGACGCCCGTCATGCGGTTCATCTCGTCGGTCCATACGCCGGTAGCGCTGATCACCCGGCGGGCGCGCACCGTGTACTCGCAGCCGGTCTCCAGATCGGTGACGTGCGCGCCGACGACTCGCTCGCCGTCGCGCAGCAGCCCGGTGACCTTGGTGCGGGTGAGCACGGTCGCGCCGTGCTGCGCCGCGGTGCGGGCGATCGTCATGGTGTGCCGGGCGTCATCGACCTGCGCGTCGAAGTAGCGGATGGCACCGGTCATCGAGTCCTCGCGCAGCGCGGGCGCCAATTCCAGTGCGCGCGTGCGGGACAGATGCCGGTGCATGGGCAGTGCCCGTGCGCCGCCGATCGTGTCGTACAGGGCGACGCCCGCACCGATGTACGCGCGCTCCCACACTCGGTGTTGCAGCGGCAGCAGGAACGACACCGGGCGCACCAGGTGCGGCGCCAGCTTGTTCAACAGCAGTCCGCGTTCCTTCAAAGCCTCACGCACCAGCCAGAAGTCGAGCTGCTCGAGGTAGCGCAGGCCGCCGTGGATGAGCTTGCTCGAGCGGCTGGACGTGCCTGCCGCGAAGTCCCTGGCCTCCACCAGGGTCACGCTCAGCCCGCGCGAGGCGGCATCCAGCGCGGCGCCGGCACCGACCACGCCGCCGCCGATCACCAGCACATCGATCTCGTCGTCGCCTAGTGCATCGACCGCGTCCGCGCGGTAGCTGGGGTCTAATCGTGCTGACATGAATCTCTCCTTGTTCCAGTGATATTCGCGTCGGCGACTCAGTCGTCTACGTCTATCCAGTCGAGGGTGCGCGACACGGCCTTCTGCCAGCGGGCGTAGCCGCGTTCGCGTTGCTCCTCGGACCAGGTGGGGGTCCAGCGCTTGTCTTCGTGCCAGTTCTGCACGAGTTCGTCGGTGCTGCTCCAGAATCCGACCGCCAGTCCGGCCGCGTAGGCGGCACCGAGCGCGGTGGTCTCGGCAACCACCGGCCGCGACACCGGCACCCCGAGGAAGTCGGCCTGGATCTGCATGCACAGCTCGTTGGCGGTGACGCCGCCGTCCACCCGCAGCACGTCGAGCGGCACGCCGGAGTCGGCCTGCATGGCCTCGACGACGTCGCGGGTCTGGTAGCAAATGGATTCCAGCGTCGCCCGCGCCAGATGGGCGTTGGTGCTGAACCGGGACAGCCCGACGATCGCGCCGCGCGCGTCCGAACGCCAGTACGGCGCGAACAGCCCGGAGAACGCGGGCACGAAGTACACGCCGCCGTTGTCCTCGACCTGCCTGGCCAGCGATTCGCTTTGCGACGCACCGGAAATGATGCCCAGCTGATCACGCAGCCACTGCACCGCCGAGCCGGTTACCGCGATCGATCCTTCCAGCGCGTACACCGGCTTGGCGTCGCCGAGCTGGTAGGCGACCGTGGTGAGCAGCCCGTGCTGCGAACGCACGATGTCCTCACCCGTGTTGAGCAGCAAGAAGTTTCCGGTGCCGTAGGTGTTCTTCGCCTCGCCGGGCTGGAAGCACACCTGGCCGACCGTCGCCGCCTGCTGATCGCCGAGCACACCCGACAGCGGCACCTCGCCGCCGAAAGGCCCATCGGCCCTGGTCTTTCCGAACAGCTCCGGATTCGACGACGGCGCGATGGCAGGCAGCATGGCACGCGGAATGCCGAAGATGGACAACAATTCGTCGTCCCAGTCCAGGGTCTCCAGGTCCATCAGCATGGTGCGGCTAGCGTTGGTCGGGTCGGTGACGTGCACACCACCGTCCACACCGCCGGTCAGGTTCCACAGCAGCCAGCTGTCGGTGGTGCCGAAGATCGCCTCGCCTCGTTCGGCCGCTTCCGCGACACCGGCGACGTTGTCCAGGATCCAGCGCAGCTTACCGCCGGAAAAGTAAGTGGCAGGGGGCAATCCGGCCTTGTGCCGAATCGTGTCGCCGTGTCCGGCGCGTTCCAGCTCGGCCGCGATGCGGTCGGTGCGAGTGTCCTGCCAGACGATGGCGTTGCAGTAGGGGCGCCCGGTCTTGCGGTTCCACACCACGGTGGTTTCGCGCTGATTGGTGACGCCGACCGCGGCCAGGTCGCTCGCCTGGAGATCGGCCTTGGTGAGCGTGCTCTGGATGACCGCGCGGGTGCGCTCCCAGATCTCGGTCGGATCGTGCTCCACCCAGCCCGCCTGCGGCAGGATCTGCTGGTGCTCGAGCTGGTGGCGAGCGACCTCGTTGCCGCTGTGATCGAACACCATGAAGCGTGTGCTCGTGGTGCCCTGGTCGATGGCGCCGACGTACTGGCTCATGACTGCACCTCGCTGACGCTCGGCTCCGTCATGCCCATGGGCGCTGTATTTTCGGTTCGCTCGCTACGCTCGCTCACGCGTGGTCCTTTCGAAAGAAAACGATTGATAGAGAAGAGATTCAGAAAAGGACCTGTGCCGCCAGCCCGGCGAGAACGCCGCCGAGCAGCGGGCCGACGATCGGCACCCAGGCATAACTCCAGTCGGAGTTCTTACGACCCGGCAGATCGGTGGGCCCCGGGTCGGCGAGCGGCGCGGCCGAGCCGCCACCGACGGCCGCCGGCTCAGCTACTCGAACCGCCGCACCCTTGTGTACCGGCAGCAGCGCGTGCGCCAGCCGGGGACCGAGATCGCGGGCGGGGTTGATGGCGTAGCCGGTCGGCCCGCCGAGCGAGGCACCGATACCGACGACAAGCAACGCCGCAGCGAGCGGGCCGAGACCGGTCGCGGTGTGGCCCATGGCCAGCAGCACGATGACGAGGGCGAAGGTGGCGACCACCTCGGTGGCGAAATTCCACGGCAGGCTGCGGATCGCCGGGCCGGTGGCGAACACGCCGAGCTTCTTCTCCGCGTCGGTCTCCTCGTCGAAGTGCCGCTTGTAGACGATGTAGGCGAGATTCGCGCCGACGAACGCGCCGACCAGCTGGCCGAGGATATAAGCGAGGGTGGTGGCGACGGTGACCTCGACGCCGGGGGCGTACTCGTTCGCGCCACTGAACAGGACGCCGATCGTGTACGCGGGATTAATGTGGCCGCCCGTCTTGTACGCGATGTATACACCGGCGAGCACGCCGAGACCCCACCCGAAGTTGATCAACAGCCAGCCGCCGTCGAATCCCTTGGATTTGGTCAGCAATACATTTGCGACTACGCCGACACCGAGTAAGACCAGCATCCCTGTGCCGAGTGCTTCACTCAGGAAGATCGAGCCGAAGTTCATCGTTGAGTCTCCGTTCGCCCGCGGTCGCCGACGCGACCCTGCGAAGTCCGACGTTACGACGGCGGCCCGAACCCGGACATAGCGTGCGTTCGACAATGCTGAACGGTAGGTCTGGCCGCCCCCGGCTGCTGCCGCTACTGTCGGGCCGCCGAGGAAGCGGGCATGACGCACGTCACACTGGACCCCGGGGGTGTTGCTCTTTGTTCACCGCATGTTCGACATTGTCGAATCCGGCGGCTAGTTTCGGGACATGCCCGGTCCGATCCAGTCGATCGAGCGAGCGGCGGCCATTCTGCGGCTGCTGGCCCGCGGCGCAGGCCGACTCGGCGTCGGCGAAATCGCGGGCGCGCTCGGTCTCGCCAAACCGACCGCGCACGGCATCCTGCGCACCCTGCAGGGCGTCGGCTTCGTCGAGCAGGACCCGGCGACCGGCAAATATCAACTCGGTGCGGCGCTTGTGCACCTCGGCACCAGCTACCTCGATGCCAACGAGCTGCGCTCCCGCGCCATCAACTGGGCCGACGCATTGGCCGCGCGCACAGGCGAATCCGTCCGCATCGGCGCCCCGGTCGACGGCAGCGTCGTGGTGGTCCATCACGTATTCCGCCCCGACAAATCCGAACAGGCACTCGAGCTCGGCGAGCTGCTGCCGCCGCACGCGACCGCGCTCGGCAAGGTGCTGCTCGCCTACGACGCCGACCTCATGGCCACCCTGCGCGGCGCGACGCTGCCCTCGCTCACCAGGCGCACCATCGTCGACCGCACGGTGCTCACCCGCGCCCTCGCCGCGGTCCGGCAGGTGGGCTGGGCAGGCGATACCGAGGAGTATCGGCCCGGTGAGGCCGGCATCGCGGCGCCGATCCGCGCGCACGGCGGACTCGTGGTCGGCGCCATCGGCATCAGCGGGCCGGTGGACCGGCTCTGCGACCCGCAATTACGACATCGACCCGCCCTGGTCGGGCACGTGCGCGACGCCGCCCATGCGGTCTCGCGAGATCTGGGCGCCGGACACTGACCCACTGACTCATGGCAGGAGAGGACGCGGATGACCCAACGGTTCGTGCTGGCGATCGATCAGGGCACCACCTCGACCAGGTGCATTCTGTTCGATCAGCGCGCTCGCCTGGTCGGCGTCGCGCAACGCGAGCACAAGCAGCACTATCCGCGGCCCGGCTGGCTCGAGCAGGACGCGATGGAGATCTGGCGCAATGTCGACCGGATCGTGCCGCAGGCGCTGCGCGATTCCGGCATCACCGTCGATCAGGTTGCCGCCCTCGGCATCGCGAACCAGCGGGAGACCACCGTGGTGTGGGATCGGCGCACCGGCGCCCCCATCCGGCGGGCCATCGTCTGGCAGGACACCCGCACCGAGGACCTGGTCCGCGAGTACGAGGAAAGGCCTGGCGCGCACCGCATTCGGGAGCTGAGCGGGCTGCCGCTGGCCACTTACTTCGCCGCGCCGCGGCTGCGCTGGCTGCTCGATAACATTGCGGGACTGCGTGATCGGGCCGAGCGCGGCGAGGTGCTGTTCGGCACCATGGAAACCTGGCTGATCTGGAATCTGACCGGCGGTGTCGACGGCGGCCTGCACCTCACCGACGTCACCAATGCCAGCCGCACGCTGCTGATGAACATCGCCACCCTCGCCTGGGACGCGGAACTGCTGAGCTTCTTCGGCATCCCCGCGGCGATGCTGCCGCAGATCCAGCCCTCCACGGCGTCCTACGGCACCACCCGTCGCGTGGTGCCCGGCATCCCGATCGCCGCCGCCCTCGGCGACCAGCATGCCGCGCTGTTCGGCCAAACCTGTTTCGCGCGTGGGGAAACCAAGTGCACCTACGGCACCGGCGGGTTCCTCATGATGAACACCGGTCGCGAGTTGGTGCAGTCTTCGCACGGCCTGCTCACCACCATCGGCTACCAGATCGGCGACGAGAAGCCGGTGTACGCGCTGGAGGGACCGATCGCGGTGACCGGCTCGCTGGTGCAGTGGGTGCGCGACAACATCGGCCTGGTCGCCAGCGCGCCCGAGATCGAAACCCTCGCTCGCACAGTGCAAGACAACGGCGGCTGCTACATCGTGCCCGCGTTCTCCGGGCTGTACGCACCGCATTGGCGCAGTGACGCCCGCGGCCTCATCGCCGGGCTGACGTCCTATATCACCAAGGGTCACATCGCTCGTGCGGTGCTGGAGGCCACCGCGTGGCAGACCCGCGAGGTGGTCGACGCCATGAACGCGGACTCCGGTTTACAAGCCAGGGCACTGCGGGTGGACGGCGGCATGACCTCCGACAACCTGCTCATGCAGATCGTTTCCGACGTGCTCGACGTCCCCGTGATGCGGCCGTTCAATGCCGAAACCGTTTCGCTCGGTGCGGCTTACGCCGCCGGGCTCGCCGTCGGCTACTGGCCGGACCTGGAGGGTCTGCGCAACAACTGGCGCCTCGCCGCGCAATGGGTGCCGCAGATGGACCCGGTGCTTCGCGCCGACGAGTACGAGAACTGGCAGCGCGCGGTGCAATTGACGTTCGGCTGGTTGCGCTCGAAACGCCGACGGGACGAGGCCGAGGCGCGCTGACAGCTATCCAGTGACGGCGACCGGCCGACGCAGCGAGCCTGCGATATTCGAACGCAGGCGCTGCGCGGACCGGCGCAACCGGCCACCCTTCAGGCCGGCTTCCAGTTCCAGCCGCAACCGGCCGTTGTGCAGTGCGGTACGCAAACCCGTTGTCGCGTCGGAGAATTCGGCGACGGCGAGGGCGGCACCGGTCTGGAACTTGCGCTCCGAGGCGGTCTCCGGCGCGTCGTCGGAGGTGGCGATCAGGAAGCGATCGGGCACCGCCAACTTGTGGATGGTCCGCATCGTGAGCAGGTACTGACGCAACAGCGACGCGCTGGTGTACGGCAGGTCGTACTTGTCACACAGTGCCCGAACCCGTTGCGCGATCTCGGCGTAGCGGTTGCTCGGCAGATCGGGGAACAGGTGATGTTCGATTTGGTAGCACAGGTTTCCGCTGGCGAACGCGAGAGTGGGCCCGGCGTCGAAATTCGCGGTGCCGAGCATCTGCCGCAGATACCACTCGGCTTTCGTCTCGTCCTCCAGCGCGGCGGGGGTGAACTTCTCCGCGCCGTCGGGGAAGTGGCCGCAGAAGATGACCACATACGTCCAGGCGTTGCGCACGACATTGGCGGTGACGTTCGCCGCAAGGGCCCGGCGCCAGCGTTTGCCGCTCAGCGCGGGGAACAGCACGTAGTCCTTGAGCGCCTGGCGCGCGATCTTCTTCAGGAAAGCCTTTGTCACCGCGTTCTTTTCGGCCTTCGTCTCGAACCGGTCCCGGTCCGCGTAGAGGCCGTGCAGGCCGATGCCCAACTCGAAAGTGGTGGCCAAGATCAGGTTCTGCAGCGGCTGCAGCAGATGGCTCGGGCGCCACTGCTGGTCCCTGGTCACCCGCATCACGCCGAAGCCGATGTCGTCGTCCATATCGATGACATTGGTGTAGACGTGATGGCGGAAGTTGTGCGAGTACTTCCACTGCGACGACAAGCCGACCATGTCCCACTCCCAGCTGGTGGAGTGGATCTCCGGGTCGTTCATCCAATCCCACTGGCCGTGCGAGACGTTGTGCCCGATCTCCATGTTCTCGATGCACTTGGCCGCGGCCAGCGCGGCCGTGCCGAGCAGCCAGGTCGCCCTGTTCCGGTGCACCGCGATCAGCAACCGGGCCGTGATGTCGAGGGCGCGCTGGAATCGAATGGTGCGGCGGATGTAGGCGGCGTCGCGGCCGCCGAGCGATTCGCTGACGTCACGATGAATCGCGTCGAGTTCGGCGCCGAGGGCCTCGATGTCTTCCTTGCTCAGGTGCGTATACACGGCAATATCGGTGATAGCCATTGGTCCTCTTCTGAGGGATCGGCTGCGCTCGACGGGATCGGCTGCGCTCGATCTTTCCTCGACGCTACCAGCGCCTCGGACACTGCCACGGCAACAGCAGGAGGACGTCAGGACAACGGCACATGACCGCGCCGGATACCCGGGCCGGGACACGAGAACATCCTATTGGAGCGGGATCATGCGCGGTTCTGTCGGCGGACGGGGTTGAATAGGGGGGATTGGCTATTCGCGGCCGATCGGAGGAGGCTCGACGGATGAGTCAGGAAAGCGGGCAAGGGTCCGGGCTGTTCAGCCACGACACCATTCCCATTCAGGTGTATACGCCTGCCGAAAGCAGTGACGTACATCATCAGCCGGTTTTCAGTAGGGCCGAAGACGGCTCCGCGTCTGCTGTCGGGGAGGTCACTCCGCCGCACGCCTGACGCCGGACATGACGCGAGCCCCCGCATCTCTTCGAGAGATGCGGGGGCTCGCGTCGTCTCCGGGGACGTGACGATGAGTCAAGTGAATGACCCTTAGCGTAATGCAGGTCACTGACCAGCATATTTGTTCAATTCCTTGCGGATGACGACGTCATCGTGTGCAATAAGTGAATATTCACTAGTCGCCGTTGATGGGAACGACATGAGCAGACGCGCCGTCGTCGCCGGTGTGGGGATGATTCCGTTCACCACGCCGAGCCGCAGCGAGACCTACGACGTCATGGGCACGAGGGCGGCGCGGGCCGCGCTGCTCGATGCCGGCGTCGAGTACGCCCAGATCCGCCAGGCCTACGCCGGATACGTCTACGGCGACTCGACCTGCGGGCAGGCGGTGATCTACGGCCTCGGGCAGACCGGCATTCCGGTGATCAACGTCAACAACAACTGCTCGACCGGATCGTCGGCCTTGTTCCTCGCGCGCCAGGCGGTGGCATCCGGTGCCGCCGAGGCGGTGCTGGCCGTCGGGTTCGAGCAGATGCAGCGCGGGGCGCTGGCCAGGGGCTACGCCGACCGGCCGAGCCCGTTCGCGCGGTTCGACGAGGTGATGGACGAGATCCAGGAGCGTGACGAATCGCCGTTCGCGGCACAGATGTTCGGCGGTGCCGGGCGGCAGTACGCGCAGAGGTACGGCACCTCGGCCGAGACCTTCGCGAAGATTTCGGTGAAGTCGCGCAGGCACGCCGCCAACAATCCGTACGCGGTGTTCAAGGATCCGCTGACGGTGGCCGAAGCGGGGTGGCACCCGAGGACATCCGCGTGGTCGAGCTGCACGACTGCTTCACCGCCAACGAACTGCTCACCTACGAGGCGCTCGGGCTCACCCCGGAGGGCACGGCGGAAAAGTTCGTCAACGACGGCGACAACACCTACGGCGGCCGGGTGGTGACGAATCCGTCCGGCGGGCTGCTGTCCAAGGGGCATCCGCTCGGCGCGACCGGGCTCGCCCAGTGCGCCGAGTTGGTGTGGCAGCTGCGCGGCCAGGCCGGGGGCCGTCAGGTGGCCGACGACCTGACAGTGGCGCTGCAGCACAACATCGGGCTCGGCGGCGCCGCCGTGGTGACCCTGTACGAGAAGGTGAGCTGATCGAATGCCCGTGGACCAGAGCGTAATCGGCAAGCGGTTGAATCGAGAAGGCCTCCACCGTCCACATCGACCTGGACGTGGCGAAGTCCGCCGGACTGGACGACGTGTTCGCGCACGGCATGCTGTCGATGGCCTACCTCGGCCGCCTGCTCACCGATTGGGTTGACCCGCAGGCGATTCGGAGCTATCACGTGCGCTTCGCCGCGATCACGCCGGTGCACGCGGAGCCGACCGCGACCGGCAAGGTCGTATCGATCGACACCGTGGACGGCGAACGCCGGGCCACCCTCGAACTCGCCGTCACGCTCGCCGACGGCACCGTCACACTCACCGGCGACGCCGTCGTCGCCCTCTGAAAGGATCTGCGGCACATGGGAACTCTGGATGGCAAGGTCGCCATTGTCTCCGGCTCGGGTCGCGGTATCGGCCGTGAGATCGCGCTGAAACTGGCCACTGCGGGCGCGAAGGTCGTGGTGAACGATCTCGACGCCGAACCGGCCAAGGAGACCGTCGCGGCGGTCGAAGCCGCTGGCGGGCAAGCCGTGTCGTGCGTCGGCAGCGTCACCGAGGACGGGTTCGCCGAGCGCTTCGTGCAGACCGCCGTCGACGAGTTCGGCGGGCTGGACATCATCATCAACAACGCCGGTTACACCTGGGACTCGGTTATCCAGAAGATGACCGACGAACAATGGGACGCCATCCTCGACGTGCACCTCAAGGCGCCGTTCCGGATCCTGCGGGCCGCGCAGCCGGTGATCGCGGCGGCGGTGAAGCAGGCCAAGGCGGCCGGCGAGCCGGTGCCGTGCCGCAAGGTCGTCAATATCTCCTCGATGGCGGGCACCGGCGGCAATGCGGGACAGGCGAATTACTCCTCCGGCAAGGCGGGCGTGCTCGGCCTCACCAAGGCGCTCGCCAAGGAGTGGGGCCGCTACAACGTCACCGTCAACGCGGTCGCGTTCGGCCTGATCAAGACCCGGCTCACCGAGGCGCCCGCGGGCTCCGGCGGCACCATCGACGTGCAGGGCAAGGAGATCAAGGTCGGCGTGAACCCGAACCTGCTCGCCGCGATGGAGCAGATGATCCCGCTCGGCCGCAGCGGCACGCCTGCCGAGGCCGCAGGCGCGGTGTATCTGCTCTGCCTGCCGGAATCCGACTATGTCAGTGCGCAGACCCTGGTCTGCGGCGGCGGCTTCAACCTCTAGGACCAGGGACGCCATGTACCTGACCCAATCCCTGCACCGCAATCTGCAGCAGAATCCGGATCGTCCGCTGACGATCTACCGCGACCGGATCCGCACCATCGCCGAATCCGCCGATCGCATAGCGCGTTTCGCCGGTGCCCTGGTTGCGCTCGGTGTCCGCCCCGGCGACCGGGTCGGCATGCTGGCGCTGAATTCCGATCGCTACTACGAATATCTGTATGCGGTGCCGTGGATCGGGGCGGCGGTCAATCCGGTGAACATTCGCTGGAGTCCGGCCGAGATCGGGTACTCGCTGCGCGAATCCGATACCAGGGTGCTGCTCGTCGACGACGCCTTCGCCGCGATGATTCCGACACTGCGGCAACAGTTTCCGGAGTTGTCCTCGGTGATCTTCTGCGGCGACGGCGAACCGCCCGCCGACGTGCTGCGGTACGAGACGCTCGTCGCCGAGCACGCGCCCGTCGAGGACACCAGAACCGGCGGCAACACCCTGGCCGGCGTCTTCTACACCGGCGGCACCACCGGGCATCCCAAAGGCGTGATGCTCAGCCACGACAACATGATCATCTCCGCCCTCGGCAGCACCGCCGGTGGCGAATTCGTGCGCCGGGGCGGCACCGTGCTGCATACGGCGCCGATGTTCCACCTCGCGGATATCGCCATGCTGACGGCGGGCAACCTGGTCAACTGCACCCACGTCATCGTGCCGATGTTCACCCCGGCCGGTGTATCGCGGGCGATCAGCGCGCACGGCGTCACCAATGTGCTGTTGGTGCCAACCATGATTCAAATGCTGGTCGACGATCCGGCCGTCGCCGACTTCGATCTCGGCACGGTCGAGACGGTGACCTACGGTGCCTCGCCGATCTCCGAGGCGGTCCTCGGCCGGGCCCGAAAGGTCTTTCCCGCAGCGGGATTCACCCAGGCATACGGCATGACCGAGCTGGCGCCGGTGGCCACGCTGCTCTCGCCCGCAGATCACGACAATCCGGCGTTGCGGCGCTCGGCGGGCCGCGCCACCCCGCACGTCGAGGTGCGCGTCGTCGACCCCGACGACAACGAGGTACCGCGCGGCGAGGTCGGCGAGGTCGTTGTGCGCGGCGACAGCGTCATGCTCGGCTACTGGAATCGGCCGCAGGACACCGCCGACGCCCTGCGCGGCGGCTGGATGCACACCGGCGACGGTGGCCGGATGGACGAGAACGGCTATCTGTTCATCGTCGACCGGATCAAGGACATGATCATCACCGGCGGCGAGAACGTGTATTCCGCCGAGGTGGAGAACGCACTCGCGGCCCATGCGGCGGTGGCCGCCTGCGCCGTGATCGGCGTGCCGGACGAGGAATGGGCGAGTGCACGCCGTCGTGGTGTTGCTGCCCGGCGCGCAGGCCACCGGCGAAGAGCTGCGTGTGCACTGCAAAACGCTGATCGCCGGCTACAAGTCGCCGCGCACGGTCGAGTTCACCGACGCGTTGCCGATGTCGGGCGCCGGTAAGATCCTCAAGCGCGAACTTCGCAAGAAGTACTGGGATCCCAGCGACAGTCAAGTTTCCTGAGGGAGCGATATCGAATGGTGAACGGGCCGGGCGTGGTCCGTCCGGCCCGTGGCACCAGGCCGGCGAATCGGCGCGCACTGATCGTCGCCGCCGCCGCGGAGTTGTTCTGCCGCAACGGATACGCGAGTGTGGGGATGGGCGAGGTTGCTGAGGCGGTGGCCATCGGGCCGTCCGCGCTGTACCGGCATTTCCGTGGCAAGCAGAGCCTGCTGGCCACCGTGGTGGACGAGGCGTTGACCGCGTTCGCCGCCGCGGTCGACACGGCGGCGCGCGAACCCGGCGACCTCGCGGGCACCCTGGCCGCGACCGTGCTGGCCCGCCGCGACGTCGGGGTGCTGTGGCGGCGCGAGGCACGGCACCTGTCCGACGACGACCGGGCCGCGTTTCGCGGCCAGGCCAGGCAGATCGGTGCCCGGCTCGCCGAGATCATCGCCGCTCGCCGTCCGGACCTGGATCCGGCGGCGGCCGACCTGCTCGCCTGGGCCACCTTGGCGGTCGCCAATAGCGTGTCATTCCATGGTCTTTCGCTGCCCGAGCCCGAATTCAGTACGCTGCTCGGCGAATTCATTGCCCAGGTGATTTCCGCGCAGGCACCGGCGCTGGGGGAGCGGCGGGATCGGCAGGTGGTGCCGCCGCCGCTCGCCGCGCGCTCGCGCCGCGAAGCGATTCTCACCGAGGCGACCACGCTCTTCGCCGAGCACGGTTTCATGAGCGTCAGCATGGACGACATCGGTGCCGCCGTTGGCATTGCCGGTCCCAGCGTCTACAACCACTTTCCGGGGAAGGTGGACATCCTGATGGCGGCCATCGTCCGTGGCGACGAATGGCTCCGCATCGACATGAACCGCGCACTCGCGCAGGCCGCCGACCCGCGCGACGGACTCGAACGCCTGCTCGCGGGCTACGGCGCCTTCGTCTTCGAGAATCCACACCTCATGCAGACCCTTGTCTCGGAGGCCGGACATCTCCCCGACGCGGACCGCAGGCGCGCCAAGGCCGCGCAACGCGCCTATATCGCCGAGTGGGTGCACCTGCTGCGCGGACTGCACCCGGACTGGGACCCGATCCCGGCCCGCATGCGGGTCCAGGCCGCGCAGTCGATGCTGAACGACCTCGCCCTGACCCCGCACCTGCGGGCCTTCCCCGACATCGTGTCCGCGTCGGCGGCGCTGGGCGCCGAGGTACTCGCCCTGTCCGAATTACCCGGCGGTCCTGGATGACACCCCCGCCGGGGACATCAAACCGCCTCGCACGCCGCGCTTTCGCTGGACCCGGGCCGCATCACCTGTAGCCACCAGGAGGCGAGCGGGCTGGGGTCGGGCCACACCACGGTGGGACCGGTGCGGGCCGGGGTACCGGTGGGTGCTTGGTGGGCACTTGTGAAGTTGTCTGGACGGACCACGACGGAGGATCTCCTCAGAATCGGGACGTTGCGCGGGCATTCCGCGGTAGCCGAGTGCCCGCAACGGCGTTACCGAAACTGTATGCAGCCGAACCAGTTTTCGCCGCCGTTTCCTACCCTACCGGTGCAACGTCACATTTCGTCGACACGAGCCGACCGGTCGATCAGGAGGCCCAGGGGCCGATGCCGCCGACCTTGTCGATTCGGATGCGGGTCAGCAGGCCGGGCGGTGCGTCGGGGGGCGGGAAGGTGGCGTCGGGGCTGGCCAGGGTCTTGGCCAGTTCGGCGAGGAGTTCGGGGGCGCCGCCCTCTACGATGCGGGCGGTGCCGGTGACGGAGAGGTAGGGCCGCATGATTTCGCCGCGCTCGGCCGAAAGGATCGTCACCGCGACCCGGCTGTCCCGGCGGACGTTGCGCACCTTCTTGTATTCGCCGAGGTGGGCGGTGACGAGCTCGTCGCCGTCCGGCGTCGATTGCAGCGCCACCCACACCACGCTCACCTGCGGGCTGCCGTCCGGGTTGATCGTGACCAGGGTCGCGTCCGCGCCTGCTCCGATGAGCGCGCGAGCATCGTCGTCGAGTTGCATGCTTGGTTCTACCATCGGGTGGGCGCATTCATTCCCGGCCGGCGGCCAGGGATCGTGTCGGCACGCTGTACTACCGTCGCTGGCATGCGGCTTCACGTGGGCTGTGCGATGTGGACGCACGCGGCATGGCAGGAATGGCAACCGGCTTCGGGGGACCGGCTGGCGGCCTATGCCGAGCGTTGCAACGCGGTCGAGGGCAACACCACCTTTTACGCGATACCGGCGCGGCGCACGGTGGAGTCGTGGGCCGCGCAGACCGCGACCGACTTCCGGTTTGCGATCAAGCTGCACAAGTCGATCACGCACGAGCGCAGGCTGTCCGGCGTCGACGAGGAGATGCGCGCGTTCCTGTCGGCGATCGAGCCGCTGGGTCCACGCACGCACGCCCTGTGGGTGCAGCTGCCCGGCTCGTTCGGTCCGAACGATCTCGGCGCGCTCGCGCTGTTTCTGCGGCGGCTTCCTGAGCAATACCGTTCGGCGGTCGAGGTGCGCCATCCCGCGTTCTTCGAGAACGACCGGGCCGCCACGCAATTGGAGAGCGTGCTCGGTCGGGTCGGCGCGGAATGGATACCTTTCGACACCACAACGCTTTTCGACGGCCTCCCGGTCACCGCGGCCGAGCAGGAGGCGTATTCGAAGAAGCCGCGCCTGCCGCGCCGGACCCGCGCGCTCACCGAGTTCCCGATTGTCCGGTACCACGGCCGCGACTCGACGGAGCGCACCGTCGAGGGCTGGCAGCCGTGGATCGGCACGGTCGCCGACTGGCTGCGCGAAGGACGATCGCCCACCGTCTTCATCCACACCCCGGACAACGCCGAGGGCGTGACGCTCGCCCGCCGCTTTCACGCGGAGGTGTCAGCCGAGGTGCCAGAGCTGGCACCGCTGCCCGAACCCGCGCCTACCGAGCCGATGACCCTTTTCTGACCGCCGAGGCACCGTAGGCGACCGCGAGAATCACCACACAGCCGAGGATTTGGACCGGTGCGGGCCGCTCGCCGAGGATCAGCGCGCCGAGCAGCAGCGAGCCGACCGGTGTCAGCAGCAGTAGCGCGGCGCCGATCGCGCTGGGCACCATGGGCGAATACCGGGCGACGAGCAGCCAGCCGATGGCCCCGTTGGTGAGCGCGGTGAGCGCGATCCAGCCGAGCGCCGCACCGCCGATATGCAGCGTCGACGGGAACCCGCGCAGCAATGCCCAGGCGAGTGCGGCGACGGCGGGGACGGCGATCGACACGGCGTAGGTCTGCAGGTTGCGTCCCCGTCTTCCGCTGCGTCGCAACAGAAACAGGAAGCCGGAGTAGCAGATGCCCGCCACGATGGCGTGTACGGCACCAGCGACCGGCGCCGGGCCGGTGCTGCCCTGCTGCAGCAGGCCACTGGCCGCGGCAAGGCCGAAGACCATCATCGGAAGCGCGAAAAGCACACGCCTGCTGGGATTTTCGTGGTCAATCAGAAACGCGATCAGCGGTACGACCACCACCTGCACGTTCACCAGCACGGTGGTGAGCCCGGCGCCCGCCTCGAGAATCGCCGCGCCCCACCAGAACATGTCGGCGGCGAAGAACGCACCGCACAGCAGCGCGAACCCCCACTCGCGGGCGTCGAGCAGACCATTGCGGCGACTTTCCAGCCAGCCGAACACCGCGAGCACCGGCAACACCAGCGCACAGCGATAGAAAGTCGACACCTCGGTCGGCGCGCCCGCCAACGCGATGAACACACCCGAGGTCGAAACCATCAGCGCGCCAACGGCAATGGCGACCGTCGCGCCGGTGGTTCCGGTCGGCGCGACGATGTCATGGACGGGTGCGCCCGTCCGCTGCCCAGTCATGCCAAGACGGTGGCACAGGCGGTTCGGGATCGCGACTGAATATCGAGCGGGCTACCGGCTGCCGATGGGCTGCTGCAGCAGTCCGGCCAGCACCGTGCCCGCGCCTTGCAGCCAGATCGGCCAGCTGGCGGGATCCAGCGCCATGGAGCCCTCGTCGTGGATCGAGCAGCCCGGCTCGGCGGGGACGCCGTCGAACCGGTCTTTCATCCACAGCAGCACCCGCGCGATGCTGTCGATTTCCAGGGTGATGTGTTCGCTGAAATGGTCACGGGTGTAGTGGACTTGGGCGCTTGGGTCTCGGCAGTACTCGTCGACCAGCGTGTTGACCGGGCCGACCGGGGCGATCCAGTCGGGATTGGAATTGAAGATGAACATCGGCATCTTCGGCACCGAATGACCCATCCGGAGCGCGTCGAACACCTTGGTGGGGACGGCATCGTCGAGCGCGTTCGGCACGTCGTACATGCCGTCGGTCAGGTTCATGAACGGGAGCAACGCGGCGGAGTAGAGACACAACGAGTTCTTGACCGGCGCAAGCGCTTTGCCGATCGGTCTCATGTGCTGGTCGTTGTAGGCGGCCAGCTCCGGATACTCCCGCGCGACGCCGAGCAGTCCCGAGAAGATCAGCCCGGCGCCCAGATTGCCGCTGGCCATTTGATACATCGCCTTGATGTCGGCCGGGACGCCGCCCTCCGACACACCGACGATATCGAGTTCCGGCGCGTAGGAGGCGGCCAGTTCGGCGGTGTGCCCGGTGGTGATCGCGCCGCCGGAGTACCCGGCCAGGCCCACCTTGGTCTGCGGTGTCAGACCCATCGGTGCGAAGTTCTCCGCCGCCCGGACGCCGTCGAGGGTGATGCGCGCACCGAGCGGACCCGCGGCGAAGGCGGAGTCGGGTCCCTCGTGGTCCGGCATCGCCACCGCCCAGCCCGCGCCGAGCGCGGTCAGCGGCAGCACGAACTCGAACGGGATGTCGAACTGACCGGTGATATTGCCCGGCACCGAGGCCTGTTGCAGCACATAGGAAGCCGCGCAGTACTGCGCGTTCGAGTCCTGCGGGAACTGATACGACAACAGCGGGCGCGGCGCGCCGCCGTTGTCGCCACGCGGTTTCATCAGCGTGGTGACGGCGGCAATCGGCTCGCCCCTGGTGTTGGTGGACCGATACGACAGCTGCCAGGCGTCGATATTGAACGGAATGACCGAATAGAATGCCAGATGGACCTTGCGGGCCGCGATGATTTCGCCGGGTTGCTTAGCGGTGATGCGGTCGGCGGGTGGCGCATAGAATCCCGGATCGAGTTCCGGCGGCGACGGCGGTATCGGGAACGGTAGCGGGGGTTGCACTGGAATCTGCTGTGCGGCATGGTCTTGCGCGGCCATTGCCGGTATTCCGACAGCTACTTGAATGGCGGCCGCGATAAGGGCGACGAAGGCCGCGCTGCGGAATCGCGTGAGCTTTCCGGTTACAACGGTATTCATTGAGCTTCTTTCGCTGGTGAGCTGCGTTGATGAGATCCAAGAATTGGATCTGTCGGGCGCAGGAATATTCCGGCCACGACCTCGGCCCCGATATACGGCGCGGCGTGCGTAACCCACCAGAATGTCTGTAAGGCTAAGTAACAGCAAATGCTACAACTAGGCGCGGGTCCAGAGGCAACGTACTAATTTCCCGACTTGATAGCTGTGCACATTGCACAATATCGAGGACGATCGGGACGGATCCGGCAGGGGACGAGACGGCGGATGCCCGGTTCGTCCGAGACGCGGTATTACTCCGCTACCTCTTCGTGAAACTCGGCATAGCCAGGTGCCTTTCGCGGCGGAGCGCGGACCGTGCGGGTTGTGCTCGGTAACAACGCACCGCGACAGAGTTGGTAGCTGGGCCAAGCGCCGCGGCCCAGACCTCTGCCACGCTCATAGGTGCGCTATCCCGGTTATCGGTTGAGGCCACCCCCGAGGAGCCCCTCTTGCTCACGCTCGCTGTCGATCGCACCGCCGACCAGACCTCTCGCTCCGACGACGCGGCCGTGCCGCGGGTGCGGTGATGCTCTCCACGATCATCCGGACCATCGAGGTGAACGGCGTACCGATCGGATACACCGACACCGGCGACCCGAACGGCCGATCCGACACTCCCGTCATCGTTTTCGGGCACAGTCTCCTGTTCGGCGGCTGGATGTTTCGCGCGCAGATCGCCGTGCTGCGCGAGCACTACCGCTGCATCGCGATCGACTGGCGCGGGCAGGGCGGCACCCAGCCCACCTCGGGCGGCTACGACATGGACACGCTGACCGCCGACGCGGTCGGGCTGATCGAGGCGCTCGGCCTCGCGCCGGTGCACTGGGTCGGCATCGGCATGGGCGGTTTCGTCGGGCAACGGGTCGCCGCCCGGCGCGGCGAACTGCTGCGCTCACTCACCCTGCTGTCAAGCAGCGCGGGCGCCCAGGATCGGCGCAAGGTCGGCCGCTACACCCGACTCGCTTGGGCGGTACGCCTTTTCGGCGTCGACGTGGTTCGTGGCAAGGTCGCGCGGCTGCTGTTCGGGCCCGCGTTCCTGGCCGATCCGGCCGCCGCGGACACCATCGACGAGTGGGCCGAGCGGCTCGATCGCATCGACCGCGCGGGCACCAGCAGGGCGATCCGCGGCGCGATCGGTCGCGCTCCGGCGGATCGCGAGATCAGCGGCATCACCGCGCCGACCCTGGTCGCGGTCGGCGCCGATGACGCGGTGACCCCGATCGCGGACGCGTGGCGGCTCACGGAACTGATACCCAAGGCGCGGTTCGAGGTGATCGAAAATGCCGGGCACTGCTGCGTTCTGGAGCAGCCCGGCGTCGTTACCGCACTGGTGCAGAGCTTTCTGGCCGATATCGACGGATGAGGGACAATCGTGCCGCGTTCGTATTACTCAGGCAATGGCTCGATCCGGCTGTGGGGTAAGGATTTTATCGCCGTAGGTCTGCGCGCAACGCAGCGCCAATTCGATATAGGTCGCGCGTTCTTCGATGGCATGCCCGAGCAATTCCTCGGATTGGTTGATGCGATAGCGAACCGTGTTGGGGTGCACGTTCAAATGTTGCGCGGTGGCCGGTGCGTTGCGCCCGCTGGCCAGGTACGCCAGCAGCGTTTCGCGCAATCGGGCGGTGGTTTCGTCGGTGCTCGTCAACGCGCCCAATTCCCTTGTCGCCAGGACACGCATCGCCTCGACGCTGCCGTCGCCGGTGGTCAGGCAGACCAATTCGACGTCGGCGTAGCGGATCACCGTCGGTGCGAAATCGGTGGCGATCGCCACCCGCTGCGCGGCGAGCGCCTCGCGGTGACTCTGCCGGAATCCGGCGATGTCCGGCGCCGCCGAACCGATGGCCGCGTGCAGGCCGGGCTGCCCGGCCGTGGGCAGCGCCGCGAGGTCGGGCACGCCCGAGGTGGCGATCCAGGCCCACATGCCGCGCACGCCGGACGAGAGCATCAGCGGCCGCGGCGCGCCGAGCAGCGCGGCGATCTCGTTGCCGAACTTCTCCAGCGTGCGTACCGGATCCGGGGTGGCGGCCGAGTCGTCGGTCCACAGCACGATCGCGGTCTGGTGCCTGCGCAGCGAATGGCCGAGCTGCGCCTCGGCGTGGTCGATGTCGATCGCGTCGCCGCGCAGCAGCGAACCCGCGAGCCCGAACCGGCGCGCCAGCGCGCCGCGCTGCCACTGCTCACGCTCGTCGGTGTAGACCGCGACGGACGCCTCGACGCAGGTGTCGGTCCATTCGAGCACCCGATCCCAGAACAGCAGCAGGACCGCGCTGCGCAGCTGGTCGTCCTCGATCGCCTTGTTCAAGAAGTCGGTGATGAACTGCCAGAGCATCGCCTGCCCGACCCGGTAGGTTCGCATCACCACGTCGATCCCGAACCCGCGCCTGGCGACGGTGCGCGACAGCGCGAGCACCTCCGCCGGCGGATGCACCTCGAACACTTCCCTGCTCACCATGGCGAGGAAACTGCGCCAATGCGCGCGGGTTGCCGCGTGCAGCATCTCGGCGAGTTCGGCGTCGCCGGGCAATTGCGCGTTGACCTCGTTGATCCTGCCGTCGACCAGATCGACCAGCTGTTGGGTCTGCTCGTCGCTGCGGGCCTGTGCCCCGAACTGGACGAGCCAGTCGAGGGCTTCCTGATCCAAGGCAGTCATAGCCCACATTGTGCTGCGCGGGCTGCCAGGGCGCGGCGCATTCGTCCTATCGGGTGCCGAGATGTCAAGTAGTGCTGCCTACTTCGGGTTCGATCGAGTCGTCGATCGCTATTACCGACTGGTCGGCATCCGTGGATTGTTTTCCCCGATCTGAAAAGTTCGCGACGCACACTGGGGAATGCGCCTCGGCGGACGACGGATAGGTAATCTGAGCACGTTCCATTCAGCGCTGACCCAACTCGTGGAGGGCCGTAATGAACGGATCGTCGATCAGCGAACTACCGAGCACCGCAGAAACGTATTGGTCGGTTTGTATAGCGGACTCGTGGGCATAACCCCGTCATGAAACCGGAGGACGCCGCGCGCCGCTTGCTGGCGGACATTTTGGTGCGCTATTCGTCGTTGGAAGAATTCCTCGGCTTGCTGCGTGTCGACCCCCTGGTCGATACCACGGAACTCCCGCCGATTTCGGCTTACCTCTGGACCATTCCGTCGTAGCGACCGACGGAACTATCGGCGTCCGATCGAACGGGGTCGGCGTGACTCGATGTCGTGCGCGAGATCGGTCCACTGGATCGCGAGCGCGGCGAGCCGGGACCACGCCGCGTGCACCCGTTGCTCCGGCACGTTCTCGGCGGTCATCAGCAGATGGTCGGCGAGGATCTGGGCGGCGGCCATGCGGTCAACGGTGCTACCGAGTGACTCGGCGGGCCGGTCCTTCGCGCGCCGCGGCGTCACCTGCTTGGCCACCCAGTCGTCGATCACGGTGACGACTTCGCTACGGCGACAGTCGATTTCCATCAGGCGCTCGGGCTGAGCGCGGCGCGTGTGGTGCAGCTGCGCCAAGGCTCTGGCCAGTTGGATGACGAGGTGGTCGCCGGGGCGGTCGCCGGTGTGCAAGCGCAATGCGGCGGATAATTCGTGCCAGTCCGGCAGCAGCGGCCGGGTGCTGCCGTCTTCGATGGACATCGCTCGCGGTCTCGGTCCTTCAGCGGTCTGCACGGTCACGTGACGGCGTCGACGCGGCCCGGTGCGCTCACCTGGCAAATGCGACCGGCTCGTGCCTCACTGCGGAGACTCTGCGTCATGGTTCGCACGCGTTGTCGCGTGTCCGCCATCTCCCGGTGGTCCAGCTGCGTGGGCAAGGTTGGCCTTCCCTAGCGACGGTCGAGGTGCATCCGGCCCCGGCGACCAGCCATATTCCTTTGGGCCGACCAGTCGTTCTGCGCGTACCCGAGATAAGGGAGCAAAGCGCCCGGCGCCGGATGCATCTCCAAGTTTCGTCCTTCGGACGGTCTTCTGTAAGCCGAATTCAGGTCATTTCGCGCTCGGTTTGGCCTCTTTGGTTATGCCTGGGCAATCTGTCGCGAGTTACTAAGGCAGGTTGATAAAGTTGGTTGATCAGGTAGCCTTAGCATGTGACCGACGATCTGGACGCCGCGGATGTTGCCTCCGCCCTGCTGACCGGGGTAGGCGCGCTACTGCGCCGATTGCGTCATCCGCAGCTGGCGGACGCGCTCACCATGCCCGAGCGCACCGCGCTGTCCCGGCTGGATCGCGAGGGCCCGGCCACCTCGGCGGAGCTGGCGCGCAAGGAACAGATCACGCCGCAGGCGATGGGGGCGACGCTGAGCGCGTTGCAGGCCCGCGGGCTGATCGCGCGCAACTCGGACCCGGCGGATCGCAGGCGCGTCGTCCTCGCCGTGACACCCGCTGGTTCGCGGGTACTGACGGAAAAACGTAGTGCGAGAGCTGAATTGATGGCTGGGGTGCTCGCCGAGGAGTTCACGCCCGCGCAGTTGAAGCAGCTGGCCGCGGCCGCCCCGCTGATCGAGCGGCTCGCACACCACCTCTGATCTCCACGTTCGATAGGCGCATCTCCGGTCCGTTCCATATCGGCCAGGTCATCGTGTTCGCCTTCGGCGCCGTCTTTGCCGCATTCGCCACGATGGCGGTGCTGGGCAGCCCACCCAAATCCAGCTCACCAGAGCGAAATTCGATCTCAGCCACGACACCGATCCAGGAGAAACAGCATGGCACTCAGCACGCTCGACGCGCGCACCGCGCTCGTCCTCATCGACCTGCAGAAGGGCATTGCCGCGATATCCGGCGCGCCGCACTCGATGCCCGACATCATCGCCCGCGCAGCCGAACTCGCGGATGCCTTCCGCGCGCACCGGCTGCCCGTCATCCTGGTGCGGGTGAGCGGGGCCCCCGACGGCTCGGATTTCGCGCAAGGCCG
Source organism: Nocardia sp. NPDC051321 (assembly GCF_044455225.1). Taxonomy (NCBI): domain Bacteria; kingdom Bacillati; phylum Actinomycetota; class Actinomycetes; order Mycobacteriales; family Nocardiaceae; genus Nocardia; species Nocardia sp. NPDC051321. Next base: position 67,454 of record NZ_JBITEM010000020.1, on the reverse strand, counting down.
CACCGACGCGCCGCGCCGTACCGGCGGCACTCGACCCGACGGCTGGGACGTCATCGTCGACGAATTGGCCGGTCACGCCGAGGATCTCAGCGTGACCAAACGCAATGTCGGCGCGTTCTACGGCACCGACCTCGAACTGCACCTGCGCCGCCGCGGCATCACCCAGCTCGTGCTGGCCGGCGTCGCCACCAGCATGGGCGTCGAATCCACCGTCCGCGCCGCGCACGACCACGGCTACCACGTCACCCTGGCCACCGACGCCACCACCGACATGGACGAAGCCGTCCACTGGCACAGCGTTGATCGAGTTCTGCCGCGCTTCGCCGAGACCGGTAGCACCGCCGAAATCCTCGAACTGCTGGAGAACACCCGCTAGTCGGAACGTGCGTTCGACAGCGGCCGGGTGCTGCTGCCGGACCGCATAGGGCTCAGGCGATTTCGGGAATGACGGTGAAGTGGCGGACGGTGCCGGAGAGGCCGGGGAGTTCGGTGGGGGGCGTCCAGGTGCGCAGGTCGGCGCTGTCGCTGTAGAAGTATCGAGGGTTGTTCTCGTCGTAGTCGTCGAAGAAGATTCGCCAGCCGCCGTTGGGGAGCGGGATGACGCATTGGCCCTCGCGTGGGGCACCCCAGCCCGCCCAATCTCCGGTCTCGACAAATAGATACGGGCCGAGGGGTGCGGGGGCGATGGCGAGTTCGATGAGTTTGCTGGTTTCGTTCTTGGTGAAGGCGAAGTAAACGCCGTCGTGGTGGACGATGGTGGTGTCGATGTAGCCGTAGCCGAAACGATCGCAGGTGGGGCGGTCGGCGGGGGTGACATAACCGGGGACGGGGCCGAGCCCGGCCAGTGGGGTCAGCCGAGTCCACGACCGCAGCGAAGGGTCGGTCGCGGTCATCAGGTGCGGCGTGAAGCGGCAGCCGTCGGACAGCGACACGATGACATTGACCCGGCCCTGCGCGTCGACCAGCCATTCCGGGGCCCAGCTCGACGTCACATTCAGGCCGTCCACCTGGACCGGGAAGTCGTACATGTGCTGCCAGTCGACGCGGTTGGTGCTGCGCGCGAAGCCGATCGTCTGGCCCTCCCAGGCGGTGGTGTAGGTGAGGTAGTAGACGCCGTCGACGTGCCGGAAGAGGCATGGATCTCGCAGCAGCCCGGAGGGTGGACGGTAGGCGGGGCCGCGCAGTAGCTGGAAGTTGGTCGCGTCGGTGGATTCGTAGACGTACAAATCGGATTCGCTGGAATTGGTGAACGCGGTCATCGTGTACCGCATCATGGGGCCTTTGGCCACGGCAGGTTTCAGTGCCAGCAGGCTCAAGGGCAAACCTGCCGCCAACGCCAGCGCGGACCTGCGACTCACCGTCACGAATGCCACCTTCGGGATTATCCAGAGCATATTGCTATGAGCTCGTCGACACGCCGTAGACGAGATTATGTTCGACGGTTCGGCCGGACTGGGTCGTCTCGGTGTCCTGGACTCGAGTTGGCCCGGTGCGCGCGGCAGCACGGCCGACCCTGATTTCGCCTAACGGCCGAGGCGGGCGAATGGCTGTGTCGGAGAACAAGTTACGCGGCAAACCTTGGCATACCGCCCAAGACAACTTGTCCGCGCACCTGCGACCCTCAATTCAGGCAGAGGATCCGCCCGGCACCGCACTCCGGTCACCGGCCGGGCAGGCCCCGCCCCGTGCCTCGCTCGTTCGCCGAACGCCGAATGTATGGAGTCGCAACCATGCCCGAGCTTGCAGACCGACCGCCCGTGGGGGAGCGGCCATCCCCCGCGCTGCCAACCGCCCGCGAATTGCTGGACGCGATGCATGACGTTGTTCCCGAACGACATCCGGCCGCCTCGATACTGCGCGCCGCCTGCCTGCTTGCCGCGGTGGACGAATGGATCCACCGCCATCGAGCCGCGATCGACCTGACCCCGCCCACATCGCGCCGGGTGAACGGCCCCGGGATCGAGCGCGCGGCCCGCACCCTGCGCCGCTACCTGATCGAAGGCATCGTCGACGCGGCCCCCGGCGTCGACGGCATCGGCAAGGCGGTGGACGAGTTGGCCGCCGCCTGGGTCGACTGGCGAAGCGTGACCAGCGTCGACGACCCGTCCCGCCAGGTGGACACTCGCATAGCCCTGATCGCTGCCTGCGACACCTACAACGCCCTCGCCGGCCACGATCCGCACGAGCCGTAGTGCGGATCGGGCTCGGGTCCGTCAGATGCCGAGACCGGCCTTCAGTGTCGGCCACGAATCATGCAGGGCATCTTGCCAATACGGCCAGGAGTGGGTGCCGGGGGTGGTGTAGCGGATGGTGGCCGGGATGTTGTGCAGGCGCAGGTCGGTATCGAAGACGAGGGTGCACTCGTGCACGACCTGTTCGATGGCGATGGCCGCAGTGAGATCGGTGGGGTAGGCGTAGCTGGGATCGAAGTTCAGATCGTAAGGGCCGGGGACGCCACTCCCGGTGGAGAGGTAGATGGGTTTGCCGCGCAGGGCCTCGGTGTGCCGGGTCGGGTCGTGGGCGGGCCACTCGGGGTTAGCGATGCCGCCCCACATGTTGTCGGCATTGCCGCCCTTGTCGGCGACGGTCGTGCGGACGGTGGCCTGCCCGAGATTGCTGGAGTACAGGCAGCCGCTGTAGGCGGCGAGGGCCCGATAGAGCGTCGGGTGGCGGAAGGTCAGCGTCGTCGCGGCCTGGGCGCCCATGGAGACGCCCGCCATGGCGTTTGTCCCGTTGCCGTGCAACAGATTGTCGACGAGCGGCGGAAGTTCCTGGGTCAGAAAGGTTTCCCACCTGTTGTGCCCGAGCTTGCGGTCATCGTTGAGCCAATCGGTGTAGAACGTGCCGCCGCCGCCGACCGGCATTACGACATTGGTTTCCTTGTCGGTGAAGAAGTTCACGATGTCGGTGCGCATGGTCCAAGTACTCAGGGTCTGGGCTTCGGTCGACCCGTTCCCGTCCAGCAAATAGAGAGTGGGACGGGGTGCCGCCTGGTTCGCGGGGAGCAGGAGGTCGAGTTGGACGATGCGGCCCATCGCCGGTGACTGCACGTACACCTCTTCCCAGCGGTCGGTGCGCTTGGTGATGTGATCGACCGCGGCCTGCGCGCTCGCCATGGGTGGCGTCGAGACGAGCGGCGCGATCATCGCGAGCGCCACCCCGACCATCCAAGCGGCATTGCGCTGCCGCCTGGACCGATTAGAATCGGAGCCGCATGTTGTCATCAGGACCGTCCTCATTTCATAAGTGCCTCGCGGAAAACGGCGAAGTAACCCTGATTCGGGATCGGCGTGGTTCTTGTTACTGATTCGCGTCAAGCATTGTGCGCACAGGCGTGTCACTTTTTCCCGAATGCAAGATTGCGTTCAAGACCGGCCGCTCGGTCGGTAGATCATTCCATCCGGAATCGCCACGGGATTGCGGTCGGCTATGTAATCTGGTGGGGTCCCGCGAACTTCGGGACAGTTCCGCAGAGTGAGTCGTGGTCGCCCCTGCGGCTCACTATCGCTGTACACACAGTCCGATGAGGTCCGGGTGATCCCCGGGCCTCATCGGTCGTGTATTCAGCGGCGAGTATTTGTGGCGCAACCCCGGGTAGTCGGGCAATTTATCGGCCGTAGCGAATATTGGTGCCGAATTCTCCGATCCAGACCCGCCGTGGATCCGAATATGCCGTAGTGCCGACACGTGTCCGACTCGTTGCCGGCCGCATGTACCGCATTCGACATGACAAGGGGTTACCTATGTTTCACAGAAACGCGACCGCCGCGGTGACCGGTCTGCTCGCCGCCGCGGCGACGCTCGCCGTGGCCACCGGCGCGGCGAATGCCGCCCCGACGCCGCAGGCACCGGGGTCAAAGCCCAGCGAGACCGCACCGGCCGAGCAGAACGACCTGTTCGGCCTCTTCGCGCCGCAAGGCGGCAAGAAGTCCGGCGACAAGGGCGCCGAGAGCAAGCAGGGCAAGGGTAAGGGCGGCAAGGCGGAGCAGGAGACGCCCGCTGCCGACCCGGAAGTCGCCGCCGCGCTCGATTCCGCACTGCGGGACTTCCTTCGGCCCCCGCACGGCGGTGCCGAGATGGGGCCACTCGGCAAAACATCGGACGAGTGGCTTGATTTCTTCCTCGGACCCAAGCCGAGCCCCGACGGCGGCATACCGAAGGCCAAACCGATCAGGCCGACAAGTTGATCCGCACGCGTTACTGATTCATCCGACGGCAGGCGGGTCCGCTTCGCTCCGATGAGCGACCGGGCCCGCCTGCCGTCGATTCAGCCGAGAAAGTTGGTGTCCCAACCCGTTCGGACGATGCGCCGCCGCGCCGGGTAGAGCAGGCAAGCGGTCTCCGCGAGCAGCAGAGCCCAGACAACGTTCCGGCTTGCCTCGAGCCATTTGGCCTGCGCCTTCGCGGATTCCGATCGGAGGTGACCGCGGGTCTTGTCCGCTCGCGCAGCCGTGCCCACCTCGGTGGTGGCGTCCGTCGGCTGCTGCGGGTTGCGATGTGTGGGTGCGCGTTTGGCGTCACTTTCGGCGGCCGGCTCTTGCACGTCTTGGCCCGGCATCGAGGCGAGCACGCTGTCCGGTTGAGCGACAACCGGTTTGGGTTGGGCCGGCGCCGGTAGCGCGCGGGAGAGCGCGATGAACCAGTCGGAGACGAATCGCACCGAGGGCCGGTCCGCGGCGACCGCGGTGAACGCGTAGGCACCGTGCCTGGCCACCGCGTCCTGATACTTGGACCAGACCTGGGTGTCGACGAGCTCGAGATTGTCGCTGACCAGCCGTCCGATGGCATTGAACGCCTGGGTGACGACCTGGGTGAACCGCGGCGCGGCCGAGCGTTTCGGCATCGCGGCGAACATCTTGGCGGCCAACGCGGCCAGCCCCGCCAGCGGATCGTTCGCGCCGATGGTGCCGATCTGGCAGACGTCTTCGGGACTGAGGACGACACCGACGATGCTGGTCAGAGTGTTCAGGGTGATGGTGGCCAGTCGCACCGCGGCCGACTGCGCGGTCGGGTCGTCGATCGTCGAGCGCGGGTCGGAGGCTTCGGCGAGCCGCTCGCTCAGCGACTTGTCGGGCGACAGCACGAGACTGCCCGGGGTCAGCCCGTGCAGGTCCTTGTCGACCACGTCGGTGGCGGTCTTGCTGACGGTAGCCGCCAGCGCGTCGGTGATCGAGGACAGCGCGGTCAGCGGGTCGTCCAGTGGCAGCAGGGCTTGGCCCGCGATATTGGTGATCAGGTGCAGGATCGGCGTGTTCGCGGGGGAGTCGCAGGCGAGGTCGCCGTCGATGCAGAACGAGGCGACGCGACCGGTGAGCGCGCCGAAGTCGGGGGCGAGGTCGCGCAGCGGTCCGATCCCGCCGCCCGCCGCGGGGGCGGGCTGCGCCTGCAGCGCGGACAGATCCGCGGCCACCGTGCCCGGTGCCGGATCGGGGGCGAGTTTGCCTGCGGCACCGGGGAACAGCGACGCACCGGGGTATCGGGTGGGGTCGGCGAGCAGGGCGACGCCGGCGATCCGGTCGGCCGGGATGGTGGACTGACCGCGGCCGATCTCCTGGGCGAACAGGGAGGCGATGTGTGCACCCTGGGAGTAGCCGACGACAGCGAGGCGAGTGCTCTGGCATCGATCGGCGACCGATTGCGCCATCGACCGCAGCCGCTGTAGGCCGCCGGTCACCGACTGGGCGTAGGGCACCGGGCCGCCGGGCACGGCACCGCCGAAACCGGCTTCGTACGGCACGTAGGCCCGATCGGTCTGGTCGGGCTCGGCCGCCAGCATCGGCAGGAAGATCGACGACAGCATGCCGTGATCATCGGCGGGGTCCGCGTCGGGGGAGGATTCGCCCGTGCCGGGTACCCCGATTGCGTAAAGGGCTGGGCAGCGCAATGATTGGCCAGCCGTCGGCTGTGCCGCGACCAGGCCGACTCCCGCGTTCAGGACGAAGGCCGTACCTGCGACGAGTGTTCCTAGTCTCCGAATACCTGTTCTGGAGAACAGCATTCGACGCAACGTCCTCACCTTCACATTGATCCGCATGGCCTGAGGCTGGTCAGGAGAGTCTCCGGCGTCCGCCGGTCCGGGGTGGGCTTCGCCGCCACCCCGGACCGTGTCGAATCAGCCGCCGAGAAGCGCGGTTACGACGCTGGTGAGTCCCGTGGTGAGGAGGGTGACGACGGCGGTGAGGAACGGTGCAAGCATGGTATCCCTTTCTTTTTCCTGTGGTTACAAGCCGTCCGGTCAGTCTTTGTGCGGTCAATCCGACGCTGGGTCTGAAATGTCGGTGGTGCTCCGCGGCGAAAACTCCAGGCGGCGCGAACAACCCGGGTGGGCGTCCAACGCTGACAATGTCGGGAACCGTCAGTGGCAGGCGTCGATAGTGTCTTCGTTACCCAAGTACGTTCGGATGGAAGAAATTTCGAACCGGTTTCGATAAGGCTGTGAGCTGGGGCAACGCTTGTGACCGGCGGAACGTCTCGGCGATGAACGCGTTGGCGCAGGTGTTTTGTCCTTTTGGGGACTGGTGCGCTAGCCTTTCCCGGCGATCCAGCTCGTGCTCTCGTTCGACAAATGACACCGATCCCGTCAATGGCGCAGCACAGGAGCAAGTCATGTTGAGTGGTCTCTTCGGTCTAGTGAACAGCGTGCTCGCGGTAACGGAGAACCTCGTAGGGATTCTTACCTTCGGCATATTGGGCTAGGCGGCACGCGCGCATTTTCGTTGCGTCCGGCGGTAATTCGGACAAACCAGAGATGCGCGCGCACCCCGCATCCTGTGCTACTGCATCCGCCGGGGCTGGCCGGCACACAATCGTCGATCGAGGAGGTTCGCTGTGGCGCGTCTGTCGAAGGAGCTGGCGGTGTTGGCGGTGTTGGCCGTGGTCATCTACTGCGCCGGAACGGATTCCCTGGCTTTCTGGAAATCCGGCGCGGGGCCCGAGACCGCCGGTTCGGACTGGTTCGACGCGGACGACGACACCGAGCAGCTCGAGCACATCGGCGGGTTCCGTTGGTAGGCAAAATCATTCCATTGCTACCGGGTAGTGCCCGGGCGACCGCCGTGCTGGAGCTCGACGCCACCCGCGAGCTGCTTGCTCAGGCGCACGCCAGGGCAAGCAGTGCCGCGGGCCGCGCGAGCGCCGCGGCCAAGCGAGCGGTGAACCGGGACAGGGCCGTCGACCATGTCGCCCGCGCGCACGGCGCCGCACGCGCGGTAGCCGCCTCGAACACCACCCGCGACGCGGCCTGGCACGCCTATGTCGCCGCCAACCACGCGATCAAGGCAACCTTCTACGCGGTCGTCACCGCCGACGCGGCGGTCACCGTCCAGGACGCGGGCACCGCCGCGCTCGACGCCGCGAAGGCCGCCGCGTTCGCCCCCGACGACGTCACCGTCGCCGATGCCGCGGCCGCGGCGGAGGAGGCTGCCACGGCCGCCAGCAACGGGGCGTACGGCGCACCGCGAATCGTGACGATCGCGCGGGTCGGTCACCATCTGTCGATGAATTAGCCACTGAATGGGGCGCGCTCCCCGGCCGATACTCGCCGCAGGGACCGGGCCTACCGGGGGTTCAGCAATTAGTCGGTTAAGTTCTCGGTTTATGCGCACATCGACTCGGCGTGCCGCGGTAGCGCTCGCGGCCGCGATGGCCGCGCTGCTGGTGCCCGGCGTGGGTGTTGCCGACCCGACGGGGCCAGCGGCGGGGACCGCCGCGCTCGGGCCCGACTTTCTCTGGGGCGTCGCGGCGTCCGGCTTCCAGTCCGAAGGCCATGCGCCACCGACCACCCGCCCGTCGCCGAACAACGATGCGCCCGATAGCAATTGGGTGCGCTACATCGGGAACCACCCCGAGTTCGACAAGTATCAGAGCTCGATCGACTTCTACGATCGATACGCCACCGATATCGATCTGGCGAAGTCGCTCGGAGTCAAGGTATTCCGAATCGGGATCGAGTGGGCGCGGCTGCAACCGAAGAGCCGGCTGGAGTGGGACGCCGACGGATTCCGGTTCTACGACAAGGTGATCGCCAAGATCATCAGTGCTGGCATGCGCCCGATGCTCACCCTCGATCACTGGGTGTACCCGGGCTGGGCCTACGACGGGGCGTTCCATGGTCCGCATTCGGATACCCCGGACACCGGCTGGGACAACCCGGAGATGCTTGCTGCCTGGCTGACCAATATGCGCAAGGTGGTCGACCGCTACGCGCCGCGGAATCCGTTGTGGGTCACCATCAATGAGCCCGTTGCCTACATCATGCACGAGGTCCGCAACAACGCGACCGATCAGGGCCGGATGGAAGACCTGGTCGCCGAGGCGCACAACAAGATCTACGAATACATTCACGACGTGCGGCCCGACGCGCAGGTGACCAGCAATATCGGCTACGTCGCCGGTATCGACGATCGGGTCAACGGCGGATTGTTCGAGAAGATCCGGGACCGGCTCGACTATATCGGCGTCGACTACTACTTCGCCTACGAGCCGCCCGCCTCGAGCCCGCCCGCCACCGTCCGGTCCATCGCGGCCGTCGGGTCGCCCGGGATGTGGAATCTGCCGATCCGGACCGAAGGAATCTACTACGCGGTCAAACGCTATGCGGACGAGGCGCGCAAGGTCGGCAAGCCCGATATGCCGATCTACGTGGTCGAGAACGGGATGCCAACGGAGAACGCCAATTCCGACGACGACAACGTCCCTGGCACCGGAAATTATAACCGCAGCGACCATTTGCGCGACACCGTCTACTGGTTGCAGCGCGCCAAAGCCGACGGCGTGAACCTCATCGGCTACAACTACTGGAGCATCACCGACAACTACGAATGGGGCAGCTACAACCCGCGTTTCGGCCTCTACACGGTCGATGTGCGCAACGATCCCAAGCTGGAGCGCCGCCCGACCAAGGCCGTCGCCACCTACACCGAGACCATCGCGGCGGGCGGCGTCCCAGCCGACTATCGCCCCACCCGCCCGCCGTCCGGTTGCGTCCTCGTCGACCCCACCCCCGGCTGCATCGACCTCGCCGTTCCCTGACGTCGGCCCGCCGGTGGCGGATGGTCATCCTGTGGCGTGCCTCTCAGATGGCAACTTGAGAGCAATCTAGAAGTACGATCGTTCGCACAGAATGAATATCGACCTCAACCGCCACCACCCGGTGGATAGGAGTCAGCGATGCCCGTTCTCGTACCCGGATATCACTTCGGCGTAGTCGTCGCCGATCTGCACAAGGCCATGAACGAACTGACTGAGCTGCTCGGGCTGGAATGGCTGGAGCCCGCGCGCAGCGGGCACCAGGTGTCCGATGACAATGCCACGCCGCTGGGCCCCATGATGACCTTTTCCAAACAGGGCCCGCCGTATTTCGAGCTGCTCGAACAGGTTCCGAACACGATATGGGCCGAAACCGGACTGCATCACGTCGGTTTCTACGCCGCGGACGTCCATGCGGAATCCCGCAGGCTGGCCGAGGCTGGCCACCCGCTAGAAGCCGCCGCGGTCGTGCTGAGCGGTGACACCGAGCCCGGCGTCTGCTACCACCGCACCTCCGATGGCATGCTGCTGGAGATGATCGAGCAGGGCCGAGGGGCGCCCGCACTCACCTACTATCTCGGCGGCGCGACAACCGCGCCCTGACGTCGCGTTACCGGCTGCCCGCCACCAGCACCGCGATCAGCGCGATCGCGCCGGGCAGCGCCTGTACCACCAGGATGCGGCGGCTGGCGGTGGCGGCACCGTAGATTCCGGCGACCACGACGCAGGCGGTGAAGAAGATCATCGCGGCGTACCCGACCGGGTCCGCGGCGATGATGCCCCAGATCAACCCGGCCGCGAGGAAGCCGTTGTAGAGTCCCTGATTCGCGGCGAGAACCTTTGTCTGCTCGGCGAATTCGGCCGTACTGCCGAACGCCGCCCGCACCCGAGGCGTCGTCCACAGGAACATCTCCATCACCATGATGTAGACGTGCAGCGCCGCCACCAATCCGACCAGAACCTCGGCTACTACTCGCACGATCGACTCGCTTCCTCGGGTACCGGCCGGGATCCGCCCGGATTTCTGATCAAGGATGACCGAAAACGGAAACGGGATGCCCGTCGGGGCATCCCGTTTCCGCGATGAATGGTGTTACGAGTTCACTCCACGACCTCGACGATGTCGCCGGGCTCGAGGTGGCGATACGTCGCCTCGGCGGCATCGGGGTTCATCCGAATGCAGCCGTGCGAGTTCGAATCGAGCGGACCGATGTGGGTGGCGATATCGCCGTCGAAGAATACGGCCCACTCCATCGGCGCGTTGTGCATCGTGCTCCAGAAATGTTCACGCTTGAAATCGACGTCGAAGACGCCGACATGGGATTCGTATCCCGGCCTGCCGATTTCGATCGGCTTCGGGCCGTAGACGGTTTTCCCATCCTCCATCAGCCACATTTCCTTGGTCGACAGCCGCATGCATGCGCGGACCTTCGCCGCGGTGCACGGCGCGTAGACCGGCGCGGGCGGCGGCGGCTGAATGATGGCAGGGACGCCGGGAATGTCCGGTCCGCCCGGCCATAGCGGTTCGGCCTGTGCCGTTGCCGTCATTGCGAATCCGGCGGCCGCGACCCCGGCCATAACTACGAATCTCGCCGACCAATTTCTAAAACGCTTGCTGCTCATCAAATTTCAGGCCTCTCTTCGCCTTGCCGCCACGCTGCGTGCCGAAATGCCAGAGTGATAGGAGTACCTCGTCGCAAGAAACTGGAGGATCCGAGGTGGTAGCGATCATCGCGGACCTTGCGCGCCGGGTCAATCGCGGCGCGCAGATGTTTCACAATCCGAACAGTTGCCTCAGCCGAACAGCCCGCCGAGCGCACCGCCGCTCTGCCCGGCCTGCTGGCCGCCGCCGGTGCCGCCGATGAGCCCGCCGGGCGGCAACTCCGATGGCTGCACGATGACGAAGCCGCGCCCGGAGAAGGCCAGCGTGAGCCCCTCGCCGGTGCTGCGGCCGATCAACCTGCCGAGGCCGAACGAGTCGTTGCGCTTGATCCCGGTCTGCAGACTCGACGACCAGGCCACCGCCGCCTGCGGGTCGGCGTAGGTCGGCTGGTCGACCTGGAGCACCACCGGCGAGCCGTGGGTGGTGATGGCGATCCGGCCGCGCCCGGTGAACACGCAGTTGAAAAGCCCGGCGTTGCTGGCGACTCCGGCGGCGCCCTGCACCCGCTGGACCCGATAGGACAGGCTGGTGTCGAAGGCGAGCACGTTGGAGCCGTTGATGGTGAGGCCGTCGCTGCCGTCGAGGTCGATGATGTGCACGTCGGCGGCGCTGTCGGCGAGGAACAGATCGCCGCGGCCGGAGACGTTCATCAGCGGGACCCCCTCGCCGGTGAGCCGCTGGGTGATGGCCCGGCCGATGCCGCCGGAGCCGAGCGCCTTGAACTGCATGTCGCCCTGGTAGGCGACCATGGAACCGGCCCGGGCCATGACCTCCCCGTTGACGGCGACCTTGATCATCTTGCCGCCCTGCTTCTGGATGCCGACGCCGGAGACTTCGGCGTGGCTGGGGTTGAACAGATCGCTCTGCATCGGCAGTGCTCCTTGCTGAGGTGATGGCGCGGGCGGTGAGTAAGCGGGGGCCTGCGGATAGGGGGCCGCGGCCTGCTGTGCGTAGTTCGGTACGGGTGCGGGCGGCGAAACCGGCACGGCGGCGGGTGGATTCGGGGCCGCGGGTACCTCGGGTTCGTCGTCGATGTCGACGCCGAACGCCGTCGCGATACCGGCCAGCCCGTTGTCGTAACCCTGGCCGACCGCGCGCACCTTCCAGGCGCCGCCGCGGCGATAGATCTCCACGCACACCACCGCCGTTTCGGTGGTGAGCCCGTCCATCGGGAAAGTCAGTGTCCCCGAATCGGATCCGATCGTCGCGAGCAGTGTGCCCGCGCCTGCGAAGGTGGGCGGGCCGCTGCCGTCGAGGCTGGCGGTGACCACCACCTTGTCGACGTCCGGCGGCAGCGCGCCGGTCTGCACGTCGACCATGTCGCCACGACCGCTGCCGTGCCGGTAGGTGACGCCGGGACCGACCGGCTGATTGAAGAACACGAAGTCGGCGTCGGTCCGGACGTGGCCGTCCGCGCCGAGCAGCAGGGCGGAGACGTCGACCCCGGCCGCGCAGGTGACGGTCACCGTCATCCGGTCGGCGGGTGCTGGCCGGTTCTCGCCGCGGGCGAGGGCGGTCACCGTGGACCGGCCCGGTCGTCGGCGATCGGCCCGAATGGCATGCGATTCACGCCGTCAAGTGTGTCCCGAGTCGGGTCCGCGCGCTACCGAGTCGGCCGCACGCCACGCCGAATCGTTAGCTGACGCAGGCTGCTGCCCGGCGTCGCTCGGCGATCGCGACGCCGAGGATGAAGGTCGCCGCGACAATGCCGAGCAGGGTGCTTGCGACGATGGTCGAGCCACCCACCAGGGTGGTGAAGTTGTCGATGACCAAGGCGGTGATGATCAGTAGCCCGGCGGTGCCGAGGACGGGCGCGACGACCGTGTGCCAGCGGCGGCGATCAACGCCGGTGCGGCGGAAGAAGGCGATGATGGCGACGCTGGTGAGCGTCATCAGCAGCAGAATAGCCACGGTGGCCAGGCCGGACATCCAGGTGAACAACTGCAGGACCGGGTCCGCGCCCGCGAGCGCGAAGGTGCCGACGACCAGTGCCGCCGCTAGGGATTGGGCGAGCGAAGCCTTGTGCGGGGAGCCGTGGCGCGGATGGATTTGGCCGAGGGCCGGGTGTCCGACGCCGTCGCGGGCGAGCGCGTAGCCGTACCGGGAGATCGCGTTGTGGAACGCGAGCAAGGCGGCGAACAGGCTGGTCACCAACAGGATCGACATGAGGTCGGCGGCCGCGTCGCCGAGGAACAGCCGCGCGGCGGTGAAGGTCAGCGCTTCGGGGTCGTCGCCCGCGGCCGCGGCGACATCGTCGCTGCCGAACGCGAGCACGACCGCCCAGCTGGCCACCGCGTACAGCGCGCCGATGGTGAGCACCGCGATGTAGGTGGCCCGCGGGATGGTGCGCCGCGGGTCGCGGGTCTCCTCGCCGTAGATCGCGGTGGCCTCGAAGCCGATGAACGACGCGATGGCGAACATCAACGCCACGCCGGGGGAGCCGTCGAAGAAGGCCGACGGGGTGAAGGAGACGGTGTCGATGCCGTGCGCGCCACCTTGGCTCAGCACGGCGGCGGACAACGCGACGATGATGCCGATCTCGACAACGAGCAGCACGCCGAGGACTTTGGCGCCGAGCTCGATATTCCGGTAGCCGAGCACCGCGACGGCGGTCATCAGCGCGAAAGCGTAGCTGTACCAAGGTAAGTCGGGTCCGCCGTAATGCACGACGAGTCCTTCGACGGTCGATGCCGCGAGCCCGTATATCCCGGCTTGAATGGCGGTGTAGGTGAGCAATGCCAGCCCGGCCGCGCCGATTCCGGCGCTGCCGCCGAGGCCGCTGCGGACGTAGGCGTAGAAGGCGCCCGCCTCGTCGAGATGGCCACTCATGGCGGCGTATCCGACGCTGAAGACGAGCAGAACGGCTGCGCCGACGAGGTAGGCCGCCGGTGCGCCCGCTCCGTTGCCGAGTCCGATCATCAGCGGCAAGGCGCCGCAGACGGAGGTCAGTGGTGCCGCCGCCGCGATGACGAGGAAGACGATCCCCGTCACCCCGATCGAACCGCGTAATCGGGCACCGGCAGTGGATGTTTCAGTCATCGGGGGCTCCAAGGCAACTGGTCGACTCGTCGCAATGGCCGGAGCTGGTGCGAGGGACATCGAGGGTGGGATTACGGTCGAAGAAGCCGACCGGCTTGAGCACGAATCCGGTGTAGTCGACCGGCATGATCGGCCAGTCCTCCGGTCGCGGGAAGTGGGTCAGGCCGAAGGTGTGCCACACGACCAGGTCTTCGTTGTCGAGCGGTCGATCGGCGCGCACGTACTCCGGAAGTCCCGCACCGCCGGGGTGCTGATTCACGAAATCGCCTGCGGCATAACGCTGTGCGGGGTCGTATCGGGTGACCCATAGGCTCTTCGTCGCGAAGGCGGCTCGCTGGGCGATCGGCGATTCGTCGTCGGCGAGCAGCGTTTCCTTGCCCTCGGGGTACAGCACGTAAGAGACGGGCAGGCCGAGGCGGTTACGCACCTCCGGATTGCTGATGCGCCAGACGCGTCCGACGCGGTTGTCCGCGAGCCGCTGCGCCGCCGATTCGCGGGCGAGTGTCGTTCGCGCCAGCGTGAAAGCGTTGCCGTGCGGGTTGTCCGGGCCGATCGGCACGCGCACGCTCTGCACCTCCTCGACCCGGTTGCGATGCCCGTCGACCATCATGTCGAGGCGTGCGCTGAACAGATGCTGGTGATGCGGCGCGCCGAGACCGGGCGCCACCTGGGTGGAGAACGGGTGGTCGAGGCCGGGATAGGCTGCGGTGAAGACGATTCCGGTCGCCTTGACCTCGAAGCCGATGGTGCCGTCGAGGTAGAGGTACCAGAAGAAGCCGTAGTCGTAGTTGCCCACCGTGGTGAAGAACGAGATCACCAGCCTGCGTTGCCTGCGGACCTGGCGTGACCCGGTCCACAGGTCGGTGTGCTTCCACAGCACGCCGAAGTCCTCCTCGTGCATGCAGATCGCATTCTGCAGCACGCGTGGGTTGCCGCTCTCGTCGGCGATCACGGCGTCGAAATAGGTGATGTCGCCGACGCAATCGCAGCCGAGCTCGAGTGCGTTGGCATAGCGGCCGACGAGGTACTCGCCGGTGTCGAAGTAGTTCTGCCAGGAGCGGATCGGTGACGGATCGGCGTACGGCACCACCATTTCCGCGATGGACGCGCGATGGATGATCGGCCGGATCCGGCCATTGTCGTGAAAACCGATCTGGTGCAGGATGAGTCCCTCTCGAGCATCGAAACCCACTCGCATCGACCATTTTTCCCATTCGACGAGATTGCCGCGCACGGTGAAACTCGGTCCGTGTGGCTGAGTGATCTCGATCGGTTTCTGTGTGGTGCGCGGTGGGCCGGTGACGACAGGGTCGTCGAAGTTCCCCGGTTCCCGCGGCACGTCGACCGGCCCGGTGTCGATCACCCGCAACACCTCGCGGGTCATCACGTCGACGAACGCCACGAGCCCATCGATCGGATGCGCCCAGGGATGGTCCTTGTCGTGCTGTTGATGGAAGGCCAAGCCGCGCAGGATCCGGCGGCCTGCCTCGCCCGCGTAGTCGAACACGCCCGCCGACAGCGGAGCGACCCGTACCTCGGCGACGTCGAGGCCGCGGGCGGCCAGTGCGGCCAGCCAACCCGGGTCGGTCGACAGGACCGCCTCGACCAGCTCGAACTCCTCGTCGAGCACGGGAAGCTGGCCGTCGATGATGGCGTCCAGAGTGCGCTGGGACAGCACCGCCCGGCGGCTGAGCGACACGACCAGATCGACGGCGTTCGGCCGGTCGATGTCGTGTAGCAGCACCCGGAAGCGGCGATCCAACGCGCCGGACCACTGGTAGACCTCGTATTTGTCCGGCTCGTCCAGTCCGACGTAGACGAAACGTGTGGTCGGCGCGATCAGCCCGGCGGCCGCGACGACGGCACGCACCTCGGCGATCTCGGCCTCGGTGGGCAGGGCGAGCGGATGATCGGCACGTTCCGGAGTGAGCGTGGGCATGAGCCCTCCATGTCAATGTCACGAATGTGGAAAGCAGGGGGATATCCGCCGAAAAGCTGCGTCCGATCATCCTATTCAGCAACTATTCGGACAATTGGGTATTAAACGCCGCTTACCTGTTCCCGCATTCAATCGAATGAGGATGCCGGGTAATGGTGACGACATGGCGAGCCGAGGGTTACGGAACAGCAAATCATTTGAGCCTTGACGGTTAGCAACCGATCGGTTGCAATGTAGAAGTGACCTACGACACGATCATCAAGGCCGGGCGCTGGTTCGACGGCGCCGGTTCGCCCTCCGGCACGCGGCACCTCGGGCTTCGCGACGACCGTGTGGTCGCGGTGTCGGCGGAGCCGCTCGACGAGACGGGCTGCCCGAACGTCATCGACGCCGAGGGCAAGTGGGTGGTCCCCGGCATGATCGACATCCACACGCACTACGACATCGAGGTGCTGAAGACGCCCGAACTCGCCGAGTCGGTGCGGCACGGCATGACGACGGTGCTGCTCGGGTCGTGCTCGCTGTCGACCGTGCACGTCGGGGCGACCGAGGCGGGCGATCTGTTCGGCAGGGTGGAGGCGATCCCGCGGCGGCACGTGATCGAGGCGATCGAACAGACCAAGACCTGGCGCTCGGCGCGCGAGTACATCGCCGCACTGGAGGAGCTGCCGCTAGGCCCGAATATCGCTGCGATGCTTGGTCATTCGGATATCCGCACGGCGCAGATGGGGCTCGACCGCGCCACCCGTAAAGAGGTCCGCCCCACGGCGGCCGAACAGGGGGCGATGGAAGCGGCGTTGACCGAGGCGCTCGACGCCGGCTTCGTCGGAATGTCGGCGCAGCAGCTGCTTTTCGACAAGCTCGACGGCGATACCTGCCGTTCGCGCACGCTGCCGTCCACCTACGCCAAGGCGCGAGAACGCCGCCGTCTCAACGCGATTCTGCGACGGCGGCGGCGGGTGCTGCAGGCGGGCCCCGATATCGCCTCGGTGCGCAGCATCGCCGCGATGACGCTGAGCAGCTTGGGCATCTTCCGCAAGCGCTTGAAGACCACGCTGCTGTCGGCCGCGGACATCAAGGCGAACCCGGCCATCGTCTACATCATGGGACCGATCGCGCGCGCACTGAACGCGCTGGGCGGTGACTTCCGCTGGCAGCACCTGCCGGTGCCGTTCGAGGTGTATGCCGACGGCATCGACCTGGTGATCTTCGAGGAGTTCGGTTCGGGTGCCGCCGCACTGCACCTCGCCGACCAGGTCGAGCGCAACGCCTTGATGCAGGACGAGGCGTACCGGCGACGGTTCCGCAAGGACTATGACTCGAAGTTCGGGATGCGGGTCTGGCACCGCGACTTCTTCGACGCCGAAATCGTCTCCTGCCCGGATGATTCCGTGGTCGGCCAGACATTCGGGCAGGTGGGTCTTGACCGTGGCGGCGTGCACCCGGTGGACGCGTTCCTCGACCTGGTGGTCGAGCACGGCACCAAACTGCGCTGGCGCACCACGATTTCCAACCATAGGCCGAAGTTCCTGACCAGGCTTGGCGCGGATCCCGGTGTGCAGCTCGGCTTTTCCGACGCGGGCGCGCACCTGCGCAATATGGCGTTCTACAACTTCGGGCTCCGCTTTCTGCGGCGCGTGCGCGATGCCGAGCAGGCCGGCGCGCCGTTCATCTCGCTGGAGCGCGCGGTACACCGGCTCACCGGTGAGCTCGCCGACTGGTACGGCATCGACGCGGGCCATCTGCGCGAGGGCGATCGTGCGGATCTGGTGATCATCGACCCGGCGCATCTTGATGCCTCGCTGGACGCCTACGCCGAAAGCACGGTCGCCCAGTATGACAACCTGTCTCGCATGGTGAATCGCAATGACGGGGCGGTCTCGGCCGTCTTCATCGGCGGCAAGTACGTCTTCGGCGACGGCACGGCCGCGCCGATCCTCGGCACCGGCCGCACCGGACGATTCCTCAGGTCCCAGGAGCGGTGACCGAGCCGCGCCGAACTCAAGCCCAGCGCCGCGCCGCCACCATCGGCAAGCTCGTCGAGGCCACCATCGAGGCCATCGCCGAGGTCGGTTACCACAATGCCTCGCTCGGTGAGATCAGCCGCCGAGCCGGGGTGTCCAAGGGCGGCATCTTCCGGCACTTCGACTCGCGGACCGACCTGGTCGTCGCCGCCGCCGAAGAGGTCGGCCGCAGGCATATGCGCGCGTTCGACAATATCCGCGCGCGCGAAAACATCTACCAGCCACTGGATTTGACGCACATCCTGCACCGCGCCCGCAATCAGATCCGCCAGGAAACCAACACCGTCTGGTTCGAGCTGCTCGTCGCCGCGCGCACCGAGCCGGAGTTGCGGGCCAGGCTCGCTCCCGTCGCCAGGGCGCTGCTCGACGACGTCGAGCGGGTCGCGGTCGCGGCCCTGTCGCCCGCCGTTGCCCCGGAGGTCGCCCGCCTGCTGGCCACCTCGATTGTGCACATGTTCGACGGTGAGGCGATCTTCCGCTCGACCTACCCGCGGCCCGAGCTCGAGGACGCCCGCATCGAATATGTCGCAAGTACCTTCCAGCGTCTGGCGGGCGAGATTCGCGTCGAATCGGGCTCCTGAGTAGCCGACCGTGGCATCGATTATGGACTATTGCATAATCAATATCGCTGTTGTTGACTGAAGCCCATGGCCGACACCGTTACCGTCGAACGCGACGGACATGTCCTGCTCATCGGACTTAACCGCCCGGAGAAGCGCAACGCCTTCACCCTCGAGATGCTCGGCGAGCTGTCTCGCGCGTATGCCCTGCTCGAAAACGACGACGAGCTGCGCGCCGGCGTGCTGTTCGGGCACGGCGAGCATTTCACCGCAGGCCTCGACCTGGTCGACGTCGCGCCCGCGCTGGCGACCGGCGCGATCACTTACCCCGAGGACGGCCTCGACCCGTGGCGGCTGAACTACAACTGGACCAAGCCGGTGATCGCCGTGGCACAGGGGTGGTGCATGACGCTGGGCATCGAGCTGCTGCTGGCCGCCGACATCCGGATCGCCGCCGAGAGCACCCGGTTCAGTCAGCTGGAGGTCCGGCGCGGCATCTACCCGTTCGGCGGTGCGACACTGCGGTTTTGGCGTGAGGCGGGTTGGGGCAACGCCATGCGCTGGATCCTCACCGGCGCCGAATTCGATGCCGCCGAGGCGCTTCGCATCGGCCTGCTCCAGCAGGTGACTCCCGACGCGGCATCGGCGCTCACCGCGGCACGCACATTGGCCACCGAAATTGCCGAGGATTCAGCACCATTGGGCGTTCGCGCCATCCTCGCCTCCGCGCACCGGGCCCGCGACGAAGGCAACGCCGCCGCTGCCGAACATCTGGTCGGCGACGTCACCAAGCTGTTCGCGACGGCCGACGGTGCTGAGGGCATCCAGTCGTTCGTCGAGCGACGGAAGGCGAAGTTCACTGGTCGATGAAGGCCACGCGCGGGTTCAGGCCAGGCGCAGGTGCATCTGGATGGTGGTGCCGTGCACGCCGGTGTGGATGCGGACCAGGTCGGTGAGGTGATTGACCAAAAGCAGTCCGCGGCCGCCGAATTGGAAGGGCTGCGGTGGCACCCGGCCGGCCAGCGGGTTGGTGATGTGGCCCGCGTCGCGGACCTGGGCGCGCAGTTGCCTGCCGTCGATCCAGAGCGCCAGCGTGCCGCTGCCGCCGCCGTGCACCACCGAGTTGGTGATGGTCTCGGCGATGACCAATTCCAGATCGATGACGCGGTCCGGGGCCATGCCCGCCTGGTTGGCGAACTCGCCTGCCCGGTGCCTGGCCTCGGTGAGCGAGGTGACGTCGAAGGCGATGACGCGGGCGATCGGCGGCGCGGGCGGTAGCGGCTTGTTGTACGAGGCGACGATGCGGTCGGGATCGTAGGCGCTACTTGCCCGTTCGCCGCTGCTGTCGATCAGCGTCGGATGGGTCGCGTGCGCGTCGACCAGCACGGTCGGGTCTAGGCGTTCGGTGTCGTATGGGCACAGGATGGTGACCTCGCGGCCGGTGAACGCGGCGTTGATCAGCGCCTCGTGCTGCACGCACGCCGGATACTCCGTCGCGGAGCGGCCTGCCCAGATGGGTTCGCCGATGATCCGCACCCGTCCGGTCGGGTAGGTGTCGGCAAAGGCGCGGAGCACGCCGGGAATGATCCGCCCAGGGTTACGGCCTTCGACGGTCATGTCCATCAGCCGCACCGACTCGGCGTCGGCGCCGAGTTCGGCGCGAATCAGTTCCAGGTTGGGTCCGGGGACCGACACCGCGACGGGTTCGTTGTTGGCCAATCCTTCTCGAATGAACCCGACGGTGCCTGCCAGGTACTCCTCGGTGTCGCTGTAGAACAGCGCCGGATGCACGAAGGGGTCAGCGGTGGTGCTGGTCATGCGCGATCTACCTCGATTGTCGGGAGCGACGGCCAGAACAGCTCCAGGATGCGGACCAGCGTCATGGGCGGGTTGTGCAGCACGACCCTGCGTCCCTTCGCCGCCTGATTCGTGGCTTCCACCAGTATCAGCGTGCCGTGTGTGTCGATGAAGGTCAGCTCGGACAATTCCAAGTGGATGTCGGGGGTGGCAGGTAGGTCGGCCAGCGCGGTTTCCCATGCGTCGTGCGTCGCGAAATCGACCTGACCCACGCAGCGTAGGCCAGGGGGCTTGCTCGTCGAAAACGTCCGCAGACTGGTCGAATCCGGCGATATCACGGGACCCTTCTCGGCGGGTCTCGCTGGCTCGGCCTGCACTCTCGCACCACCCCTTCTGCCTGTCAACGGCAGGGAAATTACCTCCAGAACATACGCCCTCGCCGAGTCGGATCGATCAGGCGGCTACCCGGGTGTCCGCAGGTTGTTCAGGTAGTCGTCGGCGGTGCCGCTCAGATACAGCGCCAGTCCTGGGCCGACGCGACCGATGTCCATCAATTCCAGGCGGACGCCGTCGGTCGTCTGGTGATAGCTGGAGGCGGAGTCGGAGGTGTTGTCGTGGGAGGAGATCAGCTGCGCGACGCCCTCGGCGGCGAGGCGCTTCGACTCCTCGGGGACGTCGTCGGCCCAGATGCCGAGGTGATGCAGGCCGGTCTCGGCCCAGATGGTGCCCGGCATCTGTTCGAGCAGTTCCAGGTAGGGCGGTCCCTGCTTGGAGTAGGTCATCCACGGCCGGATGTTTGTGGTCTCACCATTGCTGAGCACGTCGCTGTTGTTCCTGATCGGTGCGTGCCATTCCAGACCGATCTTGCCCAGCTCGGCCATGGCCTTTTCGAGGTCGGCCACGACGATTCCGATGTGATACGCGGGCTGCATGGTTGGCATGTGCGGTTCCTTTCGGAGCGTCACCGCGCGCGAAATCGCTCTCCGGCGACGCGATAACGGTGGGTATCCATTCAGTTGCCCCCGCCGGCGCTGCCGCCGACCGCTATCCGCTGTGCACGTCCCACCCTACAATAAGAACGATCGGTCGTAAAGTTTTAGTTCAAGACTTGGGAAGAATGGACGGATCGGTGCAGTGCGCCCGCAGGCGTCCAAGCATGGCGGCCCGTGACTGGGCGAACGCGGCATCGCGATCCAGCAGTCGGGCGCGGGTGACCGCGGCGTAGCCCAGTGCCTCGAGTTCGAAGGCGAGGACGCCGGGGTCGGTATCCGGCCGCAGCTCCCCGGCGTCGAGCGCGGTGCGAATGATGGAGTGCACGAACGCATCCCACTCGTGGGCCAGGGCGACGAGGCGGTCGTGCACCGGCCCGGGCTGGTCATCGAATTCGTGCTGAATGGCCACGAAGAAGCAGCCGCCGGGCAGTACCAGGTCGGTGTAGAACGCCAGGCGTGATTCGTGCAGCGCCCACAGCTGACGGACGCCCGCCGGGGCTTTGAGCGCGGGCGCGACAACCAGGTCCGCCCACTGCGTCCGCGCGCGTCCGATGGCCGCCAGCTGCAGTTCTTCCTTGTCGCGCCAGAGCGAGAACAGGCCCGACTTGCTCACGCCCGCCTCGGCCGCGACCTGGCCCATGCTCAGCGCGCCGAGTCCGGCGACCGAGGCCATCGAAACCACCGCGTCCAGCACGGCCGTTCTGGATCGGTCACCGCGTGCTCGGCGCCCGTCGGCGGGGTGCCTGTTCGTCATGTCGATATCCTATCGCAATAAGTCCGACCGATCGGACGTAATAGCCGAGGTGGGGGCGAGCGGCGTGCGAGTCGAATCATGGACGGGGTTGGGGGTGGCCTGACCGCGATCCACCGGAAGGGTACGTCCCACGATGGACGGCCGAATGGGGGATTCCCCTGAGCCGGAAACGGATTCGTTTCTGATTACTTCGGTGGGTCGGAGCTGCGGGATGAAAACCGCTGCGATCCAACGCATTAGACGTCTTGCGGCGGCAGTAAAAGCTTCCGTGGGGAAGGGTCCGTCGCGAATCTTGTCGCAGATGCCTGCTCCTCGCCGAGGCCGACGAGCGGCGCAGGCATTCGTGAGAATTTGCGCCGCGGCCTTGCTGGCGCGGTACGCCCTCGTGTTAGTGTCCCAGACAATCTATACTGTGTTACACAGTGGGGACAACGGCCATGCAGCCGGGAAGAAGGAGACGCTTGCTCGACCGGCTCGAGCGCCTCTTCCCACAACCCGTCACGAGAAAGACAACGACCGTGAGCTTTTCGACTCCTCTGTCAGCTGAGGTAAGTACGCCCGATCATCAGGTCGCGGTAATCGGCGCCGGGCCGGGCGGACTCGCGGCAGGCGTGAAACTGAAGCAGGCCGGCGTCGGCGACTTCGTCATCATCGAGCGGGCCGACGAGGTGGGCGGCAGCTGGCAGGAAAACACCTATCCCGGTCTCGGTGTGGATATTCCGGCCATCGCGTATCAGTATTCGTTCGCCCGCAATGCCGGGTGGAGCCGGGTGTTTCCGTACGGCGCGGAGGTCAAGCGGTACCACATGAACGTGGCCAGGAAGTTCGGGCTTTACCCGCACGTGCGTTTCAACACCAACGTGGTTCGTGAAGAGTGGGACGACACGCACAACTACTGGAAGCTGCACATCGCCGACGGAACGACCATGACCGCGCGGTTCCTGATCAGCGCGGTCGGCGCTTTCGTCCGGCCCAAGCAGGATCCGGGCATCGCGGGCTGGCAGTCGTTCAAGGGCAAGATCCAGCGCCCGTCCGATTGGGACCACGACTACGACCACACCGGCAAGAAGGTCGGCATCATCGGCACGGGCGCCAGTGCCGTGCAGATCATTCCGTCGATCGCTCCCGAGGTCGCCGAACTCGGTGTCTTCCAACGCACTCCGGTGTGGTCGCTGCCCAAGCCGGACTTCGCCATGCCCGAGCTGGGCAAGCGCATGCTGGGGGTGCCCGGGTTCCAGGCCGCGGTGCACGGCGGTGTCCTCGTGCTTGCCGACCTGGTGCTGCGGGCCGCCGTCGCGGCACCCATGCGGGTGGTGCGCCCGACCCTCACCGCCTTCGACCGGTGGACCATCGCCGCCTATCGCCGATACCTGAAGATGATCGTCGACGACCCGGCCACCCAGGCACAGCTGGCGCCGAACTTCGGTGTCGTCGCCAAACGCCCGACCATGTCCAACGGATACCTCGCGGCGTTCAACCGCGACAACGTCACGCTGACCACCGACCCGATCGAGCAGATCACCCCGCGCGGCATCAAGACTCGCGACGGCGTCGAGCACATCTTCGACATGATCGTGCTCGCAACGGGTTACGAGGTGTTCTCCGATCCGGAGACATACCGTCCGGGAACCATCGTGGGCCGCAACGGTTTCGATCTCGGCAAGTTCTACACCGAGAACGGCATGCAGGCCTATCAGAGCGTTTCGGTGCCGAGCCTGCCGAACCGGTGGACCCTGGTCGGGCCGTACTCGTGGACCGGCAGCGGCTGGCACGCCTTCGTCGAGATGACCGCCGACCACGCCGTGCGCGCCATCAAAGAGGGTATTCGCCGGGGCGCGACCACCGTGGAGGTGCGCAAGGACGCGCACGACGCCTACCACCGCAAGACGCTGGAGCGGGCGGCGGCGGTGCGGTTCTACTTCAACGAACTCAACGGGCACGTGCCCACCTACTACCGAAACTCCCAGGGCGACAGCACCTATCTGCGTCCCTCGGGTTTCTTCGAGGCCAGCCGCGGCAATCGCAAGTTCCCGCTCGACGACTACCGCTACGAGCAGGCGCACGCGGTCGCCGACCGGGTCGGTAGCGAGCTCGCGTCGGGAGCATAGGAGTTCGCGCCCGGACGGCGCGGCCTCGACCGGCGGCCTGGGAGAATCCCGGCGTGGCAACACCAACGGTCGTCGATGACATCACCGAGCAGCTCGCCTATCGCATCGCGGCAGGCAGCTACCAGCCCGGTGAACTGCTGCCGTCGGTGCGCCGGGTCGCCGCCGAGTTCGGCGTCAGCACGCCGACCGCCAACAGCGCCCTCGGCAGGCTCGCCGCGCTCGGCTTCGTCGAGGCTCGCCGCGGCCTCGGCTACCTCGTTCGCGACATCCGGCTCTACGGCGGCATCGACACGTGGCGGTTCATGTTCCGGTTCGCCCATCGGGTACCCGACCGCGCCGCCAAGATCTTCGCCGACATCATCGACGTCGACCACATGCTGGTCATGCAGGCCATCAGCACGGTGGCCGCCGAGCCGCGCCGCTACGACCTGTCGCGGGCCGTGCACGCGCTCGACCGCTTCGAATTGCTGATCGGCGACGACACTTCCGAGCTGACCGACATCATGGCCGCCGAGCTGCACATGCTGCGGTGCGTGTTCGCCGCCCTCGACAAGCCGGGATTCCTGAGCCTGTTCAACACCGTCGGCGCGATGCTGATTTCCATTCCCGAAGCGGGACAGGCCTTTTACGATCCATTGGCGCCCGCAGGCCACGTCGTGCTCTGCCGCAAGCTCCTGGACATCTGGCAGTCGAGTGCCGACATCGACCTCCCCGAAATCGGCATGATCGAGACACTGGTTCGCGAATACCACGATCAGGTCGTGCAGACTTTCAGTGAGCTCATCGGTGCGAAACCGGCGACCGATCCCGCCGAGTGAGCGCTGACCGTGCCCCCGACAGAGAGGCTCCGCGATGAACCCCTTCCGCTCCGACAAGTTCCGGTGGTGTGCGAGAGGGCGCGGATCGCGGATCGCGGTGGTGGTCGCCGCCACGGCGGTGCTGTTCGGTGGCATTACCGCGTGCGGTACGGAGAAGGAGCGACCGTCGACCGATTCGGTGGTGGTGGGGACGCAGTCCGGTCCGGTGCGCGGGAAGCTCTCGGCGGACACGCGATCGTTCTCCGGGATCCCTTACGCGGCACCGCCGACGGGCGAGTCGCGGTGGAAACCGCCTGCGCCCCCGGCCGTTTGGTCCCAAGAGCGCGACGCGACCAAACCGGGTGCGCAATGTACGCAGCCCTTGCCGACCGGCGGGTTCGGGGGCAGCGAGGACTGCTTGTTCCTGAATGTGTCGACGCCGAGTGGTACTGCCGCACAGCCGCGGCCGGTATTGGTGTGGATCCACGGTGGTGCCTTTGTTTTCGGTAGCGGCGATGCGTACGACCCGTCGCGACTGGTGCGGACCGGTGACATGGTGGTCGTCACGATCAACTATCGGTTGGGTGCGCTGGGTTTTCTCGGACATACGGCGGTCGCGCACGAGGACGGGCAGGTCGGCAATTTCGGGCTGATGGATCAGCAGGCGGCGTTGCGATGGGTGCATGACAATATCGCCGCGTTCGGCGGTGATCCGGCCAAGGTCACCATCGCCGGTGAGTCGGCGGGCGCGATGTCGGTCTGCGATCACCTGGTGTCGCCCCAGTCCGAACGGCTGTTCCAGGGCGCGATTCTGGAAAGCGGGCCCTGCGAAATGCAGGTCGACCTGCCGACCGCGATCGACAAGAGCGAGCAGTACGCGACCACGCTCGGCTGCCCAGGCACCGATGCCGCCACCGCCCAGTGCCTGCGCGCCATTCCCGCGGACAAGCTCGCCGCGACGCCGTTGCAGTACACCGGCGCGGACGGCACCGGTCTGCCCGGACCGGTCTTCGGCCAACCCCTGCTGCCGGAAGCCCCACTGGCCGCGTTCCGGGCGGGCAAGGCCGCCAAGGTGCCGGTGCTGATCGGCGCGAACCACGACGAGTACACCAGTTTCGCTGCCGCGCAGACGATCACCGCCGAGCAATACCCCAAGCTGCTGACGATGTTCGGGCCCCATGCCGACGCCGTGGCCCGGCAATATCCGTTGAGCGCCTACGCCCAACCGGTGCTGGCCTGGTCGGCGGTGATGACCGACCACGTCTTCGCCTGCCCCATCGCCGACGCGACCAAATCCCTCATCCGCACCGGCCCCGTCTACGCCTACGAATTCGCCGACCAGAACGCGGCACCCCTGCCCGGCTTACCCTCGCCACCACCGTTCCCGTACGGTGCGTCGCACGCCTTCGAACTGCCCTATCTGTTCGACCTCGCGCATTCCTCGTCGCCGGCGACGCAGGCCCAGAAAATCCTGTCCGACAAGATGATCCACTACTGGTCCAGCTTCGTCCGCGCCGGTGACCCGAACTCCCGCGGCCTGCCCGACTGGCCCCGCCACACCGGCGACCAGGCGCTCGTCCTCGAGCCGGACAAGATCACCACCACCGACACCGCCCGAAACCACCACTGCGACCTCTGGTCCGGCATCCCCGCGCCGTAACCGACGATCGAAAAACTAGCCGGGAAGCGGGATGGTGGTGGTGCAGGTGTTGTCGCGGAGCAGCTTTGGCTGCGTATCGACCGGAATGTCGTACCAAAGGTCCATTTCCAGCCGGTTGCCCGCGCCGATGTTGAGCTCGTTCGGCTGGCGCTTGATTTCCATCGCGTCGACGCTGGTTTGGTGTGGGTGGTCGGCGGCGTCGTCGAGCTGGTAGTCGGTGGGGCGAGTGGTGTGAAAAGTGCTGTCGGTGTTGGTGATCGCCACCCGGATGCGGATGTACTGGCCCTTGGGTAGCCACTCGGCGTGGGTGCCGATGATGTAGCCGATGCCCGGTTCGACGGTCAGCGGAGTGACCGTCAGCTTGCTGCAGTCCAGCGGAGTACGGACGTACGGGGCCGCCGTTGTCGTCGTCGGCGGTGGTGTCGCGGCCGGTTCGGCACCGCAGGCGGTGAGGGATAGCAGCAAGAGGGGGAGAAGCCGGCGCACGGATCAAGAGTAGGAGTGGAATGTCCCTGGCGTACGGCATATCCGGGGACTTCGTCATTCGAGTGCCGCCACCTCGGCCGCGATGCGCGCGATCTCCTGCGGGTCAGTACCAGTGATGCACTTGCCAGAACTCCCAGGCGCCGATGGGGCTGCCGTAGCGCTTGTTCATGTAGTCGTAGGTCCAGCGGATCTGCGTCACCGGATTGAACGGCCAGTCGGCTCCGTGGGTGCCCATCTTTTCCGGCGGCAATGCCTGACCGAGTCCGTAGGCGCCGCTTTCCGGATTGACGGCGAAGACATTCCAGCCACTCTCGCGCGTGATGATGTTGTCGAATGCCCAGAAATGGTGCGGCGGAACCATGGTCATCGCCAGCGCCTTGACGGCGGCCCGCGGCATCGAAAGAACCGAACCGGCCGGCTGGGTTTTCCAGGCGCTGGACGGCGTCGCGCAAATCGGCGGTGCGTCCGGTGCCGCGCAGTCGGTGGCGACGGCGTGTACCGGAGCGGCGCAGAAGAAAAGGGCACAGACGGCTGCTGCGAGGGTAGGAATGAAGTACCGCATCGTTGATTCGGTCCTTTCGTATCCAAGGTTGAAACTCAAAGCCGGTCGTGCCAATTCAGCAAATCACTAGTAGCGGGCGTAGCCGCGTAGCCACTCCGGAGTGTCCGCGAAATGAATAGAATTGCCGCATAGGGGTATAGTCATTGGTTCGGCTCGGGTACGACAATGTGGATAAGGCGTGGCGACACGCCGGGTTCGCCGATCTTCAACCGGTGCAGGTCAGCTCTTTCCCGCGTCCGCCGAAACGATGCGCTACCTGCGAAAATGCTGCCGCGCGGCATCGCACGGCAGTAATGTTTTTCAGCTATTGTCCCTGTTCATGATGACTACCCCGGGTCGGACGCGAATTCGAAACCGTCTCGCCGCGTCGGTGGTGGGGGCGATCGTGGCAGTGTTGGTCTCGCCGTCGTTGGCAACCGCGGATGGCACACCGACGCCGACTACGGCACCGAATGCGGCGCCGCCGAGCACGAAGACGGACGCGAGTCCGCCGCGCATTCGCGGCACGAACTGGGCCGGGTATGTGGCCACCGGGAACTTCAAGAGTATTTCCGCGGAGTGGATCGAACCAGAAGTGCAATGCTCCGACACCGGCGTCATTCAGCGCGTGGTGCCGTGGGTCGGTTTGAACGGGACACTGGTCAACGGAAAGCAGGCATTGCCGTTGATGCAAACCGGTTCCGAGGCCATTTGCGTGAGCGCCGCGGGCGCATTGGCGTCGCTGCCCGGGCTGGCGATCGTGAACTTGGCGAGCGCGACGGTGGCCAATAATCCCGCGTGGTTCCGCAACGCGATCAAGGCCGCCGAGGGCGTGAACACGCAAATGGGTCAGGCAGCGGCCGGCACGTGCGCGGCCGCAGGCACCGGCTCGGCACCCGGTGCCGCGATGTGTGCGCAGCAGACGTATCGAATGGCGCTGTGGGAAGCGTATCCGGCGAACCCGGTGATCTACCCGGACGTGACGTCGGCCCCCGGCGACAAAATGCAGGCCTCGGTCGACTTCGACGGTCGGGCCTACACCATGACGGTCGCGAACGTGACGCAGAATTGGACGCGAACCACGGTCGCGCATTCCGACGCTCCCGCGCAGACGGCGGAGGTCATTGTCGAAGGTCAGCTCAACAGTGCGCTGCCCGGGTTCAGCCCGGTCGTGTTCACCAATGTGAAGGTCGACGGAAAGCCGTTGTCGTCCTTCAAACCGGTGAGTTACTCGATCGGCGCCACGAACGGCGAGTTGCACCCGGGACCGATCGCCGCGGACGGCACCAGCTTCACCATCGCCAAATAGGCCGCTACTTGCCCGCGAGGGGCGGCGGGGTCGGGCCCGTCAGTGGGCCCGACGCGTAATACGCGCGGCAAACTCCGTTGCTGTCCAGATCGGTCGCGGCTTCGATGACCGATTTGCCGTCGGCCGCGGGCAGGAGCGCCGAACTGTAGTTCTTGCACGGTGCGTCGGTGATGCCGTCGATGACGATCGGTGCGGCCATCTCATACCAATTGCCTTCGCCCATCGTGTCATTGGCCAACAGGGTCCGGCCGGTACTCGGTGTCATCGTGCCGTCCACGCTCGACACCATCTGGCCGGACAGCAGGATGGTGCCGTTCGGGCCGGGCCCTGGGCTCCAGGCCGGATAAGGCGCGTGCTGGGTATAGCCGCCATCGGCGGCGGTGCGCACCACGGTCCCGAGGAACCGCGGATCGCCGTAATTCCAACCGTCCGTTGACCTCCGGAAATAGGTCAGACACTGATGCACCTTGTCGGTATTGCAGATTTCGTAGCTCATGAAGTAGCTGCCGTCCGGCAATCTGATGGCGTTGGCCATGCCGGGCCGCACGTATTGGACGTCGCTGACCACCGTGTCGGTCTGGTTCACCCAGTGCACGCCGTCGGGGGAGCGGACCTGCACTAATTTCTGACTGTGCTCGTGGCTGTCGGTCTCGTCGGAGTAGAAGGCGACGAGTTGCCCGTCCGCCGACATCGATAGGCTCGGCTCCCACGCACTCGGTAGCAGCGGTCCCCAATCGGTGAAACTGAACAGGCTGTTCGATGTCGCGATGCTGGACACGAATTCCCAGTGCGCGCCCTGATCGCGGCTGGCCCAGAGCCGTTGTTCGACATGCCGCAGCACCACGTCGAGCACGTCGGAGAACATCGTGTCGGCCCACAGCAGGGTGCCCGCTGGCATATCGCCGACCGCCGTCGGCAGTTCGAACAGCGCCGAACAGCACAGCTGGCCGCCCTTCCTGGACACGGTATCGGTAATGCCGCCACGCTGCCGAAAGGTGGTGCCGCCGTCGGTACTTGCTATGATCGCGCCGGTTTGCCGCAACGTATTGACGCTCGCCACGATGGTGCCGTTGGCCGTACCGCTGTGCTCGAGGCGAACCATCCGCGGATAGAAACTGCTTTCGGGGTACAGCGGCTGGCGCGCTGTCGCCGGTATCGGCGGCTCGGCGCCGGCCGATGGCCAGCCGAGGCCGACTCCGATTACGGTGAGCAGCACACCGATCCGTCGCAACTGATACTCCCCTCGAGTCGAACAACGATGGTTCTCAGAAATGCACGCTGGAAACTCGGCGTTCTCGGTACCGGGCGAGCGGAGATCAGAAGAAATCGTACCGAAGCGCGTGCCCGCGCCCGCCGACCTGAACGGGTAATCGCGTGCCGTGTTTATCGAGGATTCCGAATCATTGCTCCGGGTTGCGGCGGTGTAGCGGTGCCGGGACGCCGTCGTCGAAACCTCGAGAGTCCGTCGATATTTCAGCGATGACCTGCGCGCCGCTGATAGCGTTGGCGTCCCTGAGCCGACAGCAGTACGGCTACCCGAGACCTGGAGATCACCGTATGCCCCATGCTGGAATCAAGGAACTGATCACCCTCGGTCACGAGCAGAAGTACATCACCCACGCCGAGATCAACGAATACGTTCCGGAGGCCGTCGGAGATCGCGATCAGTTCGTCGGCATCATCCAGATGCTGGACGCCAGGGGGATCCCCGTCTACGAGACGGATCCGGTGGACTAACAGCTCGGCCCGAGCGTCGTACCGTTTCGCCCCGCCCCTCTTCGCGAACCATCCGAAGTTCGATTTCACCCCCGAGCACCCGACGAGCTGCTTCCCTCGATCCTTCCGTGACGTGTGCCGCCGATCCGGATGCCTCGCAGATACGAATACGGAATGGCGGTGGTGTAGGCCGGGCAGGTTTTCGGTGAGACGGAGGGATGGATTGTGGTCATTCGGGCGCGCGGTGCACGTTCGATTGCGGGGGTTTCCGCATTGCTGGCGGGGCTGTTGTTGGCGGCGGGCCCGGTGCGGGCTGAGGGTTTGCCCGCAGGGTGTACCGGGGCGGTGACGCCGGGCAACGACACCATTACCTGTACCGACAATCTCCCTGCCGGGGTGGTCCTCGACGCGGGGGATGGCGACGACACGATCGTGATCGAGGGCGATGTGCTCGAGGGGGCGGTCGTGCTGGGTGGCGCGGGCAAGGACAAGATCTCGGCGCGCAATGTCGGCCGGTTCATGTGCCCGGCGGAGGGGATCGGCGCCAACGATGTGAACGGTGGCGTCCTCGACGGCGGTCCTGGAGACGACGAGATCACGGTCGGCGGGCAAGACCGTCCCGCCGCCTGCGACGCGGCCATCCCGAAGGGCCCTGGCGGCAATGTCGGGCGCCATGGCGCGGTCGTGGGTGGTGCGGGCAACGACGTGATCAAGGTCGGCAGCGTCGGCTACTTCTACCAGCCGGACCCCGCCAAGCCGGAGACCACCGCCGGTGCCCATGGTGGCCGGGTATCCGGCGACGAGGGCGACGACTCCATCACCATCGACACCGTCAGTCTCGGCGAGCGGCCGCCAAGCGCCACCGCGCCGGACGCACCC
Organism: Nocardia sp. NPDC051321; assembly: GCF_044455225.1. Classification (NCBI taxonomy): domain Bacteria; kingdom Bacillati; phylum Actinomycetota; class Actinomycetes; order Mycobacteriales; family Nocardiaceae; genus Nocardia; species Nocardia sp. NPDC051321. The sequence goes on along the minus strand of NZ_JBITEM010000020.1, from coordinate 36,163 downwards.
GATGCCGTGTTCGGCGGCGCGGGCAAGGACACCATCGCGATCCATCGAACCGTCGGCGCGGCCGACATCTACGGCGATGCCTTCGCGCCCATCCCCGACGCGGGCAGCGACACCATCACCGTGGACGAGATGACCGGTGGCTGGATACACGGCGGACCCGGCGACGACACGATCACCGGCGGCACCCTCGGCGGCTCGGGCGCCGCGCTGTGGGGCGACGACGGCAACGACACCATCAAGGCCGGTGACATGTACCTCGGCGCCAGCGTGTTCGGCGGTGACGGCAACGACGTGCTCTCGGCGACCTCACTCAACAAGGACGGAAACTCCCGCGCCGCCACCCTGATCGGCGGCAACGGCGACGACAAGATCGACGTCGGCACCGTCGGCACCACCGACTCCGTCGTCCTCGGCGACGGCAGCGATTTCGCCAGCGGCGCCGACCCGAACATCGGCACCGGCAAGGACACCATCACCGCAATCGCCAACAACGGCAGCATCTTCGGCGGCAACGACGACGACACCATCACCATCGACGTGAACAACAACCTCGTCGACGGCAGCGCGGGCAAGAACACCTGCACCATCAAAGGTCAGGGGTCGAGAGGTTCCGTCACGGCGTGCGAACAGCCTTAACATGGGCTGCACAGTCGAACGGGCCTGTGCCAGTGCGGAACTGGGCAAGGTCCAGTCCGTCACGGTGCGGGTTCGAACCAGGCCGGCTCATCGGACAGCGCGTGCTTGATACGCAGTAGCGCATGCTCGGGCAACTCCGGCAGCGCGGCGATGTCGAACCAGGCGACCTCCAGCGATTCGTCGTCGTTGACCCGCGCCGTGCCGCCGACGGCCCGGCACCGGAAGGTGATGTCCATGAACTGGCAAATGTCGCCGTTCGGGTAGGTGTGCGGCAGCATGGACCGGACGAGCACGATGCGTTCGGCGACACAGCGAACGGCGGTCTCCTCGTACACCTCGCGCACCGCGCAGGCCGCGGGTTGCTCGCCGGGGTCCGGCATCCCGGCGAGGATCGCCCAGTTACCGCTGTCGGCGCGACGGCCGAGCAGCAGTCGGCCGTCGTCATCGAAGACCACCGCGCTGACGCCAGGCAGCCACAGCAGCTGTCTGCCCGCGTCGGCCCGGATGGTTCGGATGAAGTCGGGAGTTGCCATGGGTACGACAGTATTCCGTGCGTCAGTTGGTGCGTGCGGTGTAGCCCGCGGTCAGATGGCTTGGTGCGCGGTTGGTCAGCTCTCCTGTGTTTCGGCGATCTCCACGCCCGCATCGCGGAGTTCACCCAGCGCCCGATCGATGCTGACGGGAGAGACACCGGCGGAAAGATCCAGTAGCACCCGGGTGCCGAACCCGGCGGTACGGGCGTCCATTGCGGTTGCGCGAACGCAGTGGTCGGTGGCGATGCCACAGACGTCGACAGTGTCGATTCCTTTGGCACGCAGCCAGTCCGCGAGGGTCGTGCCGTCGGTGGCGGCGCCCTCGAACCCCGAGTAGGCGGCGGAGTAGGCGCCCTTGAAGAACACCTCGTCGATCGGCGCGAAAGATTGACCCCGCTCCAATTTCCGGCCGTGCCGATCGTCTCGTGGTCAACTACTCCGCTGATCCGGGCGGTTCGACGATCGTGTCCGGGCCAGGGTCGACGAGGGATTCGCGACCGTCAGCGAATCGCACCAGATACGGCGGTTGCCCGTCAGGGCCACGAACTTCGATGATCTCGCCTGACCGGTCACGCGGGCTAGCAGAAGATGAGTCACGGAGGAATATCTGGTCGCCTATCGTTGCGTACATCAGCCGCTCCTGTCTGTCGATGAAACACTGCTCGGACTGGTAGCCGGATTATTGGAAAGTGACCCGCGCTGGTTGTGACCGCTCAACGGCTAGCCATCCCGGCGGGAGTCCGCGGAGTTGCCGGAACCAGATAGGCGTTGATCGCTTCGAACATCGACACCGCGGAGAAGCCTTTCCATCTGCCGTGCCAGTCTTCCACCGGCCGCGCCCAGCTGGAGAACTTCGCGCCGACCGTATTGGTGGCCCGATTGATGTAAACGAGCTGGCCGTGGACGCCGATGCAGATCACCACGTCACGATTGCCCGTAGGGGACCAGAACATGCTGCGGAACTTGCCACCACACATGTCCAGCTCGGCGTAGTTGGGGCCGTCCTCGAATGCATCCACGGAGCCCTCTTCGAAGATGTCTCTCACCCAGCCCTGCGATACCACTTGCAGGTTATCGTTATGGATCGGCTTACCACCCCGGCAGATCATTGCCCCGAACCGGGCCAGGTCACGAAGAGTGGCGCAGATGCCGCCGTCGTACGCCGCGGTGCCTTCCCTGTCGACGGTGATGTAGGCATCGTGCTCGGCCCCCAGCTTTGACCAGAGCAGGTCTGAAGTCAGCTCCGCGAACGACTTGCGTACATTGTGGCGCTGTTGGTAAGCAGCTTCGCAAACCAAGCCGAGCACGGCGGTTTCGCAGCTGCGGTATTCGAAGCGGTCGCCATGCTTGCCGCCCTGCGCTGTCAGGCTGTAGAGAAACTGCTCGAGCGTTTCCGGTGGGCTACTGGGCGGCCCCCATTCGGCTGCGGCCTCCATCCTGCGTACTTCGGACTTGGGGTCGAGGTAATCCTCGGAAAATTTGATATCGCTCACCATATCGAGCACGTGCCGGACGGTGGCGCCGTCGTAGCCGGAACCCACCAGATCCTTCACGTACCTGGTCACCTCCCAACTGGGATCGAGCGTCTTTTTTCCGTTGATCGTCTCGTCCACCAAGGCCCCGGCGATGGTCGCGGTCAGCGTCTTGGTCACCGACATCAGCAGGTGTTTCGTAGTCTTCGACATCCCGGGGTACTTCTCGACGACCACCTCGTTGTTGTGCAGCACGATCCAGCCGTCGGTATCCGTGGCATCGATGATGTCCTGAACCGTGTAGAGGTTGTTGTTGTCGTACAGCTGCACCTCGAGCTCGAGGATCTCGGCAGGGTCGACCGAACTCGGATTCAGCGGCGCCACTTCATTATCGCCGTGGATCCGCCGAATCGGCACCGTTCTGAGGACTTGATCCACGTTTTGGAATGACCAGCTTCCTACCGATTTCTGCCAGTTCTCATTGGTCACCTTCATGCAGGGGGCAGGGGTGGGAACAGGGGGAACGGGCGTCGAGCCATACATTGGATCTCCCTTCGAATGTGGAGGATTCTGAGCCGATGACCGGTGCGGTGGCGGACTCGACCAGATGTGGCTGGGTTTCCTGCGACCAAGAACCGCAGACTATTGGCAGTGAACGGGATCGCCAGCCGTGCATACCAATTCGTTGCGATAGCGAGAACTCGGTCCAGTATCGGCTACCACAGACCGCGCAGTCTCACGGCTCGTGAGAATAAGTGTCCTACACGCTTCCCGGAGCCGAATTCGTCAGGTAGCGAACGCCACCTGGAACTCGTTGACGCCGAGCGGAGTTGTTGGTTGTGCGGTCACAATCGATCACCTCCCGCTGAGTCGTGACCGACACTCGACAACCACAAACGCGGTTGTCGGAAGCTGGAGTTCGATGATGAATCTGTAGCGAATTGCCTTGGCTACCAATACCACTCTCCCACCACGGCTGCGCATGCGCCACGGATCTGGCGAAAACCGACATAGAGACTGTTTGGGCGCAGTTCCCGTTCCGCAGTTCGGCTCTCCCCGCGTGGCACCTGCCGGGTATCGGCCTGACGGGCGGGTGCGCGCAGGCCAGTGGATGACCCAGTCGTGCAGGTGTGCCGCGAAATGCATGGGAGACGTCCGTCGGACAGCGCCGGAACGCAAAGCGCCGGAGTCGGACTCGCGCCGATCACGTCCATGCCGGTCGTGGGAAGCGCGGCGGTGGTAAATCCTGTCGACAGTCGGCGATTGAAGCCGATATATGCGGGGTATGCGACCGATACCGGGCTGTTTTGGACTGGCCGGCAGGTATGTCGGCCGAGTCCGAAGCAGCGGCGGTCGGAAGGATGTCCCCGGCATCGTCAACGGCGACGAGCCACTCAAGGGCGAGCAGGCGCGGCGGGAGCTATCGTTAGCCGACCGCGGCTGAGCCCGGGCAAGTTTCGAGATAGTCGGCGTTGCGGTAGCTGGATACCGTGCTCGCCCCTGCGAAAGGGGACACGGTTGTCCTTTCCGTTGCAAAATCCCGATGGCACACTGCCCGAGCACGTCGCGGTCTCCTTGGGCTGGGATCCGTCCGATCAAAGCCTGTTCGTGGATGTCGACGGCACGGTCACCCCGGGCAGCAGGATCGACTTGAACTCGGCGGCTTTACTTTTCGCGGGCGAGGTGCTGTTCGACGCGGTTTACCACGAGCAGCTGGTCTCGCGCGACGGATCGATCGCGCACAGCGGCGACAGCCCCACGGGCGACGGCGCAGGCGACAACGAGGTGATCACCGTCGACCTTGCGCATATGGCGCCGGAGGTGACGTCGGTGATCTTCCTCGTAACCTCATACTCGGAACAGAGTTTCGCGCAGATCGAGAACGCGTACTTCCGTCTCGTCGACACCACGTCCGGTGCCGAGATCACCCGCTACGTGCTGAGCGGCGGACCGCACACCGGCCTGGCGATGGGCAAACTCGTTCGCACACCGCAGTGTTGGTACTTCGTCGGGATCGGGGAAGGAATCTACGCGCATCACGTCGCCGAGGCGGTTCCGCAGCTGGCGCGATTCCTGCCGTAGGCCTCAAAGCGGTTGGTACCCAGCGCCGATCTCGCCGCGGGCGTTCAGGTCGTTCATGATGGAGGTGATGTTGGTGCCGACCTCCGGCCCGAAGCAGCCGACGCCGAGATAGGCGTTCACCATGCCGACCAGCGTGCTGCCGACCACTACCGGCGCGCCGGAATCACCCTTCATCACACACATTTGGGTCCAGGTCTCGGTGGCGGTGGCGCGCACATCGCCCCACACCACGCCGCAGCTCGTCCCGCTGGTGCTGCCGCGTTTGCACACCACATTCGGGAACAGGGCTGGCCCGCCGAGGCCGGTGATGGTGGTGCCGCCGACCTGGTTCACCGGAGTCACCCGCGCCGAATCGAATTCGATGACCGCGTAGTCCAGGGTGTGATCGGAATAGGCGAACCGTCCCACCGTCGCACCGTCGGGGTCGCCCTCCACCACGACGGTCGCGCCCGGCTCGCCGCAGTGCCCCGCGGTCAAACCGACCAGCCGCTGCGCGCTATCCCGGCCGATGGTGGTCAGGGTGCACCCGACGTGCGAGTTGACCAAGATGCCGGAACCGCCGCCGACCGAGGGTGGGGTGCGCTCCGTTTGGGCTGCGGCGGTGGCGGTCCCGAGTAGGGCGGCGGCGGAAGCGGCGGCGAAGACGAGTGCGGTTCGTGACACGAGCATGACTCCTCTGGATCGATCTCCCGGCACCGGCTGGCCGGGTCTTTCGCGAGATTCCCGAGTTGAGCGTTTCCAAACAGGCTACGCCGCAATAGAATTCGCCTACGAATTATCGATACCGAGCAGCAACCGCGCGCCGGCCGCGAAGGCTTCGGGGTCCTCCAGCTGCGGATAGTGCCCGAGGCCAGCGAGTTCGACCACTGTAGCCGCGGGACGCAACGCGCGCAGTCCGTCCAGGACGGCCACGGTGGCCACCGGATCCGCAGTGCCCCACAGCAAGCCGAGCGGCTTGTGCCAGTCGCGGACCGCGCCGTGCCAGCGATCGGCGTGCATCACCCGCTCCGTGAGGTAGGCGGTGAGCAGGTGCGCGATCCGGTGGCCGCCTGCGCGCGACAGCAGCTCCCACTGGGCCTCGGCCTCGCTCTTGGTCAGCGGGTGTGCTGCCGAAAACAGTTGCGCGAACTCGCGAGTGAAGACCGGCCGGTTCGCCAGCCGCGCCGCCACCGGTCCGAGCGGGCCGCGCAGAATCTTCTGGATCGGCCGCAGCGACGCCTTCTCCAGGATCACACTGCCATTGCTCAGCACCGCGCGGTCGAGGGCGCAGGTCAGTGCACCGTCGATGTCCCTGGCGAGCAGCTCGGTGGCGACGGAGGTGCCCATGTCGTGCGCCAGCAGCACGACCGGGCCTGCCACGGTGGCAGCGACCACCTCCTCGACGATGTCGGCCTGCTCGAACAGGCTGTAGTGGTGCGGTCGCGGCTTCTCCGACAGCCCGAACCCGAGGAAGTCGATGGCGAGCCAAGCCCGGCCGCCGAGCCGTCCGACGACCTCGCGGAAGTCGTACGAGCTGGACGGATAGCCGTGCAGCAGCACGACGGTCGGTCCGTCACCGGGCGCGGAGCGGGCGAACACCGAGCCCGCCCGCGCGCGCAGTTGACGCCCACCGTCGCGCCACTCCCGCACCGGCATCAGCTGATCAGTCCGCGCCTGGTCAGCAGCGGCTCGATCTCGGGCTCCCGGCCGCGGAAAGCCGCGAAGGCGGCCAGCGGGTCCACCGACCCACCGCGCGAGAGCAGTTCGCGCCGAAACGCCGTGCCCTTATCCCGGATCGACGCGGCACCGTCGTCGAACCAATCCACCGTGTCCGCGTCCAGCACCTCGCTCCAGATGTAGGAGTAGTACCCCGCGGCGTAGTCGCCCGCGAAGATATGCGCGAAGTAGCCGGTCCGGTACCGCGGCGGGATCGCCTCGATCGCGAGGCCTGCCTTGCGCAGCGCCTCCTCCTCGAACGTCTCGGCGTCCGCCCCGGCCAGCGCCTCGGTTCCGGGTACGCGATGCCACGCCCAATCCAACAGCGCGGCGCCGAGGTACTCGACGGTCCGGAAGCCCTCGCCGAACCGTTCGGCCGCCGCCATGCGTTCGACCAGGTCGGCGGGCATCTGCTCGCCGGTGTCGATATGCCTCGCGTAGTTCGCCAGCACCTCCGGGTGCGACATCCACATCTCGTTCACCTGCGAGGGGAACTCGACGAAGTCGCGGGGCACCTCGGTTCCCGAGAAGAACGGGTACCGCACATCGGAGAACAGCCCGTGCAGCGCGTGCCCGAACTCGTGGAAGAGGGTCCTGACGTTATCCCAGGTGAGCAGAGCCGGTTCGCCGGTCGGCGGCTTCACGATATTGAGGTTGTTCACCACCACCGGCCGGGCGTCCAGCAGTCGGGACTGGCTGACCAGCTCGTTCATCCAGGCGCCGCCGTGCTTCGACGGCCGGGCGAAGAAGTCGCCGAGGAACAGGCCGAGTGCGCTTCCGTCGGCGTCGAATACCTCGAAGACCCGGACCTCCGAGTGGTAGCCGACCAGGTCGTCGCGCTCGCGAAACGTGATGCCGTAGACCAGTTCAGCGGCGAAGAAGACGCCGTCGCGCAGCACCCGCTCGAGTTCGAAATACGGGCGCAGTGCGTCGGCGTCCACCGAGAACCGCTCGGCGCGCACCCGCTGGGACCAGAATTGCCAGTCCCAGGAGCGGAGTTCGTCGTCGCCCTGCATCGTCGAAGCCAATTCGGCCGCTTCACGTTCCGCGTTGGCGACCGCGGGCGGGACGAGACGCCCGAGCATCTCTTCGACCGCCTCGGGGGTCCGCGCGGTCTGATCGGCCACCGCGTACGCCGCGTGGTCGGGGTAGCCGAGCAGTGCGGCACGCTCGGCGCGCAGGGTGGCGATGCGGACGGCGAGGGTGCCGTTGTCATGGTCTTCGGTCAGGCCGCGGTTCAGCGAGGCCGTCATCACTCGGTGGCGCACGTCGCGGTCGGCCAGCGAGGCGAGAACGGGCTGGTTGGAGACGTTCTGCAGACTCAGCGCCCAGGCATGCTCGCGGCCGGCCGATCGGGCGTTCTCGGCCGCGGCGGTCACCGCCGCGGGGCTGAGTCCGGCCAGTTCGTCCGCGTTGTCAAGGATCACCGTCGCGGCGTTTCTGGCGGCCACGTTGTTTTGCCCGAACTCGGTTGTTGCGGCGGCAATCTCGGTGTTGAGCTCGCGTAACCGGGCTTGGCCCTTGGCATCCAGTCCGGCACCGGCGCGGACGAATCGGAGGTGATACTGCTCGACCAGCCGCCGGTCCTCGGCGTTCAGGCCCAGCTCGGTACGGCGTTGATGGAGCGATTCGATCCTGGCGAAGAGCGCGGGATCGAGGTGGATGGCGTCCCGGTGCGCGGCCAACCTCGGGGACATCTCCGCCTCGATCGCGTCGGTGCCCGTGCTGGAATCCGACGACGAGATGTTGAAGAAGACATTGGACACCCTGGTCAGCAAGGCGCCCGAACGTTCGAGTGCCTCGACGGTGTTGGCGACCGTCGGCTCGTCGTCCCCGGCCGTGATCGCGGCGACCTCGGCAAGCTGCTCCGCCATGCCGCGCTCGAACGCGGGCACGTAGTGCTCCTCGCGGATCTCAGCGAACGGGGGCAACTGGTAGGGCAGCGCGCTGCGCTCGAAGAACGGGTTGCTCGTCATGCCTGAACCCTATGCCGGATCACCGTTCGATCGCCGGTGGATATGCGCATTGCCCGGCCGTAGTCGCTGGGACGCTCACGGTTCCAACACGTTTCGCGTCTACAACGTCATCCGGCAGTGCCGCACTCCGCGGCAGTCTCACCTCAGCTCAACCGGCGAAGCGCCGGCTACGCCGCGTTGGTGTGCGGCGTGAAACTGACCTGCGCATCATCCTCATCGATCGCGATGTTCAGCGAAGCATCCAGAGCTCGTGCGAGTTTCGCGAGCAACGGAAGGGTGGGGACCGCGTCAGACCCCTCGATCCGAGAGATTTTCGCCTGCGTGAGCCCCGCACGCGCGGCAAGTTCGGCCTGGGTCAACCCGAGCTCGGTGCGGCGAAGATAAACGGCTTCGGCCAACGCCATGGCCAGCCGAATCCCCTGCCGAGCCTCGGTGACCGCCTCGGATTCGCCAGCCTCGCGATCATTTCGCCTCGTCCATCGACTGTGCGTCATCACAGCTCTCCCTTTTCGATCACGCGTACGAACTCGTCGTGGGCGAGACCATGCTCAGCCTCGCACACCATTCGTGCTTGGATGGCGCGCTTCACTTCAGCGTCCTCCCGGTCTTTGGTCTTGCGGAATGTCGTGAGTAACACGATGGTCCGATCGGACCGGAACCAGTAGGTGATCCGGGTCGCGGCGCCATCGAGTGTCGGTCGTAGCTCACGCACACCTTCGCCTAGGTGGCGTGAGAATGGTTCGCCCAGCGTCGTCGCGCGCTCAGCGAGCAGGCCGACATATTCGTCAACTTTGAGGAAGTGCTTAGCAGGCAGCAACTCCAACCAGTCCCGCACTTCTGGCTCGATCTCGATCGAGTACAGCGGATTCACCCCAGCAGTCTATATGTCGTCGGCGACATGCCGGCTCGACGTGCCGCGCGGTGAACCGGGACAGCCTGCTCGCCGAGCAGGCGCGGGTGCGGGGGATGCGTGGATTCAGATCGAACGGCCTGGTTGAAGCGCTATTGGGGGTATGGCTTATGCCATATTGCTTATATGTAATTGTGTCTGTTACCGTGCGTCACGGCAATACTGCTGACGGCAGAGATCCGTGACTTGTCGAGTTGGCTGCCGATGTGCTGGCGAAAAGGACATGAGGCTCGAACAGATAGCGGAGAACGTCATGAAAAGTGCCTGGGTGTACGGCGTTGTATTCCTGGTTCTAGCCGTGACCGCGATATTTATTGCCCGGTTGCGACTGAGCGAGATTCCGGACTTGGCGATCGGGCATTCGAGTGCGCCACCGGTGCTGGGGCGGCCGAGTGAGAAGGTCGTCGATTACGAGATCGACGGTCCGAGCGGCATGCCGGTGCGGCTGTCGTATCTGGATGATCAAGGCAATGTCAAGGACGTCTCGACCGACCTGCCGTGGCGGACCTCGCTGCGCACCCACCGGCTGACGCTGTCGACGGGGGTGGTCGCGCAATCGGAGGCCGACCAGGTCTCGTGCCGGATAGTCATCGATGGGCAGCCCCGTGCTGCGCAGGTATCGAACGGACGGTTCGCCGCGGTCAACTGCACGGTGCCGGTGTCATGAACGAGCGAATGAGGCGCGTTTTGATCCGCGCGCGCGAGGTGCTCGTCCGGATGCGCGCCGAACTCGCGGTGCCGTTCGACCGGACGCTTGCCCGCCGCCGACCCGGTCGACCGTTGCTGGCTCGGCTGCTCTACCTGTTCTCGCTGCCGATCATCGCGGTGTGGTTATTAGTCGCCGGTGGGCTCAATCTTTTTGTCCCCCAACTAGAGACAGTGGTCAACGGGCATGCCAAGTCTTTTCTGCCGGACGAGGCCTCCTCGGTGCAGGCGATCGTCAAGATGGGCAACTCGTTCGGCGGGGCGGGGACGAACAATTTCGTCTACGTACTGCTCGAAGGGGACGCGCCGCTCGGCAACGACGCGCATCGCTATTACACGACGCTGCTCGATCGGCTGAGCAAGGACAAAACGCACGTCAATTCCGCGATGGATCTATGGTCCAATCCGACCTTCGCCCCGGCGAGCGAGAGTTCCGACGGCAAAGTGTCGTATGTGCTGCTCAACCTGGCCGGGAATATGGGCACGGCGCTGGCCATGGAATCCACCCAGGCGGCCAGGGATATCATCGCCGACACCCCACCGCCGCCCGGAATCACGGTGCACCTGACGGGCCCGTCCGCGGTTGTCAACGATGAACTCGTCGCGATCAATGATTCGATGCTGCTGCTCATTCTGGTGTGTGCCGGGCTGGTCGGCGTGGTTCTGCTCTGCGTCTATCGCTCGCCGATCACGGTGGCGATGCCGCTGCTGACCGTCGGGATGGGACTGGCGGTGGCTCGCCCAGTGGTGGCCTACCTGGGCGAGCATCAGGTGATCGGCGTCTCGATCTTCGCCTCCGCGTTGCTGGCGGTGATCGTGCTCGGTGCGGGGACGAATTACGGCATCTTCCTGCTCGGTCGCTATCAAGAGGCGCGGCGCGCTGGCGAGGATCCGGAAACGGCGTATTACACAGCGCTGCACGGTGTTCTGCACATCATCGTGGCTTCGGGCTTGACCGTCGCAGGCGCGACCGCCTGCATGTCCATCACCAGGCTCGCGATTTTCAGCACCTCCGGCTTGCCGTGCACGATCGCCGTAAGCGTCACTCTCGCAGCGGCATTGACGTTGGGTCCGGCGTTGCTGGCGCTCGGCAGCCGCCTCGGTTTTCTGGAGCCGCGTGCGCAGTCGTCGCAGCGTCGGTGGCGGCGGATCGCGACCGCCGTGGTCCGCTGGCCCGGGCCGGTACTTGTCGCCAGTCTGGTGGTGCTCGTGCTGGCGATACTCGTGTTGCCGACCTTCCGGCCGAGTTTCAACGAGCGCATTGCTCAGCCGAGCGACTCACCCGCCAACCTGGGTATCGCAGCGGCCGACCGCCATTTGCCGCCGAACATCATGTCGCCGAGCATGTTTCTCGTCGAATCCGATCACGATCTGCGCAATCCAGCGGACCTGATCGCGCTCGCGAAACTGACCAACGCGGTGTTGCAAGTCCCCGGAGTCAGTGCGGTGCAGGGTATTACGCGTCCGCTGAGCACGCCGCTCGAAGAGGGCACGCTGACCAATCAGGCGGGCTACATCGGCAATCGCTTCACCCAGTTGAAGAGCATGCTCACCCCGCGCCTGGACGACCTGACCGGCCTCGCCGGGCAGATCGATCAGTTGAATCTCACGGTCAACGGCGTGCAGGCCGCGCTGGATACGGGGGAGCAGGGGTTCGCTCAGGTGAACGGTAGTGCCGTCGCGTTGCAGTCGGCTGTTGGTGGTGTAGTGGAGAAACTGAACTCGCTGCGCGATACCGCCGGGCCCGCAAAACAATTCGTGAGTTCGATCCCGAACTGCCAAGACGTCCGTGCCTGCCAGGCCGCGCTCACCGGATTCTCGTTGTTCGACGATGTCGGGCAGCTCGACAACACCGTCGACGGCCTCGTCAGCGGCGTTCGTGCTGCCTCGCAAGCACTTCCGCAGCTCGGTGCCCAAATCGCGAGCCTGCGGAGTTTCATCACGCAGGTGAACAGCGTCATCGCGCCGCTGCGGGGTACGTTGAATATCTTGCTCCCGCAGATCTCGGAGATAACCCAGTTCCTCGACGAAGTCGGTAAGGGCTTCACCGCGGGCGATCCCAACGGATTCTTCTTCTTGCCGAGCCAAGCCTTCGACAGTCCGCTGTTCAAAAGCGCGCTGCCGTTCTTCTTTTCGCCGGACGGCAAGGTGACGCGGATGATAGTGACGCCGCAGATGGAGGGCTTCAGCAGGGACGCAATGGATCTCAGCGCCAAGATCATTCCGGCGTCGTTGCAGGCGATGAAAGGCACGTCGCTGGCCGGAAGCACGGTCAGCGTCGGTGGTCCCGGCGGCACGCTGCTCAATATCGAGGCGTTCGCGCGGGAGGACTTCATCACCAGTGTGGTGGCCGCGTTCGCGTTCGTGTTCTGTGTGGTGCTGATTCTGCTGCGCAGCCTCGTCGCGGCCGTCGCGGTGATCAGCACCGTCGCGCTGTCGTATCTGTCCGCCCTTGGGCTGACTGTCCTTATCTGGCAACACATTATCGGCAACCCGCTGCACTGGTCGGTGGCGCCGGTGTCGTTCATCTTCCTGGTCGCGGTTGGCGCGGACTACAACATGCTGTTGGTGAGCCGGTTCAAAGAGGAGTTGGTGGCCGGGATCAATACTGGAATCATCCGTTCGATGGTCAATACCGGTGGGGTAGTTACCACCGCGGGGCTCGTGTTCGGCGTGACGATGTTCGCGATGCTGGTGAGTTATGCGCACAACATCGCCCAAATCGGCACCACCGTCGGCATCGGACTGTTTCTCGACACGCTCATAGTTCGATCGTTCGTGGTGCCTGCCATCGCGGCGCTGTCCGGTCGCTGGTTCTGGTGGCCGATCAATATTCTGCGCAGCCGCGGTTGATTACGGTCAGCGCCTAGTGGCGAGGTAGATCGTGTTGGTCGACAGGCCTCGGGTCAGCGGGTTGTCGAACGGCACCTGCTCGGCTTCGACGTCGGTGAAGACAGATTCGAGGGTCGACAGGAACTGATCGTCCGGGGCGTCGTCGGACCACAGGGCGAAGGTGCCGTGTGGGGCGAGATGAGCGGACAACGCCCGCAGGCCGTCTTCGGTGTAGAACGCGGTGTGCGGTTGGTGCAGTACGTGGCGCGGTGAGTGATCGATATCGAGCAGGATCGCGTCGTAGGTTCGGCCCGGACTTTCCGGGTCGAACCCGGCCGTGCTCGCCGCCGCGGCGAAGAAGTCGGTGCGTATCAGGGTGATTCGGCTGTCCGCGGCCAATCCTGCGGTGTCGGGCAGCAAGTCGCGGTTGTGCCAATCGATGACCGCGTCCGAGTATTCGACAACAGTGAGATTGCGAACCCGCTTGTCCTGCAACGCTTCGTGCGCGGTGTAGCCCAATCCCAAACCCCCGACGATCACGTCCAAATCCGCGCCCCCGGTCCGCGCCAACCCCAACCGCGCGAGCTCACGCTCCGCAACGGTGAACAGACTCGACATGAGGTACTCATCACCGAGCTTCACCTCATAAACGTCGACGCGCGCCGTCGGCTCGAACCGCCGCCGCAAACTGATCTCCCCCATCGCCGTCTGCTGCCAGCCCAGTTCCTCGAAGTGTGCGCTCATCGCAGTGACAATAGGCGCCATACGGTGCCGCTATGCCGGTGCGCCAGTTGGTCGACTGATCGCGGGGAACTGGTGTTGGCATCGGCTGAGTGGTCGGTGACACCAGTTCCTCGTGATCACGTGTCCAGCAACGCATTTCGGATGCGTTCAGCTCAATGCGCTTAGTTCGGTGGTTACGTCGGCGCCGGACGGGGCGTGTTCGGGGTCTAGTAGCCATTGCATCATCAGGCCGGTGAGTAGGGCCAGTGGGACCGAGCCGCCCATTCCCTCGCGTCCCTCGCGCTGTCCCTTGGCGAGGTGGTCGCGCACCTCGGGGGATCGTTCGGCCTGCACCATCGCCTCGAGCTGGGCTACCCACAGTGCGCGATGGGTGGTGAAGCTGTCGATCAGTGCTTGCCAGCGTTGCTCCGGCTCGTCGGCGGGAACCTGGGCGAGTTCGTCACTGAGCTCGTCCACCGCTTGTACCAGGGCCTGAGTGAGTAGTGCGTCTCTGGAGCCGAAGTGGTAGCCGATCGCGGCATGGCTTACGCCGGCCGCGGCGGCGATGTCGCGGACGGTGGTGCGCGCCCAGCCGCGTTCGATCAAGCACGCTTTCGCCCCGGCCAGCAGGTCCTCTCGGTTGCCCATGGGCCACAGCATACCGAATGACTTGACCAAATGGTTTATCCATATGGATTGACCAAATGGGCAAAAGCTCGCTACCGTCGACTCATGACGAAGTCGAAGGTCCTGATCTCCGGGGCGAGCGTGGCCGGACCCGCCCTTGCCTACTTCCTGCACCGCGATGGATACGAGGTGACCGTGGTCGAGCGCGCGCCGGTTCCTCGGGACAGCGGATATGCCGTCGACTTCCGCGGCGCCGCGTTGGACGTCCTGGCGGAGATGGGCATTCTCGCCGCGATCCGCGAGCACGAGACGGAGATGCGCGGCACCGCGCTGCTGGACGAGGCAGGTACCGAGATCGGTCAACTCCCCGCCGAAGCGTTCGCCGGTGAACTCGAAGTGCCGAAGCGAGCGCTGACCCGGATCCTGCACGAAATCACCGCGGCCAGTGTCGAATACGTATTCGGCGACTCGATCTCCGCGCTGACCGAGCACGAGTCCGGCGTCGCGGTGGAGTTCGAGCACGGGCCTGCTCGCGAGTTCGACCTGGTGTTCGGCGCGGACGGCGTGTACTCGAAGGTCCGGCAGCTGGTTTTCGGCCCGCATGACGAGATGGTCAGTCACCTAGGGCTTTCCGGTGCCGGATTCACCACCGGCAACCACCTCGGCCTCGACCATTCCGGACTGTTGCAGTCCGCGGGGAGCACGGCGATCTACCTCTTCAGTGCCGCCGACCGCGACCAGCTGACCGTCAGCCTCTCCTTCGCCACCGACTCGCCCGCCTTGGATCGGCGCGATCGGGCGGAGCAGGAGCGCGCGGTGCGTGCGGCATTCGCCGGAAATGGTTGGCAGACAACGCATCTACTCGAGGCGATGACCGCTGCCGACGATTTCTACTTCAGCTCGTCCTGCCAGGTCAGCCTCGACCGTTGGTCACGCGGCCGGTTCGCACTGCTCGGCGACGCCGGATACTGCGCGGCGCCGACCAGTGGTGCGGGCACCTCGCAGGCATTGATCGGGGCCAAGACGCTGGCCAGGGCACTGGCTGACGCGGACGGCGACTATCTGAGCGCGTTCACCGCGTACGAGACGGAACTGCGTCCATATGTCGCCGAGAATCAGCGCAACGGCCGTGCGGCCGCCGCGCTGTTCGGCGGCCAGGTATCGGCCGAAGGCGTTGACAAGCAATAAGTTTCAGCCGGTCGTCCGGATCATCGCGGTAGCACTACGGGAGGAGGCCGATGGACTCCTCCCGTGCGGTCATCAGTGCGGCAGTTCCATGCCCTGAGCGAGCAGCGGCCAGGAATTGTGCAGTGCCTCTTCCCAATACGGCCAGTAGTGGGTGCCGACGGGGTTGAACTGGTAGGTCGCCGGGATCTTCAGCGAGTCCAGCCGGTTCTTGAGGTTGTTCGTGCAGCCGTTGACGGCGGCCTCGATGATCACGCCGAGGCTGAGGTTGACCGCGCCGGAGGGGCCGGGCGAGCTGCCGAGGTAGTACTTGACGTCGTCCAGCATCGGGATGCCGCTGCCGCTGGAGACGTAGAGCA
The DNA here is from genome assembly GCF_044455225.1 of Nocardia sp. NPDC051321. Lineage (NCBI taxonomy): Bacteria > Bacillati > Actinomycetota > Actinomycetes > Mycobacteriales > Nocardiaceae > Nocardia > Nocardia sp. NPDC051321. The sequence goes on along the minus strand of NZ_JBITEM010000020.1, from coordinate 20,428 downwards.
GCGTGCCGCGCAGCTTCTCCGCGTTGATCACCGGGTCGTTCTCGGCCCACAGCGGGCTGTTGTCCGGACCGTACATGTTCTCGGTGTTGCCACCCGCCCAGGTCTCGGTGGCGAGTTTGACGAACTGCTTACCCGCCGGGTCGGCGATCTGCGCGCAGCCGCTGTAGGCGGCGACGGTCTTGAACAAGCCGGGCTTGGCCTCGGCCAGTTGCAACACCGAGGTGCCTGACGTCGACAGACCGGTCAACGCGTTGAGGCCGGTGGACCGCAGCGTCTTGTCCAGCAGCGGCGGCAGTTCCTCGGTGAAGAAGGTCTTCCACTTGTTGACGCCGAGTGCCGGGTCGGGCTCGAGCCAGTCGGTGTAGTAGCTGCCGCGGCCGCCGATCGGCTGGATGACGTTGACCGACTTGTCGGACAACCACTCCAGCGCCTTGGTCTGTGCCTGCCAGCTGGCGGTGCCTTCACCGCCGTCGAGACCGTTGAGCATGTAGAGGTTCGGCGCGGGCTTGGACTCGTCGGCCGGACGCTGCACGTCGACCGCGACGTCGGTGCCCATCGCGGCGGAATAGACCTTGAGGTGCCAGGTGCGCCCATCCTTGGTGATGGAGGAGACGGCCGACGGCTTCTGCGGCTCAGCCGAGGCGGTTCCGCCGAGCAGGCTGACCGAGAGCGTGGCGGCGAGCGCGAGAACGGTGGTTCGCAAGGCTGCGGTGCTGCGTAGTGCGGAAATCTTCATCGAACATGCATCTATCTAGTACTCCCTATCGGCTTCGACCGGCGCGGGCCGCCCCAATCCCCACGCACTCCGTCTTCCGGCGAGGCGAATCTGTTACACAACAGCGCCGTTCAGTGACTGTACCCACGTCGGACCGGCCGGGCGTCGAGGGTCTCGGTGGTGGCCCGATCGAGATGGCTCGTGGTGAGCGGATGGTCTCGACGAGCGTACGCAGAGCGGTGTGAAGGGTTCTGACGGTGTTTAGGGGAGTGCAGTATCCATCGGATCGATCCGCATAATCAAATCATCATAGATTCCTAATTATATCCAAAGGGTATATGTGCGTTGAGTCACGGGGTATGTCGGTAAACTGAGGTGTGGCAAATTGTAAGCAATGTGACTTGCCGGTAGCTGTTTGCGAATAAGACTCCAGTCGTTAACCCGATCTGGGACCGATCGCGCATGTCAGTCCGTCCGGTGCCAACGGGAACTCGGTCTGGGCCAATACGTTAGGACCCGGCGGTGCCGAAGCTCGGGTCAGCTGGCAACGGTGAATACACCAAGTCATGACGCGCCGAAGCCGGGTGGCGCTTAGGCGCCCTTTCGATGCGGAATGTGAACTATTCTGATTACTATTCCAGGAAAGAGCTATTGATTGGCTATTTTCAATTGGAAAGCTCGGTATGCGGTAGATCGGCGGGTTCATGATAAGAATCCGTCGGCTGGGGCGACGGCGACGCCACCGGCCCGGAATATGTCTCCGTGTCACGAACTGGTCAAGTGACCAATAACCGGCGACCAACTATGAGCAATCTGCTGGGGTAAGCGAATGTGTAGGGGAGATAGGTGTGACCGATAACGCGTCCGGGCCGGTGCGAGAACCAGTGCGCACACGGCCAGTCCAGCCGCGACGGACCAAGGCGGCGATCCTGCCTCGGCTGTTGGCGGTGGCGGCGGAGGCCGATCCGGATGGTGCGGCCGTGGTGCTGCCGGGGGCGGTGCTGCGCTATCGCGAGCTCGACGCGGTGTCGTCGCGGTTGGCGCGGCTGTTGATCGGTCGCGACGTCGGTCCGGGGGATCTCGTCGCGGTGGCCATCGCGACGCCGATCGAGGCGGTGTCGGCAATGTGGGCGGTGGCGAAGACCGGCGCGGGCTTCGTCGTGCTCGACCCGGACACACCGGTGGAACAGGCCGAGTATCTGCTGTCCGACACACAACCCGCACTCGGTCTGATGGCGGGTACGCCGTGGTCTACGGTCCGGAATATCGGCTCGATCGAGTGGCTGATCGTCGATGATGCCGCCGTGCGGGGCGAACTCGCCCAGCTGTCGGGCGACCCGGTGACGTACCAGGATCGGTTGCGTCCTATCCAAGACGACGACATCGCGTACGTGACCGCGGGCTCGACCGGCGTGTTCGACGCTGTGCCGGTGACGCAGGCAGCGGTGGCGGCGATCGTCGCGCGCCCGCACGGGCACCTGTCGAGACCACTCCGCGAGTTCTTTGCCACCCTGTTCCCGCGCTCGGCGTCGGTCGAGCGGGATGTGACGCTCACCGAGCTGTTCGACAAGGTTGTGACGGCGCACCCGAACGCGATCGCGGTCAAATTCGGCGCGGCGACCCTGACCTACCGCGAATTGGATACTCGGGCAAACAGGTTGGCGCGCAGGCTGATCGCGCTTGGCATCGGCCCGGAGAAGCTGGTGGCGGTGGCCTTGCCCCGATCACTGGACCTGGTGGTCGCGTTGCTCGCGACGGTGCGGGCGGGCGGCGGCTATCTGCCGGTCGATCCGGCGTATCCGGCGGACCGGATCACGTACCTGCTCGCCGACGCCGAGCCTGCGTGTGTGGTGACGCAGCCGGGGATCATGCTGCCTACTACGGCCCCCTCGATCACCGTGAGCGACTCTGCCGACTCGGACGGCTCGCCGGTTACTGACGCGGACCGGACAGGCCCGCTGCACTCCGGCAACCTGGCGTATGTGATCTACACCTCCGGTTCGACCGGGCGTCCCAAGGGGGTGCAGATTCCGCACCGCAATGTCGTGACGCTCTTCTCGAACACTCGGTCGCAGTTCACCTTCGACCACCGTGATGTCTGGACGATGTTCCATTCCTACGCGTTCGACTTCTCCGTGTGGGAGCTCTGGGGACCGCTGCTGCACGGCGGCACCTTGGTCGTCGTTGACTACGACGTCTCGCGAGCGGCCGATCAGTTCTTGGAGCTGCTGCGCGACGAGCGGGTAACCGTGCTCAACCAAACCCCCTCGGCGTTCTATCAATTGGCCGAGGTGGACCGCGCGGCGTCGGCCGACGCCGATATCGCCCCGTTGTCGTTGCGGTACATCGTGTTCGGCGGCGAGGCACTGGAGTTCCACCGGCTCGACGATTGGCGTGCCCGGCACGGCGGAACGCAGCTGGTGAATATGTACGGCATCACCGAAACGACCGTCCACGCGACGATGCATCGTGTTTCGACCAGCGGCCGCAGCGTAATCGGCTCTGCCATACCGGGTTTGCAGATCTGGGTGTTGGACGACCGGTTGAGCCCGGTGCCGACGGGTGTGGCGGGCGAGATATACCTTTCCGGTACGCAACTGGCGCGGGGGTATCTCGGCAATCCGGCCTTGACCGCCGGGCGGTTCGTGGCCAATCCCTTTGTCTCCGACGGTTCCCGGCTGTATCGCTCCGGCGATCTGGCCTCGTGGAACGCCGACGGCGATCTCGTATACCTGGGACGTGCCGACGATCAAGTGAAGGTGCGCGGATTCCGCATCGAGCTCGGCGAGATCGAGGCCGCGGTATCGGCCTCGGCAGCGGTTCGCCAAGTCGCCGTTGTCGTTCGCGAGGATGTCCCGGGTGACCGGCGGATCGTGGCGTATCTGGTTGGGCAGCCGGAGGTGGCGGCGTTGCGCGCCGAGGTGGCTCGGGTGTTGCCCGAATACATGGTGCCGTCGGCCTTCGTCGTCGTCGACGCGCTACCGCTGACCGTGCACGGCAAGTTGGATCGTAAGGCGCTACCCGCGCCGGTAGCCGAGACGGCGGTGTTCCGCGCGCCGGCGAATCCCGTCGAACAAGCGGTGGCCGACGTGTTCGCGGCGGTGCTCGGTGTCGGCCGAATCGGCTTGGACGACAACTTCTTCGCGCTCGGCGGCAACTCGCTGCTGGCCACGCAGGTCGCGGCCCGGCTCGGCGCGGCACTGGACGCACGGATACCTGCGCGGCTGCTGTTCACGGCGCCGACGGTGGCCGCCCTGGCCGCCGAAGTAGGGCGGCAGCTGGGAACGGGGGGTCGCCGGGCGTTGGTGACAGGGCCACGGCCGGAACGGATTCCACTGTCGATGGCGCAGCAGCGAATGTGGTTTCTCAACCAGTTCGACAAGGATTCGGCGGTCTACAACATCCCCGTCGCGGTGCGGTTGACCGGCGATCTGGAGGTAGCGGCGCTACGCAGGGCCATCGGGGACGTGATTGTCCGGCACGAGATACTGCGCACGGTGTATCCGCAGCACAATGGTGTTGCCTACCAGTCGATCCAGCCCATCGAACAAGCCGCTGTCGACCTCACGCCGGAAGTTGTCGAGGTGGCCGACGTGCTGCCGCGGATTGTCGAAGTGGCGTCCGCCGGCTTCGACGTCGCGGTCGAGATTCCTTTGCGGGCACGCCTATTTCGGGTCGACACAGACGCCGAAACCGAGCACGTGCTGGTGTTCGTCGCGCACCACATCTGCAGCGACGGTTGGTCGATGGTGCCGTTGACCCGCGACGTGATGCTCGCCTACACGGCCAGATCGGCTGGTGTGATACCGGATTGGACTCCGCTGCCGGTCCAGTACGCCGATTTCAGCACCTGGCAGCGAGATTCGCTCGGCGCCGAGACCGACCCGGACAGCCTGATCTCGCGGCAGGTCGGTTACTGGCGTACCACACTGTCCGGGTTGCCCGATGAGCTCGAGCTGCCCTTCGACCGGCCCCGCCCGCCCCTGCGGTCGTTCGCCGGTGGACACGTGCTGTTCTCGATCGACGGCGAGATACAGCACGGACTGGCCGAGCTCGCCCGTGCGCACAATGCGACGGTCTTCATGGTGCTGCACACCGCGCTGGCGATCTTCCTGGCCCGCTGGTCGGGTACCGACGACATAGCGGTCGGCACGGTCGTCGCCGGGCGCGGCGAGAGCGAACTCGACGCGCTGATCGGCATGTTCGTCAACACGTTGGTGCTGCGCACCAAGGTCTGCGGACAGCAGAACTTCGGTGCGCTGCTGGAGCAGGTGCGCGAGGTAGATCTGCGGGCGTTCGAGCACGCCGATATCCCGTTCGAGCGACTGGTGGAATCGCTGAACCCGGATCGGTCGACGGCTCGTAATCCGTTGTTCCAGGTCGGCTTCGTCTTCCAAAATCTGCCGGATGTCACCTTCGACTTGCCTGGATTGCGTGTCGCCGCAGTCGATTTCGAGACAGGCATCGAAAAGTTCGACCTGTCGCTGGCGGTACGGGAGACGGCCGAGGGCATGGCCGCACAGTTCTCCTTCGCGCGAGATCTGTTCGACGAAGCCACCATCCGGGTGATGGCAGGCCGGTTCGTGCGATTGCTCGCGGCGATCGTCGCGCGGCCGCATCGGCCGGTTGGTGATCTCCCGCTGCTGGCCGAGGACGAGTACGCGGCGCTCACCCGGGTCCACCCGGCCGCGGCGACGACACCGATGCCGGATCTGCTGCTGCGCGGCGTGCGGCACGGCCGCGACCGGATCGCGGTGCGTGACCAGGGGCGCTCGATTACCTACGGTGAACTCGACGAATATTCGTCGAAGCTGGCACGATTCCTCATCAGCCTTGGGATAGGTCCGGAACGGCTTGTCGCGCTGGCCTTTCCGCGCTCATATCAGATGCTGGCCGCGGCGCTCGCGGTCACCAGGGCCGGTGGCGCGTATGTGCCCGTCGATCCGGCCTATCCGGTGGAACGGGTGCGGCATATGGTGACCGATTCGGCGGTGCTGATCGGCTTGACCACCGCCGAGTACATCGATCGGCTGCCCGACGAGGTCACCTGGCTGGTGCTCGATCACCCCGCCATCGAGGTGGTATGCGCGCGCAGATCGGCCGCGCCGGTCACCGACGCCGACCGGATTTCCGCACTGCGCCCGGACAATCCGGCGTATCTGATCTACACCTCCGGTTCGACGGGTGTGCCGAAGGGCGTGCTGGTCACCCACGCGGGATTGGCCGGGTTGATCGAGCACACCGTGGGTGCGCTTGGCCTCGAGCCTGCTCATCGTCTGCTGCACTCGATTTCGCCGAGTTTCGACCCGGCGGCCTTGGAGTGGCTGTGTACGTTGTCGGTCGGCGCGACCTTGGTCATCCTGCCGCCCAGCGTGATCGGCGGCCCGGAGTTCGCGGCGGTGCTGCGTGACGAGCGAGTGACGCACTGCAGCACCACCCCCGCGGTGCTGAGCACCGTCGATCCCACCGGTGTGCCGACCGAGACGTTGCTGATCGGCGGCGATGTCACGACGCCGGAGTTGGTGGCGAAGTGGCAGCCGGGCCGCCGATACCTCAACGCCTACGGTCCGACCGAGGCCACCATCGCCGTGACCCTCGGTGCGCAGACGGCAGGCCGGGAGATCACCATCGGCGGGCCGGTGCACGGCGTATCGGCATTGGTACTGGACGCGCGGCTGCATCCGGTGCCGCCCGGTGTCACCGGCGAATTGTATTTGGCCGGAGGGAACTTGGCCCGCGGCTACCACGCGCGTGCCGGGCTCACGGCGGGTAAGTTCGTGGCGAATCCGTGGGGCCAGCCTGGTACGCGAATGTTGCGCACCGGCGACCTGGTGCGCTGGAACGCGCCGCCGGAACAGCGGGCGGACGCTGCCGGGTTCGCGCGAATTCCCTGGGATCTGCGGTATGTCGGGCGTTCGGACTTCCAGGTGAAGATCCGTGGCTTCCGTATCGAACTCGGTGAAATCGACGCGGTGCTGAGCGGTCACGACGACGCGGACTTCGCGGTCACGATCGGACACGAAACCGCCACCGGGGAAACGGTTCTGGTGTCGTATGTGCGTGCGGTGCCCGGCCGCTCGTTCGACGCGGATCGGCTCACCGAGTACGCCGAGCGTAGTTTGCCACGGCATATGGTGCCCGCCGCGATCGTGCCGCTCGACGTGATTCCGCTGACTCCGGTCGGCAAGCTGGATCGAAAGGCATTGCCGGAGCCGACCTTCGAGACCGCGACCTGCCGCGCGCCTGCCACGCGGACCGAGGGGATCGTCGCAGAGGTGTTCGCGGAGGTGCTCGGGGTGGAACAGATCGGTGCCGACGACGATTTCTTCGCGCGCGGTGGCACCTCGTTGCTCACCCTCACACTGCAGCACGCGCTGTCGGCTCGGCTCGGCATCGAGCTGCCGGTCGCAACGCTGTTCAGCGCCGCCACCGTGCGCAGCCTTGCCGCGCGCATCGACGGTGCGGATGCGCCGGTGCACAGCCCGGCCATGATCACCGCGGATGCGCTACTCGGACCGGAGGTTTCGAGCGTAGGGGTCGAACCGATCCGCCAGGGAGCCGCGCGCGACGTGCTGTTGACCGGCGCGACCGGTTTCGTGGGGGCGTACCTGCTGCGCGAACTGCTCGATCGCACCGAAGCCGTCGTCTGGTGCCTGGTCCGTGCCGACACCATTCCTGCTGCGCGCGAACGGATTTCTCACGCGTTGCAGCGGTACCGGCTGTGGGGTGACGTGCCGGAGGCCCGGATCATGCCGGTGCTCGGCGATCTCGCCGAACCGTCGCTCGGGCTCTCCGAGACCTACCACGCGTGGCTGGCCGAACGGATCGACGTCATCTACCACAACGGGGCGCACGTCAACCACCTCGAGCCGTACGCCCGCCTGCGCCCCGCCAACGTCGAGGGAACCCGAGAGGTGTTGCGGCTGGCGACAACTCAACGGATCAAGCCGGTCCATTTCGTCTCCACGATCAACACCGTGATCTCCACCGTCCATCCCGGTGCATCGGTCGACGAGAGCACCCGGATCAGCGCCGGCGAGCTGCCCGCGCAGGGCTACGTGGCGAGCAAATGGGCCGCCGAGCAACTGGTCCTGCAGGCGGGCGAACGTGGTGTGCCCGCAATGATCTACCGGCCCGGACTGGTTTCCGGTGACCTGCAAATCGGTGTCAACAGCGCCGACGACTCGTTCTGGAACATGATCCGCGCGGCCGCGATCCTCGGCATGGCTCCCGACGTCGGTGCCGCGACGATCTCGCTGGCGCCGGTCACCTACGTGGCCCGCGCCATCGTGGAGATATCCCTCGCCGCCACCCGCGATACCGCGTATCACCTGGTAAACGAGACTCCGCTGGCGATCCGCGACATCTTCGAGCGCCTGCGCGCGCACGGTCTGCCCATCGAGACCGAATCACTCGAGACCGTCCGTATTCGCCTCGCCGACGAAGCCAACACCCGCTACCTGGCGGGTGACGACTCCCTGGTCCGCGCCGCCCTACTCGGCAACAACTATGCGGCAGGCGCGGCCGACCTCGTGGTGGACTGCGCCAACACGCGACGAGCGCTCGCCGGGAGCGCGATCAGCTGCCTGCCGATCGATGAGAGCGTGCTCGACACCTACATCGGCGCCTTCGTGAAGTCCGGATTCCTGCCGACACCGATCGGCAGTGCCAGCGAATAGCGTTGTGCCGTACATCACTGAGCGGCGCGCAGGTTTTCGATCTGCTGCCGTAGCTGGTCGAGCAGCTTTTCGGGATCATCGAAGTCGGCGGGGTCGATGGGTGCGCCGAAGTGGATGGTCACCCGTTGGCTGCGGTCGAACGCGGGGCCCCTGCCACGGGTACGTCGCATGGGCAGTACCCGATTGGTTCCGGTGGTCCCTACCGGAATGATCGGAACTCCGGTCGCCAGAGCCAGCTTCGCGACACCGGGCTTGTACGGCTCCTGCTCGCCGGGTGCGACGAGTCGGCCTTCGGGATAGATGAGCAGCACACCGCCGTGCCGGAGGATCTGCTCGGCCTGGGACAGCGCGGACTGACCGGACTCGCTGTCGCGGCGCAACACCGGAATCTGGCCGAGCCGTCGCACCAGCCAGCCCACCACCGGCCACGACCACAGCTCCGCCATCGCGATGGCGATGGCTCGGCGCCGCAGCGCACCCCAGAGGAACACCGCGTCCAGCATCGAGATGTGATTGCTGGCCACGATCACCGGGCCGGTCTTCGGCACGGCTTCGCGGCCGATCACGGTGACGCGCACGACATTCGACCAGGCCAGCGCCCGCAGGACGCGGCGAACCAGTTTCGTGGTCACCCACGCGCGCTTACCGAGCCCCTTCGGCCGCCGGACCGTTTCCTCGTTCATCAACTACCCCCACACGGTTTCGGTAACGCAGCCCTCGAACCAGATTACCGGCGCCGGTGGTGCGGCTCTGTCCGTGTGGCGTTACTTGACGCACGTCGAGGATGTTGCGGCAGTCGGGACGTCATCACGGTGCAAGGGCGATGCAATCGGTGAAGTTCAGGCTGGTCGTATGCGGAGTAATACAGTGCGATCGACAGAATTCGAGACGGGGTCGGTGTGGTCGAGCGACGGCACGCCGATCGGATACCGGCGGATCGGCCGTGGGCCGGGCCTGATCCTGGTGCACGGCGCGATGATGACCGGACAGCTGTTCGACGGGCTCGCCGGTGCGCTGGCCGACGAGTTCACGGTCTACGTGCCCGATCGGCGTGGGCGTGGCATGAGCGGCACTATCGGCCCGGACTATGGCATCGGGGTCGAGATCGAGGATCTTGCCGCGCTGCTGCGGGAGAGCGGCGCGCGGAACGTGTTCGGGTTGAGTTCGGGTGCGGTGATCGCGCTGCGGGCGGCGTTGGCGTTGCCGCAGATCACGAAGCTGGCGCTGTATGAGCCGCCGCTGGCCGCGGGTGGTGGCCCGCCGCTGTCGTGGGCGCCGCGTTATCTCCGCGAGCTCGACGAGGGGCGGATCACCGCCGCGTTCGTCAGCATCCTGAAGGGCACCGGCGACGCGCGAAGTATCGCCTCGCTGCCTCGGTTTCTGCTGAAGCCGGTGCTGGCGTTGGCGTTGCGGATGGACGGTGGCGGCGATGGGCAGGTCGCGCTGCGTGATCTGGTGCCGACCGGGCGCTACGACATCGAGCTCGTCCGCAGTGTCGGCGATCAGTGGAACCGGATTGCCGAACTACGTTGCGACACATTGATACTCGGCGGCAGCAAGAGCGTTGGTTATCTGCGAGACGCGCTGGACCGACTGCACACCGTACTACCGGATGCCCGGTACGTAACGCTGGCCGGTGTCGGGCATACCGCTGCCTTCACCGACGAGCAGCCCGAACTCTTCGCCGCGGAGTTGCGGGACTTCTTCCGCTGATTCCCGCGGCCGGTCGATGCGGATTCTTTGATCAGCTGTTCCAGCGATCTAAGTTCTTGATAACGAACATAGATCGTGTCGAGCTATAGTCCGGAGTATGGCAAGCGATCCCAAGCAGCGGCGGGCGGCCCGGCATGCGCAACCTGACGCCGGAGCCGTGCGGCAGTCGGCACGGAAACCGCCCATCACGGTCGAGCGGATCACCGATGCCGCGTTGCAGGTGGTGGCTGAGCAGGGGTATGACGCGTTGACGATCCGCAGCGTCACGAACGTGCTCGAAACGGGGCCGTCCTCGCTTTACGCCCACATCGTGAACAAAGCCGACATCGACGACCTGCTGGTCGGCAGGCTGTGTTCGGAGATTGTGCTGCCGAAGCCGGATTCGGGCCGGTGGCGCGAGCAGCTCCGTGACGTGTACGCCCAGCTGCGCGACCAGTACCTGAAATACCCGGGTATCTCCCGGGCCGCGCTCGCGATGGTGCCCACGAACCTGGAAGCCCTGCGGGTGGCCGAGGGGATTTTCTCGATTTTGCTCGCCGCGGGCATCGAACCACAGGTCGCGGCCTGGGGGATGGACGTGTTGTCCCTCTACGTCGCGGGCTATGCGCTGGAAAACTCCCTGGTCGTGCAGCGGCAGAAGTCTCAGGACGCGACCTGGGTGCTGAGTACCGAGGAACTGGTGGCCCGCTTCAGCGCCTTGCCCGAGGCCACGTTCCCGAACACCAGGAGGTACGCGACCGAATTGACCTCGGGCACCGGACACCAACGGTTCGATTTCGGCCTCGGGCTGCTCATCGACAATCTCGCACGACAGGCCGCGCTCAATCCCATCGCGGACTGACGAAGCCTCAGCCCGGCGGTTGCGCGCGCGTAGGCGATACCGAGTACAAATAGCTTTCCGTTGCGATTTGCTAACGGTCCGGTGGATGCGTGAAAGCAGTCGTTCATTCCGAGCCCGGTCCGTCCACTGTCCTGCGGGCTCGTCGAACGCCCTGAGTGTCGCTCGACATCGTAAACGCCTGGATCATAGGCGTTTTCGGGCCGCGGCCACCTGGGGGAGCGGTCACGCGGAGCGGGCGACGGCCCAGGCCGCTTCGATCATCGAGAAGATCTCGTCCACCGCGGCCTCCGGGTCTGGCGCTTCACGGGCCAGCGGATGTGCGTCGATCACGAATCTCGCGATCGCCCGGCATGCCGTCATGGTGGGTGCCTGATCCAGACCCGCGGCGATCGCCGCGGCCAGTGACTCCGCGTAGCGCAGTCGCATAGCGGTCTCGTATTCCCGCAGGGCGGGTGTTCGGTCGATCATCTGCCAGATCGGTGCGGCATCGGGCGACGCGCAGTGCCGCACGATGGCGTGGATCTCGCGGCGCAGCGCGGACAGTAGTGGCTGATCCGGCGACCGGTCGGTGACCGCCCGGACGAGAGCTTGTTCGAAGTCCTCGTCCTGCTCGAAGACGAGGGCCTCTTTCGACGCGAAATGCGAGAAGAGGGTGGTGACGGCCACGTCGGCCTCGGCGGCAACGTCGCGGATGCCCACTTCGTCGTATCCGCGTTCCAGGAACAACGCCAGTGCGGTATCGGCGATCTTCTGGCGGGTCGCGGCTTTCTTACGCTCACGACGCCCCGTCGGCACAGTCATCCGCTAATGCTATCAGATACAAAGTGGCATCAGAAACTTAACACTATCTGTTGCAAAACGCTAACGGATACGGTTAAGTCCGGAGTGTGAAAGCACTGCGTTTCGCGGCGCACGCGGACAGCCAGGCCGGACACACCCGCGGACGCCGGTCCTGCTCGTCTGAGCCGGGTCGAGAGCTCGAGGAGATCACCATGTACCCACCCCGCATCGACGCCGACATCGAGATGACGACCCGCGATGGCGTCACCCTCACCGGCGACCTCTACCGCCCGGCCGAGGACGGTCGTTGGCCGGTCTTGCTGCACCGCACCCCCTACGACCGCAGAGATCCGTACCGGGTTTCCGGGATCGTGGCCGACCCACTGTGGCTGGCCCGTCAGGGTTTCGCGGTGTTCGTTCAAGACACTCGCGGCCGGTTCGCGTCCGGCGGCGAATTCGACTTCATCACACAGGAATACGACGACTCCTCCGACGCGATCGACTGGGCCGCAACGCAATCCTGGAGCGATGGCAACGTCGGGATCTACGGCTCGTCCTATCTCGGCATGGCCGTCCTGCAGGCCGTCGCCGCCCGCAACCCGCACCTCAAAGCCGCAGTCGCCCTGGTCGCCACCGCCGACATGCGCCACACCGCCCGGCCGGGCGGCGTTTTCGAACTGGGCTTCCTCACCACCTACGGCCTCGGCCTGTGTCTCGATGGCCTCGACCACACCGCACTGGACGTGGCCGAGCGGGAACAAGTCGTCCAGCGGCTCACCGAGGCGTTCGCCGACCGCCGCGCCACCGTGGGCCGATTGCCGCTGACCGATATCAGCCCGCTCGACGACGGCCGGATCGCGCCGTTCTGGCGTGACTGGCTGCGCTCACCGCACGATCCGTTCTGGGATCGGCCAACGCTGCTCACCGAACCCGAGCGCGTCACCATCCCGTTCCTGCAGATCACCGGCTACCAGGACTTCACAAGCCCCACCCAGTTCCGGCTGGCCACCGAGCTCGCCGACAACGAGAACGCCGCCCTCATCGCCGGGCCGTGGACCCACTTCGGCACCTATGGGCCCGCCGGCGAGGTCGGTGCCCGCGTACTGCCCAACGCCGCGGGCGGCGTGCCCACCTGGAATCCAGTGCTCGCCGCGTTCTTCGATCGCCACCTGCGCGGCGGCGACGGCTCGGCCTACCCCGGCGCCGCCCGGTACCTGTCCGGGCCCGGCCGGGTCGCCTACTTCGTCGGTGGCTCGAACACCTGGGAGCACGCGCCCGCCTGGCCCCCGGCGGCGGCAGTCGAAGAATGGGCCCTCGCCTCCGGCGGCGACGCGCGTACCGCCACCGGCGACGGGCGGTTGAAATATCCAGGCGCACAACATGAAACAGCCGCCGCGAACTCTGACGTCTTCACCGCCGACCCGCACGACCCGTTCCCAACGCATGGCGGAGCGATCATGTTCGATGGCGATCTCGCGGCGGTGCCGCAGGGCATCCAGGACCAACGCGCGGTCGACGGGCGCGACGATGTGCTCGTCTACACCAGCGATCCCCTGACCGACGAGCTGACCATCGCCGGGCAACCCGAACTGGTCGTCTTCCTCACCAGCAGCGCCCCGGACGCGGATGTGTGCGCCACCCTGGTCGACGTCGAGCCAGACGGCTTCGCCCGAAACGTCGCCGAGGGAGCCCAGCGGGCCCGCTACCGCGACGGCGGTGACACGGACTGGCTCGACACCGAACAACCCGCCCGGGTGACCGTCACCCTCAACGACGTCGCGCACCGATTCGGTATCGGCCACCAAATCCGCGTGCAGGTAGCAGGATTCAGCTTCCCGCGCTTCAGCCGCAACCTGCACACCCGCACCGTTCCCGAGTTCGGCACCCTTGACGAGGCCGTCCCCGCACAGCACACCCTGCACCACGGTCTCGCGACACCGTCCGCGCTGCGCCTGCCCGTGCTCGGCAGCTGAACATCCACCGCCACAACAACATAGGAGATCACCTTGCCCGAAATCGTCGTCATCGCCAGCCTGCAGGCCAAGCCGGGGCTCGGCACGGAACTTCTCGCGCTGCTTTCGGAGCTAATTCCCCGGGTGCTGAGCAGCGAACCGGGCCTACAGCGCTACGCCGTCTACGTCGAGCCCGACTCCGACCCGCTGCGCCTCACCGTGATCGAAAAGTACGCCGCCGAAACCGATTTGGCGGCACACAACGGCGGCGTGCTGACCGACTACCTGCCCCGGCTCCTCGACCTGGTCGACCCGGCCCCCCACACCGTCGAATTGCGCCCGGCGCCACTGACTCTCAGCGTCAGCGAAACCGACGCCGCCCGCCTGACCATCTGACTACCGCCGACACCGCTGATCGTAGCGAGCCGATCAGCGGTGCGCGTAGCACTCGACGTAGGGGCTGGCCACGCATCGCGTGGAGTAGCGCGGGTGCCGCAAGCAGTAAGGCGACCCCGCGGAGCCCGCCGGCGACGAGATAAGGTGCGCGCAGTCCGAGCAGGTGTGCCACTAGTCCGCCGGTCAGCGCGCCGAGCGGAATCAATCCCCAGCCGACCATCTTGTAGACGCTGCTCACTCGGCCGAACAGTTCGGTCGGCACGATCTCTTGCCGGAGGCTGACAGCCACGATGTTCCAGAGCGTGACGACGAAGCCGTTGACAGCCAACATGGTACCCAGCACGAACCCGTTCGGGCTCAGCCCGATGCCAACGAAGACAACGACATTCGTGGCGAGTGCGCAGAGCAGCGCAGGGAGTGCGCCGATCTTCTCGACGATGCGCGCGTTGATCAGTCCGCCGAGCACGCTGCCGATCGCGGCGCTGGCGAGCAGCAGACCGTAGTCTGCGGTGTCCACCCGCAACGTCTGAGTCGCGAGCAGGACGAGCGCGACGTTGCCGACCTGGCCGCAGAACGTGTTGGCACCGAGCAAGAATGCGAGGGTGCGCAACAGCCGGTGATGAGCCAGCCAGCGCAGGCCATCCGCGATCGGTCGATGCTCGGCCACTGGTCTGCCCCGCCTGGGCAGTGTCGATAGCAGCACGGCGGACACAACGAAGCTGGCAGCGTTCATCCCGAACGGCAGCGCCGCGGCAACGGTGAACAAGAGGCTACCCAGCGGCGGTCCCAAGAACTGCTTGCCCACCGCTACCGCTGTCTGCTGATTTCCATTCGCCTTGTGTAGCAACGACTTCGCGACAATGCCGGGCAGGATCGCCTGCGACGCGATGCTGAAGACGACATCGCATGCCCCCAACCCGAAACCCGCACAGGCCAGCACAACGATGTCGACGTGACCGAATACGACGAGGACCGCGACAACGCCGACGATGACAGCCTGGATCGCCTGCGAGCGCCACACGAGGCCGACCGGATCGCGCCGGTCTATCAGCGCGCCCGCTTGCAGAGACAACAACAACCAGGGCAGATACGTCGCGGCAGCCACGACCGACACGAGTCGAGGGTCGTGCGTGATCGTCACCGCGAGTAGCGGAACCGCGGCGGTGAAGGCACCATCACCGATGTTGCTGATACCTGTCGCCCACCAGGATCGCCAGTACGCGCGAGAGAGGCGTGGTTCCGCGGTTGTCCGGGTCATGTCGAGATCGTCCGGGTTCAGGCGTCATCGGGACACTGTTTAGCTCAGTGCTACACACTCGAGTAATGACGGTGCGGATTGAGCTGAGCGTTGCCGAGTTGGCGGCGACCCGCTTCGCGATTTCGCCTCTGTCGGAGACGATTTCCGGTCTGCAGCAGCTCGCGGGCCGCCAGCGGCAGGCAAGTAACCTGCCCTGGCTGCGCTGGGCGGCCGACGAACTTGCCGCGGACCCGCTCGATCTTCCACTTACCTGGCCGCTGATCGCGAGCGGGCGGCCGACCTGGCCCGAGTTCTTGATCCCCGCGCCGGTAGGCACCGGATCATCGATCGCTGATGATCTGGCAGCGTTGCAACGCACCAGCGCCGCTCAGGTGCGGGCCAGCCTTCGCCGCGTCTTCGGGCAAACACTCCCGGACAGCGTCGCCCCGCTCGCTGTGCGGCCGATCGCGGAATTGCGTGCGATCGCCGCGGAATTGCGGGTGGCCCACGATCGGCTCATCGCGCCGCACTGGTCACGGATCCGGGCCGTGCTCGACGCAGACGTCAGCTATCGCGCCAAACATCTGGTCAGCGGTGGTGTCGAGAGGTTGTTCGCCGATCTGCACTCGGATCTGTATTGGCGCGACGGGCAGCTGATTCTGCAGAGGACGCGATGTCAGGCCGAACGTCGGGTGACCCTCGGTCCGGGTGGGCTCGTTCTCATCCCGGTCGTCCTCGGCCCTCCCGACGTGCTGATCAAGAACCGCACGTCAACCCAGACCACGGTGCGGTATCCGGCAAGAGGCATCGGGACGCTGTGGACCGCCGGCAAGCAAACGCCACCGGGCAGTACGGTCCGGTTACTCGGCCGAGCGCGGAGCGACCTGCTCGAGGCCTTGCGATCCCCGGCGACGACCGCGGACTTGGCTCATACGTTCGGTGTGACACCCAGTGCGGTGTCGCAACATCTCGGCGTATTGCGCGACAGCGGGCTTATTGCTCGGGAACGATCGGGGCGCAACGTCCTGTATGTCACCACTGCCCTCGGCATTCGCCTGCTCTCGAAGTGACCGAGTTTCAGCTCGTGCGTGCGACGGCGCGCATCCGCAGCCCGCGGGGGCGCAGGGTCACCGTGACGGCGGGACCGATGGGCGGTCCGGGAAGGTGCTCCAGCCGCCACCGGCTGAAGATGGTAGCCAATGTGATGACGGCCTCGGCGAGGCTGAATTGGTCGCCGATGCATTTGCGGGGGCCATCGCCGAATGGGATGAAGGCGTGGCGGGGTGGTTGGGGACGGGCCGGGTCCCAGCGGTCGGGGTCGAAGGTCTCGGGCTTGTCGTACAGCTCGGCGTTGCGGTGGATCAGAAAGGGACTGTAGACGAGGGTGGTGCCTGCGGGGATGGGGTATGTGCCCAATTCGGTGTCGGCAGTGGTGGTCCGGGTGAATAGCCAGGCCGGTGGCCACAGCCGCAACGCCTCGGTGATCACCCTTGTGGTCAATGTCAGCTCGGGCAAGTGGGCATGGGCGGGTCTGTGTCCGGCCAGGACTCGGTCGACTTCCTCGTAAAGCCGTTCCTCGATGGCAGGGTGGGCAACGACCAGGTGCAGCGCCCAGGACAGGGCGCTGGCGGTAGTTTCCGATCCGGCCAGGAAGAACATCATGGTCTGGTTGGAAAGCTCTGTGTCGGAAAGGAATCCGCCACCGTCGGGGAGGTCGGTGTCAACCGCGGCGATCAGTGCCGACAACAGGTCGGCGTGGTCGATTCCGGTGGCACGGCGCTCCGCGGTGACAGCGTCGAGGGTCCGGCGCAGCCGGGCCTGGGCATGGTCGAATCGGCGGTTGCCCGGTGTTGGCAACCGCCGCAGCGGCTTCGGTGTGATGGCGCGCCTGGTGAATTCGTCTACGAGGCAGCGGACATCGTTCAGGGCCGCACCGAGCACTTGCGGCGAAAGCGCGTCGGAGAACATGGTGGCGGTCAGCGTCTTCGACGTGATGGTCACCATCTCGTCGAAGACCTCCAGGACCTGACCGTCGTGCCAGCCGTCGGTGACCGCGGCGGCCTGGTCCGCCATCACCTCGGCGTAATCCGGAAAGCGAGTGTGATGGAACGCCGGCTGTGCCAGGCGGCGCTGTCGCCGGTGTTCGACGCTCGGGCAGGTGACGAGGTTGTTTCCGATCACCTCCCGGCCCCGGTCGTAGAAGGGGCCGCCCTTGTCGAAGACACGGTCTTCACGCAGCATTCGGCGGGTCAGGTCAGGGTCGCAGACCACGACCGCCGTGATCGGGCCGAGGCGGATCCGTACCAGGTCGCCCTGCTCGGGTAGCGAGCCGAAGAACCCCAATGGGTCTCGGAGCAACAGTGGGATGTGACCGAGCAACGGCAACGCTGCTCGTGCGCTGGGGATCGTGGCTGGATTGTTCACGAAATTCTCCGAATCGCTGCAGATTTCAGCTGTCGAGGGGTCCCCACCACCAGGCGACGGATGAGGTCGCGAGCGGGCCGTCGGCCAGATGCCCAGGTGCCCGGGTGGAAGTGGATTCACCTGCCGAGGGGGGCTCGGCTGCGGCATATCGCTGGTCGGTGGGCATGAATGCCACCACTCCGGCGATGAACTCGGCCAGGCCGTCGGCGTAGGCGCCCATCGCGGGGCTGTGCTCGGCATGCACTCGCTCGCGCAACTCGAGAAAGCGTCCGAGGATGCGGTCCCGTATTTCCGCGGCCAGGCGGGGTGCTTGCCGCGGGGAGCAGTGCCCGTTCGCGTGCAGGACGCGGACCAGGTTCAGGTCGTACTTTTCTTGCGCCCGTTCCCTGCGCCGGGACAGGGTCTCGTTGTCGAGCAGGGTGACGGTGAACGCGGTCTCGGTCAGGGCGCGCCCCAACGGGGATTCGATTTCGTTCTGGTCGATCGCCGTGCCGAGGGACATCTCGATCATGGCGCACACCACGCCGCCGGCGCCGCTGGTGAACCGCAGCGGCAAGTAGGCGTCGAGCGTGGGCACCGACGCCGTGCGTTGCAGGGCGCCCTCCTGGACGAGGCCGAAAAGGTAGGCGCGCCAGCCGTCGAAGATCCGCCGCAGCCGCGAGCGCGGGGCAAGCGCATGAAAAACCGCCGCGATATCCGCGCAGGCCCGGGTGTGCGGATCATCGTCGGGCAGCACGCAGCCGGGGACCTCCATGACCCGCATCAGCCGTACCGAGAGCGCGATGAAACGCTCCATCTGCTCGATGCTGGTTCCGGCGTCTTCCACGTGGTCATCGAGCACGAATCCCCAGGCCATGTAACGGCTCATCGCCTCCGCGAAGGTCCCGGTCGCCGCGGGCATGGTGTAGGCCGTGCCGTAGGCCCCGGTCGCCGCGGCCGCGTAGGCGAACTCGTCGCTGTCGCAGATCCCGCCGGCTCGCAGCCACTTCGCCACGCTGTCGACCAGCGCCGTGGTCTGCTCGTTCACCCGTGCCTCGAACGGACACCAGATCGGCGGGATATCGACGTCGTCAGAGTGCTTGTGCCGCACAGCACGTTCTCCTCATCTTGATCAGTTCACCCGGGCGGTAGCGGTGACGGCAAGGCTGCGCAACAACGGGATCCCGGCCTCGTTGAAGAGCCCGGATGCCAAGACGGACAATGCTTTTTGTCGTCGGCCGTCGATCATCTCCTCGACCGTGGCGCGAGCGCCGGTCTCGGTGAGGATGGCCCGGCACTCGTCGGCCCCGCACTCATCGAGCGTCGGATCACCGACCAGAACGCCCAGTCGCTCGCGTTGCCGGGTGCCGGCACGCTGTCTGGCAATGGCCAGCAGGACAGTGGGTTTGGCCTGCCGAAGATCCTCGAGCACCGATTTGCCGGTGTCCTCCGGGCTCCCGAAAACGCCGAGCAGGTCGTCACGCAGCTGGAACGCTTCACCCAGCGGAATGCCGTAAGCCGTACAGGCTTCCAGCACATCGTGACCACCACCGGCCAGCAGCGCACCGGCCTGCAGGGGACGCTCGATGGTGTACCTGGCCGTCTTCCCTCGGCAGATCGCCAGGGACAGTTCGGGATCCGCGCCGGGGCCGCCGGTGGCGAGCAGGTCCAGGTACTGCCCGGCCATGGTTTCGGTGCGCATCGTGTCGAGCAGCGACCAAACCGCCGCCATCCGATCACCGCTCAGCCGGGCCAGCTGCAGCAGGTCGTAGGACCAGCCCAGCGTCAGGTCACCCAACAGGATCGCCGAGTTGATGCCCAATCGGTCGGCGTCGGGGTGCTCCGGATGCCAGGCCGCGATCTGACGGTGCACCGTCGGACGCCCACGGCGCGTGCGACTGTCGTCCATCACATCGTCGTGGATAAGCGCGAAAGCGTGGAACAACTCGAGCGCCGCGGCCACATGGGTGACCGGGGCAATATCGCCGTGACCGCCGACCGCCCGCCAGCCGCAATAACACAGCAACGGGCGCAACCGCTTTCCACCAGTGAGGAACTCGCGCAACAGCCCGACGAACAGCACCACCTCAGCACTGGCCGCACCGGATTCCTTGGCCTGCAAGAACTCCGCCAACAGCGCATCGACCGCGACCCGGTCCGAGACCACCAACTTGCCGTCCTGCGCAGCCTCGCCGACGAGTCCCGCGCTGGCACCCGGCAACGGGTCTCGAGTGTCGGGACCGAGCATGGTCCGGCCGATCGTCACGGTTGCCTCCCTCACGGATCGGGCGACAGCACGCGCGTGCGGCTGCATTGCCATGCCGGAGCCCACAGTTGGCTTTACTGTCAGTAAATCTATTTGATCAAGAGTCAAACACAGGCGCTCGCTGTCGTCAATCGCTCGCGTACCAGCACCGCTGGCCCCGAGCGTCGCAGGCGCTGTGGCCTGGCGTGGCCTACCCGACGCCGACCAGGATCAACCCTTATCCGACCCCGCCGTAGCGGATTGCACGGTCCGGTGCGATCTTCGGCCTCACCGGACCGGGAATTGCTGCGCAAGATCGGTGCGGAAATGTCCCGCGCACTCGATGGCAAACTCATGACCGCAATCCCTGCAGAGAACGGAGGAACAATCATGACAACTCGCCAGGTGGGCTTCATCGGGCTCGGGAAGATGGGCGGTGCCATCGCGGGCCGACTGCTCGATGCCGG